>NZ_JBFTKO010000007.1:0-270843 GCF_056395985.1 Pedobacter sp. 05T44
AATCCGGAAAGCGGGTTATTTTAACTCTTAGCTGATTGTGTTTTAAATCTCTCCATTCATCCAAATCTACAACAGCATCTATAAAGTTCTCATTGATCTGCTGGTATTTTGACAAAGCGACCAAAAAAGTGATTTTAACCTTCTTCGGGTATAGTTTAATGTTGTAATAATCTTTATTATTTATGATTCTCAGCGACAGATCAATTGTTTTTTCTGTGAACTCATCAATAGGTACCTTTACCTCTGCACTTGTGGGAAAAATACTTACATTCTTCATCTTATTCTGCGTCATAGCAATTCTTGAAACAGTTGTATTTTGAGCATCTGTAAACTTTAAAGAATCGGTTGGCCAATCTTTAATTTTTTTAAGCTCTTCTTCCGGTCCGGATAATGTCACATATTTAGGGATGATCTCAATATCTTCTGAAATACCGTATTGCTTTGCAAAACTAAAATTAGACACCAATTTTACTGGCACTCTTTTAACGGTTCTTTCAGAAAAGTCAAAATAAAGTGTATCCGGTTTTACGGAAATTATCTTTTGCGAAGTTTCCAGCTGCCTGTTGACATTAAACAATTGCTCAGAAAAAAGAATGAAATTGCGATTATTTAATTTTTCCAGATTGATGGCTATTGACTGGGGTTTAACCCTTAAGCGTGCAAATAATAATTGCCAGCCTGTTCCCTCAACCTGCAAATCAACAGTATCTGACTGAAGTGCATGAAAGGCACGTTTTTGAGGGAAATTCTTATAAACCAATACGGTTTTAGCAGTATAAACGTACTTATTATTTAACGCCATTAACAACCACGCTGCTACTGCAAGAAGCAAACAGGTGACTAAAACGAGGAATCGCTTCCGCTCTATTTTTGTGAGTTTTATAAAGGGCATCGCTGTAAAAATACGAATAATCTATTAGTAAGACCACATGCATAATAAAAGGTCTGCACCTTGTTGGTACAGACCTTTTATTTTATACTCCTCGTAACTCTGAATTTATTTCAGGACCACTCAAGAGTAAAGCCATTATACAGGTGCGAGATCCTGAATAAATCAGGATGATGACCATCAAATTATGCCTTTGGAGCTTCTGCAGCTTTAGGAGCCGCTGCTTTTGTTGCGTCTAAAGAGATTGCAGTTTTATCAAAACGGATTTTTGTACCACCTTCAACTTCGATAAGGAAGGTAGTATCGTTCATGTCTACAATTCTACCATGTATACCAGCAGTAGTAACTATTTTATCTCCTTTTTTCAAATCTTCAACCAATTTTTTATGGTCTTTGGCTTTTTTAACTTGTGGTCTGATCATGAAAAAATAAAATACTACCATGATTAATACCATTGGTACTAAAGTACTTAACATGCTACTACCACCAGCTGCCTGCAATATTATTGTTGATATCATACTATTGTTATATAAATTAATTATTCTTTAATTTCTCCTGTTAAGTGTAGTTCAATTGCACTATTTAGTGCGTTAGATTTAACTGAAACTATTTTATCTTGTCTGCCTGTTTTACCTGCACTGTTAAATACAACGTTAAGCTCTCCGGCTTGTCCCGGTTTAATTGGCGCCTTTGGTATTTCAGGAACGGTACAGCCACAAGTTGCAATAGCATCTGTAATTATTAACGGCATTTTGCCCGTATTCCGGAATTTGAAACTATAAGAGACTTTTTCACCTTTCTCTATTTTACCGAAGTAATAATTATTAGTTTCAAAAGTTAATACTGGTCCGTCGGTATGACGGATTGCCTCCGCTTTAGCAGAGTCGGCGCTTGCTGTAATTGCAGCAGTGTCTGTAACAGTTGAAGCTGCATCAACATTTTTGTCAGTTTTTGATTGGCACGATGCTAACGTTAACGCAACTGCTGCCAGTAACAAAATTTTCTTCATAAATTTTTATTCTTCTATAAGTCCGCGACCAATTTTCTTAATACTGTTGGTTCTTTTAAGATCGCCCATAATTTTATCCAAGATACCGTTAATAAATGAATTACTTTTCGGTGTACTGTAATCTTTTGATAAATCCAGATATTCATTTATAGTTACCTTAACAGGTATTGACGGGAAATTTAGCAGTTCACAAATTGCCATCTTCATCAATATTGTATCCATTAAGGCAATACGCTCAGACTCCCAGTTTTTTGTACGTTCTGCAATAAGCGCCTGATAATCTTTATCATTCCTAAGGGTATAGATAAATAAATCTTCAACAAATTTGCTATCCTCGTCCCAATCCTGACTGATCGGCGTAAGTTTGTTTGCAAATGCGTCTTCTGATGTAAAATTTTTGATGGTTTTAGCAACCATTCCCTGCATTACCTCTTTGTCAACAGACCAATTGATAAATTTATCTTCAAATGCCTGTATAATATTGTGGCTTTTAAGAATAATTTTTCTAAAAATGTATTTGATAATGGTTTTAGATTCTTCCAGATCATTTACTTCATCTGCTAAATAAGCAGTGTATTCCGGAGTAACTTTCAAAGAGTTAAAAATTGCTTTTACAAATTCAGGATCCGCCATCCAGTTGATTTTGTATTTATTTACAGCAGCAACGAAGTCCGGATTGTTCTTTAAAGTAACTGCAAATTTATTGTTTTGCAATTTTAAGTTCGGATTAAGATCTTCTGCAGTAGGCAGGTGCTTGTTAGCACGTTCTGTTGCATCAACACCGGTATATTCCGTAACCTCTACTAAAAGTGAAAGCATCCATATGTACATTTCATATACATTATCAATACTGTGCATAAGAGCCTTCTTTGCTGAAGCTAAATCTCTTTTGTCTGTCATGTGCCAAGCAAATATATTTTGCAAAGCTTTAATTCTTAAGTGCCTTCTGTTTAACATGAATGTAAGAACGAGTGGTAAATTACCTGTTTATTAAAATGATGATTTTATTTTCTTTATATCTATTATTCTTTGTTCTGCAATGCGGTTAGCTGCCCATATTGTTGGAATATTATCCTTTTTAGACATTTTAATTACATCGCGTGTAGCATTGTAAATGTTCTCTGTAAGCTGCATTGTACGTTTTTTACCATATCCTGTAAGCTCAGAGTAACAACTGATTAAACCACCGGCATTGATCAGATAATCAGGAGCAAATAAAATTCCTTTATCTAACAGAAGCTTACCATGCAATTGTTCATCAGCTAATTGGTTGTTAGCAGAACCCGCAATAATAGCAAACTTCATTTTTTCAATGGTTTTAGAATTTACCGTAGCCCCAAGCGCACATGGAGCATAAATATCGGCATTTAATCCAAAAATTTTATCTGCAGAAATTGGTTTGGCCTTATAGGTACGTGCTACATGTTGCAAACGATCTTCATTAATATCACTAATGTAAACCTCTACATTTTCTGCTCTTAGTAACTCAACCAAGTGCTCTCCAACGTTACCTATACCTTGTACCACAACTGAACGACCAGCAAGCATATCAGTACCAAAAACCTCTTTAACACAGGCTTTAATACCCAGGAAAACCCCTTTTGCTGTAGTTGGTGCCGGATTACCTGCTCCTCCTAATGACTCAGGAACTCCTGTAACATGTTTGGTTTCCATTTGGATATATTCCATATCTCTTGTATTGGTACCAACATCTTCAGCAGTAATAAATTCTCCGTTTAGATTTTTGATGAATCGGCCATAGCTGCGCATCATGGCTTCTGATTTTCCTTTATAAGAATCACCAATGATTACAGCATTACCACCCCCTAAATTAAGGCCGGTGATAGCCGCTTTATATGTCATTGCCCTTGATAATCTGAGCACATCTTCAAGTGCTTCAGCTTCGGTAGCATAATTCCACATTCTTGTACCTCCTATTGCAGGGCCCAATGTAGTATCATGAATAGCAATAATCGCTTTTAAACCGGTATCGGGATCATTACAATAAACAACCTTTTTATGCCCAGAGGCACCAATTTGATCTAAAACTGAATTTACGATAGAACTATTACCAGACATATAATTTTGTTTATCAGATAAGCCGCAAAACTAGTCAAAAAAACATTATTTACATTGTTTTAACTAAAGTCTTTAAAAAATTTATCTTCATTTGGCTAACTTTACCTCCTCATGAAACACCTCCGGTTTTTAAACAAGTACTTTTATAAATATAAATGGTGGATTATTCCAGGAGTTTTCTTCGTGATTATATCAAATATTTTTGGTGTAATCCCGGCTCAGGTTATTGGCCATGCGTTCAATTTAATTACGGAGAACATCCAGATTTATGGTTTGTTTTACGGATTTGAGCGCCGAGAGGTTATTTACGATATTTTCTCTTATAGTTTGCTGTACTTTGGCGCACTTGTTTTGGTGCTTTACCTGCTAAGGGGACTGTTTCTATTTTTTATGCGCCAAACGATCATACTCATGTCCAGGCACATTGAATATGATATGAAAAACGAGATTTATGCACACTATCAGGAACTAAGTCTGGGTTTTTATCGCAGAAACAATACAGGCGACCTGATGAACCGGGCTACTGAAGATGTAAACAGAGTAAGGATGTATGTTGGGCCGGCAATTATGTACGCCATAAATACGGGTGTTCTCTTTTTGCTGGTCATTTATGCCATGTTCTCTGTTAACGCCACACTGGCTATCTTTTGTTTGTTGCCACTGCCGGCATTGGTTATCATAATTTATTTTGTGAATACAATGATCAATCGGAAAAGTGAACTCATTCAGGAGCAGCTTTCCAATCTATCTAGTTTTGTACAGGAAAGATTTTCGGGTATAAGGGTCATAAAATCATATGTTCGTGAAACACATACAAAAAAAGTGTTTGCGGCCGAAAGTGAAGGTTATAAGAACAGCGCGATGAGCCTTGTTAAAGTGCAGGCGCTATTTTATCCTACCATGCTTCTGCTTGTGGGTTTAAGTACTATCCTTACTATTTATGTTGGCGGAAAGCAAGTGATCAATGGTTCCATAACTGCAGGAAACATTGCAGAGTTTATTGTATATGTTAACCAGTTAACCTTCCCTGTTTCCATGCTTGGCTGGGTAACTACTCTTATCCAGAGGGCTTCCGCATCGCAAAAAAGAATTAATGAATTTTTACAGCTTAAGCCCGATATTAATTCTAATACGCAGGAAAAAAGAGTAATAAATGGAAATATCAGATTTGAGAATGTAAGTTTCACTTATCCAGATACCGGCATAGAAGCCTTAAAAAATGTAAGCTTTGAAATTGAACAAGGACAGTTCGTAGCAATTATTGGCCGAACAGGCTCTGGAAAATCAACGCTGGCTAATTTATTGATGCGGATGTATGATGTGGACGGCGGTAAGATAATAATTGACGACAAGGGCTTAAAAGACCTTAATTTGCAAGATTATCGCAACCAGATAGGTTTTGTACCTCAGGAAGTGTTTTTATTTTCTGATACAATTAAAAATAACATCGCTTTTGGTCTTGATACGGTTAATGACCAAGAAGTTGAAACAGCTGCAAAGAATGCTGCCGTTTATCACAACATTATCGATTTTGAGCTTAAATTTGAGACTATGCTTGGTGAAAGAGGAATCACCTTGTCTGGCGGACAGAAACAACGCGTTTCCATAGCCCGTGCACTGATCAAAGAACCGAAGATCCTCATATTTGACGACTGCCTTTCGGCTGTCGATACAAGAACCGAAGAAGAGATCCTGAATAATTTAGGTAGAATAATGAATGACAAGACAAGTATTCTTATTGCTCACCGGATTTCTACTATAAAAAATGCTGATAAAATTCTGGTTCTTGATGATGGTCAAATCATTGAGCAGGGTACTCATAACGAGTTATTGCAAAAAGGTGGCGCATATGCAGAAATGTATCAGAACCAATTACTTGAAGAAGAAAGTCAATCTGTGTAATTTCTATTTTGAACTTTAGTAATTATTCCTTTATATTTACCCGAACCAAAACCAAGAGCTATAGCAACCATGGGAGAATTTGACAACAAAGAGAGAGAAGAGGTTTTTTCAAAGAAAGTAAGAGCTGGTAAAAGAACTTATTTTTTCGACGTAAAAGCAACAAGATCAGGAGATTACTACTTAACCTTAACCGAAAGTAAAAAAAGACTGGAAGATGGTGTTTTTGTAAAACACAAAATCTTTTTATACAAAGAGGATTTCGAGAAATTTGCTGAAGGATTAAATGAAACTGTTGATTATATTAAAAGTCATCAGGAAGTGGTAGAAAAACGTTATGAATACTCTGAGAACCACGAAGGTGCTGGAACAAGGGTTCAAAACGACGACTTTTCATTTTAACAAAATAATAGAAAAACGCCCTGTTTGCAATAAACAAACAGGGCGTTTTTTATTCGGTTAACTTCTGAACCGATGAATTTCAGGAAAACAGATCCATTACGGGCTTACCTAACCCGTCGGGCGTAGTATAAAACGGCCTTTTTTCGACTAAATAATTAGTATCTGGAGCAATGCCAAGCGCATGATAAATGCTTTGATGGATTTGATCTATAACTATAGGATTTTCTATCGTTTTACATGGTCTTTCGTCTGCTGTTTTGCCATATACGCTTCCCTTTTTTATACCTCCACCAAACATTAGCATTGAACAGCCATCTGTAAAATGACGGTGCATACCGTAGTTTTTTATATCCTGTATAATATCAGGCTGCTCTACCTGCTCCTGTACTTTTGCATCAGGACGCCCTTCAACCATCATGTCTCTGCTAAATTCGCTTGCTAAAATAACCAGGGTTCTATCTAATCGTCCGCTCTTCTCTAAATCTTTAATTAACTGCGCTACAGGGCCGTCTATTTGCTTCTTCATATCTATCAGGCGAGTATAACCATTGTCGTGGGTATCCCAGCCTTTAAATGGCTCATATTCGGTAGTTACACTAATAAAACGGGCACCTTGCTCTGTAAGTCGACGAGCCATAAGGCAGCCTAGTCCAAACTTTCCTGTATTGTAGATATCATATATTTCTTTGGGCTCCTGGCTCAGGTCAAAAGCTTTGGCCTCGGGAGATTTTAAGAGGATATACGCTTGCTCCATGGATCTTTTTAAGGATTCCTTTTGATAATCACTGCCATATTCACCCATTGGACTTTTACTGATGAGATCATAATACAGTTTGTTTCGTTTTTCAAATCTGCTTGAGGACATGCCAACTGGTGGCTGCACACTTTCTAATCCGGCAGAAGGGTCGGGTATTAGAAACGGACCAAATTCATTACCTAAAAACCCCGCAGTATGAAAAGCTTTCAGTTCTTCTGCCTCACCAAGGGTAAACCGTTGTCCTATATCTATAAAAGCAGGAATTACCGGATTTAATGGGCCTAACTCTTTTGCGATCCAAGACCCAAGATGAGGGGCCGAAACGGATTGCGGGGGTTTATAGCAGGTATGCCAATGATATTGATGGCGCGAATGTAATATATGTCCCATATCTGCAGCTACATACGATCGGATCAATGTTCCTTTATCCATTACATTTCCAATAGATTGCAATCCTTCAGAAAAATTAATCCCATCTAAAATGGTAGGTACAGATTTAAAGGTGCTCAATACACTATTAGCCTGCATGCCTTTGGAAAAGGGCGTATATTTCTTTGGATCAAAAGTATCGGTGTGAGCCATCCCTCCTGCCATCCATAATAAAATAACAGTATCTGCAGTTGCATGGTTACTTTTTGAATTGCATGAGGACAGCAAATTGGTAAGAGGAATGCCAGCAGCCATAGCAGCTAAAGTTGCTGCGCTTGTATTCTTCAAAAAATCTCGTCTATTCCAATTCATCTTTTTAAGATTATAATTAATTTAAGCATAATTCGGGTTAATAGATTATTTGAAATTCGGGCAGCAGTACCATCGCCCAGAATAAATCCTGAATAGCATCAACACCAGGAGATTTGCCAAGAGCCTGTTTGGCTATTTTAATTTCCTTCTCAACCGGCTCCCTACCTAAAGTTTTTAAGTAAATATCTTTAATAAGCAAATCGGTATTTTTGTAATTTGCTTTCCAATGCTCGGCACCAATTTTAAGCACAGAATTAAACCTCCAGCCATTGGTAAGTTCAAGGGCTTGCAGCAAATTGGCTTGTGAATCTCGGCTGGTAGCTACTGTTTCTCTGTTTGGTCTGCCTAAGGCCGTAAGGAAACTATTGTTGGCCACCAAAGAAGCCCGAATAAAGGATGGTCTAATTTGAGGGTTATATTTGATGTTTGAATCAACAAAAACAGGAGTTATAACACTGCTTACAGCATCAGTAAACTGCTCGGCCGACATTCTTTTACGTACCATTCCTTTAAACTTATAATTCGGGTTACTAACCTGAGCTACCTCTTTAAAGCCTACTGACGGCAGTTGATAAGTATTGGATGTGGTAATCTGATAAATCAGCTCTTTTAAATCAGCCTTGCTGGCAACAAAATTAAATGCCATCCAATCTAGTAAATCCTGACTCCATGGCTCATTGTCCATAACATCAACTGGTTCAACCAAACCACGTCCCATAAGTTGCGACCAAATCCGGTTTACGATAGTACGATAAAGTCGTCCGTCTTCAGGTTTAATTAAATTTTCGGCTAGCTGTTTCCTTTTCTCCTTAACGGGGGCTTTGTTGTCTATAGTACCAAGTTCTTTCCAAAGCATCCTTGCATCTACATATTTTCCGGTTGGTTTATCACAACGATTAATTTCCAGCGTTGTATCTGCAAAAATATTTGCGAAAGCATAGGCATCATCCAGCTTTAAATCGCTGATAAAACTATTGTGACAAGAAGCGCATTTCAGATTAAGACCTAAAAATACCTGCGAAACATTTTGAGCCGCCTGCATTTCTGTTCTTTGACTGGCATTGACAACTCCACGCCATTTTATACCTTCTATAAACCCTTTTGACTCTTCGGAAGGGCTAATTAATTCTTTTACAAACTGATCATAAGGTTTATTCGTTTTTAATGATTTGAACAACCAATCAGTAATGTTGAAACGACCTCCTGTAATATATCCGGTTCCTGAATAATCGTTTCTTAAAGCATCATTCCAGAAACTTAGCCAATGCAAAGCATAATCGTTATCAAGACTCAGTAATTTTTTAACCCACAAGGCTCTTTTATCTGGTCTTGCATCTTTTGAAAATGATTCCAAATCGGCCGGGCCAGGTAATAGACCAATGATATCAAGATAAATCCTCCTTAAATAAGTACGGTCATCAACTAATGAGGGCCATTTAATCTTATTTTTAGCAAAATACTGGTTAGTCCATAAATCAACAGGATTAGATAAATTATTTGAGGGAGCAGGAAGAACAGGATTACGCGGTTCAAGTTTTGCTACTCTAAAAACGTTTTGCTTTGTGCCATCATCTGGCCATGGGGCTCCTTTTTCTATCCAAAAACGGACTATTTCAATATCCTTTTCAGCCAGCTTTTTCCCTTTAGAAGGCATTACATCTTTATGATCTGCAGGTAAAGAAATACGCTTAAATATTTCACTTTCCTGAGGATTACCAGGCACAATAACAGGCCCATTCTCGCCACCTTTAAAAGCTACGTGTTTCCCATCAAGCCTCAAATCTCCTTTTACTTTGTCTGAGCCATGGCACTTATAACAATTATGTGCAAGTATAGCTCTTACCTCAGTGTTTAATTCTACTTCCTGCTTTTTTGTAAGCTTAGCTGTATCACCCTTTAATGCAACAAGCCTAAAATTATCTGAGCCCTTTGTTTCATAATCCTTGCTCCATGGCAATGTGCTGGACAGGAAATCGCTTCCATGCGTTAAATTAGCTCCAAAGTGGCCGGCTACAGAAACACCAATTGCTGTCGAAAATAATAAACCCCGATAAACTTTAACTTGCTTAAACTTATCTTTTTTGCGGATTTGATAAAGAAAAAAAAGCGTTAAAACACCAAGCGCTGCAGTTGCAAATCCTATCCATTGGTGCAACGTTAAAACATCGCCGCTATAATCACCATCCTGATACAGTAACCACCCCAAAGCTGCAGATATTATAGCGCCAAGTGATCCCGCAATAAGGAGGGCATCAATACCTGAACGTAGTTTTGAATTAAAGTTTTTTAAAGTGAATAGCTCCAGTATAGCAGCAAATAAAAGCAGCGCCACAGGAAAATGGACTGCCAAAGGATGCAGATGGCCTAAAAAATCCCAAAGCCAGAATGCTATGTGCTGTAACATAATTAGATTTTATATTTGGTTTCAAAAAAATGAATTTTTCAAAAGGCAGAATAGTTATTCTGCCTTTTGAAAAATCTCATAACTTGAATAAATATCTAATTATAATCATTAACAAGCAACCTGTACTGTCTTGTCTTTCCTATTAATTTTGCACTTTAACCGAACGGCCGAATTTGCCTTCGCTATTAAACACTTTTAATTGTATTATTCCTTTTGTATCAATAGCTGATTTGTAGATAGTACTATTTATTGTTGGCTCTGTTCCATCTGTAGTATACCGAATTACAAACCCTGGCAATTGTAAATTTGCACTCACCCGCCCGCTTTCTATTGATACCCCAGGGGTTGGAATACGGTAATTATAACCACCTGAATAATGATTTAACCTTGGTATTTCTCTTTTGCCAATAATATTCACAAATTCAGACCAGTCCTTATTATACAATACTTTACTTTTTAAGGTATCTTTTTCAATTGCCCATTCGGGATTTTTTGCCCAAGCTCTTTCAGCTACACCAAATAACTTTGGCAAAAGCATATACTCAAATCTTTCAGGGGTTTTAATGATTTCACTCCACAAAGGCGATTGTATGCCCACAATGTTTGATTTTCCAAATTCAGTAAGCGTAGTTTTCCCCTCTAATTTCTTTTTATCAATAGGGTTACCACTTTCATCTTCCTTCAAATTTTTAAACAGTTCATAAGGAACAAAATAATAAGGTTTCTCTACATCAACATAACCACCCCAATACTGGCCGGTTTCGTTAAAACTTTTGTTGGTTGCCAGATCCAGATAAAGGTTTGTAACACACGTTAGTACAACTTTATATCCTTCATTGGCTAATTTATAGGCAAGATCCTCATTACCACTTAAGTTATTCCATACATCGGCGTGGAAATTCTCATTAGCAAAACGATCATCAAGCACCATCTTCTTTTCTCCATTTACCAGTGCTTTTCGTAGTCCTATTTCTTCCCAGCCCGACAAATACAACTGCTTTGCCTTAAGCATATTATTGACTTTGCTGAAATAGTAATGCCACATTTCATCTACCCCTTTAATTGAAGTATCGGTTTTTAACAAGTTTGCAACAGCAGGAGATTTTTCCCATACTCCAGCCGGGACTTCATCACCACCAAAATGTATTGTTGCCAGTGGAGCATTGGCTTCTGTGTACATAATGCGTATTTCATCGACCACTTTTTCAAGAAAGTTGTACGCTGATGGTAGCGCCACATTAATTACATTATCATTCCATCCCTGAACCGATTCATATATTGATTTATCATTCAAATCTCGCAACAGATACTGTCCGGCTTCTTCCTTTTTACCTGCTTTCATTAATCTTTCGTACCTGGCATCCATAGACTTAATGGCGGCTCTTGCATGGCCGGGGGTTTCAATCTCAGGTATCACGCGGATATGCCTTGCAGTAGCATATTTAAGGATTTCAATAAAATCGGAGCGTGTATAAAATCCGCTTCCGGAATTCACACCTATTTCAGATCCAGATCCGTACGATGGGAGAATATTCTTACTGTCATCAATCGTATGACCACGTTGCGAGCCAATTGTTGTAAGTTCAGGCAAGCCTTGAATCTCCAATCGCCATCCTTCATCATCATTTAAATGGAAGTGAAGCACGTTCATTTTATAAAGTGCCATCACGTCCAAAACTTTCAGCACCTCCTTTTTAGCTTGAAAATTTCGTCCTACGTCCATCATGAATCCCCTGAATCCAAACCGGGGAGCGTCCTCAATTTCGACTGCAGGTACTGCAATTTCCTTTTGGATAGCTCCCCAAGATGTGGAAGGGAATAAAGTCTTTAAAGATTGTATACCATAAAATGCGCCTGCCGGTTCGGCAGCTGTAACAACTATACTTTCTGGTGTAACGCTTAGTCTATAGGACTCACTACCGCTTATGTTTCCTTTTTTAATTACAATAATGTTTTTAACAGGCGACTGAACAAAAGAAGGTCTTTTACCGAGTATAGCCGATAATTCATCGGCAAATAGATTGGCCTCATTATCAAACTCAATTTCAGTTATTATCGAAACTTCTGGGGTCAATTTAAATGCCCCCTCTTGTTCTTTATAAGATACAGGAGTTGGAAAAACTTTGGGCAGTTTATCTAGAGGAATATCCTGTATAGATTTGTTCCGGCTAAATACTTGAGCCGCCACCTCAGCCTCTACTTTTTCAACCTGCTGAGTCGGATTTATATCTGTATGCTTGATATTATATCCTTTAGAAGGGGTTTTGTCCCACACCAGATAAAAACCTGATGAGAGGTCAGTAATATTTTTTACCTCCGTTGAAAGCACTTTGATCTTTTTTGATGCACCAGATTTTAAAGCCGCAAAACCTTTTAAGGGATACAAACGAAATAAGTCTCCATTTATATGTTTTATTCCGGCACTAAGACTGTCGATACCGGTAACTTGCATAGGTCTGGAGTTAAAATAAATGCTCCAGCCTCCGGCAGGTAATGTTTGTTTGCCATTATTAGTAATTGTTAGTACTGATAAGGTTTTATCATCAATATTGTTCAAGACCTCCCTTGTAATGTGGAGGTCACTAATCTTAAACGGCGATGCCGATTGTGCATAAGCATTTATTAAACCACTAAAAAGTAGTGCAATTAGAATACAGAATTTCTTCATTTTGTTTGATAACTAAACGCGTATGTATATTTTCCTTTTATCGAGTATATAGCCTACCAGCCAGCAGGTGAGCATAAAACAAATTGCAAAAAGCAATGAACCAACAGGACCAGGTGCGATAACCTGAAAAAACCTTGTGCTAACCCATCCCCTGAAATCTAAACCAGGAATGATCACCCCTATGATGGTTAACAACACCTCTGAAACTATGTAAATGAATAACGGGTTTTTCCCAAAAACCGTAAAGAAACCTGTCCATTTCGTATAGGATTTTACTTCTATAACATAAATCAGCGCGCCGATAATTACCAGATCCAAGCCACAGGTAACCAATACAAAAGAACTTGTCCATAGCTTTTTGTTTATAGGAAATACCGGATTCAGGCATATTGCTATTAATATCAACAGGCCACCGGCAAGTAATAGTTTCGAAATTGTTTCAAATCCTTTTCCTTTTTCCTGTATGAATTTACCAGCAAAATATCCGATAATCACGTTCACACAAGAAGGTATGGTGCTCAATATCCCTTCAGGATCAAAAGCTATACCTTCGCCATGGTACATATGCTTATCTCCCAGCACATATAGATCAAGATATTGGCCAGCATTTCCCGTCATACTAAACGGATCCGCCGCATCCCCAAATAACAATAAGGCCACCCAATAGCCAATCAAAAACAATAAGCTGATAATGATTACGCTTCTGGTGCTCAGGTAATGGATTAGCAACGATGCAATACCATAACAAAGCGCTATTCGCTGCAAAACACCTAAAATTCGCGTATTTGCTATGGGCGAGAAACTAATGCCTCCACCTTCGTTGTAACTAAAAAAAGGAAACCAATACATTAGATATCCTATAAGAAATATAAGCAGTGTACGCTTAAATATTTTTGCAAGCACTGCTGAGTTCTCCATCTGGGCAAATTTTTTCATAGAGAAACTCATGGCATTTCCTACAGCAAATAAGAACGATGGGAATACCAGATCGGTTGGTGTAAAACCGTGCCAAGCGGCGTGGTTCAGCATGGCAAAAGGTTCTGCTCCGCTACCGGGTGTGTTCACGATAATCATGAAACAGACTGTCATACCCCGAAATACATCGAGTGATAAAAAACGTTGTGGTTGGTTCATTGTTTTAGGTTATGTTCAGATTAATTATATCCTGGGTTCTGTTTTAAAACCGGCGCACCATTAGATTGGCTTAAGTCTATCTGGCGCTGTGGTATTGGGTAATAATTATTCTTGCCCTTAACAAACTTACCGTTCCTCACGTCAGACGTAATTTTTCCCTGATAGCTAAAATAGGCATTTAATTCCTGATCGGCTATACCCCATCGCACCAAATCAAAGAATCGGTGACCTTCCATTGCCAGCTCTATTTTCCTTTCATAATAGATCGCTCTTAAGGCATAGTCTTTACCTTGACTTGTGAAGTTTCCTGCCGGATATTCATTGATTTTGTAATTGGCTGCCGGTTCATCAGAGAATCCGGCAGAAGGGTCTTCATCATCTTTATATTTAAAAAGCCAGCTTTCATGATCCGCGGCTCTTGCCCTAACCCTGTTTACGTATTCCTGAGCTTTACCTAAACTTCCAATTTGTGCCTCACATTCGGCAGCCATTAAAAGTACATCCGCAAAACGGATAATTGAATAGTTAACAGCCGTTCCCGGTGCCCAGGTGCCCTGGTCTCCATCGCTATCTGCATTTTCACTCCAATAAACGTTCTTTTTTGGTCCATATGGACCGCCATAACTTTGATCTCTTGCCCATGGTTTACCAGGGTAAATTCCCCAGTCGTGATAAGGTATGCCGCGACGACCGGCAGTCCAATCCAAACGTGGATCAAGTGTTCCTTCATCTGGCGTGAAATTTTGGCCAGCCTCTACTCCCATATCTGTTTTTACAGGGAAACTATTAAAGTTTGTTAAATATGGTAATCCTGTAGCGGGGTTTGTTCTAAAATGGTTTACCAAATCTATTGAAGGCTGGAAAAATCCGCAGCAGCTAAAAGGGCTTCCATCCCCATAAGGGAAATTAAGCATGTCGCCATTGTTGGCATTTGAAGGTCCTGTTGGATCTGCGTTTGCAGCCATTTGGATCACAAAAACTGCTTCCGGATTATTTTCTCTGCTTGGCAACCAGTTGTCTTCAAAATTTTTATTCAGATCATATTTTAGGCCTGAGCTGGTTTGACCTTGTGTAATAACCGCATCAAATACTGGTTTGGCCAGGTCATATTTATACTGGTACAAGTAAGCCTTGGCAAGATATGCACCCGCTGCCCATTTATTTGCCCTCCCTATTTCAGATTGAGCTGGAAGTAAATTTTCATAAGCATACTTCAGATCATCAGTAATTTGCGGCCATATATCCACATTGTTAGGTTGATTAAAGTTAGTTGTGGTTTCATCAATCCAGGGAACCATATTCCACATCTTTTTTAATTCGAAATAATAGTGACCACGTAAAAAACGTGCCTGGGCGCCAATACTTTTACGCTCTGCTTCGCTCAGATCTGTAGCTTTTGCCATCAGCTTTAAAACATTATTTGTACGTGTAACACCTTCATATAGTGCTTTCCATTTGCCATCATAAAAAGCATTGGTTGCTCCTGAGTAAAAATTGGCAATTGGATCAATAGCCGGCTGATCTGCACCGTCGCTTCCTTTAGAAGCGTCACCACCTACCACAGAGCCAAAAACCCAGTTCGTAGGAGAGGCTTGCCAGGCATCGCCCCCACCCAATGCAACATCGCCACCTTGCATACCATCTAAAGCGGCATAAGCGCCAATTAGCAGTCCATTTACACCATTTTTGTTAGCAACAAGCTCTTCTGATAATGAGCCAAGAGGTGGCTGTATTAAAGCCTTTTTACAAGAATAAAATAGTTGTCCTGTAAATAACAGCACAGCTAGTAATATATATGTTGATCTTTTCATTTCCTTAAACCGTTAGGTAATTAAAACTGTAAATTTAAACCCAGTAAAAAAGTCCGTTGACTTGGATAAGAACCGTCATCAACCCCGTAGGCTGTTTGCTGTCCTGTTTCACTTGAGGTTCCAACTTCCGGATCTACTCCTGAATATTTTGTTACTGTGAACAAATTGGCCGCAGAGATATAAACCCTTAGCCTGTTAACACCCAGCTTTTGAAGCTTATTTGCAGCGAGTGTATAACCAATTTGCACGTTTTTAAGTCTCAGGTAAGATCCTTTTTCTACGAAATAAGAATTAGGGACACTGTTTGTGCTAAAAGATTGGGTTGTTTCCTGTATTGGTGCCTTTGCATTCTGATGCGAGGGTGTCCATGAGTCATAAAGAGCTGTGTGGCTTTTTGCTCCGCCAAAAGAAGGCACAAAATCTGTCCACCATTTTACCTGATTCCAAATTGAATTGCCTTGAACACCATAAAAGAAAGCACTAAAGTCGAAGTTTTTAAAACTAGCACCCAGATTAAGCCCGTAACTGAAATCCGGATTTGCATTACCTAAAAAGGTTCTGTCATCGGCCGTAATCATTCCGTCGCCATTTACATCTGCGTATTTAAACCTGCCGACTTTAACATCATCCTGATAAACAGTATTTGGATCACCAGTAACAGCTTGAGCTTTTGTATTTGCAGCTTCAATTTCATTGTCTGAATTCCAGAATCCCGCTATTTTATAACCAAAGAATTCACTAACCGAGTGTCCTACAGCATTACGAATAATACGACTACCATCAAATCTTCTTGAATCTACATCGTAATAATCTACATCTCCAGATACTTTTTTTATCTCATTACGGTAGGTGGTAATTGTAGCCGTCGCATTAAGTTTAAGATCGCTTCCTACATCTTTATGTCCTGTTAACGAAATATCGAACCCATCATTTTTCATTTGAGCTATGTTAACAAATGGCACAGTAGCAGCACCAACAGTTCCAATCATTTCTGGATTGTACAAAAGATCACGAACATTTTTCTGGTAATAATCAGCAGAGATCTCTATACCGCCACCAAATAATGTTGCATCAAAACCAAAGTTTGAGTTTACATTTTTCTCCCATTTTGCATCCGGATTTCCGGTTTGGTTTTGAAAGAATCCTGCAACTACAGCATTTCCGCCACCTATTGCATAATAAGACTGGCCAATTGAACTGCCAAATGTTGTAAAGGAGTTGGCACCGGAAACATTTACCTGGTTACCCATAATACCCCAGCCACCTCTTATTTTTAGATCCGTAATCCATTTCACATCGGATAAAAAACTTTCTTTTGAGATCCTCCAGGCACCACTTACTGCAGGAAAAACTCCATATGTGTTTTTCAGGAATTTAGATGAACCATCTCTACGGATAGTAGCTCCGATAAGATATTTGTCATTAAATGCATAATCAACACGCCCTATTAGTGAGAACAAAGCATCAGCAGTTCTTTCACTAACAGTTTCCATTGGGCCGCTACCATTCGAAAGGTTTGTATAATCGGGATCAAATGAGAAATAACCTTTGTTACTTCCACTCATGGTGCTATACCGGTTCTTGTTGTACTCAGTTCCTACCAATACCTTTAAACTATGCAGGTTAAAAGTTTTGTTAAATGATAAGGTATTTGTCCAGGTGTATTCTAATCCAGTATTTGAAGATTCGGCATAACTGTTACTAGTTGTATTCTCTGCATTTTCATATTGAGGAAAAACAAATGATCTTGATGCACCTGAAAATGAATCGGCACCAAATGCAGTTCTAAGTGTTAAAAAAGGCAAAATATCTGCTTCTGCAAAGATATTTCCAAATAACCTGTTGTCTGTTGCCTTATTATCTTTAGTACGATACAGCATGGCTACCGGATTATAGGCATCGCCTAATTTCCCACCATAACCACCTGCGAAATTCCCCATAATATCATATACAGGGATAATAGGTTGCTCTCTAAAAGCATGCCCTATAGCATTGTCACCACTAAGCCCGTCTATTTTAGGATTATTTGTAATGGTATAAGCTAAGTTCTCTCCAACCCTGACATATTTTCCAATGTTATATTGAGTATTAGAACGCACTGTATATCTTTTTAGATAAGTTCTATCCAATGTTCCTTTCTGATTGAAATAATTTGCAGAGAAAAGATAACTCCCCTGATCTGAACCGCCACTTACAGAGATGTTCTGACTGGTTATTGGTGCCGGGTTAAATATTTCATCATACCAGTTCGTTCCTGCTTTGTTTGCTCTATTAATTCTGTAAAAGTTATTATACTCTTCATCAGAAGTAAATAACGGTTTTACATTATATAAGGATGGGTTTACAGATGGATCTCCCTCTTTAGCCCCTAGTGGATAGATATAATCGGGCAATACATAGGTTGGACCATTTCCATATAGTGGATCATCAAATTCAGTTTCTCCAGTATTTGCTTCAGCAAGTCTTTTCAGATTTGCCATCTCCTGTGGCGACAAAATATTCCAAACGTTTCCTGTTTTAGGTCGCTGTGTACCATAATAAGCATCATATTGTACCTTTACTTTATCCTTACCTTTTTTAGTACTGATTACAATAACTCCATTTGCCGCACGTGATCCGTATATTGAAGCTGATCCTGCATCTTTTAACACCTGCATCGATTCTATATCATTCGGATTAATATCGGCTACATTGAGCGTTGGAACACCATCAACCACGTAAAGTGGGTTGTTATTGCCAAAAGTATTTACTCCCCTGATACGCACCTGAGGCTCTTCTCCAGGTTGTCCGGAACCCAAAATGGTAACCCCAGAGGCCTGTCCTTGCAACAGATTATTTATGGATGGGCTGGGTTGTTTAATCATGTCGGCAACATTCACCACAGAAACGGCCCCGGTAAGGTCCTTTTTCTTTTGTGTTGAGTATCCCAGAACAACAACTTCACCTAATGAAGTTTCTTCTTCGATAAGCTGAACATTTAAAGTGCTCTGGCCATTAACCGGAACTTCTTTTGACGTAAAACCGATATAAGAAAAAACCAAAACAGCATTAGCATCAGGCACACTAATGGCAAAATTTCCATTTATATCTGTAATAGTAGCTGTTGTAGTACCTTTTACTTTTACACTTACCCCGGGTAATGTTTCTCCTTTTGTTGAAGTTACCTTACCTTTGACTGGAACAGGGGGCTTATTGGTATTTGGCTCATTAGTCTTCTTAGACATATCTTTATCGTACAGAATAATTCTGTTATCAATTACCTTATAGAAGATACTTAGTGGATTTAATGTCTCGTCAAGGATATCTCCAAGCCGTTTTTTGGTATAGTTTGCTGATGTTTTTCGCTCAGACTTAATTACCGATGGACTATAAATAAATTTAACTTTTGTTTGGTTTTGAATTTCATTTAATATCTCGGTTACCTTAGCATCATTAATGCTGATGGAAATTTCTTTATTCAATATTCCCTGAGCGCCAGCATTTTTTGCCGCTGCGCCACATGTGAATAGAACTACAAGAAATATTTGGGCTATAGATATCCTCATTGCTGTTTTTATTAAAGCAACAAATCGCTTTTTTTTCATAACTTTAGGAGTTTTGTTCGTTAATATGAAACTTTTCGTACAGAATTTTTAACTGGCAATGTCCCGCAACATTGTCAGTTTTTTTTTATCATTTGGTTAGTAAAATTCTCTTTTCTTCATAAGCTGGTTAGGTTTTTAGTTCTGGTTGATTTTTAGGTTTTAATTTTTTTCTTTGATAATTATTTTAGTCTCTTTTACCTGATAGGTTGCCTGAATTGATTCACATAGAAAATCTAACTGACTGTATAAATCTTGTTCAGAGAGGTCGCCCGTAAATGTATAGTTGTACAATTCTTTGTCTTCCACAACAAATTCAATCCCATATGATTTTTGAAGCTGATTTAGGACATCGGCAACACGGCTGTCATTGAAAGAATAGCTCTCTTTTATAGGTTGCTTATTATTTTTTGCTATCGGTAAAGGTTTATCAACAAGTGTGGTTGCAAATGTATTTTCGGAGGCACTATAAACAGTTTTCTGATTTGGGGTAAGTATCACCCCTTTACCTGATTTTAAGAGGTCACCAATTTTAAAGGAAAGGGTCCCGGAGTTTGGAGAAACAATTACTTTTCCTGTTTTAACTGTTACTTCAGTTTCGCTTGCTGTACTATTTGTTTTTACAATAAAGCTGGTTCCTACAACTCTTGTAATTACATTGCTGTTGTATACAAGGAATGGTTTGGATGGGTTTTTACTGATCTCAAAAAAGCCTTCTCCCTCAAGTGTGACTTCACGAACAGTTTTGGAAAAATGTTTAGGGTACTTCAATAAAGATTTTGGTTGCAGGGTAACAGAACTTCCGTCTTCCAAATTTACTACCATGGGCATAGCAGTATTATTTGAAACAGAATTAATATTGTTTGCAATTGAGGCAACCATGAATTCAGGTTTTTTACTGTCAACTCTAAAGAATACATAGGCGGTAATAATTACAAAGCCTGCAATTACGGCAGCAACAGCAGTTATTAAAGTTCTGGATGTTTGGCGCTGAGGTTTAAGTTTACGAACAGGAGTTTCATCTTCTGTGATGGCACTTTCATGTATTCTGTCCCACAGTTTCTGCTCCAATGCATTTATTTGGGTTGGGGCAATATCTTCCATATCATGCTTATCAAGCATTCCATACCATTTTTCGATAATTTCCTTTTCTTCATCTGTACACCTGTTCTGCAGGTATCTTTCCAGTAATAGATGAAATGCTTCTCTGCTCATTTTTATAGCTTTTAAACTATATGTAAGCTAAGTAGCCCTTATCCCTAAAATAATTTTAAAAAAAAATGAAACTTATAGAAACATAATAAAAGCAACCAATAGAAACAGGTACTCTTTAAGGTAAAACCGAATTGATTTAAGCGATTGGGTAATGTGATATTCAACTGCTTTTTCGGATATATGAAGCTGCTCAGATATATCCTTAACCGAGCGGTGTTCAATTCGGCTCATTCTGAACACTTCGGCAGTTTTTTTTGGAAGCAGAGCAATCCCTCTGGCCAGTGCATCAGATAGTTCATTAAGCATCAATAGATAGTCGGTATTGTTTACTACTCCGTAATTCGCAGAAGCCTTTACGTAATTGTGATAGTTTTCCTGAACTAATAATGATTTGTAGTGATTGATTATACAATATTTTAAACTCCCGAAAAGATAAGCCCCTAATGAATTTATTGTTACTGTTTCTCTTCGTCTCCATAGTTCCACAAAGAGATTTTGGGTTAACTCTTCGGCAAGCTCTTTATGGTGTACTTTCTTATAGGCAACCTGATATACCTTTTGCCAGTACCGCAAATACATCTCCTTAAACGCATGCTGGCAACTTCCTTTGAAAAGAACAATTAATTCGTCATCAGATAAGAGCCTGTAATCCATGAATTTAATGTCTGCTTAAAACAAATTTAACAATATAATTCAAACAGTGACACAAAATTTTTACACTTAATATATTGCTATACGGTGTGACCTGAGCATATACGGACTTACGTCTGACATGCCGGCCTGTTGGAAGCTAATTGCCTTGGAAGGTTTTAAAGGCATATGGCAATCAATACAATTGGTTTTTACCATAGCGTTTTCCAATGTTTTTTGTGTATGCTTTATGGTAGCATGACAACTTATACATTTTTTTGAATACAATGTTAAGCTTCCTTTGTTCTGATCATGCGGGCTATGGCACGTTGAACATTCGAGCGAATTACTTTTAGTAAAACATTTACTCCCCTCAAGCATCTGGTTTTGCTGGCCGTGAACATCGAGTTGGGATTCCTGAGCCGATGAAACATGCGCGTAATATTGTTTAATATCTTCTCCTGGCTTAAAAGAAAATGTAGATTTCAGTAACTCTGCATCATTACCGGAATGACAAATGCCACATGCATCAACTCTTTGTTTCCTTGTAAGTGTTTTATAAAGCACCATAAATTTAGCTTCCTTCTCATCAGGATTTTTTAAATGGAATTCAACATGTTTACCTGCTGGCCCATGGCAGCGCTCACAATCAATTCCATAAACAAGAGAAGATTTCAACATTTCGTGCGAAACAATTAAACTGCCATTATTTGCCTTGTTACTTTCTATAAAGGAGCTATGACATTCTAAGCATCGTGAGTCTATTATCCTTCCAAAATCCGGGTTGCTTGTTCGCAGACCCGGACTGTTAGCCCATCCATTTATTTGATTAAAAAAAGAGAGTGGAAGTTGTCTTAATATATTCCCTCTCCATGAGGCATAGGTATAAGCATTTTTACCTGCCCCAATAGCAATATCAAATCTTTTAGCCAGATCTTCTTTTCCATTAAAATAAACAACCTGATAGGTACCACTATCTCTTTTTTCTATGGCAACTTTTAAGTTTTTATCATACTCATAAACGTAATCAGTACCAAGTTTGATCTGATTATTATTCTCTACCGGGCTTGAAGCAGCATAATGAACATCATTTAAATAAGAATTGGAAATATCTTTATGACATTGGACACATGTTTTTGCACCTGCAATGGATGTTTCTGTTGCTTTCATATTTTTGGAGGTATCCATACATTGGGAGAATAGAATCACCAAAATAGCTATAGTACTGAACACAAGGAGTAAACGTCCTTTACGCTTCATAATTTAATTTGCAATTACATTTGTCTAATAAATTGAAGGTAATTAAAATTAAAATAACCTGTATCTGCCAAAACCTTTATACTTTGTTTCCCTGCTTTGAGTGGAATATTCTTTATTTCTATTGTTTTAAAAGTTGTTAATCCGCCTGTGTTGGATACCGTGATTTCTTTTGCGATTAAGGCTCCGTCAGAAGCTAAAGAAATCCTTCCCTTCGTATTATCTGAAGCGACATTTAATTTAATAGTATATATTCCTTTTTTTTCTAGATCAACAGTATACTGAAGCCACTCTCCTGATTCAATATTATTAACGTAATAAGATTCATATTTGGCACTGTCTTTTGCAATATCCACCCCATCATTTCTATAAATTCTTCCTTTGTTTCCTGCAGTATATTTTCCGGTAGAGACGTGATAGTCTGCCGTATCTTTATCAAAATAGGCAGCGCCGTTTCTGCCCAAATCGTAATCAACTGCATTCACAGTAGTAGTTTTTCCAATAATATGCTTTTTAAATGGCTTGGTTTCTGCAGAAAAAGGCTGACGGATCATTGCGTCAATTACATCATAATGGATAATTGTATTTTCAAGTCTTGCGTAAGTAGCAAGCTCCATTAAACCACTATAAACATTACTTTCTTTAGGTTTATTTCCATTTCCATTTATATAACTTACAACATCATTATAGTTCAGGTTAGATTTTATTTCCATTGGATTGTTGGCCCCAACTTTCTTTAGCGGCCACCATGCCCAACCAATATTATTAGTTTCAAATAAGCGAATGGCCTCGGTAAACCAAACATTTGAATTCTCTCCTGTCTCACCTAACCAAACAGGAATATTATACTGATCTCTTGTCTTGATCATATTTTCCGCCGATGCCTGATCATTATAGCTCCAGTATTTATGAAAGCTTAGAACCATATTATTGTCCCAAGGAGGAAGAATGCCATTATAATTATTTCCCCAGCCATTACCTTCAATTATAATAATGTGTTTTTTATCAACCTCTCTTATTGCTTTTGTGATATCAACCATTAATTTCTTTAATGGCTCATTCTTTTTTTCATTTATTCCATTCTTGTCTTTTGCAAGGTCCTCAAATCCCCAGTTAGGTTCGTTTATGATATCATATGCTCCAATCCAGGGTTCATTGACATATCGCTCTGCTAACTTCCTCCATAAAGCTATCGTTTTTTCCTGATTAGCAGGACTATCCCATAGTGACGGTTTTGAAGGGTCTCGATCTGAAATATTTAAATCATTTCCCTGTCCACCAGGTGCTGCATGAAGATCCAAAATTAAATACATCTGATTTGCCTTGCACCATGAAAGTAAAGAGTCTGTCATCGCAAATCCCTTGTCTAGCCAGGTATTTTGTCCCTTCACAGATTCTTTTTCAATAGGTAATGTATAAAGGTTATAATGCATTGGTAACCTGATTGAGTTAAAGCCCCATGCTTTCATTGAATCTACATCAATCTTTCTGGTATGATTGGCAAGCCACAGATCATAAAATTCCTGGGTTTGTTTCGCCCCCATTAACTCTTCAATTCTTTCCCGAATACGATATTGCTGACCTTCTTTATTTATTTTTAACATGTAACCCTCCTGGAGCATCCATCCCCCAAGACCAACTCCTCTTAATAATACATTCTCGCCCTTTTCATTTACAATCTTCTTTCCATCTGCCCTTAAAAAGCCCTGTGCCAAGCCAGACGTGGAATACAAAACAGATACCGCTATTATAAAAAATAGCCTGACTAATGTTAATTTTTGAAACATAAAAAGAGTATAAGTTAAATTGTGTGTTAAAGTTATTTTGAGGATATATTACCAGATATAGGTTGCAACATCACCATTGCCAATCGTATCGCTTAGTAATTTACCATTAAAGCTAATATTAAATGTTTGTGCATTCTTTCCACTATTGGCAATTATTAGTACTTTTTTTCCGTCAGGAGTTTTAAATGCAACATTAGAAAGCTCTTTGGGCTCGCTGGAAGCAATTCGCAGAGAACCAGGGCGAACAAATTTAGATGCATGCGCTATCGAATAATAGGCTAGGTTCCTTGTCACTTTATCTTCATCTATCGTAACTGCGCCCTGGCACATCGGGCATCCTCCTCTATCCGTAAAAGGTTTATTTTCAGGATCTGCTGCTAAATTCCATTCTAAAACATTTCTGCTCCAGTTTCTGGTAGCTCCTATAATGAGTCTTTTAATTGGTGATAAAATGTTGATCCTATTTTCGTTTGGATCTTCAATAACCATTTGTTCTGTAAAATAAATATTCTTGTCAGGATAGGCATTGTGCACATCTGTTAATGCCTCAATTTCTCCGCCGTAAAGATGAAAAGCAGACCCATCAATGTATTTCCTGGCATCAGGATCATTTAGAATCGTAATTGGATAATCAGGACGATCCGCATTATGGTCATATATAATAATCTTTGTCTTTAAACCGGCTTTCTGGAAAGCGGGTCCAAGGTTATTCTTAATAAAGATTGCCTGGTCAGGTGCCACCATCAGCAGGCTTGGGTTATTGCCAGGATGAAGTGGTTCATTTTGAATAGTAACAGCATCTATATGAATTCCTTCTTTACCCATATCCTGAATATACCTGACAAAGTATTTTGCATAAGCTTCATAAAATTCAGGTTTTAACATCCCCCCTCTTGCATCATAAGATGTTTTCATCCATAGCGGTGGCGACCAGGGCGACCCCATTATTTTGATATTTGGATTGATAGAAAGTATTTCTTTCATTACAGGAATTACATCTATTCGATCGGGACCCAATTCAAATTTGGTTTGCTCCAAATCTGTTTCTCCCTCAGCTAAATCATTATATGAAAATACTTTCTCATTTAGATCTGAGGCACCGATGGTCAGTCGTATATAGCTAACCCCAATATTATTACCATCAGTAGCAAATAATTCCTTTAACAAAGCTGCCCTTGCTTTAGGGCTCATTTTAATGAGATGTTGGGCGCTTCCTCCAGTTAACGCATAGCCAAAACCATCAATTGATTGGAAAGACTCTTTCTCATCAACTACAATGGTTGGATTGTTATTTTTTATGCCCGCAAATTTCAATATTCTTTTCTGTTTGGTAAATAGAACTGATTTATCTGCTTTTGTAAGCCATAGGCTCACATCATTTTGAGCATTTGCGACAAATGAAACAAATGTAATAACCAGCCCTAGAATTGAACTGAGCTTTTTTGATCTCATAATTATTAAGTGATGTATATTAGAAAACAGAAATAAGAGGTGGATGTCTTATCCACCTCTTAGCGCATTATTTAGTACCACCCCACTCTTTACTCTGAACTATCTTTGTATTATTTAGTTCACCATTTGGAATAGGTAATGTTTCATTTTTTCCGGCCACAAAACCTTTAAAGGCCAGTTTAGCAGGTGCAAGTCCCCAACGCACAAGATCAAACCAGCGCTGTCCTTCAGCTGCTAGTTCAATACGTCTTTCTTTTATTATATTATCCATGGTAACGTCCACTGGTTTCAATCCAACTCTGGCTCTTACTGCATTTAAAGCAGCATAAGCTCTGCTTCCTGCTCCAACAGCTCCTCCACTTTTCAATACAGCTTCAGCTTCCATTAAGTAAGTGTCGGCCAAACGTATTTCATAAAGATTATAAGGGAAGTTAAGTTCAAGCTGTCCGCTATTGGCTTTGGTGGATACTCTGCCAGCATACTTTTCAACAAAATAACCAGTATTATCGTTGGCGTGTTTATAAGTTACAATACCGGCCTTTTCAAGACTATCTAAATTTGCAACTGTTGGTTTATTACGAGGATCGAAGTGAATGAGTGCAAAGAACTCTTTAGTAAATGGCATAACACTCCATCCGGAAACATAATCCGGAGCTTTGTCAGGAATTAGAATATTGTAGTTCCGAGGGCCCGACATAATCCCAGCTACATTACCTTCGCCACTACCAACATTACCCCAGCCCATATTTGAAGTGCTGTTATAGGAAATCTCAAGAATGGATTCGGAATTGAATTTATTAGCGAGTTTATACAAGTCCTCAAACTTGCTCATTAGCACATAACCATATTTACTAGGCGTAGTACCGGGCGAAGGACCGTTTACATCTGCAAATTCAGTAGCGGCATCAGCAAATTTTTCCTGCCAAAGGTATACCTTACCGAGTACTGCATGAGCCGCTCCCTGGGTTAACCTTCCACCTTCAGTGTTTCTTGGAACCGTTAACGGAAGATTGGGGATAGCTTCTTTTAAATCCAATTCAATTTGTTTGTATACATCAGCAGGAGGAACCTGTAGGACATTATACCAATCACTCGTTTCAACGGGTTTTAAAATAAGGGGTATGTTCTTAAATATCCGAACCAGGTCGAAATAAAAGATAGCTCTTAAAGCTTTTGCTTCTGCAATATATCTGTTTTTGGTACTGGCATCCATTTGAATCTCCTCTACCTTTTGTAAAAATATATTGGCCCTATAAACCCCGGTAAAGCCTTTACCCCACAGATAACTTGGTGCTCCGGATAATGAACTTACTGTATAGTTATTCATTGCCTGCAGATCACCAAGATCAGATGGGGAATCACCTCCAGCGTAGTGATCATCAGACCCGGAAGAAAAAATATTTAGCTTGGTTAAATAGCCACCAGACTGGTTTCCAAATTGATCATACACCGAGATCAAACTACTAAAAGCCTGTTCAGGAGTTTTATAATAATTAGATTCAAGTATTCTTTCTCTGGGATTTACATCCAGATCCTTTTTACATGATCCCATGAATTGCGCTCCAATAAAAAGAGCAGCTATATATGTTAATTTATTTTTCATTTTGATGTTTATTAAAATCCAACATTTAATCCAACCATAAACGAACGTGCCTGCGGATAGATTCCTTTATCAACTCCAAATACAGTTCCTCCAATTTCAGGATCATACCCTGTGTACTTAGTTATGGTAAAAAGGTTTTCACTCATTACATAAACACGTACTTTTTGCGCACCAATTTTTTGAATTACATTTTTAGGAATGTTATATCCAAGCTGTAATGTTTTTAATCTGAAATAATCTCCTTTTTCAAGATATCTTCTTGTGAAATTAGTGTTGTTTTTGTTGTCGTCCTTTTCAACAACTCTTGGTATGGTAGTCGAAGGATTTGTAGGCGTCCAACGATTTAGGATGTCAGTTTGCCAGTTAGCAAATGTTACATCTAAACGACGTAAGCCTTGAAATATCATATTGCCACCTGCTCCACTTCCAAACACTACAAAATCAAAGTTCTTATAGGCCATATTTATTGTTAGGCCATAAGTATATTTTGGAATCGGGCTTCCCAGATATGTCCTATCTGCTGCCTCAATCTGATTATCGCCATTTAAATTCGCGAACTTAACATCTCCGGGTTTTGCATTAGGCTGCAGCTTAGTTCCCCCTGGTCCGACATAACTATCAATTTCCGCTTGATTTTGAAAAATGCCAAGTGTTTCGTAACCATAGAATTCATTGAAAGAGTGCCCTATTCCTGTTCGGGTAATATTGCCCATACCCTGAAAGCTTTGGGCTTCATCTTCAATAAATAATTTACCTGTGGCAAGTTTAGTTACTTTGTTTTTTAAGAAGGAAACATTTCCATTTACGCCAAGGTTAAATTCTCCGAATGTTTTACGATATCCAAGTTCAAGTTCCAAACCCTTATTTTCCATATCTCCAATGTTTTGGGCTGGGGCTCCAGCTACACCTAGATAGCTTGGGGGTGTTGGATACTGAAGTACTCCAACTGTTTTCTTTTTATAAACGTCAAAGGCCAAAGTAAAGTTGGTGAATATAGTGGCATCAAAACCTAATGTTGTCTGGCGGGTTTCTTCCCATTTCAAATCCGGATTAGAAGGGGCTGCCGGGCTCCATCCTATTGAGCTGACATCTGTAGTTCCAAAAGTATAGTTCCGTCCACTTGAAACCAGGGCATTGTAAGCAAAATTGGAAATTTGATCATTACCTGTTACACCGTAACCCCCACGGATTTTAAAGAAATTTATAACGTTATTTTCCTTCCAGAAATTCTCTTTAGTAGGCACCCATCCTAATGAAAATGAAGGGAAGTATCCGAACTTATTGTTATCACCAAAACGCGATGAACCATCTCTTCTGATAATACCGGTAAAGAGGTATTTTTCGTCATAATTATAAGATATACGAGAAAATAAAGAGTTAACTTTATGAACTGTCCCATCGTTTCCATCTGCAGTTCTGTCTGCACTAACTGGTTTATAATTTAAATTTGCTTCTTCAAAGTTATTTGCAATAATATTGTTGAATGTCACATTTAAAGTTTTGACATTTTCATCAAGATAAATTCCCTGACCAACTATAATATTCGCATTATGCTTTCCAAACGTTTTTGAATAACTCAACGTGTTTTCAAAATTGTAATTCAAAACATTGTTCCAATTACGTACAAATGAGTTTTTAGTTCTGATATTGGATGAGTTTAAATAGGCAACCGGATTAAATGCATCATCGCCATAAAATGCAATCTTGGTTCCTAACGTTGATCTAAAAACTAAATCTTTAATAGGCTGTAGTTCTGCAAACGCATTTCCAATTATGTTATGATCCCAGCCATAATTCCCAAGTTTTGTTTGAATATAAGCAAGGGGATTAATTAATTCCTGGCCAACCCAAGGTGATAATCCAAATGGGTTTCCACTTTTATCTCTTAAAACATTTGGTGTTGTATATGGTGGTTTTGAAATAAGATCCGGGTTGGTTTCAATCGCCGGAGTGGTTGGATCTAAACCAATAGCAGAACTCAAAGGCCCTCCAAATTCATTATTTGTATTACCTAAGCTGCTATTTACAGAATGGCTATATCCTAAATTCTCTCCAACAGTTAACCATTTTGCAAGCTTATGAGTAGAATTTAAACGAATATTCGCTCTGTTCCATTTTGAAATCGGACTTGCAACTATACCTTCCTGCTTTATGTATCCGAAAGATGAATAAAATGTAGATTTCTCTCCGCCGCCTGCGATACTAAATTCATGGGTTTGTCTCCTCGCATCATTGTTAAATATGATATCCTGCCAATCGGTTCCCTTGCCTAATGCTGCGGGATTCGCAAATGGTAAAGTTGCATTAGGGTCTGTATTTTTTGCCGCTTCATTTCTAAGTGTAGCATACTCCGATGCATTTAACAGATCCAAAGTTTTTGCAGCTGCAGAAGTACCGTAAAATCCATTATAGTTAATTTGAAGAAGTCCGGATTTACCTCGCTTAGTAGTTACTATGATAACACCATTTGCAGCACGGGCTCCATAAATAGCTTGCGATGCTGCATCTTTTAAAACTTCTATAGATTCGATATCAGATTGATTTAGGTATCCAATACCTCCATTATCTACAATCACTCCGTCAACCACCCATAGAGGATTGTTGTTACCATCTTTTGCAAAGGTAGTATACCCCCTAATCCTTACCGTGGCTGCACTTCCCGGTTGCCCGTTATTTGTTGCTATGGTTACTCCGGAAGTTCTGCCCTGTAAAGCCTGTTCGACCCTATTTATCGGCATGCTTTCCAGGTCCTTAGCTTTTACACTTGAAATTGACCCAGTAACGTTACTCTTTTTCTGAGTTCCATAACCTACTACTACTACCTCTCCTAATGCAGTAACGTCTGTCTCTAATGCAATGTTAACAGAGGAGCTATTAGTTACGGTTATTGTTTGTGAAACCATCCCCAATTGGCTGATGATTAGTTTTGACCCTGCAGAGGGAACCGCGATCCTAAAATTTCCGCTGGCGTCTGTGAGCGTTGCTTTTGTGGTGCCTTGTAATGTTATGGTAACTCCTGGCAATGGTTTTCCATCGCTCTTGTCTGTTACCTTACCCGTTGCTGTTACTTCCTGTGCCATTGAGGCAAATGGGGACATAAGAAGACAGCAAACGAAGAAAATAAGTGTAAGACTTCTTTTCATACAATAAGATTTAGTTTAGTTTATAATTGGTTAATTTGGCTTCCACCTGGCGGTTTCAGCTAACTCAAATCTATACCTGGAAACGGTTTTTATAATATTTCCATACCACTACACTACCCCTACAAAAAGAAATTCAAAGGCATTATCGCCATACAAGCGCCACTACATCGCCACTACAGCGAGCAACTAAACTCCTGATTTACAATACAGTTATTTTAATCAGGAGCCCTCAGCAGTTCTTGATATCTGGATAAGGAAATCATATAGATTAGTTTCAGACTGAATATGCAGTTTCTTCCTTAACCGATACCTTCCTACCTCCACTGCTTTTATTGTAATGTTCATGAGCTGAGCAATTTCCTTGGTAGAAAGGTTCATTTTAAGATAAGCACATAATTTAAGCTCATTAGGTGTGAGCTCCGGAAACTGATCTTTTAGCTTATTAAAGAAATTAGTATTAACAGTATTAAAATGGATTGAGAAGTTTTCCCAGTCCTGATCACTCTTTTCAACATCTCTTATGAGTCGGATCAAGTGTCGGAAGCTGGGGGAACTGTCGTTGATATCGTGATTTTTAATTACAGCAGAAATCACCTCTTTTATTTTAGCCAGCACCTTGCCTCTCTGGACCAGATGCATAGTCATATTAGATAGCTCTCTATTTTTATAATTTACATCGGCTTCCAGTTTTTCGTATTCTAAACGGACGATTTCTTTTTCGCTACGATCCATTTCAAGCTGATGAAGATAGCTTAATCTGGTCTGGGCTTTGATATGTTTCTTCTTTTGCCACTTAAAGAACATATAGATAATTACGCCCAGGAGCAATACATAGAACATATACATCCATATCGTTTGATACCAGGCAGGCAAAATTTCAAAAGTATACCCCACAACTTCAGACTCGTTGCCAAAACTATTTCTGGCTCTAACATTAAATGTATACTTCCCGGCAGGGAGGTTAGTATAATCTTTTTCACTTTTTTGCGTCCAGGACGACCATTCTTTATCAAAGCCAACAAGTTGATAACCGAATTCAATATTTGCCTGATGCTCAAATAGTGTAGATGAATATTCAAAATGAAGAGAACTGTACACATTCGCAAGTTTTAAAACAGAGGATAAATCCTGAGTTTTTACCATTTTATCTTTATTCAGGAAATAACCACCAAAGATTGTACTATCCTTTTTACCAAAAAGCTTTACTGTACCTAGTAAAACATTAGGTTTTGGGATATTCTCCAAATACTTGGCATAATTTAAATGATAAGCACCCTTATTGGCACCTATAAAAACATTCTCATCATTCAGATAATAAATAGACTCAAATCCACCAACTATTTTACCATCTAGCTGAGGAAAATAATGTATTGTAAATGATTTTGTAGTTGTTGGATGTCCAAAATCTAATATTCCAACTTTTTTATCTGAGACAAACCATAAGTTTCCTTTAGAATCTTCTTTAAGATATTGGATTCGCATTTGCTTTAATGCTTCGCTAAGTAAGACAAAAGGCTTAAAATTATCTTTTGCCGCATCATATTCATATACACCATTTTTAGTTGCGACCACAACCCGATTCTTTATTTTAAAAATGTAATTATACAAATGTGAAGGCAGCCCTTGCTTATCTGTATAGATGGTATATTTTTTTATTCTTTTAAAATCTTCAGACAATTCAATTTTATATACCCCGTGATATGGATGCGATGCCCATAAATTATTGTTGACATCAAATGCGATAAACCTTAAGGATTCTGTACGCCCTTCAATTTTGCCCTGATTGGTAAAACTTCCATTTCTATAACTTATTTTCTGAAGACCCAGATAGGTGCCAGCTATAATATCCTGTGAAGGATAAACCTCTGAAGTTGGTTCAAACAACCATGTTCCCGGCCGATTATATATTTGATGGGCAACATCATTTTCAATTTCAAAAAAGCCATCCTCATGCCCCATTAAAAGTTTGTTGTTGATTTCGCTAAGATTCCAGACCTGCCCTTTAGAGTTTTTAACTTCCGTAAATGCTTTGGTCGACAAACTTAAATCAGCAATACCATCTTCAATTTCTGTTACATATAAGCCATTAGATGTTCCGATATATAATTTCCCATTGAAATTACGTATAGCATAGCTTGTTATCTGTTTATTCTTATCAGGAAATATGCTTTTTACTGCGCTGTTAATGGCAACATAATCAATCCCATCATTCAGTGCTAACCAAAGGTTTTTGCTCCTATCAGTAATAAAGCCTCTTACATTGTTATTCTGTAAACCATCCTTATAGGTATATTTTTGTAAAACCTTCCCCTGTTTGTTAATAATTAGAACCCCTGCAGAGGTAGTTCCAATTACGTACTTATTACTGTCTATCCTATCAGCACCATAAATCCTGTCGTTATAAAATATCTGATCCAGGGCTGTTGGTTTAGGTGTAAGTTTTCCGTTGTGCATTAAAAAAAGTCCATTTTTTAACGTGGCGACCAGCATGGTGTCTTTATTGTATTCTATTATGGAAGTCACCGCAGATTTTAGCAACACTGGATCTGAACAATATGGTTTCCAGATCTCACCGTCATAAATCATTAATCCATGCCCTTTAGAATGAGCAAAAAACTGATGATTACTCTTACCTGCAAATTGCCATTCTATATCTGGTTTATAGGTTTTTACAACCCCATCTTTATAATAAAGAATAACGCTGGTTGTTCTGAAAACTACTGCATCATCTATAATAGCAACATTCCATATATCGGCAAAACTTCGGTATTTTTCGGGGATGAGAGGGATAATTGAATGATATTTCAATATTCCATTTTTCTCTGGATAAAAATATCCGGCTTCATCCTGTCCCCCAATAAAGATCCTATCTTTCGAATCTATTTCAACAGATCTTACAGAAGTAAAATTTGGCAATTTAATAAGATTCCAGAACCTGCCATCAAACCTCAGTAAACCTTCATTATTGCCAAAATATAAAATACCGTTCTTGTCTTGAGCAATATCCCAATTCTGCATTCCGGCTTTATACTGGTCATTATTATAGTTAAGTATTTGAGGTGTGCCAATTTGGCCCAGACCTTCAAAATGGGTAAAACAATATAGAATTAGGATGATTAGTAGAGTTTTCCTCATAAATTACAACAGACAAAAAAATCCGCATTTGGTTAGCTACCCAAAATACGGATTTTTGATCAACATAGGTGTCTCACCTAAAAAATCAAGTCCTACATAAAGCTTCCGTCTCCGCGACGCATAATGCCTCTACCACCACGTCCTTGAGAACCAGACCATTTTTGCAGTCTCATACTCAGTTTAAGCATAAAGTATCTACTGATGGGATTTACTCTTGTATTTATATAACCGCCATCATCTGGTTGCTGTGTTCTTAGAAAATTATTCTGATTTAAAATGTCAAATGCCTGAAAAGTGATCTGGCCTCTCCGGTTAAACAGTTGACGTTCCAAACTCGCATTTATCACTAAAGGGCTATTATTTGTATTTCCGACTATACCATTTATGAACTGCTTACTGCCATTGTAACCCAACATCCATACATCCCATAAATATACTCTTCCATCTAAATTAAGAGAAAGCGTGTTAATTTCATTATTACCGGAACGAAGCGTTGAATTAGATTTTTCATTTTTGTATCCGATGTTCGGATTGATTTCGAACCACTCCGTAGGATTAATTTTTGGGCCAAAGCGCTGATCGAAAGAAGTAATATCAGTAGTATTCAAGATACCGTCCCGCATACTCAGGCTATGATTATAACTCACCGTACCATTAAGTTGCAAATTATACTTTCTGTTGTTGAGTTGCTTACTGATGTTGTAATTACCGGTTAGTCTATACACTCCACTAACATTCAAAAAGCGTGTTTCATTAATTTTACTGCCAGGGAGGTTTGGATCTGGATTGTCAACAGTTGCCACATTTCTGATTACAGCGTTTTCCGTATATGCCCCATTTACGTTTAGTGAAAGATTGAGCTTGGAGTTTGCAATATAATTATTATAATCACCTCTTAAAGTATGCACAAAAGTGGCTATCAGGTCTGGATTACCAATAACCGGATTATTTGGATTTGTAACATCCCTTACCGGTTGTATCTGATCAAATGTTGGTTCTACTGCATTCCCTGAATAGTTCAAGGATATTCTTTGCTGTCTGCTCCAATGATATTCAAATCTTGCAATAGGGATCAGGTTAAAACTGGTCCGGTTTGTTGTCGTACCCAGACTTACTTTAGTTCCGGATAATAAAGCTGGCACACCTGTTAAACCAACAGAAAAACGAACTTTAGAAGCATTAGTCATTCCATATCTAAAATTCAACGCCACCCGGCCCTGTGTAAAGGAATAATTATAAATGTTGCTTAATGAATCTATAATATCTGAAACGCCGCCATCTAAAATATCCCTTGTCGTCGCGGTATTGTCATAACCATTGTAATTTATCTGGGCATTCACCTCGAATTGAGTATTGACTCCAAGAGGCTCCACATAAGTCATACTCCCGCGATAATTATCACGTCGATTCTTACGTGCTATGATCTGATTAATTATAGAATCTTTCCCGTCTTGCGCCGCTTCAGTATAAAAAGTTGTGAAATTGTATCTTTCCTGCTCATTATCCTGATTATTTTTATTCAAATCTATCTGGGTTGAAAAATTCCTTCTGTATTTTTTAAACAGATGCTGATAAAAAGCGGAAATACCAAATTGAGGCGCTGTGCTGGAATTTGAATTTGTTATGCGGCGGTCCTGATCCAGCCCCATTGAAAGACTACTCCCTCTTTGGCTTAAGGTGGAGGAGCCATTATTATCGGTAGAATTAGACTGGAAAGTCGGGACAACTTTAAGGTAATTACTTGAGTCCAGGTTTACTTCAAATTCAAGCTTAAAATTATGATTATTTGATTTTTGCAAGCCTGTATTTGAACTGTTGGAGTGCAATTGCCCATTATTTAAAATACTTAGGGATTCGGTCTCATTCAAATTGTCTCCATTGGAATTTTGAAATTGATAGCCCAAATTATAGTCTATTTTTTTCCCGATTTTATCACGCAAACTAAATCTGGCATTTGCATTCTTTGTCGTGCCACTTAATGCATTAAGATTAATTGCATCTTTATAATTACCGTTTATACCAATCTGTTGATTTCCGTTAATCCGCGTAGCAAATAATCCGGCTTCCTTTCTTTCCTTACTGCCTCCAGCGGTGTTCAGATTCACCATATTTCCAACAGACTTATCTGTTCTTGTAGTAATATTCAGTATTTTTTCAGGATCACCATCCTTTACGCCTGTACGGGCCGCCTGATCACCATAGTCATCAACAATCTGAATTTTATCAACGATTTCAGCAGGAAGATTTTTAATTGCATTTGCGATGTCACCTCCAAGATATTCCTTTCCATTCAATTTGGCCTTAGTAACTGCTTCTCCCTGATGGACTAAACTTCCATCAGTACCTACCTCCATACCTTCCATCTTTTTGAGCAGTTCGTCTACAGTAGCATTCTTTCGGACAATGTAATCGCTGGCCTTGTATTCAACTGTATCTGTTTTATAGGTAATTGAAGGAGTTCCATTAATAACTACTTCATTCAAAGTATTATGCTCTTCCTTAAGAACTATTGGATCCATCACAATCCTTGGGCTTGTGTCGTTTTGTTTAAAACGCATTGCTGGGGTATTAACATACCCAATACTCTGAACTACAATAATGTAAGTTGCTGACTTTACATTTCTAAAAACAAATACACCATCATTATTAGTACTGGTTTTTAGGGTATCCTTGTCGGAAGTTAAACTAACAGTTGCGCCAATTACTCCGAGGTCTGTAGAATCCTTTACAATTCCACTTATCTCACGCGTAGGCAAGGGTGGAGGAGGATTTTGTTGCCCCTGTGCATAAAGTACTACAGAACTGAATACCAGTAGAAATAATACAATAGCAGGTCTCAATGCATTATATAAATAATTCATTTTTTGTTTGTGTGGTTTATTTGTGTGTGAGTAGTATCTATGTATACAGCTTATTTAAGGATATATTTTCCCCAAAAATCTGTTGGGCTGGTTAATGCTTGAAAATCAATTCCAGAACGTCTAGGGCCGAAGTTGCCACCGCCACCGCCGCCTCTATTACCACCAAAACCGCCTCTTCCTCCTCCGTCGCCGTCACCGCCATCTGGTCTCTGAAATTGTAAACCATTCAATTTTATATTATATGCAAATTCCTTTGGTGCATCTTTCGAAATGCCCAACTCTTCAAATGGGATTGCCAATTCGTAGAAGAATGCTTTGTCATTCCCTATACTAGCAAATGCCTTTATACCTAAATCGTTATAAACGGAAATAAGGGTATCGGTTGTTTTTTTAAACCCGCTGATCTTAATTTCCTTGACCTGACTTAATTGCCTTTTTTGCATTACAGCCATCATAGAATCTCTTTGTTCAGGAGTTTGCGTTACCCCTCCGCCTCCACCCATTATGGCACCCATTTGGCGCCGTCCACCTCCCTGTCCACCACCTTGTGCGGGTCTGTTAATCAATGGATATGTAAGTGTAATGCTTTCCTTTTCTTTCTTTTTTCCTTCAGTATTTATAGCAAGCGTAATTCCACCGGCAAGAATCTTTGAATTATTTGCTATATCAGTTGATTTAATTACAAGGTATAAGTTCTTATCATCGTTACTTATTGTATATAAAATACTGGTCCGTTTATTTTCGGCCTGAAAGGTATCGTTCCATTCTGTATTTCTTCCATCAACTTTTATGTTAGTCGGAGCAGTTATACTGCCTTCCTGCACATCTTTAAGTTTTTGTGCTTGCACTGTCATGCAAAAACCAGCGAGCAATAAAGTATTTACTGTGATTTTTAAGAATATTGATTTCATATTTGGTGAAAGTTTGTCATTAACTATAGCTTTGGAATTATGACTCACTAAACTCGCTTAGGTTTAATCCTAATGAGCAAGTTTAGCGGTTAATATTCTTGTTACAATCAATTTTACAATAGCATTCCACCTCAATACAAATTAATGGGCTTCCTGTACTTCCTTTTTTTGTTGAAATATGTAGATCAGATAACCCAGGGCGGGCAGAATAAATATACTGCCAATCAATAAGGCGTAGCCTAATGTATCTATCGCCTTTGCTTGTCCCTGATGGGTAAGTAACGATAAATTCGCCCCATTTTTAAGGAGTACGATGTCTGGAAAATGGCTGTATGTGGCAGCAAATAAGATCATAGCAACCTGAAATCCTGCAAGCAAACGAAGCAATATAGGCTTCTTCCGCTGAAGTAAGAAAAACATAATAATCAATGAAATACTTGCAGCAATAATGGCGGTCAAACCCAAAGTGTCTCCAAAAATCCAACTTGCTAATGGGATGTTTTCATGATAAGCAGCAACAAAAACTAGTGCTCCACAAAACATAACCGTATAGATTGTTCGCCTTGCTTTTCCGATAAAGAAGCTTCTGTCATCGTCAGCCGCCTGCCCTATGATAAAAATAGTGGCCAAAAAACCACATATACTAACTGTAAATACCCCAACCGAAACAGAGAACCAGTTTAGCCAGCTAAAAACATAGGCGGAAAGAAAATCTTGTGCCTGAACATCTATTTGACCTGATACGGAACTGGCAGCAATTATTCCAAGGAAAAATGGGGTGATTAAGCTTGAATAAATAAAAATTGGGGTATATACTTTTTGCATATCATCCTTAACGGCATCATAGTTTCTAAATACGAAGGCAGTTCCACGGGCAATAATGCCAAGTAACATACATACTAATGGAATATGCAGATAGATTGAAACTGTAGTATAAATTTTAGGGAACCCAACAAAAAGGATAACAATAGCAATAATTAACCACATATGATTTGCCTCCCATATAGGGCCAATAGCTTCATACATAGTTTTACGCGTTTTGGATCGATTACCTTTGGAGGTAAACAATTCTATAATTCCCGCTCCAAAATCTGCACCACCTAATAAGATATATAATAGAATTGATGTCCACAGGAAAACAATAACAACATAGATCATAATATTAATTTTTAGGTAGTTTGGAAGTAGAATCATATAATTTACCAACCATCGTAATCTGACGGTACAGCAATAAACTCACTATAATTGCCAACGAAATGTATACACCAGTAAAGAGATAGAAGGAATAAGCAATTCCAGGCATTGGCGTTGCAGCATCCACAGTCCGCATAACACCGTTGATAATCCAGGGTTGTCGTCCAACCTCTGTTACCGTCCACCCTGCCTCCAAAGCTATAAATCCCATAGGAGTTGCAATTATAAAAAGCTTTAATAGCCAGTTACTATTAAGCCATTGTCTCTTTTTCCAAAGGGCTATAAAGTACAATAAAGCAATGAACACCATTGCCATTCCAAGTCCAACCATAATCTGAAAGGCATAATGTGTTACCGCTACCGGAGGTTGGTCTTCTTTTGGGATCACGTCGAGACCTTTAACTTCCCCACTAAAATTCCCTGTAGTCATAAAACTAAGCAGACCAGGAATTTTAATTGCGTAATCAACTTTTTTATTCGCTGTATCTGGTATTCCTCCAATAATTAATGGCGCATTTCTTTCTGTATGAAAATGAGCCTCCATAGCTGCGAGTTTTGCTGGCTGGCGATGAGCAACATCCTTAGCAGAAATATCACCACTGATAGGTTGCAAGCAAGCTGCAACTGTTCCAAATACTGCTGCTATTTTAAAAGCTTTACTGTGAAAGAGCACATTTTTCCCTCTAAGAATCATCAGGGCGTGTACACCTGCTACGGCAAATCCGGTAGATACAAATGCAGCAACCGACATATGGAGCGCCTGAGAAAACCAGGCATCATTAAACATTGCCTTTATAGGATCTATGTTTAAATACTTACCATCCACAAAGTCAAAACCGGCGGGGCTGTTCATCCAGGCATTTGCAGCAACCACAAGAATTCCTGACAATAACCCACTTATTCCTACAACAACACCAGTCACCCAGTGAAACCACGGATTTAACTTGTCCCATCCATATAAATAAAACCCAAGGGCTATCGCTTCAATAAAAAATGCCGTCCCCTCTAAAGAAAACGGCATTCCAAATATAGGACCTGCGTGCTCCATAAATGTTGGCCACAGGAGTCCTAGTTCAAAAGATAATACCGTTCCCGAAACTGCTCCCGTTGCAAAAAATATTGCAACACCCTTGCTCCAGGCTTTTGTAACGTCCTTATAGACAACCTTTTTTGTTTTTAGCCAGTAAAAATGAGCTACTGACATAAAAAAGGGCATCACCATACCAATACATGCAAAAACAATGTGAAAGCCAAGAGAGAAGGCCATCTGGAGTCGGGCAGCTAAAAAATCGTCCATAGTTAGGGTTTAATAAACGTTAGTCGCTAAAAGAAATAGTCAAGCAAAAGTACGTGTTTTAAGCACAGGAACCCAATTTCAGACCGTATTTCAAGCAATACTTTTATCAATATTTCAATACGCTTACAATTCTTTAAAAAGAATTATATTTCTTTAAAAGAACTAAAAAACAAACTAAAAAGAAAATAAATTTGTTAAAAGAGATATTTATAAATATGTTTGATACCTGTTGATCGCTAACATTTCAAAAGATAATGATGAATACATTAAAGTTTAGATATGTCCTTACAATTGTTGGAATTATATTTAATTGCCTCTTGTAAAAAGGCTAAACCTAGAAAAGAAGAAAAACCTGTAGAAACAGATAAACCGATTATTACAGATCCTGTTAAAAAACAATTTATCCCCATAAAACTGGAATCGGAAAATCTGATTATTAACCTTAAATACGTCGAAAACTCAGCTCTTATTTCAGAAGTTAATAGTTCCGATGGCTACAGTGTTAAAATAACTTACCGAGATCAATTACCCTTTGAATGTCTTAAATACAAAAGCAAAATACCTTTTAAATCTATTTATTTTAGAAAAACAGCCAATACAGATTTAAAGGTTACATTTTTCGATATAGATGGTAAAGTAGATACACCTACCGGTTCCCTGATGTTGACGAGAAATACTAAAGAACAACTGATTTCTATTCAAGCATCAGGCGACGGCCCCTCTTATCCATATAAAGAAAGTACATGGTCATATAGCTCAGCTGGAAATGTATCAGGTATTATCGTAAAAGGTTCTCCTAATGATGCATCTCCCATTAAATATACCCATGACGAAAAAAATGGAATCTTCAAGAATGTACAGCATGCTCAATTGCTATTTCTGGAAATGGGCTACAGCTTTTTTTGTGCCGATACAAACAACAGGCTAAGCTATTCAAATACACATAAACCGCTGGAAAATACCGATTTCAGTTATCAATACGATAGTGTTGATTACCCTAAACAGTTTACAATACTTCAAAGTAAGCAAACTTTTAAGATCACCTATACCGAACTTAAATAATGACCTTATTCTTTTAATAATTTTTGTGCTCTAAATAAATTATCAGAACACTGAAGAATTTTGGCCTTCAACTTTGGATTATAGCGGGGGTTCTTTTCCAAAAAGTCTTGAACAATTTTTAGGGCCTCCGCGCTCTGATAATACCCAAATGTAGATTGAAGCCAGTTTTGAGGAAAAAAGATATCTCCTGTTTTTTGTATTTCAGCCAACATATCCAGACTCTTCGCTAAATATTTAAACGAACTAGTTTGTCTTAGTGGGTGATGAAGATAATATAAGGCAGCCCCCACATTTGATTCCTTTTCTCTATTCGATTTTAGTTCAAGACTCTTAAAAAAGGCATCCCGTTTTGTTTCTGCAGAAGATACAGCTGGCATAATAAATTCAAATCTTTTTCGTCTGTCCCCATTACTTATTCGCTTAAGCTGCTTACCCAGAATCGAACTATCACCATCTCTCAATACAAGTGAAAAGGCCAATGAGGTATAATCATCTTCTGTCAGCTTTAATCCTGCAGGAATTTTCTGACTTTCCCAAATTCGGTGCAACTTTTCACCGGCGTTAGCCGATAGATATATGTCTTGGTAGGTTTTAAAAAGCACCTTCTTGTTATTAGGCAAACTTTGCTTCTGCATACTGTTCCACAAATTGCTCTCCAATGATGTGGATACGCCAGTACGTTCGGAGGCTGAAATGAGTCCCCAATAAATACTACTGATATAATTGGTCATCAGTTTGAGGTTTAGCTCTTCTTTTTCCTGATCCAGCCCTTTTACAAACAGATTTAACAGGTCCGATGGTTTAATATACCTCCCACTTAACATATTCTCATACAATGAAATATAGGCAGCAGCCCTGCTCAAAGGCTTATCAACCAAATATATCTCATTAAACATTTTTTTATCCAATGGCCAAAGACCATACCCCTGTCCTGATGAGTTAAACAGAACAAAAGATGGCACATCCATTCCTTCAGCAGCTTTTAATCTAACTTCTTTATTATTGAGGCTCACTGTTAATTCTTTACTATAACCAGGATAATAAAGAGTTACTTCTATTAATTGTGGCCAAATCCTATTTGCCCCATACTCTGGCTTCTGCTTAATTATGAACTTACTAATTTTATTACCTACAGCTTTAACCGTATAGTCAACCAAAGGTCTTCCCGCCTCATTTACCCAGACCTTATTCCATTTATTTAAATCATGCTCCGAATGTTTATCAAGGATTGTAATTAGCTCTGGCCAGGAAGCATTTTTATTCGCAAATTTCTTCAGGTATTCCTGCACACCTAATTGAAATTTCTCCTTTCCCATTAAACGCTCCAACTGTCTCATCATTATTGGAGCTTTATGGTAAATGATATTTCCATAAAGTGTTCCTGCATCTTTTAAATTATCTAAATCTTGTCTTATTGGATTTGAACCCGTAGTACGATCTACCCCATAAGCTGCAGGGAAATGATCTATCAAAAACTTAAGATCAAATGCTTCTTTCCCAGTAATATTTTCCGCACTCTTATCAGCCATAAAATTTGCAAAAACTTCTTTCATCCAAACATCTGTAAACCAGTTCATGGTAACCAAATCTCCGAACCACATATGAGCAGTTTCATGAGCAATTAAGTTATTGCGACCATTTAGTTGATCCTTAGTAGCACCTTCATCGAGAAATAAGGCCGACGACTTATACTGAATTGCACCTACATGTTCCATACCTCCAAACTGAAAATCCGGAATAGCCACAAAACCAAATTTTTGAAAAGGATAAGGAATTCCAGTCCACTGTTCCAGATAACTCAATGACTTCGAATGAATGTTAAACACTTCATTCAAGCTGTTTTTTATAATTAACGAGTCAGTTTCTCGGTATAGAAAATCGGTCAGCATGTTTCCGACTTTACCATTTGCAAGTGTAAACTTTCCTACCGCAAAAGCAAATAAATAAGTACTTAAGGTATCTGATGTATTAAATCGGTAGGTTTTACAGTCGTTTGTAACAACAGAATCTTTTAACCCAGCATTAGCCAAAGCATTCCAATCCGCCGGAATTTTTAAAGTGAGGTTATATGTTGCTTTTAAATCAGGCTGATCAAAGCAAGGAAAAACTGTCCGCGCTCTATCCGGAACAAACAAAGTATATAAATAATCACTGTTCCTGTTAAGTGCAGCCTCACCAGCCTCAAAACTCAAACCTATTATATTCTCTCCTTGCTTTAGGTATTTAGAATCTATAATCAAGTGTTCTTCCCTATGATCCACCGCTACAGAAACACCGTTTACTTCCAGACTTTTTATCTTTTTAGCATCCTCTCTAAAATCCAGCTGCAATGGATATTTAGTCGATCTAAGTTGAAATGCTATTTCTTCTGTAGCATTTATAATCTCACTCCTATTCTTAGGAATATCCAGTCCGATTTTGTAGTTGATATTACTTAAAGTCAATTTGCGATAAATAGCCAGCTTTTTGGAGACTCCCGTCTCCAATATTGGCTCTGAGAAATATTTCGCACCAGAACAAGAAATAAGAAAGAGCGCTAAAATTGCTATTGTATTACGCAAATTGACCATAGCAACGAATTTAAGATTTTGTTGAATTAAAGCATCAAATAAGTGGTAATTTAGCGTCAACAAAACTTAGATCAGCTCTGTTCAAACTGACTGATCACCTAAAACAAATTTATGATCATGAAAAAGACATTAACAACAGTACTGCTTATTGCGCTAACGGTATCATTACAATCTGAGCTTAAGGCACAAGGTGTAAAAATGCCTCAACCAAGCTCAGGGCAAACCATTTCTCAGGATTTTGGTCTGGGTAAAGTAACTATCAGTTATTCTCGTCCAAACACTAAGGGACGTAAAATCTTTGGCGGATTAGAACCATATGGTTCTGTATGGAGAACCGGTGCTAATTCTGCTACTACCATCGCTTTTACAGAGGCCGTTAAAATTGGAGGAAAAGATCTTGCTGCCGGAGAATATGAATTATTTACCATTCCAGGAGAGAGTGAATGGACCGTAATCATAAACAAAGGATCAAAACAATGGGGTGCCTATGAGTATAAAGAAAGTGATGATATATTGCGCATAAAGGTTAAGCCAACTAAACTTAAGGAGAAAGTAGAAACATTTACTATTCAATTTGCCGATGTTTATCCAAATACTGCCAAATTGCAGTTAATGTGGGAAAATACTGCTTTAACGGTTGATTTATCTACTGATTTTGACGCCAAAGTGATGGCAGGTATTGATGAGGCAATGAAAGGAGAGAAAAAACCTTACTTTCAGGCTGCATACTATTACCTTGAAACTGGAAAAGACTTAAGCAAAGCACTTGAATGGGCTACCGCTGCTGAAACTGCAGATCCTAAAGCGCCATGGGTTAAATTACTAAAAGGACGTGTTCAATTAAAATCAGGAGATAAGAAAGCTGCAGCAGCCACTGCAGAGGAAGGCATAAAATTAGCCACTGAGATTAAAAATCCTGAATATATTAGATTACATACTGGCTTATTAGCTGAGACTAAAAAATAATATTATCCAAAAACATAAATATAAGACAGGATACCATAAATCAGCATCCTGTCTTATATTTATCAAATTATTCAAGCACTATGTGCTTAATATTCCTTCTATCAAATGTATAGCTGATATGAACCTTGCCATCTTTAGTCTGAATTATTGACGGATAACTGAACTCCTTTTTAGTATCGCCATCTTCGAGCTTTAGAATATCATTCCATTTTTCCCCATCTTCCGACAAAGCGACGTTTAATTTATATCGCCCATTAAACCATTCCTTACCTGGAACAGTTGGATTATAAACAATCATATGCTTACCGTCTTTCAATGTTTGAGCATCAGTTCCTGAATTAGGATTCATCAAAGTGGTAGCGCTTAATTTACCCCATGTTTTCCCACTATCTTCCGACCACGATTCAACAACGACCCCCTGTTTACTTCGACATAATATCTGAAGTTTATTTCCCCCATGAATCAATATACTTGGCTGGATTACATCAAATCTACTATCTGCATCAACAGGTATAATCGCCCATGTTTTACCTCCATCTCCAGACCGTTCTATATGCACACTCCACTTATCATCAGTTTCAGTACTTGATGGAGACAAAATTGTCCCGTCAGCTAACTCAATAGGTTTATTTTTTATTGGTCCCAACACCCCTTCCGGCAAACGGGTTTTAGCAGACCATGTTTTGCCATTATCATCAGAAGTTCGCACCATTCCCCACCATTCTCTTGGCGAGGGCCCTTCTTTATAGAACAAAAAAAGTTTTCCCTTCTTTGTTTTAAATAATACCGGATTCCATAAAGGAGAAGACCATTCACCATTCACTTTACCATCGGCAACGGCAACAGGGCTAGTCCATTTTCCCTGTTCATTTATAGATAGCCAGATCCTTACATCTTTACTTCCTTCATGACTACCACCAAACCATGCAGCCATTAATTTTCCTCCATCAATTTCAACCAATGTAGATGCATGGCATTGATCAAATGGGGGATTGTTAAATATCAGTTCATCAGTTACCTTTTTCCATGCATGCTGTCCAAATACCGTAACAGTAGAAACAGTTAAAACAAAAGCAGTTAAAAAACTTCGTATCATATTAAATATTATTTTTCTCCCCGGCAATTCCTGTTTTCTTCATCATACTCTGAATAATTACCGACAAAAGAACTACCAATAAACACCCAATCACATTTAGCCATAGGTAAGCAACAAGATCAAGTTTACCAATAATTATAATCACCAGTTCCGTTGCTAAAGCTGCAAAAAACACAGCCCTACCATTTACATGCCGTACATAAAAAGCAACTAGAAAAACACCAAGTATGGTACCATAAATATAAGAACCAAGTATGTTCACAGCCTCCAGCAAATTACCTATCTTACTTGCGTAAAGTGCCATAACAATGCAAATCACACCCCAAAATACTGTTGCAAGTCTGGAAGCCTGCAAGTATTCATGATCTGAAGCATCTTTCTTAATCAGACGCTTATAAATATCAATCACTGTTGTGGATGCCAATGAATTTAGGGCACTGGCAGTAGATCCCATTGAAGCGAGAAATATGATCGCAATCAATAATCCTATAAGTCCCTGTGGCAAATATTGAGTTACAAAACTTAGAAATATATAGTTATTATCTTTTGTATTTGCATGCTCATCATTCTTAACCATTAAGTCAGTAGCTTGTTTTCTTATCGACTTCTCCTTCTCGTCTGCCTGTTGCAATGCCTTTCTCTGCCGGTCAATCAACGATTTATCATCTTTGTCCAAAGCAACATTCATTTTATTAACCTCAACTTGCTTTTCTTTAAAAGCCACATCATAGTCGGCCTTTATTTTATTCAGTTCAGGATTATATTTACTATTCTCCAGCTTGTTCAGCTCAAAACTGTTAAAGAATATGGGTGGTTTATTATATTGATAAAAAGTAAAAACCAATACGCCTATCAGCAATATCAGGAACTGCATAGGTATTTTAACAAGGCCATTCATCAATAAGCCCAGTCTGCTCTGACTAACAGATGCGCCAGATAAATAACGGCCAACCTGACTCTGATCAGTTCCAAAATACGATAATTGTAGAAAGAAACCTCCCAGTAAACCTGTCCATACAGTGTATTGATTATTCGGATCAAAGGTGAAGTCTATCGCATTTGCCCTACCCATTTTACCAGCTATATTTATCGCTTTCACAAAGCCAATATCTGCAGGTAGTAAATGAACTACCATAATACCCGCAGCAAACAAACCACAAAATATAATGCTCATTTGAAGCATCTGCGTATAGGAAACTGCTTTTGTACCCCCATAAACAGTATAGAACACCACTAAGCTTCCAATAAACAAAGTAGTGTAAGTAGTATTGATATTTAAAATAGTAGAAAGGATAATTGAAGGGGCATAAATGGTAATACCAGTAGAAAGTCCTCTTTGCACAAGAAAAAGAAATGCGGTTAAAGCCCTTGTTTTAAGGTCGAACCGCTGTTCAAGATACTCGTAAGCGGTATATACCTTTAAACGATGAAAAATAGGCACAAACGTGATACACAAAACGATCATTGCCAATGGTACACCAAAATAAAACTGTACAAAGCTCATCCCCGAAGAATACGCCAAACCAGGTGCAGATAAAAAAGTAATTGCACTGGCTTGGGTAGCCATAACTGACAGACAAACATGGTACCAAGGCAAAGATTGGTTACCCAGTAAATAGCCCTGAATGTTTTGAGCCCCACGGCTTTTATAAATGCCGTAAACTACAATTACAACGAGTGTAAGAATTAATACTGCCCAATCTATAACACTCATTCGAAGTATTTTGTAAATGCGTAAAAAATCAGGATCAGAAATACAAGCCAGCCTATCAGTAACCGGTAAAACTGTTTCCAGGTTTTAACAAAAGGCGGCAACTCTTGCTCTGGTTTCTCTGGTACCGGGTTGTCATGTTCTGCCATGCTGTTATTATATTACTTCTTAACTGATATTAAATTCACAAAGAGTCTATAAGCACCCGGCACGCCTGCGGGCAGTTGTCTGAAAAATGATAAACCAGTATAAACAAATCTACCCTTGCCATAATCTGCAATAATTAAAGACCCTGTCTTCTCACCTTCACCATCATCATGCATGCTCAAAAGGGTCCTGTACTTTTGATCAACATCGGTAACAAAATACAATCCTCGCTCCTGTACCCAGCCTTCAAAATCTTTATCTGTAATTTTATTCGGATAGTTCAAAGCAGGATCATCAGATTTTAGTATTGTAACTTTGGCATCTTCCTCTGTTACCCTATCTCGAGACAGGCCAAAAGGGTATGGACCTAAGTTATCTAGTCGCAAAGGGCCATTTACATTATACTGAATCAGTAAAGTCCCACCATCATTTACATACTTCATCAGTTTGGGCTGCATGCTTTTAATCTGTTCACTTACATTATATAACCTAACACCAGCAATTATTGCATCGAATCCTGAAAGATCTCCATTCACAACCTGTCCTGCGGTTAGGTTAATTACCTCGTAACCAATCTGTTTTAATGACTCCGGAACTAAATCTCCCGCTCCTGCTATATAACCTATGCGTTTTCCTGCCAACTTTAAGTCTACCTTATCCACCTTTGCCTCAGCAAATGGAAAAAGTGTTTGAGTAGGAATATGCTCATAGTCTATTACATGCAAAGCACGATTGTATGTTTTGCCATCAACAACAACATTTAAAACTAAATTACCGTTAATGGTACTCCCTGCTGGGGTAATTGTAAATTCAACGGTCTGTTCTTCACCTTTTTTAGCCAGGTTAAAGCTAATATTTTCAGGAGCAACCTTCCATCCCATTGGAATTGCGGGCTTCAATACTCCTACTGCATTATCCTTAAAACTTCTGAGCTGAATAGCTATTCTTTTAGGCTCATTATTAATAAAAACAAATGCCTTTTCACCCATAGTAGCAGTTACAGGGGGCGCAATTACTAAAGGTTTATAAATTTCACCACGTACCTGGTCCGTATATTTATAAACTACAGGTCGTTTCTTTTCAATCACCTGATCACCTATTTTGATCCGGAATAAACCGCTTAAGCCTATTGGATTTTCTGCAAGCCCAATCTTTGACAATGAATCAACTACATACGAACCTAAAGTATGTCTCTTTTCCAGCCAGTAAGGCTGAGTAATTTTTATACCTGAAGTTGATATAGTTTTATCCTGAGAAACAAATTGATTAGGCGGCAAATCAAAAGAAGCTTTGCTATTAATTTCCTCAATACTCATCTTTAAGGGGAAACCTTGTTTAGCCCTTGCAATAGCCTGTATTCTAACGTCAACAGGAGCATCTAAAGCATAAGATGAACTTACCGCAGCACTTTCAAACCAGATTCCCGCACAAGCCAGGATCAAGTCGTCCAGCAAATCTTGTTTAAAGGGCTTTCCTTTTACCAGTTGCTTAAGCTTTAAAAGTTTTATTACCGATTTAGATGGATCGGCAACATCGTATTCAGCATTAATTTCAGAAACAAGTTTTTGTATCTCTCCATTTCCAGGATTCCGATTAAGGGTAAAATCTACGCCCTCAAATATATCTTTAGACGCCTTCTCACCAGCTACATAACTAAAAAACTCTATAGCTGATCCACGTTGTCTGGAAGAACCAAAGCCCTGGCTTCTATGATTAGATCTACTTTCGGCAGCAATCTCTCCATAGCTTTTACCCAACAGAGCATTATAACCGCCCACATCAATTTTCAGCTGATCATCTGAAGTGGTATTATTACCTCCAAAATTAAAGGTATTCCAAAGAATGCGTTTTGCCTGCCATGGCTTTACAAAAGCAAGCTGTTCAGGAAATTGCTTAGGATCAGCAGCCGCTACAAAAGCTTCATGAGCCAATATTGCAGAACCAGAATGGTGTCCGTGACCTGCGCGTGAATCTTCAGGAAAGCGGGTAATGATCACGTCAGGCTGAAACTTACGAATCACCCAAACTACATCGGCAAGTATTTTTGATTTATCCCAGATCTTAAAACTCTCATCAGAATTCTTCGAAAATCCGAAGTCGTTTGCTCTTGTAAAGAATTGTTCAGCACCATCTGTACGTCTGGCGGCCAGCAATTCCTGAGTACGGATCAACCCAAGTAATTCAGCCTGTTCATTACCTATAAGATTTTGTCCGCCGTCGCCCCTGGTTAATGATAAATAACCGGCTCTAACTTTTTTCTCTTTAGCCAGATAGCCTAGTAAGCGGGTATTTTCATCATCAGGATGTGCAGCAATATATAAAACACTGCCAACAACATTTAATCCTTCAAGGCCTTGTTTAATCTCAGCAGCATTAAGTTGCTGCATATTTTGGGCTTTAATTAACGAAGGAACCAGCGCAGTAAGCAGGAGTAAGCATAAACGTAACTTCATATACATATCTTAGATTACATTTTATGTAACCTCAAGATAGCCCGAAAATAATTAAAAAACATTAATCCGAAGTGTTATTAAAAACTAAACTCCGTAACAATCATGCAAAAATACTACGGTTCTTATAGGAGAATTTTGCTGCTTACTTCTTTATCAATAGTAATAAAGCCCGGATATTTCACTAATCCACCGGCAACTTTAATACTTGGTCTGATTTTAAGTGTAAGTATCCCTTTCTTTTCGGGTCCATTCTTTCCAGATTGAATAAACTCAGTGATTTCCCTCATTACCTTGCTATCGGAGATAAACGGATAGATATTTACTTCCATATCAACCGGGACTACCGTAGCCTGTCCCGCAGCAACATTTACTTCCTGATTTACAAAACCGGCAGCAAGTTCTTGTCTGTTAATCAATATTTTGTACTCAAACTGATTAATAGAAGCATCATCACCGGAAGGATTTTTTACTTCCAGGTTCAACCGAGCTCTTAATGGAACATCTTTTCTCAATAATCCCAGAGCAAGTCCCGGAAGGCTACCCAAATTAATATCCTGATTGCTGATCATCTTTTTCACATCAGCTCCTGCCAGAGTAATCTCATCAGCCGAAGTGATCCTATATTTACATCTTTCAAGTGCTTTTATTTGTCGTGCCTGTTTGTTTATACCACAACCAGCTACCCCTATCGCCATCAGGCAAACTAATAATATCTTTTTCATAACAGCTATAACGGATTATTCAGTAAAATTATACAAATCTTTTTTTACTACCGTCTGCGGCCATTCATATTGCGGCTTATTAAATGATCAATGCTATACTTACCTGAGCCAGCAACAAGTAAAAACAAGTAAGTAAGCAGGTAATGAAATGCAAGTTCTTTCTTCTCAAATGCATCTGGTGCATGAATAATAAGACTAGCCACAAGCATAAGTATAATCAGAGGTATTACTGCAAATCTGGTTCCCAGACCTAACAAAACTAAAACGGAACATACAACTTCAGCAAACACGGTTAATACCAGAGAAGCTGTTTGACCAAGACCTATAGGATCTGCAAACTGAATCTCACCTCCTGCCAAAAGCCATGGTAATTTTTGAAGACCATGCGTAAGCATAAATGCAGCAATAGCAATACGTGTAATAAGCAGCATAAAATGTACGCCCTCATTGTTGAAATTAGTGTTAAATAGTTTTCTCATGTTTAAACTTTCAGTTTTTCAGTTGATGCTAAATATATAAATTTTGGTGATTATTTAATTGTAAGTGATTTAATAAATCCCGAAATTGCATCCTGAAGGATTAATTTCTTCTCCGGATCGGGCTTTCCTACTTTCTGGATCATCTCTATTGAAACCAAACCATGCAGTATTGAGAGATAAGTATGGTACTTTAGAAAATAGTTGGTTTCGGTATTATTGCTCGAAGCAATTGCTTCCTGAATAGTTGTGATCATAATACCAGTCATGTATTTCATTTCGGCAATTTGATTTACCATTTCACATGCAGGTATCCCAAGGCCAAACATCAACTGATAGTATTCCTTGTGTTCAAAAGCAAAATCCCAGTAAGCATGAGCAATGGCCTCCAGTTGTTCTGATGGCTCAGTATATTTATTCTTTACTTCAAGCAGCGCATCTGCGAGTTTTTGAAATCCCTCTTTAGTAAATTCCAAAAGAATAGCCTCCTTATTCTCGAAATGATTGTAGATAACCGGAATACTGTATTCGATGGCGTCGGCAATTTTACGAATAGATAAAGATTGCCAGCCATCAGTTAGCACTTGTAGCCAGGCAGCTTCAAGTATGCTAGCCCTGAACTCTTCCTTTTGTCTGATCTTACGTTCTGCGATTCCCATACTAGTTTAATTTTAGTTAACAGTGTTAACAAAAGTAATGGGTTTAAGATACAATTAAAACTTGAAATGTTTTTCTGACTTAATTACAACAATATTTTTTTCCAATGCGTATAAAGCGAATAACTAAAGCCACTAAGTTTTAATCGTTCTAAAAGTCAAATTAATTCTAGGTTGGGTTTCAATTACCGTCTTCGGAAGCCTGTGCTCCCAATAATGCTGGGTCTCTCCTTTCATAATCAGCAAGCTGCCGTGGGTTAATTCAATAGAAACGATTGGCAGTTTATCTTTGTAATTTCTGAATTGAAAAATTCTTGATGCCCCAAAGCTAACAGAAGCAATCACAGGAAATTTACCCAGATTCCTTTCATTATCTCTATGCCAGCCCATATAGTCCTTACCATCGCGATAGTGGTTCAACAGGCAGGCATTAAATTTAGTATCAAAAGCTGTTTCAATATTTTCTTTTATTCTCTGTAAGGTCGATGTCCACGGCAAAGCATTCATGGTAATACCAGAATAAGTATAGCTAACATCCTCATCCCCATAAAAGGCGGTAAAACGAGGCTGAAGAACGGTTTTTCCGAAAATCTTTATGGGCTCCTGTTTCCATTCGGTTTCCTCAGTTAACTTATCCAGATACATATAACTATCATCCTCCATAAAAAAACCCGGATGAAAAAATGCTTCCCCGGGTATTGTTAATAGATTTACATGATCACCATAGATTTTTTCCATGGATGCAATTTAGGCAATTAATCTCTGTTCCAAAATGCAGGCGGCTCTATACCTAGACTACGCAAATACACAGTGGCCTGCGCACGATGATGAATTTCGTTATCGATAAAATAAAGGATAATACCATACGCCTCTCCTTCATATTGACCAAATGCCAATACTACCTCCTGAAATTTCTCTTCTGGAATCTGTGCCCAGTAAGTATTGATCTCATCTGTTATCCTATCCCATTCCTTTAACAGCGCTTCCTTGGAATTCACTTCAGTTTTTCCTGTGTGATGATCCATTTCATTAATGGTTGTCCACTCGTCGGTAGCAATGCCTTTCACCCCCGGACCAGACATGCTGGTAATTTCACTTATTAAACCGGCAAACGGACGCATCCCTCCAACAGAATAATTAAATAATTTATCTTCCGGAAAAGCCTCAATCACACGTCTTGTAAGTCTGCGGTGGCCTTGCCAATGGTCTAACAAAGCATTAGAGTTAATAAATAAAGGCGTCAAAACTGTTTCTGCGGTTGTGTTAATCGTAGTCATAATGTAGGGTTTTTAGTGGTTAATCTCATTTCTTATACAAAGAAAACCACCTCCACTGACAACCCTATGGCAGTCTGTTTTTAAATAAAAAAATTAACTACATTTGTAAAAAAATAAAATCATGCTACGTCTTAAATATATCCAAAAGAATAACATTAGCCGGTCTCCTTGGCTCATGGACTTGGGTATGGATTTTAGTTTTAACTAGAATACGCTAAGACCTAAACAAAAATCATTTATTTTATTATAATCAATTTGCTATGGCTATTTAATCCTTAGCAAATCATACATATATCCTTATGGACATTTTATACACTGTAGAAGAAAAGTATCTGCAGGCAATAGAAGAACTTCATTATGGCGAGCTGCCAAAAGCGCTTCACTTTTTTCATGAAATCGTTAATTCAGATCCGGAGTATGCCAGAGCATATTATCAATTGGGTAGTTTTTATTATTATCAGTTCAAAAATTACCAAACTGCCGGCTACTATTATAAAAAGTGCATAGAACTGGAGGCTGATTTCCCTGATGTTTATGAACATTATCTAAAGCTGTTGATCACATTAAAAATGCATAAATTAGCTCAAAACATAGCTAAAAAGGCATTAACTGTTCCAGGAGTTTGTAAAGCTCACATTCATGAGAGCCTTGGCTTAAATGCTGAGGAATTACAAGACTTCGCTACAGCAAAAGAGCACTACAAACAAGCGGCGCTAGCAACTGCCTCACAAACTGAGCACGAACTATTCCAAGATCATTTAAAGCGTATTAAAGATAAGCAGACAGCAAATCTAAATATGGTTTATGCTTATCAGAGTTAGTTGATTAAATCAACTAACTCTGATTTTTAATTCTATCAAAAGAAATTATTTATGTTTTTTATCTCCGGTATATATCATTTCACCAGCTTTAACCTTAAGTTTCAGGTCATTTTCTGCCGGAGGTTTAGGACATTGATAGCCATCGCTATAAGCACAATAAGGGCTGTAGGCCTTATTGAAATCGACCTCAATAAAATTTCCTGAAATATCCTGGCTGCTTAGGTCAATATACCTTCCACCACCGTATGATTCCTCCGAGTTGGTTTCATCAGTAAATGGCAGAAATAAATGATCCTTATATTCGGCAATTTTCGATAAAGAAATGCTTTTATATATAGTAAGCTTCTGGGGTTCGCCATTTAATTTAAAACTAAGAATTGCATAACGTATATATTCCCTGCTAGTACCTGTGTAGGTTGGCATTTGGAATGATGTTTCGTTCATTAAAAGCTCTACATTCGCTTTTATCCTATAGTTACTATCGGCTTCAAAAAAATGTAAATTCTTTAGATCACCTTCCTTTAGCGGTGAACGGGTATCCTTCAAAAAATCTGCCTTGTAATTTTCGCGGTGCGTTGCAATCTGTGTTTTATAATCTTGTGCAAAACTGTTCAGTTGAATCATCATAAACAGTATAAAGCAGTATCTAATCATATCATTAAAATCTAGTTTACAAAGCTATCAATTTATATATTAGAAATCCCACTCAGGTATGTGGCATTCTGTTTGTTGCTTAGAATAACATAACATTAAACTAGTAATACTATGGCTACATTCTCAGAAATCATTAAAGGTGATAAACCGGTACTTGTCGATTTTTATGCTACATGGTGTGGCCCATGCAAAGTTATGGCGCCCATTCTGGACACATTAAAAAAACAAGTTGGAGAGACTGCAACCATTCTAAAAATAGATGTGGACAAGAATCAAGCCGCTGCTGCCGCATACGGTGTGCAAGGTGTACCTACTTTTATACTCTTTAAACAAGGTAAAATTCTTTGGAGGCAATCTGGAGTTGTTCAGGCAACGCAATTACAGCAGATCATCAACCAATACGCTTAGGCACCAAACACCATCTATTTCTGGCCCAAATAAGCAGCAATTACTTTTAGGCGCATCTTATTAAGATCAGTCGTGTTCGTATTGGATAAGAAAATAAAAGTAAGATCTTTATCAACAAGGTGTACCCAGTTCGCATTATGTCCGTACCCTGCTCCCTGCCTTTCAGCAAATATGGTATTTACATTTCCGAATTTCTTAGGGTATACCCAAAATCCAAAAGCAACATCTCCAAGCTTTTCATCCCCCTTAAGCATTACATCCACCGTCTCAGGTTTTAATATTTTATGATTAAAAATTGCCTGATCAAACAACAGCAAATCCTGCGGCGTTGAGTACATAGCTCCCGCAGAATAGAAATTATCCATATAATAATTTGTTGGCATATAAAGATCTGTTACACTTGAATCTCTATTTGAATAACCATGATCTATGCCTTTTATGATGTCCTCATGATGAAGGTAATCTGTATGAAACATTTTTAAAGGCAATAATATTTTTTCTTTTAGCACCTGCTGGTAACTTTTTCCATAAATATTCTCTATTATTTTACCCAGGATAATGAAGTCGCCATTATTATAATTGAATTTAGTACCTGGCGTATCTATTAATTTTTCTGAAAGGAATTTATTTATAAAAGTATCCAGAGGCCAGATTGTTTTATCATAAGCCTCATGTATCATTTCCGGAGAACTAATATCCCTATGAAACCTTCCACTACTATAGGTAAGTAAATTCCTGATAGTAACTTTTCTTGCAGCTTCGCCCTTATATTCAGGATAATATACAGAGATTGTTGAATCTAAATTTATTCTTTTTTGTTCATAGAGCTGCATGATCAGTACAGCCGTGAATGTTTTGGTTAACGACCAAATGTGAAATCTTGTATTTTCGGAATACCTGATATCATTAACCCTATCTGCTATTCCCGTATATTTTAAATACTCAATTTTCCCACTCCTTGCAATTAGCACTGCGCCGTTAAAGTTTCGCTGTTTTACACAGGAATCAACTACCTCCTGAACTTTTTTAATTTGTCCGGAAGCACAGTTTGCAAGGAACAGAAGTATTACCAGGTTTATAGCTCTTGTCAAAGGCATTTACCCATTAATAGCATCTTCCAGTTTAGAGCCGTCTTTTGTTAAAACTTCAAAATGATGGCTTTTAGATAGTTTTAAAAGGTGACCAATAAAATCGGTCGCTGTAGGATAAACATGTTTATCGAATTTAAGAATGGTTTCGATCTTGTTAACTGCGTTAACATACTCGTCTTTGATTTCTTTTTGATTCATAACGTACTGCTTTACAGATAAAAAATAAACAATACAAGATACAAATTAATTCGTTCATCAAATAACCATGGAATATAGTTACAATTATATTACAACTAGATAGGCTATAAAAAGAAAACAGGAATGATCCTACCGACCATTCCTGTATATCTAAATTAACGCTCTCCATATAAAGACGCATTTAGAAACAAAATATTGTATACGCCTTTAAAAATTTTTAGTTGATCCATTTTTGCCTATATAAAGATCAAACTCTATAAATTGCATTTAACTATAAAACCTATGGAAGGAAATGATGATAAAATCTCGGCAAGAAGACTAAAAGCCATTTTTGGTGGCTCCATAGGTAATCTTGTAGAATGGTACGACTGGTATGCCTACTCTGCTTTTGCAATTTATTTTTCCGCCTCCTTTTTTCCTGAAGGAAACCCCACTGTACAGTTAATAAATACCGCAGGGATATTTGCTTTAGGTTTTTTAATGCGCCCACTTGGAGGCTATATTTTTGGTCGCGTTGCCGATCGCGTTGGTCGTAAACAATCCATGACACTTTCTGTATTATTGATGTCGCTGGGTTCTTTTCTAATCGCCCTAACGCCGACCTATAAAACCATTGGCATTATAGCACCCATCCTTTTGTTAACCGCAAGATTGCTTCAAGGCTTAAGTGTTGGTGGCGAGTATGGCGTATCTGCGACCTATTTAAGTGAAATGGCCACCAAAAACAGACGCGGATTTTACTCAAGTTTTCAATATGTAACTTTAATAGGGGGCCAATTACTAGCCCTCGCTATTCAATTAATCCTGCAAAGAGTACTACTATCTGAAACTCAACTTCAGGAATGGGGTTGGCGTATTCCATTTGTATTCGGTGCCATCCTTTCCATTGTTGCACTTTATCTTAGGAAAAACCTCGATGAGACAAAAGCATTCGAGAACCAAAAGCAACGCGGAAATGAAAAGAAAGGAACTATAAAAGAATTATTAAAACATCCCAAAGCAGTAATTACCGTAATAGGATTAACACTAGGCGGTACCCTCGCCTTCTATACCTACACAACTTATATGCAAAAGTTCCTTGTCAATACTGTACACATGACAAAAGAACAATCTACATTGATGTCGTTTTTAACACTACTCATCTTTGCATGTTTGCAGCCTTTATTCGGAGCATTGTCCGACAAAATAGGAAGGCGACCACTCCTCATTGCTTTTGGTGTATTAGGCACCATATGCACAGTTCCATTGCTTACAACGCTAAGTCACACCACCTCACAGTGGCAGGCGTTTTTTCTTTTAATGATTGCATTAATTATTGTTAGTGGCTATACCAGTATCAACGCAGTAGTAAAAGCCGAACTATTTCCAGCCCAGGTTAGAGCCCTTGGTGTTGGATTACCCTATGCGCTAACTGTTGCCATCTTCGGGGGATCAGCCGAATATATCGCTTTGCAATTAAAAGATTGGAACCATGAAGAATATTACTACTGGTACATCACCATCTGTATTTTCATATCCCTGATGGTGTATATTTTTATGAAGGATACAAAGAAGACTTCGAAACTAAATCAGGACAGTTGATAAATAAATTTTCGGGTTACTGTTTTAAGGAAGGCATTGCTGTTCGATGCAGGAACAACAATGCCTAAAAACCAAATATAAGCATGTCTACAAATCTTAATAGACATAATTAAAACGAAAAGTGCGAAACAAAAATTTATTTATGAGACTACAATTTAGGCACACAATTCTATTAACAAAAGTCCTATTCTCTTGATTCAAAAACAAAGAATACTATACATTCCGCACTTTTTCCGGCTATTAAGTTTTCGACAATTTTTTGTTTGGCATTTTGACTCATAAAAAATAAAATTCCAAATTTTGTATTTAATCAAGCTCAATCCATCACAGGATTATGAACAATAGGTAGCTTTGCAAACCTGATTACCTCAACACTTGGAAAACCGAAATCCTCCACTACTTTACCCAATATCAGGTAGCAACCTTTTCCTCTAAAAGGATAAGTAGGCGTGCTGTTGGGAAAATGTGTAGTATCAAAGAAATTTCCATCTGCGTCCAGAAAAGTACCAAACCACATTTTCTTGTTGTTTTTCGTATGCACAGTCTTTTCACAAACATACAATCCCACCATTTTTACCGTTTGTCCAACATATTGAATCAGGTTGTCTGTGCACACATCTCCTCTGTATGGGGTTTTCAATAGATCAAACATAGAAAGCGACAAAGGAAACCCAAGCAGTTCCAGCTCATGATAGGCATCTTCAAGCTTGGTATTAATCAGCTCTGGCAGCATATAATGTTTACTTTCCAAATGAAAAAGTTCTGCATGATTAACAGGCTTAACTTTACCACCCAACATCATATGCACCTCCCACAACAAAGTTTTCTTACTCTTACCTGTAAACCTTAAAGCTCCCACCCTAATTAAAATGATTACCTGTTCCAGTCCCATCCCAGTACGTTTTACAAAATCCTCCAGATCAATAAATGCACCATTTCGCTTAACCTCATCGGGAATTAATTCTATAAATCTATTCTCAAGTCCCTGTACACCAATAAGCCCCAGGTAGGCATCATTCCCTTTAATGGACACTCCAGAAGTACTTACATTTACACATGGCAAATGCACCTTTGCACCCGCTTTTTGCAATTCATGAACATACAACCAACGCGTATAAAACCCGCCGTAATTATTCAGCACCGCAACCATAAACTCCCGGGGATAGTAGGTTTTTAAATGTAAACTCTGATAACTTTCTACTGCAAAACTCGCTGAATGTGCTTTAGAGAAACTATAACCCGCAAAAGAGAATACCTGTCTCCATACCTCGGCCGTAATGGCCTGTGGCCTGCCCAATGCCTTTGCTCCTTCATGAAACTTTTCTACCAGCTTATTGAATTCTATTTTCGAGCGATATTTCCCACTCATCCCCCGTCTCAAAATGTCTGCATCCGTACCATCCATCCCCGCATAATGAATACAGATCTTAATCACATCTTCCTGATAAACCATTACCCCAAAAGTATCTTCCAGTTGTTCCTTCATTACCGGATGCAGGTATTCTACAGCATCTGGTTTATGAAAATTCTGAATGTAAGCCTTCATCATACCTGATTGTGCAACCCCAGGTCTAATAATACTGCTGGCCGCAACCAATGTCAGGTAATTCTCGCAGCCCAGCTTGGTAAGCAATTGCCGCATTGCCGGCGATTCGATGTAAAAACAACCAATGCTATTGCCAGATTTTAACTTGTTATTCAGGTTAGCATCGTTCATAAACGTCTTTACCTGATGGATATCTATTTTATATTGCTGATTTTCCTCCACCAGCCTCACTGCTTCTTTGATATGCCCTATCCCTCTTTGGCTTAGTATATCGTATTTATCGTAACCAATCACCTCCGCCTCGTACATATCCCATTGTACAGTGGGCATTCCTTTGGGTGGTAAATCCAATGCAGTGTAATAAGTAATCGGTTCTTCCGAAATCAGTACGCCACCAGCATGAATACTTCTTTGATTGGGCATCTCCTTCATCATTTCGTATATGGCGTTAATCTTTTCAAAAGTAGGATTGTTTCTGTTTTCCGTTGCTTTAGCCGGATCTGTAAAGCCCTCAATCTCAGCTTTTGGCAGGCCCATTACTTTACCAATCTCACGAATAATGGAGCGGTCTTTAAAGGTACTCATCGTGCCTAGCAGCGCAGTATGGTCTTTTCCGTAACGCTTAAAAATATAATCCTGCACATCTTCACGCTCATCCCAGGAATAATCAATGTCAAAATCCGGAGGCGAGGTACGTTGTGCATTCAGAAACCGCTCAAAATACAAATCGAGTTCCAGCGGATCTACGTCAGTGATACGCAAACAAAAAGCCACGGCACTATTAGCTCCTGAGCCCCTGCCTACATGATAATAACCCTTAGACATGGAATAACGAATAATATCCCAGGTGATTAAGAAATAGGCACAATACCCCAGGTCATTAATTACCTTCAGTTCGTTCTCTACTTTTTTCAGTGCCTCCTTATTGTTCTTTCCATAACGATAAATCAGACCTCCCATTGCCAGCTTTTCAAGCAGTGCTTTATCATCATTCTTACTCCCCGTAAAGGTTTTACGGTTCAGGTGCACTTTCCCCTCCGCATAATTCATCCTGCAGCTATCCATCAGTTTCCGTGTATTGTCTAGAATGAAAGTATATTTACTAAATCTAGCTTCCAGCTCCCCTGCGGGCAGAAATATATCGGTACTACTGCATTTATCTTCAGGCCCAATCATCGTAAGCAGCGTATTCAAATCTACCCCTCTCAAGTACTCATGTAAGCGGTATTCGAGCCTGTCGGCCACAAAAACAGGTTGTAATGCAAGTAATTTATCTTTTATATGATTGATCTCCTTGCCGTGCAAGCTATGCAGCTCATCATAGCGAATCCCCAGATATTCATTTTCGCCTAATGGTTCCGTTACATTATCACCTGCATAGGGGTAAATTACAACTGCATTTTTAAAGGGTTTTACCTTATCGGGCAGCTCTTTCTGTTCCAGATTATGCTCAGTCAGGAAATCATTTAACTCCTTCATCCCTTCCTTATCCTTGGCAACCCCAATATAAAGTAATTGCTTATTTCGTCTAAATTCAACACCTCCAATGGGCTTAATACCGCTCTTATTACATGCTCTCATAAACTCCATGATCCCCGTTGAGTTATTGATATCTGTAAGCACCATCTGCGTAACCCCTCGAGAAGTGGCTTCCTTTATGAGCTTTTCGATAGACATAGTGCCATAACGCAAGCTATATTGAGAATGAACGTTCAGGTACATGGCTTATAATTCAATATTCAACACAGATGCCCTTGTTACTGCCTTTTCTCCAAATCGCTTGCGAATCCTGTCCATTGCCTGCACCAGGCTATATTGTTCCTGCGATTCACTATACATATCAATTTGTTCAAATCCGTTTACCAGACTAGACAAACGCACACCAACAAGTCGTAATAACATCCTCTTGGTATATACCTGTTTAAAAAGTTCCTTTGCTTTTTGAATAAGTGTATTATCCAGTGCAGTGTAAGGGATAGATGCCTGCCTGGTAACATCTTCGAAATTAGAATACCTGATCGTTACAGTAATGCAGGCCGCAAGTTTCTTTTTTTCTCTCAGCTGAAATGCAATATCCATTACCATCGAAGTAAGCAGGTTATTGATCATATTTATATCTATAGTATCTGCTTTAAATGTGCACTGTGTGCCAATGCTCTTCTGCTCGGCATATGGAACTACCGGACTATTGTCTATCCCTTTGGCTCTTTGAAGCAGCGATAACCCATTTTTCCCCATCAGCATATTCATCTGATCCGGATGGATCTGGGCCAGTGTATGAATCTTCTTGATGCCCATATCACTGAGTTTTACAAAGGTCTTTTCTCCCAGTCCCGGAATTTTCCTGATTGAAAGAGGATTTAAAAAAGGTTGTACACCCGATGCTTCAACATTCTTCTCCCCGCTTGGCTTACATTCGTTAGTTGCCATTTTGGAAACCGTTTTATTTACCGACAACCCAAAAGAAATTGGTAAGCCCGATTCTTTCATAATAACTTGTCGAAGTTCATGGGCATAAGTCATACAACCATGGAACCTATCCATGCCCGTCATATCTATATAATGTTCATCAATACTGGCTTTTTCAAACAGCGGCGCCCTTTCCCTTATAATATCAGTAATTTCATGAGATGCTTTAGAATAAGCATCCATGCTGCCTTTAATAAAAACCCCATGCGGACACAGCATCTTTGCCATTCTGGCTGGCATCGCCGCATGTACCCCAAATTTTCGGGCCTCATAGCTACATGAAGTTACTACTCCACGATCCGACATGCCGCCAATAATTACGGGTTTTCCAATAAGACTACTATCCTTTTTTAACTCTACAGACACAAAAAATGCGTCCTGATCCATATGAATTATTTGCTTCCCTTCCCTCATGACAAATAAATTTAGGTCACGACAAAACTAAGCTAATAAAATTAGTAAAACAATTATAAAACTAAATATATTAGCGCAAATACAGATTATACTATTCGTTTAAGCAAGCATAAGGCCCGGGACTTCCTTTAGAATTTGATCCTTGTGAGCGGCAGATAGCCAGATATTGGACTCTAAATTTAAAATATCTATATTTTCTTTAAGAAAGTAGTTCCAGCATAATTTCCCATTTTCTTTCTGCGTAGTAACGATATCATGAATAATATCATTTGATATAACAACAGGGGTACTATCTTCTCCATGATTAAATTCAGTTACGTGAACATCTTCTAATAAAACCGTACCCAAAACAGCCGAATTCTCATGGCCCTCACCTTCGGCAGAGATGGTCAGCTCATAAGTATTGGTATCTTTTTTAGAATAACCAGTCACTTCTTCAGAGAATTTAAAGGCTGCGCAATGAGAGTGTTTTGGAATTTTAGCAGCATTCAATTGTTCCCATTCCTTTCGGTCATCCAGATTTTTATGCTCATCACAGTACCATTCAGGGTTGCGTACCCAAATTTTAACGACTATGTTCATACACTATTGCTATTTGATTAGATAATGAAGATAGTAAAAAAAATCTTTACTAATTACAGCACACCTTTCAATTTCGTCCAAACGTTTTCAGCCAGTATCTTCTGTCCCTCGGCGGTAGGATGAATACCATCATTCTGATTTAACTTAGGAATACCCGCTACTCCCTCTAGCAAAAACGGCAGAAAAACCATTTCATTTTTAGCTGCAAGTGTTTTAAACATATTCCTGAAATCAGAAGCATACTTAGCCCCCATGTTAGGCGGCACTTCCATTCCGGTTAAAATCATTTTAGCCTGAGGATATTTCTTTTTAACCTTATCTATTATAGTCTGCAAATTGGCCGTAGTTTCATTAACCGCTATTCCGCGCAAGCCATCATTAGCGCCCAGTTCAAGCACAAAAACGGCTATTGGTTGTTTTAGTAACCAATCTATCCGGTTTTTCCCGGCGGCAGACGTTTCTCCACTTAGTCCACCGTTTATTGCTTTATAAGGAAGCTTAAGTGAATCCAGTTTTTTCTGTAAAAGTTCCGGATAAGCCTCTCCTTGTTCCAATCCGTATCCGGCTGTTAAACTTGTACCGAAGAATAGAATATTTTTTTGTTTAACTGGAACTTCGGTAGCAACAGGTGCCGCCTCTGCAGGTTTCGCCTGTAATGGTTCTTTATTTTGGTTATTTCCACATGATGCCAATACAATTGACAATAGTATGATCAGGGCTGAAGCTTTAAAACGTAACATATCTATGTAATATAAATCTAAAATTAGCCATTACTTCTCAGGCCTCGTATATTTAACTATAAAAATACCTATTTATTAATAATATGCCATCAGAAAACATACTCCACATTGAAAATGTAAGTAAAATATATAAAAGTGCCGGAAAAGAACTTACTGTCCTTAACAACGTCAATTTCTCTGTAGAAGGAGGTTCTACACTTGCAATTACAGGTCCATCCGGCAGTGGTAAAACTACACTTCTGGGACTTTGTGCGGGGCTCGACAGATCTACTACCGGCTCCGTTAAGCTAAATGGCATAAAACTAGATGAGCTCACAGAAGATCAGCGGGCAGCGGTACGCAATCGCTACATAGGCTTTATATTCCAAAACTTTCAGCTAATGCCAACCCTTACCGCGCTTGAAAACGTAATGGTACCAATGGAATTGCGCGGAGAGAAAGACATTCGTGCACATGCCATGGATCTGTTAGATAAAGTAGGCCTTGCAGAGCGCTCACATCATTATCCGGTACAACTTTCTGGTGGCGAGCAGCAACGTGTTTCGCTGGCAAGGGCATTTTCCAACAAACCTGCTATACTCTTTGCCGATGAACCTACAGGTAATCTGGATGCCGAAACCAGCGAAAAAATAGAAAAGCTAATGTTTGAACTGAACAGGGATGCCGGAACTACGCTAATCATAGTTACACACGACCTGGAACTGGCTATGCGTACAAACAGGATAATAAAAATAAAAGGTGGCGTAATCATTTCAGACGATCCAAATGCAACAAGATAATTCCGCACTTAAAAGATCTGTAAACATCGGCTGGCTTTTTAAAATGGCCTGGCGTGATGCCCGTCGCAATAAATCCCGACTGTTTCTTTTCGTATCGTCAATTATCCTGGGAATTGCGGCTTTAGTAGCCGTGTATTCATTCAGGGATAATATGCAACGTGATATTGACAATCAAGCCAAAATGCTTACCGGAGCAGACCTGGTGATACAGGCACGCAAACCCGTAAGCGCAAAAGCACAAGCAGCACTAGATACGCTGGGAAATGAAAAGGCTTCGGAAAGAAGCTTCGCTTCAATGATCTATTTCCTTAAAAATGAAGGCAGCAGATTGGTACAGGTACGCGCGCTTGAAGGCAATTACCCATTTTATGGAACCATCGAAACTACCCCTGTAAATGCAGCAAGAACCTTTCAGCAAGAGCGCAGGGCATTGGTTGATAAAACAGTGATGCTGCAGTTCAATGCCAAACCAGGCGATTCCATTAAAATTGGTTCACTTAACTTCTTAATAGCTGGAATATTGGATAAAGCACCCGGGCAAACCGGAATATCTGCTACCGTAGCGCCTGTTGTTTATATCCCGCTAAAGTATCTTGAACAAACCGGATTAACCAAAATAGGCAGCAGAATCCAATACAAGTATTACTACCGGTACAATAAACCATCTGCCGTAGCTGGTCAGGTTAAAAAAATCCAGCGCTTGCTTGATAAAGAAAATCTCGACACAGAAACTGTAGAATCTAAAAAGGAAAGCACCGGAAAATCATTCAGAGACGTGAGCAGATTTCTTGAGCTTTCAGGATTTATTGCCCTCTTATTGGGATGTATAGGTGTTGGAAGCGCTATTCATGTATATATTGGCGAAAAACTAAACTCTATAGCTACCCTCCGCTGTCTTGGTTTAAAAGCCTGGGAGGCATTTTTAATTTACCTCATCCAAATTGTTTTTATAGGATTTATTGGTGCTGTTTTAGGTGCTGCATTGGGCACAATTATACAGTTCGCATTACCGATAGTATTAAAAGATTTCATCCCGGTAGAACTTACCCTACAAATTTCATGGCTTGCCATCTTACAAGGAGTACTGCTGGGCTTGGTCATTTCAGTTTTATTTACTCTGCCGTCGCTCCTTTCAGTACGCATTATCTCTCCATTAAATGCCATCAGGCATTCGTTTGAGAAATCAAACGACCCCAGAGACCCGTTAAAATGGATTGTGTATCTACTCATCCTGCTTTTTGTACTGGCATTTACCAGATTTCAAATGAGCAGTTGGATGCAGGCAGTTGTGTTTACCGGAAGTATCTTAATCTCGTTCCTATTACTTTTTGCTTTATCCAGACTCTTAATGTGGGCAGTAAAAAGGCTCATACCAGCTTCTTCAAGTTATTTATGGAGACAGGGGTTTGCGAATCTCTACCGGCCAAATAACCAAACCCTTATGCTTACCGTATCCATAGGTTTATCGGCAGCATTCATCTGTACACTGTTTTTTGTACAGGGCATTTTAATAAAAAGGGTAACCATATCCTCTGCCGCCAATCAGGCAAATATGATACTGTTCGACATTCAAAATGAACAAAAGGAAGCAATTGCCACATTAACCAGAGATTATAAATTACCGGTAATGAACCAGGTACCGGTTGTAACCGTTAGAATTGAGAAAATCAATGGAAAAACGGCACTTCAGGATACTGCAGGTGATTCCAAACGTGCTTTTCAAGGAGAGCTTAGGGTAACTTTCCAGGACACCCTCACCTCGGCAGAAAAAGTAACCGAAGGTATATGGCAAGGCAAAGCAAAACCGGAAGAAAAGGTCTATGTTTCGTTAGAAGAAGGTTATGCCAGGAACATCCATGTAGGAGTTGGCGATAGTATCGTTTTTAACGTTCAGGGATTACTGATACCTACCGTTGTTGGAAGTTTAAGAGAAGTGAACTGGGCAAGAATGCAAACTAACTTCAGGGTTGTTTTCCCTACAGGTGTATTAGAGGATGCCCCCCAGTTTCATGTACTGATGACACGAATTACTTCAAATGACGTTTCGGCTAACTTCCAAAGCGCTGTGGTACGAAAATTCCCTAATGTATCTGTGATAGATCTGGGTCTTATATTAAAAACTTTAGATGAGTTGTTATCAAAAATAAGTTTTGTAATACAGTTTATGGCTGCTTTTAGCATGGCAACCGGCTGGATAGTACTCATTTCTGCAGTGCTAACAAGCAGGGGCCAGCGATTAAGAGAAAGCGTACTGCTCAGAACCTTGGGAGCCAGTCGAAAACAGATCCTTGTAATTACAGCCATAGAGTACTTATTTCTGGGCGCATTTTCTGCCGGTGCAGGAATAATTCTTGCTCTTGGAGGCAGTTGGCTCCTAGCTGTATTTAGCTTCGACACCAGCTTTACTCCTTCTCTATTACCGATACTATTGTTGTTTATCCTAATCTGCTTTTTGGTTGTACTCACGGGTGTTTTAAGTAGCAGAAAAGTATTAAATACTCCGCCTTTAGCTGTATTAAACGCTTAAACTAAAATTGATGATAGTTTATTCAAAAATATGCAACGCACATCCATTCAAAAAGCTATTTTTGCGCCCCTGTTAAAACATCAGCATTAGTTTTAGCGTTACATTATTATTGCAATGGAATTATCATCAAAAAACTCATCTAAAGAAGCCATACGAACTACTCAGTTAGGTATTATTATCAGTATCGCTTTAATATTTATAAAGGGTCTTTCAGGATATCTTGGCCATTCCTATGCACTTATTGCAGACGCTACCGAATCTGGTGCCGATGTGGTTAGTTCAGGGTTATTATGGCTGGCACTTATATATGCTCAGCGCCCTGCCGATCAGGGACACCCATACGGACATGGTAAAGCCGAACCCATCGCTGCCTTATTAATAGGCCTTTTTTTGATTGCAGCCGCAGGTTGGATTGGATATCATTCTATATATTATATCAGAACACCTCACGGATTACCTAAAAGCTATACCTTAATTGTATTGCTGGTAGTAATCCTCTCTAAAGAACTTTTATTCCGCTATGTACTTAAAATCGGAAAACGATTGAACAGTCAGGCCGTAAAAGCAGATGCTTATCATCACCGGAGTGATGCAATCACCTCTATTGCAGCATTTATCGGAATTGTAATTGCTCTTGTATTAGGTAAAGGGTATGAAGGGGCAGACGACTGGGCAGCATTAATGGCTTGCGTATTCATCATTTATAATGCAATAAAGATTATCCGTCCGGCATTTTCAGAAATTATGGATGCCGCCCCATCACCAGAATTTATAGCAGAAATTACCGAGATAGCTGCTCAGCACATCGAAGTAAAAGAAGTAGAGAAATGCTATGTAAGAAAAATGGGCCTACAGTACTATGTAGATATGCACATAGAAGTAGATGGAACCATTGATGTATTTACTGCCCACCAGGTAGCCCATCAGGTTAAAGATGAGCTTCTGGCCTCAGATTTAAGTATTAAAGATGTAATTATACACGTTGAGCCACACTCGGCGTAATTACCTTAATCCCATTTTTCCCTGCTATTATTGCTTTTGTAGCTATTCCGTAAAACAAAGAATGCTCCACAACACCAGGAATCATTTTAATCTGAACGTTAAGTTTTTCTAATTCCGGCAATTCTGCAAAGTGAACATCAGCCAGCAAATTTCCATTATCTGAAATAACAGCGCCGTCCTTTTGAGTACTCATACGTAGCTTTATGGCTGCTCCTGGAAACTCAAACGACAATCTTCCCAGTACCATTTGCAAAGCCTGAGGTAATATCTCCAGCACCAAAGGATAAGTAGCATCCAGCTTCGCTACAAATTTCCCCTCATCTCCTATCAATATGAAATCCACAGCCATAGATGCCAATATTTTTTCAGTAGTATGGATACCACCTCCACTTTTTAAAGCATTCAATCCTTCATCAAACTGATCACAGCTATCAAAATAAACATCTATTTTTTTAAGTAACGCCGGTGATTGCACCTTTAATCCGCATTGCTGCAAATAAGCAGTGGTTTTAAAAGACGACGAAGTAAAAGTAACACCCGCAACCAAATCCTCATCCTGTTTCACCATATCCACCAGGTGAGATACCGTTGTTCCTGCACCCAAACCTACAATCTGGCCTATTTTAATAAAAGGCAGGGCCGCCTTTGCTGCTTCTATCTTATAATCGATCATGCCGGCAATTTAGAAATTAATCAGAATTATCTTTACCTTGTTTTCAAAAATTGACTCCCAGACTATGAGAAAACCAACCTATCTAAAACATTTTCTTACAGCAATTTTAATCATTTGTGCGTGTCTCCACAGCTTTGGCCAAGCTGCCAAAGCAGAGGCTGAACTAAAAGACATCATGAAAAAACAAGAAGCCATAGGGCTCTCTGTTGCTGTGGTAAAAAACGGCGATATCATTTATACCCACTCATTTGGCCTTAAAAACACTGAAACCAGCACACCACTTACCGATAAAGATATCTTCAGAATAGCATCAATTTCAAAATCCTTCTCGGCCACCTCTATTATGCAGCTTGCAGAAGCCGGAAAGCTATCTTTAAATGATGATTTCAGCAAACTGGTGGGTTTTAAGGTAAGGAACCCGAAATATCCTGAAACCGTTATTACCCTAAAAATGGTGCTCTCCCATACCTCTAGTATAAACGATAGCCAGGGCTATTTTAATCTTGATGTTATTAACCCAGAAAAAGGTTCTAACTGGGCAAAATGCTACAATGATTACGAACCCGGAAAAGGATATAAATACTGCAACCTAAATTTCAATATGGTAGGTGCGGTAATAGAAAAGCTTTCTGGAGAACGATTTGACCAATATGTAAAACATCATATACTAGATCCTTTAAAACTTTATGGGGGCTATTGTGTAGACTCACTAGACAACAGTTTGTTTACAACCCTATATGAATATGATTCCATTTCAAAAACTTTTGCCTCAGACTCTTCGGCTTATGCCCCGCGCAGAGAGGAGATAAAAAACTATGTTATGGGATACAGCACTCCCGCATTCTCTCCTACCGGAGGAATGAAAATATCGGCCACAGACCTTGCAAAATACATGACCATGCACATGAATCAGGGCAATTACAAGGGCGTAAAAATCATTTCTAAAAAGAGCGCTAAAGTAATGCAAACAAAAATTTCTGAGGAAGAAGGCTATGGGCTGGCAATGACTAATGTAGACAACCTGATTTCCGGAAAACACATGACCGGACATACCGGTTCTGCTTATGGCCTTTATAGCGCAATGTTTTTCCAACCAAAAGAAAAATTTGGGATCGTGGTCATCACAAATGGCTCCAATACTTCTTATACCAATGGTTTCAATAGCATATTAATAGAAAGCATCAATTGCCTTTACAATAACTTCATAAAATAAGACAAACAGCGCGGCACTTACAACCCAGAAGATACGCCTAAACGGAAATAACTATACTTATTTCGGTAATAGATGTTATACGGATCCTCACCATAATACCCCATAGCAGCCATTAAAAACACATTATTCATAAAAGGAAAGCTGTAATTAAATGAAGTTTCAACGTTAAGCCGTTTCTTTATTGAAAAAGCATTATAATTCTGCATTGCATTTACCGCATAATTCAATCCAACGTCAGCACGCCAGTTCTCTTTCTGTCTAACATATCTGCGAAGCGAAAAATCATAGATAACTCTGGTAAAACCATAATCATTTTTAAGGGCCTTTTCATAATGAAACCATTTATGCCACTCAAAACCGCCATAATGATTTAATGAATAGGAAACAGCATTAAACGCGCTGGTTTTTCTTCCTGAATTATATCCAACAGTAAGATAATTGGTACTAAAATTACCATCATGGGTATTTATTGTACCGTTGCTATTTAAAGCCTCTCCATCTTGTCCATTTGAATGATGAGTGAATTTTAACGTTGCATATTTATAATTGCTGATAGATTTACTAAGCCTGAAATATAAAGTTCCTCCCAGTTTTAAACTCGGAGTTCTTACACCCGAAGATTTTTCGTCAATTACCTTAACCGTAAAATCGGGCACCATAGCAAAAGCCACAGGCGATTCAGGTATTGCAAGTATCATATACGTTTTGGTAACCCTGCCATTAATAATATACTTTACCGGTCCGGCAAGTTCGCCTCTTGGCGAGATGTATGACAAATCACCATTTTCCTTATAAATATCGCTATATTCCCTATTACGCAAATATCTGCGTGTAATCAACGAATCCCTTGTCGCTGAATTTATGGTTTGCGGAGTTACAGTTTCAATACCTGTTAAATAAAAAACTACGATCAGACAGACTAGTTTCATGGGGTAATTATTGAAACATATACGTTACAACAACTATAACAGATTAGCTCGTCCAGTGTTTTTAATTATGCAACGGCATTCATCACAAAATGTAAAGACTTTGATAAATTTAAAGTACAGACTCGATTATTTAAGCTAATTCTTATATTAGCGTACTCAAAAGAAAAACTCATGAAAAGAAAATTAATCGTTTTAGCAGCCTCTGCACTCTTCTTTACCAGTGCAATGGCTCAAACACCTAATACGCTCTCAAAAGAAGAAAAAAAAGCAGGCTGGAAATTATTATTTGACGGTACAACTACAAAAGGCTGGCATACTTATCTTAAAAAAGAAGTGGGCGCAAAATGGCAGGTAAAAGATGGGGCAATCGTTTTTGATCCTACCCAACCTACCGGTGGAGGCGATCTTGTTACTGATGGGATATACGAAAACTATGAGTTGAACCTTGAATGGAAAATCTCTAAAGGCGGAAACAGCGGAATTATATTTGATATCCAGGAGGACCCTAAATACGGAGCTACTTATCTTACCGGCCCTGAAATGCAGGTATTAGATAACATCGATGCAAGCGATAACAAAAAACAAAATCACCTTGCAGGTTGTCTGTATGACATGTCTGGCGATTCAACTGTTTCTAAACCAGTACCAGTTGGCGAATGGAATAAAGTTAGACTGATTCAGGACAAAGGACACCTTACTTTCTGGTTAAATGGTATTAAAACATTTGAAGGTCAGATAGGAAGCGAAGAGTGGAAAGCTATGATTGCTAACAGCAAGTTTAAGAACAAAGACTTCGCAGACTTTGCTAAAGTTGCAAAAGGTAAAATCGCTTTACAAGAACACCCAGGCTCTAGCCAGTGGAGAAACATCAAAATCCGTACTTTATAATTCAATATAAGAGCAATTTAACGAAAGCGCCCGAATCATGATCATGATTCGGGCGCTTTCATTTATATCCTACTTACATTCTGTAGGCGCAAAAGTAAACCTGCCTCTTTCAAAGTTAATCGGTTTCCCTTTTACAAAATATGATCTTCCTAAAGATGTTTCAATCTGACCAACACCCAGCACCAGCTTGCCATCTTTTTTCAAAAGTGCAAGTGGGTTTTTATAAATGGTTTTATTTTCGCCTATTTTAAAGGTATAATCAACAAATAAGGTATCCCCTCTAAACTTTCCGTCAATTAAACCGTCATTAGTTGCTTTTTCATGATATTTTATAATCAAACCACCGGTAACTTTTCCCAACTTAGAAGTTATTACATTTAAATGTGCAGTATCTACACCATCAACAGCAATAAAACACTCATTACTGACTGGAGCATCTGCGGTATCAATCATTGTACTATCTTTCAGTTCCGAGCTTTTATCTCCTCCCTGATTGCAGCTAAATGCCAAAGGCAAAGCTATAAGTGCTAAATAAAGTGCTGATTTTTTCATGACCATAATTTAAATTGAGGGTTTACTAAATACTATACAAAATTTGATGCTATATGGTTTTATAAACAATACATCCGATTTTAGAAGGATGATCTTGTACTAATGTTTCCATATCCAACTTTCTAATCATATTTATCATCATAAAATCGCCTCCGGCAGCCATGGTAAAGAACATACCAAATGCAAAAAGCTGAATATTTCCGGTAATTAAAGCTAAAATTACAGGGAGTATTCCTAACAGTATAGCAGGCATAATAGCACCCAATATATAGTGTTTTATTTTTAAAGGCTCTTTACAGTGGCAATATGGCGTAACCGCTTTCCAGATTACACCGAACTTAATCGACTTAAATCTTTCCTTTGCAAACAGGCACCATGTTATTCCATGAATTAATTCATGGAGCACAATTCCTATAAGTATTACCAAAATCATGATTGCGCTTGTCAGCAAACCATTCATCTCCTTTGGAAATAAATTTTTGAATAGGTCAAGTGTTCCGTCACCCCACAAAAAATAGTAAAGTGGGCAAAATAAAATAACAAAAGGGATAAAATAGACAATTGAAGTAATCTGCGCTTTTGCGGCATCAATAGTCATTTCTTCCATTTTATAGCCGGGTATATTGAATTGTTCCATAGTATGGAACTAAGATATAAAAGTAAATTGAATTATTTTACCCTTAGATAAAGCATACTATAACCATCATAATAATTATCGCTGATCAGTAAAGAATCATTTCTTAAGCCCAATATATATTTCCTTTGCTCTTTAGAAATGGTGTCAACTTCGTTAAATGATATTGCTGTTTCAAGTTGTCCGGAATAAATGCTTTTTGCTTTTGAAAGCATGTATTTTCCTTCTTTAACCAGCTTTCCATTGTCAATCCGCTGATAAGTATCTTTAGATTTAAATACTAAAACTGAGCTTTTACCGTCTTCAACGGGTTTAGTTTGACCGGCAAAACCGCCACTTGAAAGTTTAAGATTCCATTTCCCAATTAGCTTTTGCTCAATATTTGGATCAGACTTTTGCTTTTCGCAGGCATAAAAGCCTACCGTAATAAAAGTAATTATAGCCAGAAAATGCACTTTCATATCCATGCTTTAAGTTTTATATATAAAACGTTTAAAAAGCAAAAATCGCTACACCATTAGCACTTATATGCTCAGGTTAGCGATCTCTCTTTAAATTCGATATAAGTTTTAGCCTAAGCTGTTTCCAGTTTCACGATGTTTCTGTAAGGGAAAGATCCAAAGATATGTCTGCGGGCAAATCTACCTGGAGAATCAGCGTTCACTAATTTTACATAAACGGCTTTAGGTACGCCAAAATATTCATAAGCACTACCATCAAGGAAATGAACAGTTAGTATTAAACCTGCCCAGCTATAATCAGCAATACCACAAGTAGCAGTAGTCTGAGTATACTCATCCAATGAAAGGGCCAATGTTTCCGGAGCAATACTAACCAGAAAATGATAAGCTTCAATAATTTCTTTGCTTTTGGTTTCTGCTTCTATTTTAGCTTCTTCGCTATCCTGAAACTTGTCAGGGTGCCAATCTTTCATTAAACCCCTATAAATGGTTTTTAATTCTTTTAATTCGGCATCCTTCTGTACACCCAATAACTTCCTGTAATCAACGATCTTCTTCATAAAATTTGCGCGAAGGTACGCAGATTTTTCGGGTAATCATATTATGATTCAATTAATTAGTTCTTTTTCGATGGTATCACAAAATGTGATACCATCTCATCGGGAATTCCCACAAGTTTATCCGTCGTAATTCATTATTTGATATTGTTACTATCAAACACAACAAGGAAACTTAAAATAACAAAAATATCTAATTAATTAATAAAAAATATCAAAAGTAAAACATTAAAGGTAATTTCAATATTTTGAGGGTTGATAGTAAACCAGTCGTCACCTCCTAAAAAACTATTGTCAACACTTACCCTATTGCTTACCAATTAGACGCTGCCCCCCTATAAAACTTTTCCCACAGATACTATATATTTGCGATATGTTCAAAATTGGATTAGCAGAAGATGATGAAAAAATAGCTGCCTTGATAAAAAGCGGGCTAGAGGAACATCAATATCATGTTACCCCCATACATGACGGCAGTTTGGCCTTGGCAGAATTTAAAGATCATGAGTATGATCTCGTAATACTCGACATCATGATGCCCGGCTTAAACGGCATTGAGGTATGCCGACAATTGAGAGCAAAAAACAAAGATCTTCCTATCCTTATGCTAACCGCACTTGGCTCTATTGAAGATAAAGTAACCGGCCTAAGTTCCGGTGCCGACGACTACTTACTTAAACCATTTCATTTCAGAGAATTACTTGCTCGCCTGGAAGCACTTTTAAGAAGAAACAACAAAAATTTTGCCCCACATAACATTCTTAATTTTGCAGACATCACTATGGATACCTATAGTAAGTCTGTTGAAAGAGCCGGCATAGCAATTGAACTTACTGCCAAAGAATACATACTGCTCGAGCTGTTTTTAAAAAACCCGAACAGATTACTATCCAGACAATACATTGCAGAAAATGCCTGGGATATTAGTTTTGATACCGGCACCAACGTAATTGATGTTTACATCAATTTCCTCAGAAAAAAAATTGAAAAGGGCTTTGATAAACGGTTGATACATACAAAAATTGGGATGGGCTATATCCTCAAAGAGGCATGAAAATAAAAGATCGGCTCGCATTATACTTTACACTGATCAGTACATTAGTATTGCTTTGCGTGCTCTTTACCATATACTTTACCTTCATAAAGTTTATGCAGAGTGATTTTTTTGACCGACTTACAGACCGCACCATGGTTACAGCCAAGCTTTACCTGGAAGCCGATGAAATATCAAGCGATTCACTAACCCGCGTACGGGAACAATACCTCGAAAAGCTAAATGGAGAGGTGATCCGTATTTATAACAGCAAAAACGACGCAACTTTTATTGGTGATGATCAGCAATACTGGAACATTCAAACCATCGAAAGGGTAAGGCGATATAAAAAAGCCCGGTTTAAGGATGGCAATAGACAAGTAGTAGGCATTTATTACAAAGACAATCAGGGTGATTTTGTAATCCTGGCCTCTGCCATCGACCAAAGCACCATTGTCAGAGCAGAAAAACTGTTGAAAATAATGGCAGCTATTTTCCTTGTTATCTTTGTAGGGCTACTGCTTTCTGCCCGATGGATTGCAAAAAAAATACTCCTGCCTCTGGATCTTTTTATAGATCAGGTTAAACTGATTAAGTCAAACAACCTTCATTTCAGGGTAAAAGAAGGACCCAATAAAGACGAGATTCATCTACTTGCTCAAAATTTCAACAACCTGATGGAGCATCTGGAGCAATCCTTCATTTTGCAAAAAACATTTGTAGCCAATGCTTCGCACGAGCTCAGGACTCCAATAACAAGAATGATCATAGGTACTGAAATTGCTCTTTCCCAGGATCGGAGTAAAGAAGAATACCAAAAAGCCTTAGCATCAGTACTGGAGGATTCAGAAAAACTGGAAAACATCATCAGCAGTTTACTTAAGCTTGCCCAGGCCGATCTGGAATATGGCTCAACCAATCTCGAAAAAGTACGTATCGATGAAATGATATGGAGTTTGCAACAGGAATGGAATCAAAAAACAGGTATGAATAGCCTTTTGGTTGAGGTAAAAGATCTCCCTATGGACGAAGATCAGCTAAGCATTACCTGCAACCCCACCCTATTGCAAATTGCAATTGACAACCTCATTTCTAATGCATTTAAATTTTCAGACCATCAACCTGTTAAATGCGTGCTTGATGTTAAAGACGATGGTATCCATATTTTCATTATCGATACTGGTGTTGGAATAGCGCCTGCTGATCTGGATAACATCTTCAAACCTTTTTACAGCTCATCATCTAAAGCTGAACATTCAGGAAGTGGTATGGGCCTATATATGGCACATAAAATCATTATGCTCTATCAGGGGAACATCAGTGTAAAGTCACAAAAGCACCAGGGCACCACCTTCCATGTGCACTTCCCGCTATTTTAATCTCATTTTAATTTCGCTTTAATTTCGCTTTAATTCTCTCAGGGTAGGTTTGACCAAACATTACACAAATGGTTATGATACCTTTAAGATTCCATACCTTTTTTGGCTGCATACTGCTCGTTTTCTTTGCAACAACAGCTTCAGCACAGGTAACAGATTCGATTAAGCTAAGCCTACGGGATGCCGAAAGTCTTTTTGTAAAGAACAACTACCAGCTAATCGCTCAGCAATACCAAACAGATCAGGCAAAGGCCGATGTGATAACCGCCCGCTTATTTGACAATCCTGAAATCAGCTACGAAAATCTTTTGTACAATAAAGAAACAAAGAGATTTCTTGAAACCAGCAAAGCTACCGGACAATATCAGGGCTCTTTATCACAAATGATTAAGCTTGCCGGTAAACGCAACAAGAATATTAAACTGGCTACTACCAGGGTTAAACTGGCCGAGTACGAATATTTTGATCTGATGCGCACTTTGCGATATACACTCAGCTCCACTTTTTATAAGATGTATTACGATCAGCAATCTGCCAAAGTCTACCAGGAGCAGATCAATTCCCTTGAACTTTTATTGAATGCCAATGAGCAACAGTTAAAGATGGGAAATGTGGCCATGAAGGATATCATCAGGATCAAATCATTGTTATACAGTCTGCAAGGAGAATATAGCAGTTTACTTAATGATATTGAGGATTTGCAAACTCAGCTTAAACTGATGACAAACATCAGGCCTGATGCAAATCTTGTTCTTGTGGTTCCTTCAGAGGAAGAACAGAACTACCAACCTGATAAAAAGACCTATACTAATTTACTGGATACCGCAAGGAGCAATCGCGCTGATCTTCAGCTGGCAAAAACTGAAATCACCTATGCCGAAAACAACCTGAGGTTACAAAAAGCCAATGCCGTTCCTGATGTTGAACTCTCACTTATTTACGACCTCAAGGGCTCTTATCCTGATAATTATACCGGACTAGGGATAAAACTTCCAATACCATTGTTTTACAGGAATCAGGGCGAAATAAAAAAGGCCAAAATTGCAATTGATGCAGGCAACTCGAAGCTCAGTCAGCAGGAAGCAATTCTCGAAAATGAGGTATACAATAGTTATACATCTGCTTTAAGAACCGAAAAACTGTATCGTGGGCTCGACAGTAATTTCAATGCTGATTTTGACAAACTGATTGTTGAAGTGATAAAAAATTTCAAAAACAGGAACATCAGTCTGATTGAATTTTTGGATTTCTACGACTCCTACAAAGCCAGCACATTACAAATGAACACATTAAAATACGAGCGCATGAACGCTAAGGAAGAAATCAATTTCGTTACCGGCTCAACTATTTTTAAATAACGCACACATGCAAAAAATCATTAAAACCATCAGCACACTTACTGCCCTCTCTGCTGTAATATTTCTACAAGGCTGTTCAGAACAGCCCAAAGAAGCTCCAAAGGAGGAAAAATTTGTAATTACAGACTCTTTGCTGAAAAGGCTGGAAATAGACACCGTACAGGGCGCAAATAATCAGACAGACCTTAATTTTTCAGCAAAGATCACGGCCAACGAGGAGAACATGTCAAAGGTTTACCCAATGGTAAGCGGGCTTGTTAAAAACGTACCGGCAAAACGAGGAGACCGGGTAACCAAAGGCCAGCTACTGGCCACTATGACCAGTGCAGAAATGGCTGGTTTTGATAAAGAAGCCATCAGCTCTTCTGCAGAATTAAGAAATGCGCAACGCAGTGTAAAACTTACAGAGGATATGTTTAAAAGCGGATTAGCTTCTGAACGAGATCTTGAACAGGCAAAAAACGACCTTATGGTTAAGGAAGCAGAAGATAAAAGAAGCAGGTCTATTCTGTCTTTAAATGGGGGTAATAAGAATGGTACCTATGTTATAAAAGCACCAATATCTGGTTTCATAATCGATAAAAATATAACCAGCAATATGCAGGTAAGACCAGATAACAATGAGAACTTATTTACAATAGCTGATCTTTCTAATGTATGGGCATTGATCAATATTTACGAATCAGACATTTCCAAAATTAAAGAGGGCGACGAGGTTAATCTTTCAATTCTATCCTATCCAGATAAACCATTTAAAGGCAAAATCAGTAAAATCTACAACATGCTCGACAATGACAGTAAAGTAATGAATGCCAGGGTGGTGATAGATAATCCGGGTTATTTATTAAAGCCGGGAATGATGGCAACTGTACAAATTGCCACCCGGAATGGTGCAACCTTGCCAGTGGTAAGTACAGATTGCCTCATTTTTGACAATAATAAATATTACGTGCTGGTGCTTGATCCGGTAAAAAAAGTACGTATACAGGAAGTAGAAATAGGCAGAAAATTCGAAAACAAGGCCTATATCAACAAGGGTCTTAATGCAGGCGATAGAGTTGTTGCTTCTAAACAACTTTTCCTGTACGACAGTTTGAGACCTCAATAACCACTTAACTTATAGTAATGAATCAATTCATTAAGTCGATCATAAATTTTTCCCTTAAAAATAAATACTTTGTATTTTTTGCCACCTTTATTTTAGTGCTGGCAGGGTATCTTAGTTTCAAGCATACCACTATTGAAGCTTTTCCGGATGTAACCAATACTAATATAACCATCATTACACAGTGGCCTGGCCGCAGTGCCGAAGAGGTTGAAAAGTTTGTTACCCGGCCACTAGAAATTGCCATGAACCCAACCGAGAAAAGAACAAGTATCCGTTCTTCGTCTTTATTTGGGCTATCGGTAGTTAAAATCACATTTGAGGACGATGTAGATTATCAATTTGCAAGGGTTCAGGTAAACAACCACCTTGATGAGGCCGACCTGCCTTCGGGTGCAAAGCCGGAAGTCCAACCACCATATGGCCCTACCGGCGAGATTTTCCGGTATACGCTTAAAAGCGATAAGAAATCCGTCAGAGAGCTAAAAACTTTGCAGGATTGGGTGGTTGAACGGGAGCTGCTATCAGTACCAGGCATCGCCGATGTGGTAAGCTTTGGCGGAGAAGTTAAAACATACCAAATCACAGTTGATCCTCAAAAATCATTACAATACGGAGTAACTGCTACAGAACTTTTTGAAGCTGTTTCTAAAAGCAACATTAATGTGGGTGGCGATGTGATTGAGCAAAGTGGACAAGCTTATGTGGTACGCGGAATTGGTGTGCTAAATAATATTGATGAGATCAAGAACATCATTATTGACAACTTTAACGGCACACCGGTGTATGTTAAAACCATAGCCGAGGTAACGGAATCTGCTCTGCCACGCTTAGGGCAGGTTGGCAGAGACCATGACCCTGATGTAGTTGAAGGTATTGTAGTGATGCGTAAGGGCGAAAACCCAAGCGAAGTGATCCACAACCTTAAAGAAAAGATTAAGGATGTAAATGAAAACATTTTGCCGGGCGACGTAAAGATCAGTCCTTTCTATGACCGTGAGAATCTGGTAAATTTTGCCACGCATACAGTAATGCACAACATGCTGGAAGGGATCATTTTTGTTACCCTGATTGTGTTCCTGTTTATGGCTGATTGGAGAACCACACTGATCGTTTCTCTTATTATACCCCTGGCACTCCTTTTTGCTTTTATTTGTTTAAAACTAAAGGGTATGTCGGCCAACCTGCTCTCTATGGGCGCCATAGATTTCGGGATCATTATAGACGGTGCAGTAGTAATGGTAGAGGGAATTTTTGTCGCCCTCGATTACAACTCTCATAAAAACGGCGCCGAGAAATTTAACCGGATGAGTAAACTAGGCATCATTAAAAGGGCCTGTCTGGAAAATGGCAAGGGCATTTTCTTTGCCAAACTGATTATCATTACCGGCTTAATGCCAATCTTTACTTTTGAAAAAGTAGAAGGTAAAATGTTCTCGCCATTGGCATGGACCCTAAGTTTTGCATTGTTAGGTGCCCTGTTGCTAACCTTTACATTGGTACCAGCAATGGCAAGTGTATTGCTTAGAAAGAATGTTAAAGAAAAGCACAACATCTTTTTAGAGTTCCTTACAAAAGTTGTGATGCGGGTTTACACGGCATGCTTTAAAGCTAGAAAACTCGTCTTCGGTACAGCCATGGTTATACTGGTTGTTGGCTTATTTAGCTTTAAATTTCTGGGAACAGAGTTTTTACCTACACTGGATGAAGGATCCATATATGTAAGGGCCAGTGCTCCGCTAAGTGTTTCACTCAATGAAACTAAAAAGCTTTCGAACGAGATGCGTAAGATCTTTTTAAGCTTTGAGGAGGTGAAACAGGTAATATCGCAAACCGGCCGACCAAACGACGGCACAGATGCAACAGGATTTTACAATATGGAATTCCTGGTTGATATTTATCCCAAAGCAGAATGGAAACGTAAGCAAACCAAAGAGGAACTGGTAGAGCGTATGCAGGAAAAGCTTAAAGGTTATCCCGGTATTAGTTTAAACTTCTCTCAGCCAATTTCGGATAACGTGGAGGAAGCGGTATCAGGTGTAAAAGGATCTATTGTGGTTAAAATGTTTGGCAACGATTATTCCTTTATCGAAAAGCATGAGCAAGACATATATAACATTCTAAAAACAGTTAATGGGATTGAGGATTTAGGGATTCTTAGAAATCTTGGACAGCCTGAATTGCAGATCAACCTCGATCAAAGTAAAATGGCGCTATACGGAGTGAGAACAGAGGATGCAAACTCCATAATAGAGATGGCTATTGGTGGTAAAGCCGCTACACAGATTTATGAAGGAGAGCGTAAATTTGATCTCCGAATCAGATATCCTGAAGACTTTAGAAAAGATGAAGCTTCAATTGGTGCGCTACGTATCCCTACTATTTCTGGTGCCAAAGTTCCATTAAGTGAAATTTCTACTATTCGTAAAATTACCGGCCCAAGCATTATTTACCGCGATAAGCATGAACGCTATGGGGCCATTAAATTCTCAATAAGAGGGCGTGATATGGGAAGTGTAATTGCCGAAGCACAGGCTAAAGTAAAAGCTCAAATTAAACTTCCTAAAGAATACAAACTGGAATGGGCAGGTGATTTTGAGAACCAACAAAGGGCAACCAGTCGTTTATCTGAAGCTGTGCCGATCAGCTTATTGCTCATATTTTTTATCCTGTTTGTATTGTTCGGAAACATTAAAGATTCATTACTGGTGTTAAACAATGTACCATTTGCAATGATTGGGGGCATACTTGCGTTGCTCGCAACGGGAGTTAACTTCAATATTTCGGCCGGCATTGGGTTTATTGCACTGTTTGGTATATGCGTGCAAAATGGGGTAATTCTGATTACACGATTTAAAAGCAATATGGTAGAATTAAAACATCGTCCGGAATGGACTTTTGCTGACGCACTGAAAAATGGCGTTGCCACCAGAATGCGTCCGGTAATTATGACTGCGTTGATGGCTGCAATTGGTTTGATGCCGGCTGCACTATCAACCGGAATAGGTTCAGAAGCATCAAAACCTTTAGCTATTGTAGTTATAGGTGGATTGATAACCAATACATTATTTAACCTTTTTGTATACCCAATAGTTGTCTACTGGGCATACCAGAAAAAGGTTAAACATTTACATATATCATCTGTTCCGCAGAACTAATGCCTATAAGTCCGGTGCTTTGTAAAGTTGTACGCTTGAAAGTATCGGGCAGGCATTTGCATCCAGAATATTTACCCTAATCTTACTCGTTTTTACAGTGGGGAACACCAGGATTCTTTTGCGACCTATGGTAGTCTGTGTATCTAAAGTCTTAAATTCAGATCCTTCCAGATATTCTACCGAGAACGATTTCACTCTTTGTCCTAGTTTAATAAATTCCTGAAGTACAATACGGTTAAGCTCGGTTTCTTTACCCAGATCTATGGTAATCACTGCGCTTTTTACCTGATCATCTGTTGTCCAGTAAGTCTCGTTGTTTCCGTCGGTTAAATTTTGTCCATTGAATTTCTTATCCTTTCCTCTGATGTTGCTTACTGTTACTTTTCTGCCTTTTGCCAGATCAGTTTTATAAGCAGCATCCAGGTATTTTTTGAATTCCATTAATCTGGTAGAATCTGTTGGATGAATTAAACCATCACGATTTACCGGAACATTTAACAACAGGTTACTATTGCGGCCGACGGAAGTATTGTAGATAGATTCCAGCTGATCAAGTGTTTTAACCTGATTATCGGTATTGGCGCTATAAAACCATCCTGGTCTGATAGAAACATCAACCTCTGCAGGAATCCAGTATTTACCATTCTCATCACCTGTGCTAAGTACTTTACTTTCAGGAGCCTCTGCTCCTACTCCAAATCCATCGGTATTTAAGGTCGACCAGTTGGTTTCGCCCGCAACACCTCTTTCATTTCCCATCCAACGAATATCAGGACCGATATCACTAAATATTACTGCCTGAGGTTGGTTTTTGCGAACTACATTATAAAACTTAGGCCAGTCGTATGCCTGCTTTTTATCACCGCCATTTGCACCGTCAAACCATTGTTCAAAAACACTTCCGTAATTGCTTAATACCTCATTAAGGGTGTTGGCAAATACGTCATTATACTTAGGGGTGCCATATTCAGGATGATTACGATCCCAAGGGGACAAATAAACTCCGAATTTTAAGCCATATTCCTTACAAGCTGCAGATAATTCCTTTAGCACATCTCCTTTACCGTCTTTCCAGGCGCTTTCTCTAACAGTGTGTGTACTGAATTTACTTGGCCACAGGCAAAAACCATCATGGTGTTTGGCAGTAATAATAATTGCCTTCATACCAGCATTTTTTGCAGTGCGAGCCCATTGTCGGGCATCAAGTTTCTTAGGATTAAACAACTTTGGATCTTCGTCGCCATGCCCCCACTCTTTGTCTGTAAATGTGTTTGGTCCAAAATGGATAAACATATAATACTCCATTTGTTGCCAGGCATATTGATTTTTGTTTGGAACGGCACCATAAGGTTTAGGTGCTGCTACAGATGATTGCGCATAACTGTTTGCAGTAAACAATAATGAGCACAATGCTGCTGCTGAATAGGTCTTTATTAGTTTCATTGTGTATGGTTAGTTACGAACTTTAAAATTGCAATTTATGCATTGCTAAAAATTCTACGCTATTGTCATTAAAATAAATGATTTTGGCAAATCTTAAAACTTATCTATTAACCAAAGTGTTATTGGTTTATCGTTGCCAATAAAAATAAGCCATCAAATGAAAACACATGAAAGTAATTTAAAGCTCCGGTCGGGAAAATTCTCTATCGAGAAGCATCATTATGAGAACATAGGTCTTACAGAACGTATGGTTTCTGTATTGCTAAGTGGTATTTTAATGACCAGAGGGATTAGGAGACCGCTTAAAGCGCAATTTTTATATGGTGCTTACCTGGCATACAGGGGCTTTACCGGCAAATGTTTTGTATATGAGAAACTTGGAATAGATGGCAATAAACCGAGAGCGATAAATATTAGGGGTGAATTTGAAATTGACAGACCTGCCAGCGAGGTATATGCCTACTGGCGCGATTTAAATAACCTTCCGGGTAGCATTAAACATTTACTAAACGTAGAGGTAATTGATGAAAACCTTTCTCATTGGAAAAGCAATGTAATGGGAAATTTATTTTCGATAGACTGGGATGCAGAAATTATAAAGGATGAACCAAATCATTTAATTGGATGGAGATCTTCTCCAAGTTCTTTAATAAGTCATGTAGGGCGGGTTAAGTTTACCGAAACAGCTGATAAAACCGGAACGATATTGAAAGTGGTTCTATCCTATCATCCTCCAATTGGAGGCGTTGGCATTGGTTTAGCCAGGCTGTTAAACCCGTATTTTGAAAGTCTTTTAAAAAAAGAGATCAGAAGCTTTAAACATACCATTGAAAACAAGATTCCGATATATGCTAACGGAACCTTGTAAAAGTATCTTTAGTTATTAAGGAGCAACACTACCAGCACCAAGGTAAGCAACAATTCCAAGAAGAAAAGAGATAATGTAAAGGCCCAATATGGTGATGGTAATGATACCCCAAAATTTAAAGAACGATTTCATTTTACTCATTGCCTCGCTTAGCGCGGGCTGATCGCCATATAATACAGCCTGTTTTGCCGAATTGGCATATTTAAACATTAATAAGCTTGGGTAAAAATAAAGTAAAGCCGACAATAGGAATACTACTGTAAGGAAACCTCCTCCAAGTGCCGCCCAGGGATTGTTTGCTGCACCCACCTTACCATTCATTGCGCTTATCAATGCTTCAGCACTAAATGAAAACAAGACCATGAATCCCGTTACTACAAATCCTATTATTGACAAGAATTTGGTCCACCTGGCGGTTTCATATATGTAACTACGTATGTCTTCTGTAACGGTTAACAAGACTTCCTCTCCCTCTTGAGGGTCATTGTGTGTTGTTTCCTCAGGATTTTCTTCTTCAAAATGTTCCATGTTGATCGTATTGTTTTTTTATAAGGCTTTTAGCTTGCCTAAACATAAAGAATATTTTTAAAAAATTGATACCTTTGCGCCAAATCAAGAAAAAAACATACATGGCATTACAATGTGGTATAGTTGGTTTACCAAATGTTGGAAAATCCACTTTATTTAACTGTTTATCTAACGCAAAAGCTCAAGCCGCTAACTTTCCTTTCTGTACTATAGAACCAAATATTGGTGTTATTACAGTTCCTGATGATAGGTTAACTAAGCTTGCAGAACTCGTAAATCCCAACCGGATTGTACCAAATACAATTGAGATTGTAGATATCGCTGGTTTGGTAAAGGGGGCTTCAAAAGGTGAAGGTCTTGGTAACCAATTCCTGGGTAATATTAGAGCAACAAACGCTATTATCCACGTTTTACGTTGCTTTGACGACGGAAATGTGATTCACGTTGACGGATCGGTAGACCCAATTCGCGATAAAGAAATTATTGATACTGAATTACAGCTTAAGGATTTGGATACTGTTGACAAACGTATCCAGAAGGTCGAAAAAATGGCTAAAACCGATAAAGATGCAAAAAGAACCTTCGATATCCTAAGCATAATAAAGTCTCATATCGAGAGCGGAAAATCAGTTCGTTCTGCTGCAGTTTCTGCTGAAGATTTTGAATTTATTCAGGATCTAGGCTTACTTACTCAAAAGCCGGTAATGTACGTTTGTAATGTTGATGAGAATTCCGTTATAACCGGCAATGCTTATGTTGAGCGCGTTAAAGAAGCAGTAAAAGATGAAAATGCTGAGGTTCTGGTGATTTCTGCTAAAATTGAATCTGAAATTGCTGAGCTTGAAAGTTACGAAGAACGCCAGGAATTCCTGGCCGATCTTGGCTTAACTGAATCGGGTGTAAATAAACTGATCCGCGCTGCCTACAGGTTACTAGACCTATATACTTACTTTACGGCAGGTGTACAGGAAGTAAGAGCCTGGACAATCACAAAAGGTTTCACCGCGCCTCAGGCTGCCGGTGTAATTCATACAGATTTTGAAAAAGGATTTATCCGTGCTGAGGTAATTAAATATAACGACTTCGTAACACTGGGTTCTGAGAATGCATGTAAAGATGCCGGAAAACTAGGTGTTGAAGGAAAAACCTATGTTGTTGAAGACGGAGATATTATGCACTTCCGTTTTAACGTTTAGATTTTTGACTTTTAAAAATCAAAAGAGGATGATCACAAATGATCATCCTCTTTTTTTATTTCTAAATTATGCATTATGCCTCCAAAAAATCGGTCTTCTAAGAAAAGACCTAGGCGCTGTTGACCATTCAGCGCAGCGGGCAACAGATGCCCGTCTTTGAATAGAACGGCCTATTTTGTCCTTTATAACAGCACTCCCGTAAGAAACAACACTGCTACAGAGAAATAGATGATCAGGCCCGTTACATCCACCAGGGTGGCTACAAACGGAGCAGATGACGTAGCAGGGTCAGCCCCAAGTTTCTTAAGTAACAAAGGAAGCATTGATCCTGAAAGCGAGCCCCATAATACTACCCCTACCAAGGCTACTCCAACTGTTAAACCTATAAGCATCCAATGTGGGCCATACATATCGGTAAAGAAAGTCCAGGCAAAGATTCTTAAGAACCCTATTGTACCCAATACAATCCCCAGCATCAAACCAGAGATAATCTCCCGGCGCATTACCCTCCACCAATCACCAATAGTAATCTCGCCAAGTGCCATGGCCTGAATAATCAAAGTAGATGCCTGCGAGCCACTGTTTCCTCCACTTGAAATAATTAGCGGAACAAACATGGCCAATATAACCGCCTTGGCAATATCAGCTTCAAAATGTGCCATCGCAGTTGCAGTAAGCATTTCTCCAAGAAAAAGTACAACAAGCCAGCCTATTCTTCTTTTAAACAAACCAAGTATGGGCATATCCAAATAAGGTTCATCTAAAGCCTGGGTACCCCCAATTTTATGTATATCTTCGGTATATTCTTCGTTTGCAATCCATAGAATATCATCTACGGTAACTATCCCCAGCAATACATTATTCTCATCCACAACCGGTAATGCTACCCTGTTGTTCATTCTAAATATATTAATGGCTTCTTCCTGATGGTCGCTTGCTTTTAAAGCAATTAAGCGCTGATCTGTAAGATCACCGATTTTGGCTTCCGGATCAGCAAGTAAAATCTCCCTTATTCTAATGTCGTCTAACAGTACACCGTCTTTATCGATCACATAGATCACATCAATGGTCTCAGAGTTTTTGCCATAACGCCTGATGTGCGAAAGCACTCGTGTTACCGTCCAATCCTTTTTAACTGCAACATAGTCTGGCGTCATCAACCTACCCACACTATCCTCTTCGTAGCCTAGCAGCGAAAGTGCTTCTACTCTATCTTTGGCAGGTAAAAGAATAATCAACTTTTTAACAGCATCACCTTTCAGTTCACTAAAAAGTGAAGTACGGTCATCGGGTGGAAGTAAATTGATTAACTCAGCTAACTTATTGCCTGGAAGCTTTTTAATGATCTTTTCCTGAGTAGGAAAATCAAGAATACGGAATACATTTACGGCCCTTTTAACAGATAAAGTTTCAATAAATTTTACTGCATGCTGGGGGAGTTCGTCTATCAGATGTTCTACATCTGAAATATTCAGATCATCTAAATAAGCCTTTAATTGCGCATCGTCTTGAAGCTCTAAAAGCTTTACGATTTCTTCAACAACTACCTCTTCCATATGCACTAAATTCTTTACATGATTTTCACTATTTTACGGGTGCAAAAATGCCTTTTTATTTTTAAAAAAGGCACTTATAATCAGAAAATTATTAGAATAAAAATGAGGACTACCAAAGCTTATCCTTTTCGTTAATAAACCTGCAGTTTATTAGTTAGCAGAGTTCCCAAAAATTTTTCTAAATTTAATACACCAAATATTGTCTCAATTCCTAACACTAACGAACAGATATGACTAAAAAGCGTCTATAGTTAACCCCAACACCCCCTAACCCTATTTAATCATCCTAATCCTAACCTTTATGAACCTACGTTTTATCCACCTAAGCTTATTTAAGCTTACTTCTTACGTCCAGCTAATTCATCTTTACAAGCCCAATAAAGAATAGCCGGCTAATCTTAAGTTCTGTATTGATATTACCTTAAGGTAGTATATCCTGCAAAATCAGGCCCTTGTTTTCTTGGCGTATTCGCGTCGGGGAATTTATATGCGCTTTGCTTTTGTCGGGCAGACTTTGATCATCACTGTAATCAACTCTTATTCTAATAATCTAACTAAAATTTACGATGAATTACTATTTATTAAAAAGTACCGGCATTGTTTTAAAAAACAGGCCCGGAGTACGTATGCTGCAAAAAGCAGTAGTTCTACTTGTGCTATTAGTGATCAGTTCAGCAGCTTTAGCTCAGTCAGTAGTTACAGGTACAGTATCAGATAAAGACAACAACACCTTAATTGGTGTTACAGTCAGTGTTGAAGGCACAAACGTTAAAGCACTTACTGATGGCAATGGAAAATACTCCATCCAAGTCCCGCAGACTGCAAAACGGTTGATCTTCAGTTATGTCGGCATGGAAAGTTTAACTGTCGAAATTGCAGGTAAAAATGTAATAAACCCTGTATTACAATCTGCAAATAATTTAAGTGAGGTTCAGGTAATAGGCTACGGATCGGTGAAAAAGAAAGACCTTACCGGAGCAGTAGCCACTTTAGCCGAAAAAGATTTCAATAAAGGCCCGCTCATTGCACCTGACCAACTCATTCAGGGTAAGGTTGCCGGGGTACAAATGATCAATAACAGTGGCCAACCCGGAGGTTCTACAACAGTAAGGATAAGAGGTAACACAGCCATGACTGGTTCCGGACAACCCTTATATGTAGTTGATGGAATTGCTCTTGATGGTCGTTCAGCCAGACCATCGGCCAGTCCAAGCACCGTTGGAGGGGTTAAAAGCTCTCCGGGAGGAGGTATTGGTGCTGCACCAGGTGGAAACCCTTTAAACTTTATTAACCCGAATGACATCGCCTCTATGGAAATTCTTAAAGATGCATCCGCAACAGCCATTTACGGATCAAGGGCTGCCTATGGTGTAGTTTTAATTACAACAAAGCGAGGCGCCAGCGGTGGTGTAAAGTTAGATGTTAATGCTTCCACTGGTGTTTCCAATATCATGCGCCAGATTGATGTATTAGACGGCGATGGCTATCGTTCGGCATTGAATAAATATGGACTTACAAGTGGTGATTTTGGAAGCAATGTAGATGCTATGGACGCCATTACGCGCACTGCATACAACCAAAACTATTCTATTGGTTTTAGTGGAGGCGGCGATGGGAACACCTATCGGGCATCACTAGGCTATCAGGATCAGCAGGGTATTATCAGAAAAACAGGTTTAAAAAAATACACCGGGTCATTTAATGGAAACTTCAAGTTTCTGGAAAGCAAAAACCTTGGGCTTGATGTAAACCTCTTGAGTAGCCAGTTCAATGAAACCATTGCGCCTATCACAACAGACGCAGGTTTTACAGGTAGTTTGATCAGTCAGGCCCTTTCATGGAATCCAACGCAACCATTAAGAAATGCCGACGGATCATTGTTTATTGAGAATGGTAGAATTGTTAACCCTTTAGCCATGTCTGAAGCGTATAACGATAAATCAAAAGTATCAACCATCCTGGGTAGTATTTCACCATATTACAAAATTGCTCCATGGCTTGAATTCCGAATGTTGGCCAGCATAAACTATAGCACGGGGGTAAGAAGATCATCTACCCGTAGCTTTATTAACCTGGAGGGCGTACAGGAAAAACCAGATCAGAACTTTTTGGGAGGTTACGCAAGTTATTCGAGCACTGAATTAATAACACAGCAATTTACCAATACCTTAACTTTTAATAAAGAGATTGCCTCGCGTTTAAACCTGAATGCCCTTGTTGGTTATGAATATACCAACTACATCAATAAGGGTTCAAACATGAATGCAACAGGTTTTGGAAACATTCCTGTGGATTATACAGATGCACTACAGGCAACTGCACCGGCCAATCGTAAGATGAGCTCATACTACGACCCTAAAACACAACTTCAGTCTTACTTTGCAAGAGCCATCTTTAACTATGCAGATAAATATCTGTTAACGGCAACTTTCAGAGCAGATGGTTCTACCAAGTTCGGTGCCGATAATAAGTATGGTTATTTCCCATCTTTCTCTGCTGCATGGAATATTAAAAACGAAGCATTCCTTTCAGAAACAGAATGGCTGGATCAGCTTAAAATCAGGGCTGGCTATGGCAAAACAGGGAATCAGGAATTCCCATCCGGATCGGCACAACAGCGTTATGCTTTTGGTTACGACCAGGGAGGCCAAACTTTAACGGGGATAAACAATAAAAATGATAAATTAAAATGGCAGGCAGATGAGCAGACCAATATTGGAATAGACTTTGGTCTTTTTAAAAGCAGATTAACAGGGTCGGTAGATTATTTTAGAAAAACCACTACTGATCTGTTGTTTCCACAAATACCATTCTATCCTTCTGCTGCAGGAGCATCAGTTACCTGGGTAAATCTTCCCGGTAAAATCAAAAACAATGGTATTGAGTTAACATTAAATGGAAGTATCATTGATAAAGAAAACATCAGCTGGTCGTTAGGTGGTAATGCTACGTTTATAAAAAACAAAGTACAGGATGTTACAGGAATTATTAATACCGGTTCTTTAAACGGACAGGGATTAAGCGATGTAACATTAGAAGTGATCCAGAATGGCGTGCCGCTTTTTGCTATGGTTACCCGCCGCTATGAGGGCCTTGATGAGAATGGATTTTCGAAATACACCGATGATGGTTTTACATATTATTACGTTGGTAACCCAAATCCAAGTGTAATCCTGGGTATCAGTACAGATTTCAGGTATAAAAAATTATCATTAGGTCTTAACTTTAATGGTTCTTTAGGGCAAGATGTGTATAACAACACCGCCAACTCTGTATTGCCAATTACCAATTTAGGCACCCGAAATGTTGCATCGGCACTGTTAAATTCCGGCATACAGGAATCACTGGCTAATCCAATTTCTGCTTCTTCACGCTATATAGAAAAAGGCGATTACCTAAAACTGGCGAATGCCACAATAAGCTATAACATTGGAAATATAGGAAAAGCAATTAAAGGATTAAACATATACGTTAACGGACAAAATTTATTTGTGCTTACAAATTATTCAGGCTTTGATCCGGAGGTAAATGTTGACAAGAGCATCAATGGCGTTCCATCGGCAGGTATAGAATATGTGCCTTACCCATCCGCAAGAACGTTCAATTTCGGGGTTAATTTTTCTCTTTAATTTAAATATTCTCAGACATGAAAAATAGATATATAACAGCCTTAATAATTACTGCTTTATCAATTGCGGGCTGTACAAAACTTGATGAAACACTTAATGGCGAGATCAATGACAGTGGTGTAAGCTCCGGCAATGTTGCAGCTGTACTAAATGCAAGCTATAATGCAATGAGGGCTCCTTTCCAGGGACCTTATGGATGGTGGGCATTGCAGGAATTCCCTACTGATGAGGCCATTGTTCCAACCCGCGGTGGAGACTGGGACGACAATGGTGCATGGAGAGCGCTCCATCTGCACAAATGGGCACCAGATCATACCCGTATTCATAGTGTATTCAGGGACCTGGGTAGTGCAAGTTATGTTGCCACCAGCGTACTTCAATTCAATCCTAGTCCACAACAGGCCGCAGAAGCCAGATTCATTCGTGCATTTTCAGAATTTGCTGTTCTGGATGGCTGGGGTCAGGTACCTTATAGAGAACCGGGCGAGGATGTTACACAACCTTCGAGAGTAAGAAATGCTGCCGATGAGATCAATTACCTGATTACGGAGATTACGGCAATTATTCCTAATTTACCAGATGGTCCTACAACAAGTGCCAACAAAAATGCCGCTCGTATGCTGCTCATGAAATGTTATTTGAACAAAGGAGCATTCTTAAACCGTGCAGCGCCAACCTTTGATGCAGCAGATATGACCAAAGTTATCAGTCTTGCTGATGAAATTATTGGCACCAACAAATATGTATTGGCTGCAAATTACTTCGACAATTTTGCACCTTCAAATGATGCCTCAAAGGAGAATGTTTTTGCCGGACGCAATGTTGGTGGATCAGATGCTGGCGGACTGAATGCAATGTGGGTTGCTCCTTTACACTACAACCAAAATCCAAGTGGTAATAATGGCTTTTGTACCTTATCCGACTTCTACAACAAGTTTGAAAGTGTAGATTCCAGAAGAGGTGCAGCCTACCCGGGTGTTACAAACGTATCCGGAGTAAGAGTTGGCTTCCTTGTTGGGCAGCAAGTTAACCAGAACGGAGTTGCCATAAAGGATAGAAGAGGCAATAATTTGATATTCACACCTGAGGTTAATATCATTGAAAGGGATAAAGACAGATTAGAAGTTGCGGGCATACGCGTAATCAAGTATCCTATCGACTATACCAATTCAGCTACAGGAATACCTGAAAATGATTGGGTGTATTATCGCTATTCAGATGTTTTACTGATGAAGGCCGAAGCGTTATTAAGAACTCAACAGCCTGCGCTTGCTTTAGCATTAGTTAATCAGGTAAGATTAGTGAGGAAGGCAACCGTATGGACTGCCGTAACACTTGACCAGTTGTTAGATGAAAGAGGGCGCGAGTTTTTCTGGGAAGGGGTAAGAAGACAAGACCTTATCCGTTTTGGAAAATACCTTACCCCATGGCAGGAAAAACCAACTGACGATCCTAAGTATCTGGTTTTCCCAATACCATCAAATCAATTGGCAAATCCAAATTACACACAGAATCCCGGATACTAAGCCTTGTTAAAATTAGTCCTGGTGTTAAAAGTCAGGGCTAATTTTTCAAAACCGACTGCGTATCAATTACTTTACATTCAATAATAAGTATTTGATACGCATACTGGTTAAGTTTGATAAACAACCACTACCACCCTAATATTGATTATATGAACCCTAAGTTTTTAAAGTCAACTTTATTAATGCTGACTTTTATTTGCCTCATTAATTCTGCCATAGCAGGCATACATACAGCAGCAACTACTTCTCCTCAAAAAACTGACTATAAGTTTAAAGGCAAGATCTCAAGAAAAGTATTGGAAAATTATTTAGATCGTTCAATAACTATGCAAAGGATGCTTACCGGAGAAGGCAATTTTGACGATAACTTAAGGATGATTAAAAACATAGGTGCTAAGTTCATCGGTCGCGCAGTTTGCCAGTGGGGAGGCGAAGCTGATCTTTTAAAGAACTTTGAGCAGGAAAAACAGCTGGCAGCTAGAGTACATCAGGTAGATCCGGATATCATTTTACAAGCTTGTATCTTTGAAATCGTTACCCCTGAAATTGAAAAAGTTCCTGTACCGGAATGGGCATTTAAAGCACTCAGCCTTCCGGTTGAAAAACGAAACTTCCGCTATTCAGATATACTTTATGCGGACGGAAGAATGAATAAACATTGGGGAAATTCGGGCGTGCCCGACATCAGCAGATCTGAAACAAAACTACTCTTCTATTTTCTTGCCGCTTCATATATTGATGCAGGCATAGAAGGTATACACTTTGGCCAGGTTGAGTTAATGAATAAAAATGATAAGAACCTTGATCATTATGCGCAGGTATTAGATCTTATCAGAGGTTATGCAGCTAAGCATGCCAGAAGAAAGATGCTGATATGCGACTCACATGTTCCAAGTGGTGGCTTTGTACGCGAAGGCAAATTGCTTATGGACTTTCATTCTTTCCCTTTAAGGATTCTGGAAACACCTGAAAAACCGGAAGAAGCAATTCTTAAAGTTGGGCATTCTGACGCTCTTTTTAACCGCAGCAAAGGCGGAATAACTCCAAGTGGCTGGACATGCGAACACCTACCCTACTTGGCAGAGCTGGATAACTTTGGTGCAAGTAAGTCGCCGGGCAAACCTGTTGGAGATATTTACGTTTGGGGGTACGATGAGATCAGCTGGTTTGCAAAGCAAAGTGATCAATACCGTCGAGATTGGCTACACCATGCCTATAATTGGCTTGCAAAGGCTGATCCTAATGGATTTCTTGAAATGCCAGGGAGCAGACAAACTACAAAACTTACCAATAAGAAATGGTATGATGCCAATAACCGCAGTGCCGCCGTGCCTAATGGACATGGCGATGAAGATACAATCAGAGATATTTGGGCCAAAGGCAGAACCAGCGCAGACTTAACAAAAAATTAATCTGTTTATATATTTTCTGCAACACTATTTGTTTCTTTTTGCAGATCAAAATGATGTAGATGTACCCGAAAGATGATCATGCTCTCCTTATTGATCTAATAGCCGGTAGTGATAAAGCTTTTTCGAACGTTTATTCCACTTACCATCGTCAAGCTTATACTTATTTATTCAAGCGTACCGGATCTGTAACATTCGCTGAAGAGCTGGCTCAGTTGAGCTTTATTAAACTTTGGAAAAATGCATCTGCATTAAACCCAAATATAGCCCTAAATGTACAGCTATTCAGAATTTGCAGAACAGTAATGATTGATGAAATAAGACGGTTAGCCGTACGCAAAAGCACAGAAATGGGTTACCTTGATGTTGTTGGAGAACCTTCTGCAATCAATGATGCCCTGGTAAAACAGCTTAATGACGACATCCATTCTGCAATTTCGGCATTACCTCCGGCAAGGAAAAAGGTCTTCCAGCTAAGCCGGATCGAAGGGTATTCCCATAAAGAAATTGCACAAATGATGTCTATCTCTACCAGCACCGTAGAAGACCATATCGGAAAAGCCCTAAAGCTCCTTAGGAGAAAATTAAGAGACAATGTTTTCTTTTTTTTCCTGTAACACGCTTCGACCCTCATGTTACCAAAATATTAATAACATTAAATTTATGTAAAGAGCAGAGGCAAAGCATTTTGGCTGCGTATTAGTATTATAAATGCGATCAAAATGGACAAGCAACTGCTTCAAAAATTCCTCAATCAACAATGCAGCCCCTCTGAGGCAGAATATGTACACAATTGTCTTAAGAATGATCCGGGCTTATTAGAACGTTTGCTGCCGGAAGAAGAATGGATAGAAGCCGGGCGTGTTAAAATACTATGGTGGCAGCAATTCAATTGGACAGCCGTTGCTGCCGTACTGGCTTACGCTGTTCTAACAATACTTACAGTGAAATACCTTGTTCCAGAAGGAAATAAACAACAACTATCTTATCAACAACCCGCGTCTCAAAATAAGCAGATTACAATACACAATTCCGATTCAACGGCACAGGTAATCAATTTAAAAGATGGCTCCGTTGTTAAATTGAGTCCGAACAGCACCCTTCAATACCAACAACCATTCCCCCCAAGCCAACGAAATCTAATGCTGCAAGGCGAGGCCACGTTTGATGTAGCCCATGATAGCACCCGTCCATTTACAGTTACAGGAGAAGGCATCAATACCACAGCCCTAGGAACCTCCTTCCGTGTAAGAGCCTTTAAAGGAACTAACGTAGAGGTGCGACTCTTTAAAGGAAAAATAATGATAGAAAGAGCAACCGGGGCATCAAAAGAACCATTCAACCAGGTTATACTTTATCCTGGCCAGCAGTTTCGCTACGCTGCCGGAAAAGTAAAAATTACTCAGTTTGAGCAAGGCTTAAGACAACAAATGCAAATAAAAAAACCAAAACCATCTGCAATTGAAAACACAGCTCCTATGGTTGGTGGGGTACTCGAATTTGATAAAACACCATTAGCGCAAGTTTGCTCAGAACTTTCAGAGCGCTATAACCGACCAATAAATTGCAATAAAGTTCAAAAGCCAATCCTTTTAACCGGGCAATTCAATGGAACAGACAAGCTGAAAGAAATACTGAATAAAATCGCATTGCTAAACAACCTGACTATAACTGAGCTTCCTGATAGCTCTTATCAAATTACAGAAGAAAAATAAGAAATCATCATTTAATAAAAACCATAATAAATCACAATCTACTTTAAACAACCAAAATCATGCAGTTAAAAATTACTCTTTTTTTAAAACGCTTTAGCAGAAGGCTCCTATTACTTCTGCTAGGGCTCAGCATCACCTCTCTGGGTCTTGCCCAGGTAAATACGGGGGGCAAGGTAACCGGTTCAATTAACGACGAAAAGGGCCTCCCACTTGTTGGTGTTTCTGTTATGGCTGTTAACGAGTCTACTCAGCTAAAAAAAACCACATCCAGCGATAGTAAAGGTTTATTCACCTTTACCGATCTGCCTGCTGGTAAAGGATATTCATTTATAATCAGTTACGTTGGCTTTCGCACGCAAAACTTAAAGAATTATGAAATTAAAGCCGGCGAGCAAATTTCATTAATTGTGAGAATGCTGGAAGATCAGAGCGACCTGAATGAGGTTGTAGTAGTTGGTTATGGCACGCAGAAAAAAGTGAACCTGACAGGTGCCGTAGCCACTGTAAACACCAAAACGCTTGAAGATCGTCCGATAGCCAACATAACCCAGGGCTTACAAGGAGCCGTTCCCAATTTAAATATCTCCTTTGGAGACGGCAGACCAGGATCAGATGGAAAGATTAATGTACGTGGTTTTACCTCTATTAACAGTGGTGGTAGCGGCGGTAGTCCACTCGTATTGGTTGATGGTGTTCCCGGTTCAATAAACAACCTGAACCCTAAAGACGTAGCGAGCATCTCCGTACTAAAAGATGCCTCGTCAGCCGCTATATATGGTGCCCGTGCCGCTTTCGGTGTAGTTCTGGTAACCACTAAAAACGGGAAGAAAGGCAGAACTACAATCAGTTACAGCAATAATTTTGGTTTTACAGCCCCAACAACAAGTACCGATTTTATGACCGATGCTTATGATGCTGCAAAAATGAACGATGAGGCCTTTATCCGTGCAGTAGGAAATTCATATACAGGTTATACGGACGAGGATTACGCATACCTGTTAAGACGCAGAACCGACAAAAGCCTTCCTGATTACATTATTGACAACAGAAAAGGTAAAGACCAGTATGTTTATTATGGCGATACTGATTGGTGGCATACCATATTCCGTGATAGGCAGACTAGTATGGATCATACCCTATCTGTGTCTGGCGGAAGTGAAAATACTGATTTTCTGTTTTCCGGACGTATGTATCAGAAAAACGGAATGATGCAAATAAATCAGGACAAGTACAAATCCTATAACCTACGTGCTAAAGTAAATACCAAAGTAAACAAATGGTTAACCGTTGGTAATAACTTACAGTTCAACGCTTCTAACTACGATTATCCAGGATGGGGTGTAAATGCCAATTTTGTTTCAGTATCCGTACACGCATTACCATCCTATTTGCCAATGAATCCAGACGGCACAGCAACCTATCGTACAGAACTGAACAACTACACTATTGGCGATGGTCTTTTTGCAGATTTGCTGCATGGCAAATCTAAAGGGAACGAAAAAGAATATGAGTTCATCAACCTATTTAACGTAAATGCTCATTTAGCCGAAGGACTGGAACTAAAAGGTAACTACACCTATACCTTTAAGCCATCGAGCAACTGGGCACGCAGAGCACAGGCACCATGGTCAATATATCCCGGAGTGATCAGTCAGTTTGGGTTTGATCAGTATTATGAAACCAATTACACAAGGCAATCACATGTCGTAAATATATTCGGAGATTATACCAAAACATTAGGCAAACACACCTTCAAAGCATTACTAGGTTATAATCAGGAATTAAATACTTACAAAAGAGTGTTTGCACAAAGAAACGACCTAATATCACAAGACCTAAATGATCTCGATCTTGGATCAGGTGATGTTCTTGCTAATGGAAATGCCAATGAATATGCATTGCTAGGAGGATTCTTTAGGGTAAATTATGATTACGAAGGCCGATATCTTTTAGAAATAAATGGACGTTATGATGGCACCTCTAAATTTCCTCCGGGAAGTCGCTTTGGATTTTTCCCTTCCATTTCAGCAGGATGGCGTATCAGTCAGGAGAAATTCTTTCCCTTAAAAGGAATTGTTGACGAGCTTAAATTCAGAGGATCCTATGGTTCGCTCGGCAATCAGCAAGAAGCAGCAGAATATGGCTATATCCCACTACTATCCCGTGGAACTATAGACTATATAACTGATGGAAAAAAGACTGAATATTTATCCTCTCCAACTCCTATTTCTCCTAACCTAACATGGGAAAGAGCAACTTCTGCAAACTTTGGAGTAGATGCAGGATTTCTGGATAATCGTTTAACTGCTACATTTGATTACTATGTTCGAAATACTTTCGACATGTTAACAGCCGGAAAAACTGTATCCTCGGTTTTCGGTGCTGCTTCACCAAAACAAAATGCAGCAGATTTGCAAAGCAAGGGCTGGGAACTTGCCCTAAACTGGACACAGAACGGCTCATTGGCCGGAAAACCATTTAACTGGAATGTTGGCTTTGGCATATCAGATTACACTGCCGAGATCACCCGATTTGATAATCCAAACAACCTGCTGAGCAACTACTATGTGGGGCAACAAATAGGCGAGATTTGGGGTTATCGTGTAGGCGGTTTCTTCCAAACAGATGCAGAAGCCCAGGCTTATAAAGTAAATCAGGACTATGTTAATCAACAACGCTTAAAAGCACCTGGAAACTGGGCTAAACTATCTGCCGGTGATATAAAATTTCTCGACATCAACGGCGATGGAGTGGTAAATAATGGAAAAAACACACTAACAGATCATGGAGATATGGAGGTGATAGGGAACTCTCTGCCTCGTTATTCTTATGGTATCAACGCAGGATTCAACTGGGGTAACTTTGACCTTTCGGTGATGTTCCAGGGAATAGGAAAACAACAGTGGTATCCTGGAAACAATGCCGATAAATTCTGGGGTCCCTTCTCTCGTCCATATTACTCTTTCGTAGATAAAGACTTCCTAAGTGACGTATGGACTCCCCAAAACCCAAATGCTTATTTCCCAAAACTGCGGGGTTACGAGGCATTAAATGACAGAGGAGAGTTAAATGTTAAAAACGATAAGTATTTACAGGATCTGGCATACATCAGATTAAAAAATCTAACTATAGGATTTAGCATGCCCGAAACCCTATTGAAAAAGATAAAGTTGTCAAAAGTAAGGGTGTATTTAAGTGGAGAGAACCTGTTTACTTTCACCAAACTGCGCTCGAACTATATCGACCCAGAGCAAGCAGCCGGCGATTATAACAATTCTACTGCAGATCCAAACGCAAGGGTATATCCTTTCAGTAAACTTTACTCTTTCGGTTTAGATGTATCCTTTTAACTATTAACTATACTAAGATGAAAAATATAAAAATATCAATAATTGCCCTTTGCATCCTTTTTACGGCATGTAAAAAGGACTTCCTTGACAGGCAACCTTTGGCTCAAATTTCACCTGATGCTTTTTTCAGAACAGAAAGCGATCTAAAACTTTATACCAATTCCTTCTATACTGTTATTCCCTCTGCCGAAGGCATCTATAACGAGGCTGTAGATAACGTGGTAAAGTCCGATCTTGGAGAGCTGATTACAGGAAACCGTACAGTACCTATTTCCGGAGGTGGCTGGACATGGACTGAACTGAGAAAGATCAATTACTTTCTGGAAAATTACGACAACATTATGCCTGCAGAAGCCGGTAAAAAGTATGCAGCAGTAGCAAGGTTTTTCAGGGCATACTTTTACTTCGACAAAGTTTCCAGATTTGGTGATGTACCATGGTACTCAAAAACCATTGCGTTTGAGGACGAAGAGGCCTTATCAAAAGCACGCACACCAAGGGCTCAGGTAATGGATTCTGTACTTGCGGATCTTGATTTTGCCATTGCTAATGCTGATGAGGGCAAGAATGTAGAACGGGTAACTAAATGGACTGCGCTGGCACTAAAATCCAGAATATGTCTTTTTGAAGGTACATTCAGAAAATATCATTCTGAATTTTCGCTACCAGATGCCGATCGTTTCCTGCGCGAAGCCGTTTCAGCTTCAGATCAATTAATGACCACAGGTCCGTATAGCATATATAAATCAACCCCAGAAAAGTCTTACTTCGATCTCTTTGCCTCGAAAGCTGCAATAGATCAGGAAGTTATTTTAACCAGACGTTTTAGTAACGGATTGCAAGTTTGGCATAACTTAAATTATTATACCATTACGGCATCGTATGGCAGGCCGGGTTTAAACAAAAGTCTGGTAAACACCTACCTCATGAAAGACGGCAGCAGGTTTACCGACAAACCGGAATTTAATAAGATCCAATTTTACGAAGAAGTACAAAACCGTGATCCACGCTTAGCACAAACCATCCGTACGCCTGGCTACACGCGTATAGGAAATACCAAAATTTTAGTACCCGAGTTTAATGCCTCAACTACTGGTTACCAGGTTATAAAATACGTAACAAGCGAAGCAAATGACTCATTCAATAAATCTGATAACGATATGCCTATTTTTAGAATGGCAGAGGTATTGCTAAATTTCGCTGAAGCAAAAGCTGAACTGGGAGAAGCAACACAACCAGATATTGACAAATCAGTTAAACTATTACGCGATAGAGTTGCAATGCCCAATTTAAATATTGTTGCTGCAAATGCTAACCCCGATGCTTATCTTGCTGCACAGTATCGAAATGTAAATGGAGGAAACAAAGGTTTGATTTTAGAAGTTAGACGTGAGCGCAGAATTGAACTGGTAATGGAAAGCCTGCGTTGGAATGATCTGATGAGATGGAAAGAAGGACACCTGAATGCAGAACCGTATAAAGGCATGTATTTCCCGGGGCTTGGTAAATATGATCTGGATAAAAACGGGACAACTGATGTGGAAATTTATACTGGCAACAAACCCACAGGACCAGGAGTACAGTTTTTGAAACTAGGAAGTGAGATCATCCTTGAGAACAACACTAGCGGTGGCAACGTATTGGTTAATCCGGGCACACCAAAAACGTTCCGTGAAGACAGAGACTATCTATTTCCAATTCCAATACAAGAGCTTCAGTTGAATGGGAACCTGGTACAAAATCCTAATTGGGAAGGCAAAAATTAATTTATAATAACACATATATGAAAACATATCTTAAACATCTGGTGGTAATTTTGGCCCTAAGTAACTGTAGTATGCTTGCTATGGCAAATAGCACAAATACAGACTCTTTAAAAGTAATGACCTATAACATTCATCACGCAAATCCACCTGCTCAGGAAGGCGTAATTGATCTTCAGGCAATAGCTGATGTCATTAAAAGTCAGTCGCCAGATCTTGTAGCTTTGCAGGAACTGGATGTATTAACTCCGCGAAGCGGTAATGTTGATCAGGTAAAAAAGCTGGCAGAATTAACAGGCATGTATAGTTTCTTTTCAAAAGGAATAGATTACGACGGAGGAGAATATGGTGTAGCTATACTCTCTAAATTTAAAATCAACAAATCTGAGCGTTTCCCCCTTCCGTTTAAAGAAGGACTAAAAGCAGAGCAACGCTCATTGGCAATAGTAAATGTTACACTGCCAAATGGCAGCAAATTGGACTTTGCCTGTACCCATCTTGACCTGAATAATGAGCACCGTTTATTACAAGTTGCCGAGATCAACAAGATATTGGGAAATAGGAAAACAGAGGTTATTTTAGCCGGTGACCTTAACCTTACCGCTACTACCCCTGCTATGGCTATATTGGAGAAACATTTTACCCGCAGCTGCGATCAGAACTGTGCACCTACTATCCCAGATGTAAATCCTGATAAAGAGATTGATTTTATTCTCTTAAAAAAAGGAAGTAAACTTAAGGTTGCCTCTCATCAGGTTATAAATGATATTCATGCCTCAGATCACCTTCCTTTGGTAGTTACTTACTCCAAATAAGAACTTTAATTAAGCGCGTAACTGCATGCGCAGATACGCGCTTAATTATCTCCTACTTCCGATCTTCATAATGTATATTTGTTTTAACTTAAATTTAGATTATGGATTTAAAACTTCAGGGTAAAGTCGCTTTTATTAGTGGTTCTACAGCAGGAATAGGATTTGCAATTGCACACAGCTTATTAAAAGAAGGCGTAAAAGTGATTATCAACGGTCGCGCCGAACGTGGTGTTGCCGATGCCGTTGAAAAATTAAAAAGCCTTGTAAAGGGTGCAGATGTTTCAGGCCTGGCTGCCGATTTCGGAAATACTGAAGAAGTGAATACATTAATCAAAAGCCTTCCCGATATTGATATACTCGTTAACAATGCAGGTATTTTTGAACCAAAACCCTTTGAAGAAATACCGGATGAGGATTGGTTCAGGTTTTTTGAAGTAAACGTAATGAGTGGCATCAGACTATCCCGTAACCTATTTCCAAAAATGCTAAAGAAAAACTGGGGTCGGATCATATTTATTTCAAGCGAATCCGCAGTTTTTATTCCGGATGAAATGATCCACTACGGGATGACAAAAACAGCACAGTTAGCCATTAGCAGAGGCCTGGCCGAGCTTAGTAAGAACACTGGAGTAACAGTAAACAGTATTCTTCCTGGCCCAACTAAATCTCAGGGTGTAGGCACTTTTATTGAAGATTTAGCAAAAGCAGGAAACATTTCGGTTGCCGAAGTAGAAGTCGATTTCTTTAAGAACATGCGTCCAACCTCTTTGCTGCAGAGATTTCTTTCGGTTGATGAAATTGCCAATACCGTTACCTACTATGCAAGTCCATTAGCATCTGGTACAAATGGAGCTGCAATTCGGGTTGAAGGTGGATTGGTAAGATCGATTTTATAAAGAAAAAGCTGTCAAATATTACTTTATCTTACTGATATCAAGTTCCCAATCGTCTGTTCTAAAAGGTGCTACGGGCAAGCCAGCTTTACTAAAAAGGTTACCTAGGCCTGCATTGCTAAATTGGTAGCGAACAGCAACCGGTACTTTTACCAGCTTATTTGAAACAATGATTTTATTTCCTTTTATTTTAACCGTTGCAGGGTGAAACACCTTATCGGCGCCAGCTATAAAAATCTCCTTTGGTTTGTCGCCCTTCAGCATTAATCCTGTTTCGGCGTAATCTAAATCAATCTCTGCATTACTTCCATTTACATTTAAAGAGTTAAAAATCGGGCTTTTATATGCGCTTTTTTTTAAACCGTAAGTCTCGACTAAAGCCAAATTGGCCAACCGCAGACCTACATCCTTCTTATTGGTCGGATGGATGTTTAGTGTATCGCTAACCAAATCTGAAACTACTACCATTCCTGTTTTTTCTGTAGCCAGATTCTTTGTCTGTGCTTCCCTCAATAATGCACCGATATTATAACTATCATACTTATAAGGAGCTATTTGTACATAATAAAATGGGAAATTGTTATTCCAGGCCTTGCGCCAGGCACTTATCATGGTATTCATTAATTCAGTATAACTTGATGCAGTTGTGGTGTTACTTTCGCCTTGGTACCAGATTGAACCTGCTATGTTATAATTAACGAGCGGGGCAATCATTGCATTGTAAGCATAACCTGGGGCAGTAGGCCACCATGGAGCAGGCGTTTTTTTTGCTGCTGCATCCTTTAAAACCGTGTTACCTTCTACTAAATTTTCAGGGGTCCAAACTTCGGCCGGTGTACCGCCCCAATTGCTGCTGATCAGTCCTATCGGTACATTCAAATCCTTATTCAGCTCTTTCCCAAAATAATAGCCTACAGCACTAAATGCCTTTAAGGTATTGCTATCGCAAGCCACCCAGGTACCCTCGGTATTATCCTGAGGTGTTTTTGAAGTTGTTTTAGGTATTCTGAATAGTTTGATATTTAGTTTGCTAAGTTGCGAAAATTCGTTTTTAATGCTTGTAAGTCCATTATTATGACTCCATTCCATGTTAGATTGTCCGCTGCACACCCATACTTCTCCTATAAATATATTTTCGAGTGTAATTTTATTTTCACCTTCAAGCAAAACAGTATAGGGTCCACCTGCTTGTGGTGTTTGAATACTAATTTGCCAGCTTGCATTTCCATCTGTTAATGCTTCTATGGTTTTATTATCCCATGAAGTAGTAATTTTTATCTTTTCACCAGGCAAACCCCAGCCCCAAAACTTAGTGGTTGATTTCTGCTGTAATACCATATTGCTGCCTAATATATTTGGCAAACGGATATTTGCATATAGGGAAAAGGTCAAAAAAGTAAGGATCAGGAATAGTAAGGGTTTTTTCATTTGGTTATATTTACAATGCCTTTAATATATAAAATTATTTATAAAGTAAACTCTCGGTATCATTCAATTCAATTTGAATATCTACAAAATATTGATTTTTCTTTCAAATTTTTAATTATTCTTGCACAAATTAACTATATAGAAATTACTGTTCTTAAATAGGGCTTTAGTATATTTGATAAAACTAAAAAGATATGTAACAAGCTAATATTATAAATTTGCGAAATCTTCAAAATATTTGAGGCATTTAGCACTTAAGAATCTTGAGCCAGAAACCTAGGAAATTTCAAATAGCAGCAAGAGGATAAGTGAAGAGTGCTCACGCGATAAGCGTGGGCTCTGCTTTTCGTTGCGCGGTCTCCTAGGACCTCTGGCTCGGTAAGTGGGGTTCCACGCTTTCTGCGTTTATATCCCTCCTATCAGATTCCATATAATATCAGCCATGATCATTAAATATGGAAGTACTCATAACAATACTTTACGCGCTTATACACCTATATAACACCTGTGAAACACCTGTTATTACTAAGCCTGGACCGAACCATTTATATACTCTAATACAAGAAGCAATGAGTAAGTATATTAATAAAAAAACCGTCTTGATTAAATAAAGACGGTTTTCTAAATTGTGTGTCCTCGAAGGGATTCGAACCCCCATCATCAGAACCGGAATCTGACATTCTATCCATTGAACTACGAAGACAAAGTCCGCAAATATATAAAATTGATTGAATACATTAATGCTTGTTTCAGACATTAACGCATTATCTAACACTAAAAGCAATAATAACTATCATCACCAGAAAAATATAACAATTAGGCTTTAACTATTTAATACAAAACAATATATTTACCTTATCAAGTTCTGTACGGATCAGAAAAATCAATACAACAACAAAGAACCAAACTAACCTAATGAAACTACATTTAACTCTATTGGTAATGATATGCCTTGCAATTGCAAGTTGCAGTAAGAAACCTGCTGAAAACCAACCTGGCGATGATGTTAGTTTAGGCAATGACTCTTTGGTTAAAAGATTAAATCTAAAAATCTCGGATAAACAAAACCTGATCGTTAAAGTATTGGTTTTTAAAGATAGTAAAGGCAGTTATGTAATTGCCGGAGCTAAGGACAAAAAATACTGGATCGGCTATTTTGATGGGTCTGGCAATCAATTAAAGGTTAAAACTTACACCGAAGACCCTACTGAAATTCCAACAGCCAGTGGAACCAAAGTTCAGGTAGGTTATAATTTTTATATCAGAATAAAGGAAGTAAATAAAGTTATTTATATCACCCGGCAAATGAGAGAAAGCCAGATAAATAATGCGGCCGATCCGTTTATTGAAGACTTCACTAAAATTGACATCAACAGCAGTGCAATTACGAATACTTACACCTCCGTAATACCTGGCAAAGATGAGCCTTTCACTTCTGAAATGTTGCCATGGACTAACAGCCTTACCGAGATCACAAAAAGCAAATTAGACGTTGCTGGTAAGATTGTAAGCTCTGTAAATTACATATACAATCAGCAAGGAACCCTGGCAGGAAGTTTTCCTTCTCCAAGAGACCTTAAATACGCTGAAAAGGCCCTTTCTGATTCAGAATATATTCTGGTAACCAGCGATTTTCATTTTGTTTGTAAAAGACTGGCTGATAATTCAGTAAAATACGACATAGATCTTCTTGAAAAAATCGGAGAAATTAGAAGCGGTGTTATTAATGAAATAAAGATTAACAGCAGTTCAATTGAAATCGATTATTCGGTGGTTAATAAAGACGGTGTTAGCATTAATGTAAGAAACGAAATAAGGTCAACAACCGGAGAAGAGCTGTAAAGCCAATACAAGGCACCTTTGGTAATAGAATTGTTATATAATTTATTAAAGAATGGTTTTCTCTTTGATAAATGTTCTATTTGTTAAAAAATAATTATGCCCTCCGTTCAAAAAAAATCTGCCCCACTTTTACTTGTTCTGTTGGCCTTTCTTATCGTTTACGCGGTATGGGGATCAACCTATTTTTTCATTTCTAAAGCTGTAGCCGGCTTTCCACCATTCTTTTTAGGTGCATTTAGATTTATCATTGCGGGCACACTCCTGCTTAGCTGGTGTATTTTAAATGGTTTGCCGGTATTTAATAAAAAGAATATATTTCATGCAGGTATAAGTGGTATACTGATGCTCGGCGTGGGTAATGGAATAGTGATCTGGGTAGAACAATTTTTACCAAGTGGACTGGTTGCCATTATGGTTTCGTCAGCCGCAATCTGGTTTGTGATATTAGATAAGGGCAAGTGGAAAGAAAACTTTAGCAACAAATTTACTGTTGCCGGTTTAATCATCGGCTTTTTAGGTGTAATCCTTTTATTTTGGGAACAGCTAACTGCTAGTTTTTCTGTGCAGCAAGATTCTCGAAATGTTCTGGGAATGATCCTGTTGATTATTGGTCCGATTGGCTGGGCTGGTGGATCGTTGTATTCAAAATATCATCCTGCGCCTGATACTCCTGCATCGGTTTCTACTGCATGGCAGATGTTAATTGCAGGAGTTTTATTTATACCGGGAAGTATGATTGCCGGAGAAATGAATGGTTTTCAGTTTCAAAATGTTTCCGAATCAGCATGGTGGTCAATTGCCTATCTGATCATATTCGGATCAATAGTGGCATTTAGCGCCTATGTATGGCTACTACAGGTTCGCCCTGCAACACAAGTAAGTACTTACGCTTATGTAAACCCTGTGGTTGCGGTATTACTTGCTGTATTTTTTGCAAATGAGATCATAAGCATTATTCAGATAACGGGTTTAATTGTTATTCTGGCCAGTGTTTTACTCATCAACTTGTCTAAATATAAAAAGTCGCCCGTTAAGGCGACTTAATTCATAAACTAAAATTAACCAATATTAATTACCGCTAAATTTGCCTCACGATAATTAATTCTGGTGCTGAACTACAGAATAATACTTTAGTTCAATAATATCATTTGGTAAGGGTTTAGTGTTCCATGATTTGTGAATGGCCAAAGCCGCTCCTACTGCAGTTGCCTGCGCCATAAAGGCTGCAAATACTTCAAGCTCAGGAAATGCAATGGCTAGCAAATTCATAAATATGGCGTTTTTACTAAATCCTCCGTCTACAAATATTCGTTTTACCTTGGTGCCTTTAAGCACCCTGTTTGTAGCTATATATTGCAGATTTACCAGATCTAAAACGAGTTGATGATAAGCTATAATATCTGATGAATAGTCTGCCAGGTTACGCTCTGCAAAAGAAGTAATATCCGATTGGGGCTTATGCTCCAGCTCTTCAATGATCTTTGGATCGTACGGAACAGAGCGATAAGTGATGATGTCTGTACCGAAATGAGCTGCAATTCGTTTCACCTGTTGTTCATGCTCATATCCTGAAAAAAGACGTGATGCTTTAACCGGCTTACCCTCGTATTGCAAATAACAAAGGCAATCATTTTCTAACTCTTCTGCAGTAAGCGGACTAGCGTTAAAAGGGTTAAGGCTAATGCACCATGTACCGGTAGATAATAAAATAAATGGCTCATGGAAATTTACCAGATAAGGCACCAAAGCTGCTGAGCTATCATGAAACCCTGCCCCTACAGCATAATTGTTGCCAGGAAATGCAGCTGGCATTACACTGTTTGAAGGAACAATAGGTGCAAGCTTTTCCAATATACCTTCCTTTTTAACCCATTCATGGTAAGTGCTTTTAGTGAAATCCCATAAATTGGTATGACAGCCAATACTCGTAAGATCAGAATATGCTTCGCCCGAAATCAGATAACTAAGGTATTGCGGCAAATGAAGCGCATACTTTATTCTTTTAAACAGGTCAGGGTTCTCGTACTTAATCCGATACAACTGCATTCCCGAATTCAGGCTCCCCAATACCGGAGATGCGGTGAGATTAGAGAATGCTTCTTTTCCCCCGTAGGCATTATAGAATTGTTCTGTAAGTTCCTCTGGATAGGCTTTCAGATAATTATATAGTGGTGCCAAAGGATTCCCGGCCTCATCTATATAAACAAAGCTGGCACCGTAAGTTGCAAAATTAATAGACTTTATTTCGAAAGCCGGATTTCTAAAAACCTCCCTTAAGGAATCAAAAACAGATAGCCTTAGGCTTTCCAAATTCTCACACGGGTCCCCATCCTCATCTACAGTTTCAGTAAACCGTGCCGATCTCTCAAAAACTATTTTATAGTTCTCATCAAAAAGAAACAGCTTCTTATTGGTCTTACCAACATCGAAAATCGCTATTACAGGGATTGCCTTCATTTTAACTCCCATCAATTACAACCCTGTTGCTACCGTTTTTGCTCCACGGTTTTTAATTAACTCTTGTCGCACATTGAATTTTCTGAAAGCCTGAAGTGGTGATAATGCTGCTCCTGAACGTAAGCGTGCTTCTGCTACCAACGGACGTACGTCTGTTCTGAAAGCCTGCTGTAAGATCTCCTGACTGCGTGCTACATCATTAATAGCTTGTGCTTCCTGTAAAGCAACACGATCAACAGATAGCGCCTGAGCGTAAGCAATCATTATAGCTTCAACAGATTGTAAAAGGTCTTCGAGCGGATCTTTTACATTATGTGATGCATCAATCATCCAACCCAGATCTTCTCTATGATCCATTCCACGGGCATCCATGCCTTCAACAAGTTCATTAAATATAAGGAACAGTTGATACGGTTTAATGCTACCGGCGGTTAAATCATCATCGCCATATTTTGAATCGTTAAAATGGAAACCACCTAGCTTTTCTTCCATCAGCAAAAGCGAAACAATTTGCTCAATATTTGCATTTGGCAGGTGGTGACCAAGATCTACCAAAGTATATGCTTTTGGCCCTAGTTTATTGGCAAATAATAAAGATTGTCCCCAGTCTCCAACAGTAGTTGAATAAAAATTAGGCTCAAAAGCTTTATACTCTACAAATATCTTCCAGTCATTTGGTAAAGCCGCATAAATTTCGCGTAAACTTTCTAAAGTGTTATGGAAGGCTTTTCTGAAATTAAGCTGCCCCGGGAAACAAGATCCATCTGCCAGCCACACAGTAAGTGCTTTAGATCCCAATTCAACACCCTGACGAATAACTTCTATGTTATGGTCAATGGCATGTTTCCTCACTGCTTTATCTACATGCTGTAACGACCCGAATTTATAACTTTGTGCCTGATCTGGCTGATCCTGAAACGTATTTGAGTTCATAGCATCAAAACGTAAACCATGTTGTGCAGCTAAAGCTTTAATTGCATTGGTATTATCAGCAACATCCCATGGAATGTGCAAAGAAATAGCACCGCTTGAGCCATTAAGCTTGTGAAGCAAACCTATATCTTCAATTTTTTCTTCCAGATTTCTAGGCTCACCCCCTGAAGAGAAACGCCCAAATCTTGTTCCACCTGTACCTAAAGCCCAACTTGGAATAGCAATCTGGAAATCTACCAGTTTCTGAATAATACTTTGAGCATTAGAAATTTCTGATGTAATGAAATCAAGCTGACGCTCATGTTTGGCCAAAAGGTCGCTATTATGTGATTCTAATTGATAATTTTCTAGTTTCATCTGTGTAGGTTTTAAGTTTTAACGAACAAAGGCATTTGCAACGCCCCCATCCACATTCAATACATTACCTGTTGATTTATTCATTAGTCCGCCAACAAAAGCAAAACATGCATTAGAAATATCCTCAGGCAATATCACTTCATTAAGCAAGGTACGCTTTGCATAGAAAGCTGGCAACTCTTGTACCGTAATTCCATATGCTTTAGCTCTGCCTGCAGCCCATTCGCCTTCCCAAATCTTACTGTCTGATATTACAGCATCAGGGTTAACTGTGTTTACGCGGATATGATCTGTCCCAAGTTCAGCTGCATTTAATCTGCTTAAGTGTAACTGAGCAGCTTTTGCAGATCCATAGCCCGCGTTGTTTGGTCCTGAAACCAACGCATTTTTGCTAACTATATTCAATACATCGCCACCAATAGCCTGTTTACGCATTACCTCTACTCCAGCCTGAGTAACTAGAAATTGGCCCTTTACCAGAATATCATATAAAAGGTCCCAATCTTTTTCAGTATGCTCTTCAATAGGTTTTGAAATAGAGATACCGGCACAATTTACCACTATATCTACCCCTCCAAATTCCAGACTTGCTTCTTCAAAAGCATTTTTAATGCTTGCTGAATCAGTCACATCTAATATTACTGCAGTATAAGCATCCTTACCGAACTCATTGTTAAAGCTGTCGTTCGCTTTTTGCAGCCTGCCTGCATCATTATCATTGATTACAGCACATGCACCTTCTTCTATAAATTTGCGGGCAATGGCTTTACCAATACCGCCGGCGCTGCCAGTAATGAGGGCTACTTTACCCGAAAGTGGTTTTGGTTTAGGCATTCTTTGCAATTTTGCCTCTTCCAAAAGCCAGTATTCAATATTGAATGCTTCCTGTCTCGGTAAAGAAGTGTATTCAGATATGGCTTCAGCGCCTTTCATTACATTGATGGCATTAGTATAAAACTCGGCAGCAACTCTGGCAGTTTGTTTATCCTTAGAGAAAGAAAACATTCCTATTCCAGGATATAATATAATTACCGGATTAGCATCACGCATCGCCGGACTGTTATCATGTTTACAAGAATTATAATATTCGGCATACATTTTACGATATGCTTCAAATTCAGGGGCCAATCTTTCTTTCAGCGCTTTAACATCACTGATGTCTTCATTAGGAGCAAGTTTAAGTACAAGCGGACTTATCTTAGTGCGCAGAAAATGATCAGGACAACTTGTTCCAAGTGGTGCTAAACGATCTAAATCATTAGAGTTAATAAACTCCAGCACTCTTGCATCATCAGTAAAATGACCAGCCATATGGTTTTCACTTGAGCAGAATCCTCTTAAGACAGGAGCAATAGCAGCGGCTTGCTTACGCCGTAGATTTTGTGCGGCGCTTTCAATTTTCTGACCTCCAAATACAGGTTTTTTCTTACCGTAGTTGGCTTCAAGATATTCGGCACATTTTTCTATTACTTCAAGTGTATTGATATAACTTTCGAAGGCTGTATCTCCCCAGGTAAACAGCCCATGCGAGCCTAACATAATGCCTCTTATGCCTGGATTGTCATCTAAACATTTACGCAATTGCAATCCAAGCTCAAAACCTGGTTTTTGCCATGGCACCCAGCCAATTGTTCCGTTAAATAATTCTTTAGTGATACGTTCACCATCTTTAGCTGCCGCTATTGCAATGGCAGCATCGGGATGCAGGTGATCTATGTGTTTAAAAGGTAAAAAACCATGTAATGGCGTGTCAATAGATGGAGCTTTAGATTTCAGGTCATATATGCAATGGTTAAATAATTCAACCATTTCATCTTCATGTGCAAGTCCTCTGTAAATATTTTTAAGATTTCGCAAGCTATCCACATACAATGCAGCTAAACCGCTTTGTTTCAATGTACCTAGATCTCCTCCGGATCCTTTAACCCACATTACCTCGGTATCCTGCCCGGTTAAAGGGTGCTTTGTAATTGCCTTACAAGAGGTATTGCCACCTCCGTAATTTGTAAGTCTTAGATCAGCACCTAGTAAATTTGAACGGTAGATTAACAATGCAACCTCATCACCAGCCAGTTCTGCAGCCTTTGCATCATCCCACAAATAACTTACATGTTTAAAATCAGTTGTTCTAACAGTCATAAAAATATTTCATTAATTAAATTTGTATTTACTTGATTGAGTTTCCGTAGCCAACAATTAGCACAGAAATAATAATAATAGCTATACCTGCTATCACGGTCCCGAAAGTTTTCTTCTTAACTCCCGACCATTCCTTTAATGCAAGACCCCAGGCGTTAGCAATCAGAATGATAAATGCCATGTGCAGTATCCATGAACTGGCTCCGTTACCTAGTTTACTTTCGCCCATTCCATAAAAGAAGAATTGCAAAAACCAAGTGGTACCTGCCAGCGCAGAAAATATGTAGTTCTTTAAAAGAGGTGTCTCTTTGTTGGTATAATCACCAAAAGTCTTGTTACGGAAATTCAAGATCATACACCAGATCAGGTTGGTAGTTAACCCTCCCCATAATATGAGGATATAGGTTACATTGTTCTGGAAAAGGAATTCGCCCTGCCCCGGATGTGTGCTTTTCCAAATATCATTTGCGGCATTGGCCATGTCTTTTCCGGCATCAATACCAAAGGCAAAACAAGCACTAAGGATACCTGAAATGATAGATACAGTAAGGCCCAGACCAATTTTGTATTCGTCATTAGATGGATCGGCTTTACCTGCCGCTACCAGGTCTTTTTCTTTCATGCCACCGGCCTTGCCACAAACTATAATTCCGATAACACAGATTGCTAAACCCAGTAAAACCATTTGCCCCCATTGGCTGTTCAACATATCTGTTAAACTATCCTTGCCCGGTTTTGGATTAAAATTATAATATACAGAAGGGATTATTGCTCCGAAAACAGAACATAATCCAAGAATAATAGAGCTTCCTAATGATACCCCAAGATACCTTACACCCAAACCATAAGTTAAGCCACCTATTCCCCATAAGGCGCCGAAAAAGTAAGTAAGTAATAAGATTTTACCGTTTGTTGCAGCAATGATATCTGTAAAACCGGGAATAGTAAGCCATGCTGCAAAAGGCGGCACAAGCAACCATGAAAAGATACCACCTACAATCCAGTAACTCTCCCAGGCCCATCCCTTAACCTTCTTATAAGGAATATAAAAACTACCAGAGGCAAAGCCTCCTATAAAATGGAAAATGACCCCGAAAATTACTTGCATACTTATTGAACTTTATATTTGGTTAAAATAATAAGCCTAATTTATACAAGTAGATTTTTAAAACTGTCATGTACTATCATGAAGAAGTACAAATAAATTCGTTACAGTCTAAAAAAAATTAGATTGATGCTCTGCGGGTATAGTAAAAAGGTACTTCGATATGGCGCCTGGAGTTATCCAGGATAAGATTTGCAGCCACTGTACCCATAAATTTAAAGTCAGTTGAAATAGTAGTAATACCGTTTAATAATATTTTCTTTAAAGGGGTCTCATTGTAAGATATTACGCCTACATTCTTTCCTATTTTATATTTCATACTAATAAGCCGTTCTAATAAAATAACCAGATCGGCTTCCATTAAATTAATAAAAGCTTCTCCTTCGTTTATTGGCTCAATAGATATATCACTTACTACATGATGAGAAAAGGCATACTGCTGACAAAAGCGATGGAACCCATCTAAAATCTCTTTAGGGAAATAGCTTTTTTTAGGGAAAATGATTTTTAGTGTGTGGTATTTGCTGAGCTCATTACGGGCCTGTTCCAAAGCGTCGTAAATATTCTTTTCAAAATTCTCATAAGCCGCAGCATAGTCGCCATCAACCCCTTTTATTTTTTTATCCAGTAAAACCAGTTTTTCTTTTGGAATGGTATTGATGATATCTCTGGCATATTCCTCGCCTTCAATAAAATGAGGAATGATCACATAGTGAGAATATTCTTCTTTTTTATCGGTCAGAAATCGTTTAAAAAGCCTGAAATCATTGTTATAGATATAAAAATCTACAGATACATCCTCACCCAATGCAGCAATAAATGCATCGTAAACAATCTTTTTGTGTGCGCTAAGTTTATTGAAAAGCAGAAACACCTTTAGTTTCTGCTTAAAATCTATATTGGCAATATAATAGCCTTTACCCGGAACGGAATTAATTACACCTATGTTTTTAAGGTACTTGTATCCTTTTTCAGCGGTGTCACGCGAGATCTCCAACTTATAGCTCAACTCATTAATAGAAGGCAATAAATTGTCTTTCTTTAATTTACCCAGCTCAACGGCTTTTATAATTGCACTGGACAGTTGCAGATATTTAGGCGTTGCAGAATACTCATCAATATGAATAAAATCAAAAAACTTAGTCTTCATCTTTCTAAAAGTAAGTAATTTAATGCAATTGGTCCATACCAGACAAATAACTGCTATTTGATTTCAAACTGATATTTACCTGCTCCAATGTTTGTTTTGGCAGCAACAGCTTTTCCATCTTTAAAGGCCTTTTTCCCCTCTGTTAATGGGAAAGTAATTGTAGCACTTGAATTTGCCGGAATAGTTACGGTATAGATTACAGCATTTCCTGATCTTTTCCATGAAGATATGATCTTACCATAAGGACCGTCGTGCTCTGCCTCGAAATGTTCTAACCCTGAAACGAAATTAGGACGAAGCTGAATATTCTTAAATCCCGGTTGTTGTTCATCAGGGTGAATTCCACCCAAACCTTTAAAGAACCAGCCACCTATTTCGCCAAACATCATATGGTTTAAAGAAATGTCTCTTTCGGCTTTTATATCCCAGTTTTCGTATAAGGTAGTTGCTCCATTCACAATCCACCATCCCCATGAAGGGTAGGTATCCTGAGCTGCAAGTTTATATGCTGTTTCGGCCTGACCATTGTCACTCAATGCATTTAATATTGCTTTTGCACCCAAAACACCCACGTCAAGGTGCATTCCATCGGCAGCAACTCTTTTAGCAAGGTTCTCTGCAACTTTTGTAATAAGCTCTTCAGGTACCAATCCCCATTGCAGGGCAACACTTAATTCAGTTTGTACACCTGATGCATAAATGCCCGTTGTGCGGTTTAAATACTTATCGTTTATTGCCTTTTTAATTTTCTCTGCAAGGTTGCTGTAATAGCTATAATCGGCCTGCTTACCAAACATTTTTGCAGCCTTTGCAAGGATAACTGCATCTACATAGTAATAAGTAGAAGAGGTATATTCCAATGACGATTGTGATTTAACAGGCACCCAATCGCCTCTGCCAAAGGTTGTTAATCCTGCAGGACTAATTTGCTCTATGTAATTCACATACCGTTTAATGCTGTTGTAAGAATCTGAAAGCAACTTACTATCGCCATAAAACATGTATATATTCCATGGAATTATAGCAATTGTACTTGTCCAGTCAGTTCCATTTGCCGATCCATAACCCCATCCACCTGTAGGTATAATATCAGGAAGTACGCCATTTGGTTGTTGTTCGTCCCTGTGGTCGGCAAGCCATTTTTCATAAACTGTAATACCGTCAAAATTAAACAGGCCTGTTTCAACAGCAAAGTGTCCATCGCCAGTCCATCCATTCTTTTCTCTTTGCGGACAATCGGTAGGATATCCCATTAGATTAGACAAGTAAGAATTGTTAGTTGCCCACCATAGTCGATCAATTAGCTTATTTGAAGAGCTTATTTTACCTGTCGGGGTAACATCACTGTGCATAAAGTAACCGGTGATGCTTTCTTTGGTTAATTGTACCGGCTTACTGCTGATCACCTCAACATACTGGAATCCTTTGTAATTGAACTTAGGCATAAACTCAAGTTCTCCTTTACCTGATAAGGTAACGATATCTGTTTGAAAAGGATCGGTATTATCTTTAGGGCGATAGTAAACATCAATATTAGATAGGTCTAGCCTTCCGTTAGCATGCAAGCGTTCGCCATGCTTAATACGAATAACAGTGCCTTCCTCTCCGCTTACTTTAATTTTTGTAACTCCAGAGATATTGCGGCCCAGATCAAAAACATATACAGTGTCGTTAACCTTTTGCATTGTTTTAGAAGGAATTTCTTCGACATTACGAATTGGCTGCATAACCTGACTTACAACATTATTGGACGGGGCAGCTCTAAGCGAGATGCCATTCCACTTTTTATCATCAAAATCTGCAGTATTCCAACCCGGTTGCTCCTTGCGTGCATCATAATGCTCGGCAGTGTAAATATTGTTGAGTACTATCGGACTTGAACTTGTTTTCCAGTCGCCCCCGGAAGTAACCACATCAACAGTTCCATCTTCATAGGTGATTCTTAAATCCAGACAAAAAGTAGGTCTTGCTCTCCAGGGTGCCTTGTCAAAATTCCATACCGCAATAGATTGATGGTTATACCATCCATTACCAAGTAAAACACCAACAGCATTTTTACCTTTTTGAAGTTGGGCAGTAACATCGTAAGAAACATATAAGTTACGTCTGTCGAAACGGGTGTACATAGGGTCAAGTCTATGGTTCCCTACTTTTTTCCCATTTAAATATAATTCGTACAAACCAGCAGCAGCAATATATGCCCTTGCAGATTTTATTTTTTTAGAAGGTTCAAATACTTTTCTGAAATATGGAGCCTCGCGTTTATCGATATCGTTACCATCACTGATCCAGGTACCTTTCCAGTTGTCGACTTTCATCATTCCTGTTTCGAAAGTTGCTACCCCGCCAGATGAAGCTGGTTTACCATCTTTATCCCAAAGCTCAACAGACCAGTAGTATTTAGTGAACGGCTCTAAGGTTTTGCCTTTATAATTAACAAGATTTGCAGACGAGGCTACTTTGCCCGACTCCCACGAAAGGCCCCTTTTTTTTGCTACTTCTGATGAATCTTTACCTACAATAATTCTATAAGCAGTTTGTTTAGCACCCTGACGGGTATCTGTCATCATCCACGACAAGCGCGGATTTAACAAATCTACCCCAATTGGGTTTATTAAATGTTCGCATTGCAAACCTGAGGGTTTAACTTCATTAGAGTATGCTTTTTCTGCCATAGAAATGGTGAAGAGCATCAGCAAGAAAGAATAAAGAAATTTCATTAGAATATAATTCAGGTAAAGTTTAGTGTGTTTACAATGTTAATTTTCTTAGTCATTTTCAGCAACCTGTACTGTCCTGCTCAAAATACAGAATATTTATTTTATTAATTTCTATAGGAATACTAGATTATTCTTATATTTGTCGCAGCAAATGGTTCTTAAAACTTCCTGCTTATCAAGAAAGACTGAGGGATTGGCCCTATGATGTCTTAGCAACCTCTACAATTTATTGTAAAAGGTGCTAATTCCAATTCGCTGCAAAGCGGAAAAGATAAGATTAAACAGCGCAATGCTCCTTATCAATCATCATAACCAAATCTAATTCTGTTCGCGACAAAGTATGTAAGGGATGACCTAAACTATAAATGTATAAAAACATGACACAGAAAGTACACCAAAAAGAAATGCGCTGCTCATCTCCATCTCATTACCCTTCATCTGGTCTTATGATCACTCAAAAACGAATGCACTGTTGCTCTATTTAATGCAACCCAAAGAATTTATTATACACCCATTTATTTAATTCACATGTTAAAAATATACAAAATTTTTGCAGGGATTCTTATATCCTTTTTTTTCCTGCAAACCGTACAGGCACAATCTGTTAAAATAACAGGTACTGTTACCGGAAACCCCGACGGGGAGACTATTCCAGGAGCATCAATTACCATAAAAGGTAAAAAAAGCGGAACAACTACAGATGGCAGCGGTAAGTTTTCTCTAGCTGCAGATGTTAATGATGTACTTAGTATATCTTATCTTGGATATACTACAAAAGAAGTAACCATTACCGCAGCTACAACTACATTAAATATTGCGCTTGATGTTTCGGCAAATGCTTTAAGTGAAGTTGTTGTTACAGCCCTTGGGATTTCTAAAGAAAAGAAATCGTTGGGATATGCTGTTCAGGAATTAAAATCTAAAGATATTGCTACCGCAAAAGAAACCAATATAATCAACTCTCTGGCCGGAAAAATTGCCGGTGTGCAAACTACAAATAGCCAGGGCGATATGGGTTCATCAAGAATTATTATTCGTGGTGAAACCTCTATATCAGGTAACAACCAACCCCTCTTTGTAGTGGACGGAGTACCCGTTGATAATTCGCAGAATCTAGGTATAGCTGGATCAAGGGATTTTGCCAATACCATTTCGGATATTAATTCAGAAGACATTGAATCAATCAGTGTACTTAAAGGTCCAAATGCAGCAGCACTATATGGATCACGTGCAGCAGCAGGTGTTATCCTTATTAAAACCAAAACTGGCAGAGGCCAAAAGGGTTTAGGTATCAGTGTTAACTCCAACGCTACATTTTCAAACCTATTGACCTTACCGGATTATCAAAACTCATTCGGACAAGGTACAAGCGGCAAGTTTAGCTTTGTAGATGGAAAAGGTGGAGGTGTAAACGACGGTGTAGATGAAAGCTGGGGACCAGCATTGGATGGCCGTTTAATTCCTCAGTTTAACTCTAAAGGTGTTGCTGTTCCATTTATTGCTCATCCAGATAATGTTAAGGATTTCTTTGAAACAGGTTTTGCGCTTAATAATGGTATTGCCATTGCAGGCTCTGGAGAAAAACAAGATGTCCGTTTCTCTTACAACAACCTTACGCAAGGTGGTATACTGCCAAATTCTTCTCAGGACAAGAATTCATTATTATTGAATACCACGTACAGAATCACTCCTAAATTAACTTTAAACGCTTCTGCAAATTATATAAAAAGCAATGCCGATAACCTTCCTGCCTCAGGCGGAAAACGTGCAACTGGCCCGATGCTTCAATTTACATGGTTTGGAAGACAGGTAGATGTTAGTCAGCTTAAAAACTATAAAGACGAAAACGGAAACGACTTTAACTGGAACAATAGTTACTATAGTAACCCTTATTTCATAGCCTATGAAAATACAGTTGGTCAGAAACGTGATCGCATTATTGGTAATGCAGAATTAAATTATAAAATTACAAGCGCACTTTCAGCCAACTTCAGGACAGGAAATGATTACTATACAGACCGTAGAAAGATCAAAATCGCTTATGGAACAAATGGTACCCCATTCGGTTCATATGAGGAAGATGCATATACGGTTAATGAAAATAATACCGAAGGTCGTTTAGAGTTCAATAAGAAACTGAATTCAGATTTCTCAATAGATATTTTGGGTGGCGGAAACATTAGAACTTCAACTTTCGAACAAAACGATCAGAAAGCGACCAAGTTGGCAGTAAACGGCTTATATACCTTGAGCAACTCCAGAGATCCATTGGTATCTTCAAACGTTTACACCAAACTTAGAACCTATAGTTTATTTGGATCCGCTCAGTTGGGCTTTAGAGATTATGCATATCTGAATTTAACAGCACGTAACGACTGGGATTCCAGTTTACCAAAACCGAACTTATCTTATTTCTACCCTTCTGTTAATGGAAGTTTAATTCTTACAGAAGCTTTTGATATTAAAAGCGAGGTGCTTAGTTTCGCTAAACTAAGAGGAGGCTGGTCTAAAGTAGGAAAGGCAACAGACCCTTATCAACTGATCAATACCTATAGCTTCACTGCTCCATTTGATGGAAATCCACAACAATCAGTTAATACGATCGACCTTAATCCAAACCTTCTGCCAGAAATCACCAAATCGACTGAGGCGGGTGCCGAAATTGGGTTGTTTGATAACCGCATCAAGCTGGATCTAAGTGTGTACAATACAAACAGTATTAATCAGATTTTAAAAGTTGATGTAAGTTCAGGAACAGGATATACACAAAAACTTATTAATGGCGGAAGTATCAATAACAAAGGAATAGAAGTTCAACTAGGTTTAACCCCTGTTAAACTTAAAGACTTTAGCTGGGACATCAATTTAAACTATTCACGTAATCGCAGTAAGGTTACAGAATTGGATAAAGAAGGACGCATTAGCAGCTATACAATTGGTACCAGTGGAACGCTTGATGTATTGGCAGCTGTAGGCCAGCCTTACGGTACTTTCTTCGGAACTGCCTACCAGCGTGATGCTGCCGGACAAATTCTGGTAAGCTCTGATGGTACTCCGGTTATCAATCCTGAAAAACAAATTCTTGGTAAGTTTACACCAAACTGGATAGGCGGAATTACGAATAACTTTACTTACAAGAATTTCAATTTGAATTTCCTCGTAGACGCCAGAATTGGTGGTAAGGTATTCTCTGGTAGTAACGCTACAGGAACTTATACGGGTGTACTGGCAAGTACAATGAGAGGAAGAAATGCTGAAAATGGCGGACTTACCTATACCTCAGGAGGAACAACATTTAATGACGGGATGATCTTTGACGGCGTTCTGGCTGATGGCACTAAGAACAATAAAATCATTCCTGCAGAAGAGTATTACAAAGCTACAACCAATGCAGATGAGCAATTTGTTTACAGCGCTTCTTATATCAAATTAAGAGAAGCTAGATTGAGCTACAACATTCCTTCGCAATGGGTTAAAAAGATCGGGTTACAGGACGCTACTTTCTCAATAGTGGGACGTAATCTTTGGATCATCCATAAAGATGTACCAAATATTGACCCTGAAACTGCATTCAACACAGGAAACGCTCAGGGTCTGGAGGACCTAACTCTTCCAACAACAAGATCATTTGGTTTTAACCTTAATTTTAAATTCTAGACATCATGAAATTCAAATATATTCCAATCCTTTTTTCTGCAATTATAGCAACGGCTTTCACTTCGTGCAAAGACGAGCTGGCAGATATCAACAAAAATCCCAACGCTGCAGAAAACCCCCTTCCTGATTATTTGCTAACAGGTGCTATAAAGAACACTGCTGATGCATACTGGGGAACTAACAATATTAACTCAAGTCTGCTATTTGTTCAGCACTGGTCAAAAATACAGTATACTGATGCCGATCGTTATATTTTTTCTAATACCGATCTTCAGGATTTATGGAACACCGGATATACAAAAGGTATTACCAATCTTAACAAACTGATTGAGCTAGCCGATGCACAACAAAACACCAATTACAGAGGCGTAGCTAAAGTATTAAGATCATGGACATTTCTATTGTTAACAGATGCTTACGGAGATATACCCTATTCTCAATCTATCCAGATCAAAAAATTCGTAACTCCAGTATATGATACCCAAAAAGATGTTTATTTCGGATTACTTAATGATTTGAAATCTGCACAAGCTGATCTCGATCTGAATGGTAAGGCAATTGCAGGTGACATCATTTATGCTGGTAAGATAGATCGCTGGAAAAAATTCGCAAATGCATTAAGGCTGCGCATAGCACTCCGAATAGCCGACCGTGAACCAGAGAAAACCAAATCCGTGTTGGCAGAAATTGCAGCAGAAGGTGGCGCCTACATTAGTAGCAATGCTGAAATAGCACAATTGGTATATGTTGCTTCTCCTAATCAAAACCCGATAAGTAATACATTTGACACACGTAACGACCATAGGATAAGCAAAACAATTGTAGATAAATTGAGGAGCTTAGGTGATCCGCGTTTGCCAATATTTGCCAGCCCTACTAAAGATGCGACGCCTGAAACTTATGTGGGCGTTCCAAATGGTTTGCTAACCAGTGATGCCAACAGCCTTGGTTTAAATAAAACTTCTAAACCCGGCACTTACTTCCTTGCTCCTTCTGCACCTGCGGTTATCATCAGCTATGCTGAGGTATTATTTGATCGTGCAGAGATAGCAGCGCGTGGTTTTAGCAGTGAGGATCCGGCAGCTTTGTATAAACAAGCCGTTGAAGAATCATTAAGGCAATATGGGGTTACAGAAGGTGAAATCACTACATATACAAACCTTCCTGCCGTAAAGTATAACGCTGGTAATTACAAAAAATCTATTGGTGACCAAAAATGGATTGCTTTATTTGGACAGGGACTAGAAGCCTTTGCTGAGTGGAGAAGATTGGATTATCCGGAACTTACTCCTGCCGTTGCAGGTACATTAGGCGGAAAACTACCTGTAAGATTTATATATCCAGGACGTGAACAATCGCTTAACGGGACAAATTATAAAGCCGCAGTAGCAAGACAAGGTGCGGATATATTAACTACAAGACTGTGGTTTGACATAAAATAATATCAAATACCTTTAGCAAGGTAATAAAAGAAAAAAGGCCGGTATCATTAATCATGATACCGGCCTTTTTTCTTTTATTAAATTTTACTTTCAAAGTGATAACTACCAGATCCAATTTCTTTAGTTGTATCTGGCAATACGATCTTAGCTTTGGTATTTGCTGGTACCGTAACATCAAGCTTTAACAATCCATTTTCCAATGTCCATGCTGATTTTACCGTGCCATATACAGTTTCTAATTCTGCCGATGCGTTAGTTATTTTTCCACCTGGTTTCGGCGCAATAACAATAGACTTATACCCTGGCTGATCAGCTACCGAATTTATTCCTGCAATTGTTCTATACATCCAGTCACCTATAGCACCATAAGCATAGTGATTATAAGAGTTCATATCAGGAGTTTGAAAAGATCCATCAGGTTTAATACCGTCCCATCTTTCCCATATCGTAGTAGCGCCCATTTTTACAGGATAAAGCCACGAAGGATAGCTTTCCTGCATTAAAAGATCGTAAGCAACATTGTTGTGTCCAAATCTGGTCAGTACATGGCATAAATAAGGTGTACCCAAAAAGCCGGTTGTCAGGTGATTTCCATAGTCGCGGACATTAGCAACCAGGCGTTCAGCGCATGGCGCTCTCAGTTCTTCGGGCAGCATGTCAAAATGAAGAGCTAAAACATAAGCGGTCTGCGTTCCAGATACCAATCGGCCAGTTGGCGTCATGTACTCCTTCACAAATGCTGCTTTGATCTCAGCAAGAAGTGCGGTGTATTTAGCTACATCATCCTGTTTACCTAATACTTTTGCCGCATTGATCAGCAACTGTGTAGAATGCGCATAAAAGGTCTGCGCAATCAAATATTTATCGGTTACTGCAGCCCTGCCATCATTATCATCATTCGGACGATAGAACAGCCAGTCGCCAAAGTGGAAACCTGAATTCCAAAGATTGTTCTTTGCAACGGATGAAATATAACCCACCCATTTCTGCATACTTTCATATTGTGTTTCCAATATCCTGCGATCACCGTAAGCAACATACATATCCCATGGAATAATTGTAGATACATCCGCCCATCCTGCAGATGCACCATCATTTGGTCCTAATACATTTGGGATCACATGCGGGATCAGGCCATTAGGTTGTTGATCTGTTTTTACATCTTTTAACCATTTGGTAAAAAATCCGGCAACATCCATATTATAAGCTGCTGTATTGGCAAAAGCCTGTGCGTCTCCTGTCCAGCCCAAACGCTCATCGCGCTGCGGGCAATCAGTCGGTACATCTACAAAGTTTCCTTTTTGCCCCCATTGGATGTTGTGCTGTAATTGATTCAGCATGGCATTAGACGTCGAAAACTTGCCTGTTGTTTCCATATCCGAATACACAGCAACTGCGGTTAGGTCCTCAGTTTTCAATTCTCCTGGATAGCCTTCTACCTTCACATATCTGAATCCCTGAAAAGTAAAATGAGGTTCAAAAACCTGCTCTGTATTTTCCTTTAATATATAAGTGTCCTGTGCCTTTGCAGATCTCAGATTTACCGTATAAAAGTTACCCTCTTTTGTAAGTACCTCTGCATGGCTCAAAGTGATCTTCGTTCCTGCAGTACCTTTAGCTTTAAGCATAACCCAACCCACCAGATTTTGCCCGAAATCCACTACTGTCTCTCCTGCTGGCGTTTTGAAAACTTTAAGTGCTTTAAATTGCTCATGTTTCCTTACCGGCGGACCACTCATAGCCACCAGCTTTTCAGTACCTTTTTCCATTGTACCAACTGCAGTCCATGCAGCATCTTCTTTAAAGCCTGTATTGTTCCAGCCGGCTATTTCCATCCTGGCATCATAGATCTCACCATCATAAATGTCCGAAGCCATAATTGGTCCATAGGTATATTTCCAGCTCTCATCTGTATTTATCGATTCCTTGGTACCATCAGTGTATTCCACCTCTACCTGCATCAGCAATCCGCGTGTATCACCATAAAAGTTGTGCTGATTTCCAAAACCGATTCGCCCTTTGTACCATCCATTTCCTAGACTTACACCCAATACATTAGCTCCACTTTTCAAAGCAGCAGTTATGTCGTATACCTGGTATTGCAGGTGATCTTTATAACTGGTCCATCCCGGTGCAAAATAGGTATCGCTTACGCGCTGACCATTGATGTTGGCTTCGTACAATCCTTTTGCAGTAATGTAGGCTATAGCCGATTTGACTTTCTTTTGTAAGGAGAATTCCTTTCTAAAAAGCGGGCTTCTTGCAGAACTATCTTTTCCCGCTACGGTGATCCATTTTGCGGTCCAGTCTGTCGGAGCAATTCCCATTTGAAAGAGACCAGGTTCAGACCAGGCAGATGTATTGCCGTGATTGTCTTTTACCCTAACCTGCCAATAATATCTCTTTTTTGATTGTAATTCTGATCCTGCATATTCGATCAATACAGATTGATCTCCTGTGGTAGATCCTTTCCAGACAAGATCCTTACCTGCATTCACTGAGGCCTTACTAGTGCCTACTCTAATTTCATAAGAAGATTGTAAGGTATTTTTTACTGTTGAAATGATTTTCCAGCTAAACCTGGGTTTTGGCGTTTCAATAGCCAGTGGATTTTTAAGGTGCTCAACCTTAAGGTCATTTACACTTAATTTCTGGGCAAGGGCCGTAAGGTTAACGGCAAACAAAAGCCCAAATACTGCACATTTCTGCAGCAACGTCTTAATACATGGTCTCATATTTGATTAATAATGAGTTGCCCGGAAATCCTAAGCAACTCACTATTATCCGTAATTAATTTGACATAAGTGTCATGCACTATCCTGTCCTTAATTAATTACTGGTCTACAAAACCATAAACCTTACCGGCTACAGTTTTAAAACCATATTTATAGCCATTTTCGTCTTTGCTGTTTTTCACAGCAAAAACTGCCTTTAAAGCATTTGGAACACGAAGATTGCAATCTCCGCCAGATAACGATTTCACAGAGAGCTTAACGATCTTTCCATCTTTCCATTGCAGATCAGTAATTTCAAAATTACCTCTTGCACGCAGACCTTTTACACTTCCACTAGTCCATTCTTTGGGTAAAGCAGGAAGCAATTCAATTTCTGAAGTTTGACTTTGAAGCAACATCTCCGCAACACCAGCAGTATAACCAAAGTTACCGTCTATCTGGAAAGGAGGATGTGCGCAAAACAAATTCGCATAAATTCCACCACCTTCATTATAATCAACACCAGAACCACCTACAAGTGTAATAAAGTTCTTAAGAATCAGATAAGCATGATCACCATCATGTAACCTTGCCCAAAAGTTCATTTTCCAGGCCATAGACCAACCAGTTGAGGCATCGCCACGTGCAAGTAAACTTACTTTTGCAGCTTTTGTTAGCTCTGGTGTTTCAGTCGTACTGAACTGTCTGCCCGGATGTAGACCAAAAAGATGAGATGCATGTCGGTGGTTATCCTTTGGATCATCACGATCTGTTTCCCACTCCTGTAACTGTCCCCATTTACCAATTTTGGGTTTTAACAGGTGCTCACGCATATCCATTACTTTATCTCTATAAGCTTTGTCAACGCCTAATGCATCAGCAGCTTCAATATAATTGGTAAACAGATCATACACGATTTGCTGATCGTACGAAACACCGTCTTCAGTAGGTCCATGTTCTGGCGACCAGCCCTTTGGTGCTACCAAAGTGCCATCATCTCTACGTTTCAAATAATCATCCCAAAACTCCGTGATCTCTTTTAGTATCGGGTAACCAAAGTTTTTAAGGTAAGCTTTGTCTCTTGTAAATGCGTAATGTTCCCAGATAGACTGTACATACCATGCACTACCTGGTGTGTTCCATAAAAAGCTTTCGCCACCAAAAATGTTGTTTTCCGTTTTCACAGTCCACCCACGTACCCCAGGATACTCCTTTTTGGTATTTTCCTTTTTCACTTCGCGCATACTGTTTATGTAATCCAGATATGGAAAATGAGATTCAGAAAGATTGGTAGGCTCTGCAAGCCAATAATTCATTTGTATATTAATGTTCGAGTGGTAATCAGACCGCCATGGCGGGTTGTTACTTTCGTTCCATAAGCCTTGCAAATTGGCAGGCAAGCCCCCTTTTCTCGATGAGTTGATTAACAAATATCTTCCATACTGAAAAATAAGTGCCTCCAATTGAGGATCTGTTGCTTTCTTATAATTAATTATCCTTTTATAAGTTGGAAGCGACAGCGTTGCTGCCGGGGTAGCACCCAGGTTTAACGACACTCTTCCGAATAAATTCTGATAATCTTTAATGTGATTGTTTAGCAACAGCTGATAGTTTTTAGTTGATGCCGCCGCCAAAATCTGTTTAACTTTAGCATCAGGATCCTCACCTTTCCATTGTTGATCACGCTTATTGCTATAATCAGTTGCTGCTGAAAGTAAAATAGTAAATGCATCTGCCTTATTAATATTTAATTGAGATCCACCTTTACCATCCGATTCTATAACTGCAGATCCACCTTCTGTTTTTACCAATAAAGTAGCGCTGTATGCCATTCCATTTTCAAGTTTCCCAGCAATGGTTAACCTTGTTCCATCAGCGGTAACTTTTGCATCATGAGCATCCCTAAGTTGTATAGTAGCCGAGGATCCTGCCTTTTTATTGGCAGTAAAACGCAACACCATTACCTTATCAGGGAAACTGCAAAAGTACTCACGTTTATAGGCAACGCCATTGTCTGTGAAAGAAATTTTCTGAACAGCTTTGCTAATATCAGTTTCTCTGCGATAATCAGCAGGAACAGCGGCCTTAGCATCTTTGTCTTTAAAATTGATGTACACATCACCAAATGCTTGATAAGCACCTGTATTTGTTTCGTCCCCGGTCCACAAACTAATTTCATTAAATTGAATGTGTTCTTGTGAGATTCCGCCAAATACCATCCCGCCAATTCTTCCATTTCCCATAGGGAAAGCTTCTGTCATCCATTCTTTGGCAGGCTTATTATCCCATAGTTTTAAGTCCTGTGTGGGTTGCGCTACTTTCTTTACCTGAGCAGTCAGACTAAGCTGAAACAGCAGGAAAATAAAAAGTGCATAAATTTGTTTTTTGTGTGGTTTCATTTTGTGATATACAGGTTTGGTTAAAAAGTGTTTTCAATGATACTTAAATAAAGCACATAAAAATTCAGCAATTCTTACATCATCTTAAGGGATTTTAACATAAAACAGGTAATGATCCCTGAGATTAGCTGTACTTTTTAATCACCAATCCTTTTGTAAACATACTGTCTGTCGGCATTTATAAGGAGTTGCATTTTTCGTTTTTTGCCTGAGAATACAGCATCAACCGGATCGTTCTCATTTACAAAGAACTTTTCATTTGCATAGGGTTTTAGTTCAGTAACTCCCTTTTTCCGAATCATTGTAACTATGCCCGTTGTTACGGTTATCTTCAAGGTATCGTTGGCAAGATCATTATAATAGGAGCCCTGATAAGTATCCAGCAGTTCCTGATCTACCGGAACTTTAGCGTACTTAAACTTTTTGATGCCCAGCAACCAGGTATATAAACTATCGGTATTGTATGCTGAAGTCCAGCTGTCGTGGCCGTCTTCCGGAAAAATAGTGAATTTAACATCCGGATTTATAGGTTTTAGTGCATTAACCATATCCTGACTTGCTTTAAGCGGAACAACATTATCCTTTCCTCCATGAAAAACCCAAACAGGTGTATGCCTTATTGCCCAGACTTTGGAAACATCCCCCCCTCCACAGATCGGCACAACTGCGGCAAACATCTGAGGATATTTCATTGCCATATCCCAACTGCCATAACCACCCATACTTAAACCCGTTAAGTACAATCGATCTTCATCAATTCTATACTTTTTCTTAATATCCTTCATTAAACGCATTAAATCTGTGCTTTCCCAGCGTTCTCCTTCTGGCACCTGGGGCGACACTACAATGAATGGAAACTTTTTCCCATCGGCGATCAATTTTGGTAAACCATTTACTGCAACCTTGCTTACATCATCTCCACGTTCACCACTGCCATGTAAAAATAATACAACAGGGAATTTTTGTTGATCATCTTTATTATAATTTTCCGGTAAATAAAGGAGATACTTTAATTCGTTGGTATATTTTTCCTGGCTTTGCTGGGCTAATAAAGCACCACAAAACAGATTGAAAACGACTAAGAAGACGAATAAGAATTTCATATTGAACAAATTAATAATCAGACTCTTAATATACGAGAATGTTACTAAATTAACCAGTTAGTTAAAGCTAAGATTTTATCTTTTTTATAGAAGCGATATCTCCAAGATCTTTTTTTCTTCCCGAGGCTTCTTTATTTTTTATGAACTCGGTTACGTTAATAAAGTTAACTTTAAGATTATCAACCTCGCCATCCACTCTATTTATATAAGCTTCATCAAATTCAACACCGGATATTGCATTTAGGATATCAATCCGTAAGGGTGGATATCCCAATTGAGTAACATAATTTTCCTTTAAAAAATCTTGTTCAGTTAAACCTAATGATCCAAAACCAAAATCATTCAATACCTTAATCATTCTTGATGCATTTTTGGCGCTTGGTTTAATCCAAATATCTAAATCTCCGGTATGTCTGGGGCGACCATGGTACGCAAGTGCATGGGCACCCACTATCATATAATCAACCTTATGAAGATTGAGCAATTCTATAAAATCAATAAAATCTTGTTCGAAGATCATAATTTCCTTTGTTGAACTACTTTTTCAATTTTTTCGGGAAATTTACCATCTGCCCAAGTAAAATAGTTTTTTCTCAAGCGACTAACTTCAGATAATCTCTCGGAAACTGTTCTGCTAAGCCAAAATAAAACATCGAGACTGTCTTCGTCTTCCATTTTGACCTGATTAACTACCATGGCTATTTTTCTACTGTGCTCCATATCTTAAGACTACGATGAAATCACTAAAAATTGATATCCTCATTACAAAAATAAGAAAAAAACAAGACTGTTTTATATCTATATATGCCCTATCTCAGTCTACCTAAAACATTGATAGTTGCTCATCTCTCGATTGAGAGTTGCTTTGAAAAACAAACTCTCCAATTACTACAAATTGGCCTTCGTTCACACGAACACGAAGAACTATTCTATCGCAAATAAAGTTTAGATTTACTTTTGTATCCATAAACAGATCTCTTGCCAAGGATAATTGTTCGTGGTTTAATCTCCTACCTATTGATATATGAGGGTTATAACTTCTATGAGTCAACTTAACTTTCATACCTTGTTGAATCCTCTTCATACATTGTTTAAGTATAATCTCTGACTCCTTATCTGGCAATATGCATATTACTCCATTTTCATATACATCAATACGATCAAATGTTAAATCCAAAGGCGGTTCAGAAGTACAAAGCTTAAGCAATTGACTTTTAATAGCTAACAATTCTCTTTCACCAATTACATTAAACTCACATATTGTTATGTGAGCCTTTGAATTTCTACTGCCATACCAACCAGCTACGGATGCCAGCTCATCTTTCATAGCCTTCACCTTTTCCATTACTGAGAGAACAGGATATATCGCTACTGAATAAACAGAAATTTCACTCATATCTATAATAAAGATAAGAGATTACTTCTTACTCCTTGCCTTATATCTTCTGTAAGAAACAAAAGCCAAAGCAAAAACTACCGCCAGCGTAATATACACCCACGACGGAATTGGCACAGGATCACCTTGCGCATACGAATGCAAACCAGTCAGGTAGTAATTAACCCCGAAATAAGTCATGATTATACTGGAGAAACTTAACAGCGACAGCAAATTAAACAAGTACTTACTTCTTAAGCCCGGAATTAAACGAACGTGCAGTACAAACGCATAAACAATAACCGAAATAAACGCCCAGGTTTCTTTCGGGTCCCAGCTCCAATAACGGCCCCAACTCTCATTAGCCCATACACCACCTAAAAACGTACCAACAGTAAGTAAAAATAAACCTACCGTTAACGACATTTCATTCACAATCGTTAGCTCAGTTATCGAAGCTTTAACCTTTGCACTGATTTTATTGTTATCAATTACATAAAGTATCAATACAACTGTACCCATCAATGCACTTAAGCCAAAGAAACCATAACTAGAAGTAATAATTGCTACGTGAATCATCAACCAATATGATTTCAATACAGGAACCAGCGGAGTAATCTGAGGATTCATCTGAGAACCACCGTGTGCAAAGCCCATCAAAATCACAGCAATTAAACAACCCGCAGCAGGTATAAACGCATTACTGTTTCTATACATTAGTAAACCGGATAAAACACCTATCCAGCTAATAAACAATACCGCTTCATAACCATTACTCCAAGGCTCATGCCCCGAAATATACCAACGAGCTCCTAAACCAACCGCCTGTAAAGTTGCTGCAATGCCGATAAGTATCAAAACTACCTTAACCAGTGTATCAAGTGATTTAGAATTCTTAAATAGCTTCATGAAGGCAAGTGAAAGTATCACTACCCCTAGAATGGCATAAGTAATCATCAGATTCAGGAATATATTCCATGAGTTATAACTGATCTCCCATTCTACTTTCGACTGTGAAGGCACTACATTCTTACCATATTTCTGTTGCGCTTCGCCAATATCTTTCAGTGCTGCATCGGCCGAAGACCAGTTACCTGATACCTGAGCGTCGTTAACAGCTTTAACATAACGGCTAATAGCACTTGGTTTAACGGAAATACTATCTAAATCACTTATAGTCATAGCAATCCAGGTATTATTCGCATCACCAATAATTGGAGAAACACGTAAATACTGCCCATAAACCAATTGCTCCATAGCCTGTAACTTATCATTCAGATCAATTACATCTTTATCGTAGCTATTTTGTTCAGCAGGTTTCTTAGCAAATGCCTTTGCATAATCGTCTTTTAATCTGAATTCAGCAGTCCCGTCCGAATTAATCTTTATCAAATTTACCATCGAAGTATAACCTTCGGGAGTAGCGCTCACAGTTTTAAGCAATTCAGGCCCACCCTTAGTATTTACTTTAATCAACGGAACGTTGATCCAGTTGAAAGGCATTGTCGAAATAGATAAGAAAAACTGGTTTGCATTTAATGTATAAAAACGATCCTTGCGATGTAATTTCCTAAGGATTTCCAGTGCCATCGTATTAACAGGTTCAATCCGGCCATCAATATTTTGCACCAATAAATGGCCAAACTTATCGGCATGAGTCTCATCTATTTTAATAGATGAAGCAAATTGTACCGGGTCTAAGGTTTTAGTAGGCAAAAACAGTTGCGTATCATTATGCTCATGTTTATGTTCTGGGGCAGTACCATTCCCAGGCACAACGTTGTGCTCATTATCGTGAACCTCACCATTTTCATGAACATGAGTAGTTGCGCCATCAGTACCATGCATATCTATCTTCTGACTAAAAGCCGCACCGACAGGCAAAAAGAAAAGCAGCAACAACAATGTTTTCGATTTAGAGATTGTTTTCAATTGCTCATTCAATTTCGAAAAATGAGTCCCTTTCCAGAATAGCGTAACAAACATGCCTAAGAAAAGTAAAATATAACCAATATAAGTAACGTTGGTACCCAACTGATCATGATTTACAGATAGAATCGTCCCCTTTTCGTCCTCATCAAAACTTGCCTGAAAAAAGCGATAACCAGAATGATCCAATACATGGTTCATAAATATTTTATATGGTGTTTCTCCAGCCTCATCCAAAATCATGACATCAGAAGAATAAGAAGCCGGACTATTACTACCCGGATATTTTTCCATCTTAAAATCTACCAATTTAAGCGAAAACGGCGTTTGATAGATCTTAGATCCATAAGCCAAGGAAATCCTCAAACCGCCAACTTCACTTTGATGTTGAAAATTTGTCATCCCTTTTCCACCGTAAAACGACACCGTATCCACAGCGGTTGGTGTAGTAATTTGTACTTTCACTAAATCCAGATCATGCTCATGAGTCCTTTTATCACCCTCAAAATAAATGATGTGGCCTGGTATTGCAGGCTCAGGAACAACAAAGGCAAATCCACCATAAGTGTATAAGCTTCTTAAATTGAAGGGCTGAGGAACATTATTTCCAACAACAGGTTTTCTTTCCTGGGTAGCCATAATCATATAATTACCCTCGTAAGGAGAAGAAATCTGAAGTGCACCGCTTGCATCACTTATATTGATGGCACCCGGTGTTTCTTTGTTAAAAGAAACCAGCATGTTCTGCATCAGCTGCACACCACCCGTAGGAATATATTTATTTACACGTTTACCATTTTCAAGTACAACAAGATGTAAGGTTGGTTTACCAGTATCACCGCGCACCAATGAATCCTGTGCCCTTGCATAAAAATCAACAACCTTTAGCTTAACACGCTCTCCATTGTAATCGTACTCAGAAGTAAATGTCTTTTTAAAAGGCTTTAAATACATAGGAATGCGGCTAGAAGTTAAATTAGCAGGCACATCATCATATGCCAATGCCGCATCACCCTTACCTATCTGTACCTTAATAAAGGTCTTATCCGAAATAATGTCTTTACTTGTTTCGCCTTCGCGGATATGCATTGATCCTTCAAAACTTATATATCTTGTGATATAACCACCAATAAAAATAAGCACAAATGCGAGGTGGAATACCAATAGAGGCCATTTCTTACGTTGCAAAAGTTGGTATCTGCCAATATTCCCAATAAAGTTCAATACCAGGATTAGCATAATCAATTCAAACCACCAGCAGTCATAAATTAGCGCCTTGGCAACAGATGTTCCATAGTCATTTTCCACAAAAGTGGCCATGGCCATAGAAAAAGCATAAAGCAACAACATCACACCCGTGGTACGGGTTGAAAAGAGAATTTTACCTAACCTGTTAGTCATTATTAATGTTTCTTTTTTATTTCTACCAATAAGATTTTCTGAATCTTACCTAAAAAAATGATTTGCGTATTATAATTGGTGGCAAAGATGCCCCTAGCAAATCAAAAAAAATAAGGGTAATTGAATTTATGGCAAAAATAAGACTAAACGCCACCTAATAGAGTTGAGAAAAAGGAAAAGATACCTGTTTATATAAAACATCATCCAAACCATAGATGTCCTTATAGAAATGAACAACACCCTTTTTATCCGCCCAGGCAGTATAATAGGTAATACAAACAGGAACCTGAAGAGGTAGTCCGATATATTTTGCTCTTGGATAACCATTAGCCATCGCTTTTTTTATCTGATCAAACTTTGGTCCTTTACCAAACAGTGCATAAGCAAGGTTTAAAGGTTGTTCGACCCGCACACAACCATGGCTCACTGCCCTTATACTTTGCTTAAATGGCGATTGTGTAGGTGTATCATGGAGGTAAACGCTACTCTCATTATTAAAAAGAAATTTGATCCTGCCAAGGGGATTTTGCTCGCCCGGCTGTTGTTTAAATGAATAAGAACCTGTTTCTTCAGATTGCCAGTCGATAGCTTCCGGATCGCCCACAAGCTTACCATTCCGGTATACATTGATATCGTTGTTAGCAAAATAATACCTGTTTCTTTTTGCGTACGTGATGATCTCATTACTTGCAATGCTTTGCGGGATATTCCAAACCGGATTTACCTGTACACTATAGATCATGCTGCTCAGTTGAGGAGTTTCCTTATTCACTTCCTTTTCACCAACACAAACCTTCATGCGAAGCACCACTTTTCCGCTATCTATCACACTCAACATAAACTCTGGAATATTTACCAGCACATATTTATCAGCGGTAGGCTTGTTTTTCCACCTCAATCTTTCCAGGTTTACCATTAGAGTGCGATAAATACTGTCACTTTCCTTTTCCGATTTTAGTGCTTTTTGCAAAGCCAGGTATTGTTTGTCTTTTGGTTGTATGCTATCAAGGTAAGTTTTGATATTTCTTACTTCAAAAACCTGTATAATACTCATGCTATCGGGTCGCAATGTTGGACTGCTATAATTAATATAAACCCTTGCCGGATCGGTAATCCCAAATTGCAAAGCATTACTATATTTGATCATTGCATCGGCAATGACCAATTCAAGCTCCATAGCATCCTGATAAACTTCCCATTCTTTTCTCCGGGAATCTTTATCATTATAATTATCCAATAACTTTTTTATACGGCTTACCGAAAAAACTTCCGGATCTATCCCATGAACATTCGCGTTCCCTAAATAATCCTCTAAAGTTCGTAGCTGATTATCCGGCATAAAGCGGGACACGAGTACAGGTTGAAATTCATTTCTCTTATAAAAAGAGTCAATTTGCTCTGGATAAGTAAAAGTAAGGTGGCTGGCTTCAAAAACTTTTTTGAATTCGGCTGCGACATCCATTTTTTCAGCATGTTTCTTTAAAATTGGAGGCTCTATTTTATTTAGCCGCACCAGTGGTGTTGGTGTAGCAGTACGCTTAACGGTACAGGATAGGCAAAACAATATACAAGTCATCATGACAATGGCCACCTCCCTCAGAAAAGGGAGTTTAAGGGGATGATCTATATTAAACATCTCGATGAGACTTATTATTCACTAACAAATAAAGTAACAACTTGTTTTGTCAGCATCCCCCTCTTCTTTGTGAAATATTGCCAGGTGGTTGCCTTGAGCTTTTTAAGCGGTTTATTCGGCTCCCATCCGAAACAACCCCAAAAAACGCCTTAGCAACCTCCTAAGCAACATCCTGGCACTAGCCAGAAATATCAATACGTCTAAATTTATGAAAATGCTACGAAGCATTTGTAGTTTTTTTGAAAAAAAGCATAAAATAACCCGCGACAAATGAATGTCGCAGGCTATTTAAATTAACGCTCTCGATACAAACATAGGGAGCAATTATGAAGATTTGATGAATTTTTTTAAATATTTAACCAATACACCAATTTTATTACCAAAGCCCTGTTTTTAACAGCAAAAGGTTCGGGCAAATAGTTATCAGTATATACAATAAACAGATCTGAAGCAGGGCGATATCTCCATTGGAACCTCGTATTTACATTCATATTTTTCATTTGCTCGTTGTATTGCACAAAGCCGGTAAGAAACAATGTATTTGTCATGGTAACATCCAGCCTTGGGCCTACAAGCCAGAAATCGTTGTATCCCCATGGTTTGGGCAGGTTCAGCTTATTGTAGTTTGCACTTAGTGCAATACTTACATATGGTTGAAAACGATAACCAAATTCCCCACCTAATGTTAATCGTTTACCATCGGCATAATAGCCTCCATAGCGAGCATTCAATGCATATGTAAACAAGCTCTGAGGTTTAGACACATAATCGGCCCCAACGGTTGTCCAATTGTGCTCACTTCCAGCTACAAGCGTATCTATTTTAGTACTTACCGGATCAAAGGGTTGCAGAAGCTTAATGTAAGTACCAGACCCCCATACGGTAAGTGTGTTCCTGCTTCTAAACACCATTCCATAAGATGCCAACAGCTCGTTATCCGTACGGTGCATATTTTCATCAAAGAAATTGGTAGATGTAATTTGTGGCCCATGACTCAGTAATGGTCCTTTCTTTGGAAAGAAAAGACGGGTAATCTGTGGCATCATTTTAACATATCCCTGGCGGGGCACGTAACCTACCTCAGCAGTATAATTGCGGCCTACATATTCATGTTGCCAGCTAATGTTCCATTTACCACTTGTGTATTGCAGGTTAGCGGCATGCGTCCAGTCGTGTCCACTTTTCCCCGGACTAAAAGATTTAAGTACCATTGCCTTCCCAGTCCAGAAGTTATTGGCCGAAGCCAGATTATATTCCATCCCAAAGTTCCTGTTGTAACGGGAATAAGTAGCTGTGCCCGGTGCCAGATCACTTGGATTATAATTTAAAGATTCTTTATTGATCAATAAAAAGCCAACATTAGAGCGGGCAAATACACGACGCTGCAGGGCTGCAACCGTGAAATTCTGAGCGGGCAAAGCAGTAGAGTTCTGTTTCTCTGTTTGCATATTCATAATGCCCAGCCTCCAATCCTTGTTTAATTTACCGCTTAAGCGTGCACCAAATTTAATGGGTACCCCCAGGCCTATCCTGCGGGAAAAGAAAGGTCGAATACCTGCATACCCGAAATTGGTAAACTGGTCTCCATTTTCCAGAAAGAACTGCCTTCTTTCAGGGTAAAATAACTCAAACCTATCTAAATTAGTGACTTGTTTATCTACATCTACCTGCGAAAAATCAGGATTTACGGTAAGATCAAGGTTTAGGGAAGAGGTAATAGCCACCTTAGCATCTAGTCCTATATCCTTACGATATGTTGATGGCTTATCCGTTTCATAATCTTTAATAACGCCACCAAGTGCATACGGGATTAGAGAAACAGTAGTACCTGGGTCTGGCGGTGGCATATCCCATACCAGCGTACCGGTATAAGCTAAGGAAGCTGATGGAAACTGTCTTGGTACAGGTGCCCAACTACTTTTTTCCGTAGTTTTCAGATCATTTCTGCCGAAGTTTATCCCCCATTTTGTAATACCTTTCTTATATCTGATACTTTTAAATGGGATTACAGCTTCAAAAACCCACTTATCGGGATAGTTCTTTACTACAGATTGCCATTTATTGTCCCAGCTCAGATCTACCTTACCGCCATCATACATTAGGCCATCCCATTGTGCGCCCGCAGCATTGGCACCAAATGCGAAACCATTGGTTTGATCATCAAATGGATCCATGAACATAATAAAGTTGTCGTTTTTTAAAAAGGAAAAATCACGGCGCAGAGATTCTACCATATAAGGGCCGGGTGCCCCGTTATAGTTTACTACTGAAAGGTAAAGATTCTGCTGATCGTAGGTCATCCGCACATCAGTACGCACTTTGGCATAACTGGTATCCATTGGCAGGATCATGTAGAAATCTGATGCTACGTCGGCATCTTGCCAGGCTTGCTCATCTAATTCCCCATCTATCTTAATGGTCGACGAAGCTTTATTGATATGTAACTGATAAGCATCATTTTTTTTTTGAGCTGAAACAGATAAACAGAAAAAGAAAGCAAGTAAAAAGAGGCTAATTCGCACAATAGGTTAGGTTCGGTTAAAAGGCCCAAAGTATAAAAAAAAGATAGGCGCTGCAATATTGTAATTGTAACATGATGAACATAATAGCCCCAAAAACCTACGAGACTGAAAAAATTTAATAAAAAAACAGGTCGAAACAACAAAGTGGCTTTATCTAAAAAAGATTATTCCTAAGTTTACAATGAAAAACCTACACATAAACCACAATAATGAAACAAAACTTCATTTCTACAATGTTCAGGGTAGCAATTGCCCTGAGTTTACCCCTGATTTTCTTTGGCTGCTCAGTTAAGCAATCCTCACCAAGCCCAAAATGGGAACAAATGTTCGATGGAAAGGACTTAAATGGCTGGGATGTAAAAATAAGAAAGCATGATCTGAATGACAATTACGGAAATACTTTTAGTGTTAAAGACGGAAACATTCAGGTTAGATATGACAAATATTCAGAATTTGATGAGCAATATGGTCACCTGTTTTACAAAAAACCTTACTCATATTATCTTATAGGAGTAGAGTATCGTTTTGTTGGAGATCAAGTAAAAGGCGGTCCGGGATGGGCATACCGCAACAGCGGCATCATGATCCATGGTCAGGATCCTGCTACGATGAAAAAAGATCAGGATTTCCCTAACTCTATAGAAGTTCAGCTATTGGGCGGCGCTGGCAATGGCGAACGCTCAACTGCAAACCTATGTACCCCTGGTACTCAATTTGTAAAAGACGGCAAAGTGATCAAAACCCATTGTATTGAATCTAACTCAAAAACTTTCAATGGCGATCAATGGGTACGCGTTGAAGTTCTTGTACTTGCAGACTCTTTAGTGGTTCACTATGTGAATGGCGAAGAGGTATTACGCTACACCAGACCACAGTTAGACCCTGTTGGCGGTGCTGCAGAGGGCCAGCTTTTAAAAGGCGGTTCTATTTCATTACAAAGCGAAAGCCATCCGGTAGATTTCAGAAAAGTTGAAATCATCAATTTAGAAAAGTATGCCAAGAGCCCTGCTAAATTACAGGAAGTGGTTCAAAAACTAATGGCAGAAAAAAGAGTAGCAAAACAATAACACACTTACAGTAAACACTTAATAGAATACACAAATGATTAAATTTTCTTTAAGCCTTATTTATTCCCTGATACTATTCCTGGGAATAAAAAGCTTCGTGGGCGAACCAAAAACCACCTCTTTTGACCCTCCTGAATTAACAATTACGCCGTTTGCCGGCCCTGATGTTACACCAAGTCCCGCTTGTCTGGCTGTTGCTGCAACAGGCGAAGTTTTTGTAGGTGTTGATATGATCGGATCATTAGGAAAAGATCCGGGCAAAGGCCGTATCCTTAAACTTGTTGATAAAGACAACGATGGTAAAATGGACCAGCATGTAGAATTTGCAATGGTTGATAACCCTCGTGGTATTATCGTGCAAGGCGATAAGGTCTTTGTATTACACACAACCTTCTCTAAAGAAACTGGTAAAGCTACAGGAATGGCGCTGGTAGTTTTTGAAGATAAAGATGGTGACGGAAAGGCTGATGGTCCTGCAAAACCTCTAATTGAAAACCTTAGTAATACTAAATACATTCAGGAACGTGGAACAGACCACGCTACAAATGGAATCAGAATGGGTATAGATGGTTGGATTTACATTTCTGTTGGTGATTTTGGATTTCATAATGCAGTAGATCGTTCTGGCAAAAAACTAACCATGCTTGGTGGTGGTATTGTCCGCGTGCGCCCTGATGGCACCGAAATGGAAATATTTATTCATGGAACGCGTAACGTTTATGATGTGGCTATTGATCCGTACATGAATGTTTTCACAAGAGAAAACACCAATGATGGTGGTGGATGGAATGTTCGCTTTTCGCATTTTATCCAATCTGGAGAATATGGATATCCTGTTTTGTTTCAACACTTTACTGATGAAATATTACCGGCATTAGTAGATGTTGGTGGAGGTTCAGGTACCGGCGCTTTATTTATGAGCGAACCAACCTGGCCTGAAAAATACAACAACGTTCCAATGATGGCTGATTGGGGAAGAAGCATGCTCTATATCCATAGAGTTACACCTGATGGGCCTACTTTCACCCAAAAAGAAGAAGAGTTTATTAAACTTCCTCAAATCACAGATTTAGATGTTGACGGATCGGGCAGACTTTACCTTTCTGCATGGGATGGCGCAGGTTATTCTGGTAGCCCAAGTAAAGGTTATGTAGTTCGTGCAGTACCAAACAACTGGACATATAAAGCATTCCCAAATGTTGAAAAAGCCTCTGTTAAACAATTAGCAGAATTGCTTAAATCAGCCAGTGCAGTAGCCCGTTTAGCTGCTTCGCAGGAGCTGATTAACCGTTCGAACAAACAAGCTACTGCAGCTGCTTTAAAAATTGCTTCCGACAAAAAACTTCCTTTATATGCACGTGTTGCTGGTATTTACACTTATGCACAAGCTGCTGGTGTTGATGGAATCCCTGCTTTATTAGCATTTACAAAAGAAGATGCGATGAGAGAGTTCGCATTGAAAACACTTGCAGATCGCAAAAACAACTTACAAAATGTTCCAACTGAGCCGTTTTTAGAGGGACTTAAAGATCCTTCTCCACGTGTTCAAGCTGTTGCTGCAATAGGACTAGGTCGTTTAGGACATGTAGAAACTGCCACTGCCCTATTACAAACCAAAGTTCCTGCATCATTTGTAGAACCTGCTAAAGATGTAGAGGGTCCTCATGCTACTCCTAATCCCGCTATTGTTCAACCTCACTTAGCTGTACAGGCATTAATAAACCTTAAAGCTGTGGATGCTACTATAGCAGCAATTAATGGTGAAAATTCAACGCTTGCATTGTGGGCTTTACGTTATATGCATGATCAAAAAGCGGTTAATGCATTAATTGATGCGTATCAGAAATCGAATGACGAAAAGTTTAAAACACAAATCCTGACAACATTGGCTCGACTTTATAAGAAAGAAGATGCTTATGATGCGTCATGGTGGTGGGGTACAAGACCAGATTCTCACGGTCCATACTATAAAGCAGTATTATGGGAAGGTTCTCCGGCCATAGAGAAATTCCTTGTAGGAGAATCAGAGAAAAAAGGTGCCAGCGGCAAGCAATTTTTCGCAGACTTAGATGCCCGCAATCGTATGGATATCACTGCATTTGCTACCGAAGAAAAAGTTGCTGCTACCGAAGAGCCTAAAGTAGATCTTGAAAAGATTAAGAATCAAAAAGGCCAGGTTGGTAAATCATCTATTGAGGATGTTTTATTGGCCATCAATAAATTAGAAGGTGACGCGGTTAAAGGTAAAGCATTATTTACCCGTCAGGGATGTATTGCCTGCCATAGCATCAGCAAAGGCGAAAAAATGAAAGGACCATTTATGGGCCAAATCGGTTCTATTATGAATCGTGAGCAAATTGCTGAGTCTATCCTTAAACCAAGTGCTTCAATTTCGCAAGGATTTGCTACAGTGATGATCTCTGCTAAGGGAGATAAAACTTATATGGGCTTTATTACTGAAGAAACAGCTGCTAAGGTTGTGATGCGTAATATTGCCGGTGAAGTTTTCACTATTAAAGCAAGCGATATCTTATCGCGCAAAGAAATGGATTCATCTATGATGCCAGCGGGTTTAGCCAATTCATTGTCGTACGATGAACTTGCTTCACTTGTTACTTTCCTTTCTCAGCAAAAGAAATAATTTAGGCGATCGTCTGAAACGCTGTCGTCATCTCGAACGCATGTGAGAGATCTCTTGTTTAAACATGATTCAAGAGATCTCTCACATGCGTTCGAGATGACGGTAGCGCCTGGACGGTCACTTAAGAATCACCTTTAAAACCTTCCTGCCAGTGAAATTCCATATGTTTTCGGATTACCCAAATGGGCAGCACCGAAATCATAAACATAATCTACATAGGTTTTATCACTCAAATTTCTTCCCCAGAAAAACACGTCAAATCTCTTATTAGAAACACCAATTTTTGCATTGAACAGATGATAGCCTTTTTGCTCAAACCGGTTTTGAAGATCAAAAAATTGATCTCCTGTATACGCCCACTCACCTCGTGCAATCAAATTCAGCTTATTAAGGTTTTCAATTTGATAGCCGTACTGCAATGCAAGCATAGAAGTCATTTCCGGTGTGTAGATCTGTTTGTTGCCATCAAAATTCACAACCTCCTTATCTACCGGCAAACTCAATGATTTATATTTTGCATCAGTATAGCCAAAGTTATAATCAACGCTTAGTCCTTTAACAGGTCTGGCCGAAAGTTCAACCTCAACACCTTTACTACTTAATTTTCCTGCATTTCTGGTTATTGTTATTGCATCTGGCAAGATCAGTACAGGTATTTGTGCATCTGTAAGTCTAACATAAAAAGCGGCAACATTAACGCTTAAGCGTTGATCGAAAAAGGTATTTTTAGATCCAAACTCCAGATTATTACCATATTCTGGTTTGTAGGCCACTAAAGGTCTTGCAGTTCTGTCGGAACCGATTTGTGTAAGACCGCCAGCACGAAAACCTCTGCTGTAAGTTGCATAAAGGCTATGGTCAGCCACAAACAAATAAGCAAGACTAACTTTAGGAGATAATGCGTTGAAAGTAGCAGTTGCGCTGGTATCTTTTTGTTCAACTATAGGCTGCGTCTCGCCAGGCATTAACATCTCTCCATATACCCCTTGCTTTTTATGCTCATAATCATAACGTAAACCGGCAGTGGCCGACAACTCATCTGTTATTGCATAGCTAACCTGCCCAAAAGCAGCTAAGCCAAAGCCCTTCCCTTTGTTAATACTTATGATATTAAGACCAGGCATAGACCCTACCATTTCCGCATCTTCACCAAAAGACAAGCCTTGTTTTACCGGGTTTTTCTGATAGAAGCCATACACGCCTCCTACCCATTTAAGCTTTGAAGTAGACGATGAAGGAGAACTGAACTTGAACTCCTGAGTTAAAACCTGTATTTTATTCCAGTCCTTACCATAGTTATTAATAAGAGAAATTCCATCGATCGGTGAAAAATCACTGTCTATGGGTTTATCATAATACCTGTAGTTAGACTGATAAGCACTTTGAGAAGTAAAATTAAAACCATCACCAGCATAATTTGCAGACAATGAAGCGTTAAACAAGTTATCAAACATCTTTGTTAACGTATTCTGGTTTACTTTAAAAGGGCTACTTAATGCATCCTCAACAGAAGCCACTAATGGAAATGTTCCGTCATTACGGTTCTCATTATGTTTTACATTTAAAGTTAAATCAAACTTTGAACTGCCCTGAAATTTCAGATAATAATTTCCCAGGTAGCCATGTAAACGATCATATTTTTTATTGTTAAACTCATTGGTATAAAATCCACTTTGCCTGTTAACCAGACCTGCTGCACCAAAAAACAACTTATCCTTAATTAGAGCAGTTCTGATACCTGCGCTATAACGCTGCTGACCATAATTCCCGAAATCAACACCTGCAAAACCAGTTGTATAATTTGCGGGCTTTTTGGTGATAATGTTAATTACCCCACCCATTGCATTTCTGCCATACAAAGTGCCCTGAGGGCCACGCAATACTTCTATCCGTTCTAAATCAAACAGAGAAGAAATGTATGTATCCAATCCAAATTGATTTACACCATCAATATATGTAGCTACCGCCGGATCGTAAGAAGTTGTAGTAATACCTCTTATTGAGGTTACATTCCTTCCATCACCAGGGTTACTGCTATAAAGATTTGGAACAATAGCCGACAAATCTCTGGTGTTCTGTATCCTGTAATCATTCACTTTTGCTGATGAAAAAACAGATATACTGGAAGGTATATTCTGAACATTTTCTTCAGTTTTCTGTGCAGAAACAATTACTTCATCCAACTTCAACCCGGCATCTTCTAAAGTAATATTCAGGCTCCTGTTATCATCGGTTACCAGTTTATTTATTGCTGCATAACCCACCGCGCTGAACCTTAAACTTACTTTGCCCGAGGGAACATTAACAAGTTCAAAAGCACCTGTCAAATCTGTAACTGTACTTAAATTTGTATTTAATACCTGTACCGTTACTGCATCAACAGGAACTCCCTTAGCGTCTTTAACCGTTCCTGAAATCTTATTCTGTTGTGCACTCGCTGCAAAACAGATGAAAATGCTTAAACACAAGCACGCTATTATTCTATTCATTCTATTTCTTTTGTACAATTATTAATTGGAAACGGCCTCAAAAGCAGCACTGAAATCCCCAATAAGATCTTCTGTATCTTCAATACCTACAGACAATCTAACCATAGAATCAGGGATTCCCATTTCATCCCGTCTTTCTTTACCTAATTCGAAGAATATGGTATGAGCAACGGGAATTGCAAGTGTACGGGTATCACCAAGGTTGCTTGATTTGATAACCAGTTTAAGCTCATTCAGGAACTTAAAGCAATCGATGCCATCAACTAGTGCAAAACTCAGTAATCCGCCATAGCGATGGAACAAGCTTGAAGCAAGTTCATGCTGAGGGTGACTTTTCAATCCAGGATAATAAACTTTACTGATTAAAGAATGCTTATCCAGAAATTCTGCAAGTGTAGCCGCGTTACTGCAAGCACGTTCAAGCCTTAAAGCAATAGTTTCAGAACCCACAGAAATACTATGCGCTGCTTCAGGAGCAAGCGTGCCACCACCATCACGTAAACCTCTTTTTCTTATTTGCGTCATTCCCTGCATTTCCGGACGGATCTGCTCGCGGATTATTGGTGCAATGTTAGGAAAGCTAAGCCAATCGAATAAGCCCGTATCAGTTACACTTCCACCTAATGCATTACCATGACCGCCAATATATTTTGTTAAAGAGTTAATGATAAGACTAGCCTTTACTGCAACCGGACGGAACAAGTAAGGTGATGTCATTGTATTATCTACTACATAGATCAATTTTTTGTCTTCACAAAAATCACCTATAGCACCTAGATCTGATATTTGGGTAGCAGGGTTTGCAATGGTTTCTACAAATACCATTCTGGTATTTTCCTGATAGGCATTTTTAATATTCTGAACATCAGTTGCATCAACAAAAGAGATGCTCAGGCCCATCTCCATATATGTCTGCATAATACTTCTGGTATTACCAAAAAGGTATGAACTTGCAATAATATGGTCGCCTGCTTTTATTAAAGCCAGTATGGTAGAAGAAATGGCAGCCATTCCGGTAGCAAAAGAAACAGTAGCAAGACCCTGTTCCATTTGTGTTACTTTATGCTCAAGTGCAGTTGTTGTTGGATTGCCCTGACGGGAATAAGCATAACCCTTTGTTTTGTTTTGAAAAACATTTACCAAGCCCTGGACATCATCGTATCCCCAGGTTACTGCGTTATGAACAGGTTGATGTAATGCACCGAATTCTGGTTTCAAAAGACGGTCTGAATGAAGTATGGTGGTTGTAAATCCTTTTTTATCGCTCATTTAAACTTAATTTATTCAAGAAAACAAACTTCCATCTTTTATTTTAAAAAAAAGACGTTTTGCATAGGAAATCTGAAATATTACCAGTCTATTAACAGAATGGTTACTTTTACCATTAAATCTAAAACACACAATGAAACCATCTTTAGTACTCATTTTCATCTTATTCCTGATTACAGGAGTTAGCGCTCAACAAATTAAATACGGTACCGGAAACGACAGTTGGAATCCCGACTCTCTGGGGAACCATAGAGCTGTACTAACGGTAAGCGCAGCTGGAAATGTAGCAAAAGCAACTATCGAATGGCGAAGAAGAGACACCCATCCCGAGCTTAAGGATATTTGGGTGGTTGATGCAAAAACCAACAGCAGAATCACAGATGTAAAGGCGGCAAACATCAGCAGAGAACAAGGGACCATCTATTTTGAGCCAACCTCAGGAGCCGGCACTTATTATGTTTACTACATGCCGTACCAGGTAGAAGGACGTTCAAATTACCCAAATGCTCAGTATAGAAAGGCTCCGACAGCTGAGAGTCAGTGGCCAAAATCAACCGCAAACGCTGTACCTGCCAAACTTGTACGCATAGAGGCAATTAATGCAATGAGCAGTTTCTACCCTATGGAAGTAATTGCTACCGCAGCAGAAACTAAAAACCTGATTAAACAACATCCACAAAAAGACTATCTTGTTTTTACTGAAGACAGGGTTAATCCTATAAAAATGCAGGACGATCTGCCTCAGTTATGGATCACAAAAGGATTAAAGAACGCTTTCTCCGGAACAGCATCTAAAGGAGAAAACTACACCTATCAGCTCGGTATTTATCCGGTAAAAAAAGATATTAATGATGTTAAAGTTACCTTCAGCGATCTAAAAAATAAGGCAGGCAAATCCATTTCTGCAAAAGCTTTTTCATGTTTAAATACCGATGGCGTTAACTGGGATGGCAGCCCGTTACATAAAACTGTAAACGTAGCCAAAAACAAAGTTCAGGCCTTATGGATACTTGCTGATATCCCTAAAGACATTAGCGCAGGTATTTATACAGGTACAGCAACTGTTAGCGCCAAAGGCTCGGCCAGTACAATTATCCGGATTGTGCTAACAGTAAACAACACTGTCCTGGCAGATGGAGGTATAAATGAACCGCAAAAACAAACCCGACTTAAATGGTTAAATTCAACCATGGCAGAGAAAAATGAGGTTATTGCTCCTTACATTCCTCTTGTTATAAACGACAAAACCATTTCTCTGCTGGGCAGAAAGTTCACCATAAATCAGGACGGCTTACCTGCTCAGATACAAACATTCTTTACACCGGAGATGACAGAATTATCGGCCACTCCAAAAAACATCCTTACCGAGCCTGTTCATTTTCATGTAACTAGACCAAACCATAAAGATATTAAATTTAAAACTTCCGAAATTACCTTTACAGATAAGCAGCCGGGCATTGCAAAGTGGACTTCAAAAAGCACATCCGACAGTTTAAACATGGAGGTAAATGCCTCACTTGAATTTGATGGTTTTGTATCGTATACAGTTAAATTCATCGCTGTAAATGATATTAAACTGAGCAACATCAGCTTGCATCTTCCCTTCACCCCAACCGCTGCTAAATACATGATGGGCCTTGGTCAGAAAGGTGGTTATCGCCCGGATTCCTTAAACTGGAAATGGGATGTAGCCAACAAAAACCAGGATGGCGCCTGGATAGGCGATGTAAATGCAGGTTTACAATATTCACTAAGAGACAATCATTATGTACGTCCTTTAAATACAAACTTCTATTTACAGAAACCTTTGCTATTGCCAACATCATGGGGCAACGAAGGTAAAGGCGGTATTAAAATCGCTAAAAAAGGACAGGCCATTCTGGCCGACAATTACAGCGGAGAACGCCTGATGAAAAAGGGCGATACGTTATATTACAACTTCACTTTACTAATCACTCCTTTCCACCCAATCAATACCGACTTTCAGTGGAGCAACCGCTTTTATCATAAATACAACAATCTGGACACCATTAAAGCAACAGGTGCAACACTAATAAACATACACCATGCTACGCCTATTAATCCATTCATCAATTACCCTTTTATTGCCCACAAGGAAATGAAAACCTATATTGATGAAGCACATTCAAAGGGGCTTAAGGTTAAAATTTACAATACGGTCCGCGAGTTATCGAACAGTGCTTACGAGACATTCCCATTGCGCAGCTTGGGTCACGAAATTTACTCGCCAGGTAAAGGCGGTGGCTATTCCTGGTTACAGGAACACCTTGGCGAAGATTACATAGCGGCATGGTATGTACCCGAAATAAAAGATGCAGCTGTTGTGAATAGTGGAATGAGCCGCTGGCACAACTATTATGTTGAAGGCATGAACTGGCTGGTTAATAATGTTGGCATAGACGGGCTCTATCTGGATGATGTAGCTTTCGACAGAACTACAATGAAACGCGTAAAAAGTGTACTTACCCAAAACGGACATCCTGGCATTATAGACCTGCACTCGGCAAACCAATACAATAAAAGCGATGGCTTTAACAACAGTGCAAACCTATATATGGAGCATTTCCCTTATCTAAACCGTTTATGGTTTGGTGAGTATTTCGACTACGAGAAAAGCACTCCTGATTTCTTTTTAACAGAATCTTCGGGCATACCATTCGGGCTAATGGGCGAAATGCTGCAAGACGGTGGTAACGCATGGCGCGGAATGGTTTACGGAATGACTAACCGCATGCCATGGAGCGATGGCGCAGACCCTCGTGCAATATGGAAAGCCTGGGATGATTTTGGTATGCAGGGCACTAAAATGATCGGCTATTGGGTAGAAAACAATCCGGTTAAAACCAACAACCCTGATGTATTGGCAACCATTTATAAGAAAGACAAAAGTGTGCTGATAGCACTTGCAAGCTGGGCTAAAGAGGATACAAAAATAAAACTGAGCATAGACTGGAAAGCATTGGGAATTGACCCGGCAAAGGCAACAATAACTGCCCCTGAGATTAAGAACTTTCAACCCTCAAAAACTTTTGCTGCAATAGATGAGATCCCGGTAACAAAAAACAAAGGCTGGATGATTGTTGTTAAAGAAAATTAACTTGTAACATTGCACAACAATTTAACAGAACATGAGATTTAAACCATTTGCCTTTATTATTAATATTGCTATTCCTTTAGCTATGGGTGCTATCGGCGCATGGTTTACTTCTCAATATGTTAAAACATGGTACGTAACCCTAAATAAACCCTCTTTTAACCCACCGAATTGGGTATTTCCACCGGTATGGACTACCCTTTTTATTTTAATGGGAATTGCCGCCTATCTGGTTTGGTTAAAAAGAAAAGAAGTTCAACATTTCAATCGTACAGTTGCAATATATCTTATACAGCTTGTTTTAAATGTAATGTGGTCGTTCCTTTTCTTTTACGCCCACGAAATTGGGCTGGCACTTTTTGAAATCATTGCCCTGCTGCTCGTCATCATTATAAACGCAATGGTATTCTATAAAATTGACAAAACTGCAGGTTTACTCTTCATTCCGTATATATTATGGGTCGGCTTTGCTACCATTTTAACCTACAGCATATTTTCGTTAAACTGATTAATCAGATCGCCTTTATGAAATAAAACTCCTATTTTTATGAGCCATGCTTATAAAAAGATTACTCTTCCTTTTTCTATTTATAACCGCATTAAATGTAAATGCGCAAAAGGTAGGCTTGGTACTGAGTGGCGGTGGGGCCAAGGGGCTTGCCCACATAGGCATATTAAAAGCACTCGAAGAAAACAATATCCCAATTGATTACATTACCGGAACTTCTATGGGTGGCATTGTTGGTGCAATGTATGCAGCGGGGTATTCGCCAACCGAAATAGAGAAAATAGCTTTAAGCAGCAATTTTCAGGATTGGGTAAGCGGAAGATTCAAGAGCGATTACAGCTTCTTCTTTCAGAAGAAAAACATTAACCCCTCAATAATTACAGCAAAGCTCTCTGTCGACTCTAATTTAAGATTCAATTTCAGGTCAAATCTGGTAAATGATATCCCTTTAAACTTCGCCCTGCTAGAGCTCTTTGCCCAGGCATCAGCTATTTCAAAAGATAATTTCGACAATCTGTTTGTCCCTTACCGCTGCATGGTATCTGATGTGTTGTCGCAAAATAGCATAACCGTAAAAAAAGGCAGTTTAGCCGATGCCGTTAGAGCAACCATGACTGTCCCTTTGATTTACCGACCTATAAAATTAGACGACAAGTACGTTTTTGATGGCGGTCTGTATAATAATTTTCCGGCCGATGTAATGAGAGATACTTTTAATCCTGATGTAATTATTGGCTCAAATGTATCTTCAAAAAACTTCAATGAATACCCTAAAAACAATGATGAGCGGTTAATGAACCGCCTAATGGTTTTTATGTTTCTTTCTAAATCAGACTCTACCCTTATTGGCCCAAATGGTATTTATATCCAGCCAAACCTAAGGGGGTATACTTCAACCAATTTCAACCCGGTAGAGGAACTGATAAAACAAGGCTATGATGCAACCATTGCCGATATGGACCAGATCAAGAAAAAGATAAGCAGACGCATAACCACAGGAGATCTGATGATTAAAAGAACTCAGTTCAACAATAAAAAACCCAACCTGCTTTTTAGCGGCGTAACCGTATCCGGAGTAAATGCTCAGCAAAAAAAATACATCGAGCGTCTTTTCAAAAGAGATCAAAACACCTTTGACCTTGATGATATTAAGCAAGGCTATTACAAACTTGTAGCAGATGAAACCTTTGAAACCATTTACCCCAAGATAACGTACAACCCGGTGTCGGACAGTTATAATTTCGAAATTGTAGCCAAACCACAAAAAAGCTTTAAAATTGACTTTGGGGGGAACATATCCACCCGACCAATCAGTAATGTATTTCTTGGAATGCAGTACAACTACCTAAACCAGAAATCGTATACTTTTGGCACTAACTTATATTCGGGGCGGTTTTACGAATCTATACAAGTAAATGGAAGGATAGATTATCCTTCTCGTTTACCATTATTCCTTGCTATGGAAATGACCTATAATCACTTTGACTACTATAAAACCAGTTCTATTTTTATTGAAAACCCTCATCCTACATATATTGAGCAGACAGATAGAAAAATAGATTTAAAGATCGGTTTTCCGCTAAACCGGAATACCAAGGTAACACTGAATACTGCCTTTATTAACAATTACGATGGCTATAGTCCGAATAACACCTTTGAGATTGGGAATAAATTAGACAAAACTGTGTTCAATGCTTCCAGATCTACCTTTGCTTTTGAACAGTACACCTTTAATCGCAAGCAATACGCCAATAAGGGCCGTAATTTCCTGTTAAGTCTGAATTATTTTGCAGGGAGAGAGAGCTACACACCCGGCAACATTACCGACGGTTTAACAGAATCTGCGGAACTTGTGGCAAGCAAAACTGAAGTAAACAGAAAATACCGGCAATGGTTCAATTTAAAGGTTAGCGATGAAAATTACTTCCTCGCAAAACATAAATATTCTTTAGGATACCTACTCGAAGCTGTAATTTCAAACCAGCCTTTATTTTCTAACTACTACTCTACTATACTTGCTTCGCCTGCATTTTATCCATTGCAAGACAGCAGATCTGTATTTTTAGAAAACTTTAGGGCCACCAGTTACTTTGCAGGAGGAATTAAAAACGTATACAGCATTAAAAGAAATCTTGACTTAAGAGTTGAAGGTTATGTGTTTTTGCCATATCAGAAGTTTGAGAAGGTAGGCTTCCAGGGAATAGACCGTATGAAACCGCTTACCAAATGGCAGTATGCGGCAACTGCAGGGCTGGTGTACCATACCCCGGTTGGGCCTATAAGTTTTAGTTACAATTTATATGACGACCCGATAAAAAGAAACGGGGTTTTACTACATTTGGGGTATCTGATTTACAATAAACGATCTATAGAATGAGAAGAATATATTTGTTGATATTGCTGTTGGTAATGTGTGTTTCCGGCTTTGCTCAAAATGCAGACATCAATAATTTTATAGTTAAAGAGAGCCTGCTCAAAAACAGCAAGCTTGCCATTATAGCAGCTGATTCTTTAGATATACCTATAGAAAAGATTAATGGCACTTACACTTTTAGTGTAAGCGGTTTTACCCAGCCTATTAAATTTAATGGAGGTGTTGGTGTGCTGCCATTACAATTGGAACGGTCGGCCTTTGTATATATAAAACATCAGAACGATACTGGCACCCACAGCAAACTTTTATATGTTCATAAAAAGGACGGCACCTTAACTCCGTATGTGATCAACAGTATGTGGTTAATATTATTCCCTGCACTGATCATCTTTTTGGCTTTTGCATTTAGGAAGTTCATTATAGCTGCAGTGATTATCCTTTTAATATTCATCTACTTTAATCACAGCAACGGTTTAAACCTGTCTACTTTCTTCGAGACTATATTTGATGGCTTAAAGCGAATGTTTTAAGCAGAGCGCTTAAAAAGGCATTCCTATACCAAAATTGTATTGCACAAAGCGATACCTTTCCGGACTATGGGTAAGGTAATAATCGTCTTTAAACTTCTTATTTCCAGTAAAGAATCGTTTGAACATCCATTGATCGGAACCTTCAAACTGTGGGTCTTTAAGTTTTAAACCCACATCAAACCTAAATACAAAGTACTGCACATCGTACCTGAAACCCATACCAGTGCCCAGGGCAATTTGACTGCCCAGTTTTTTGAAATCAAAATAGGTAGATGGCGTACCGGTTCTGGTCACATTCCATACGTTACCGGCATCTAAAAACACAGCACCTTTCAATTTGGCTCCAAAAAACTTATTCAAGAGTTTATATCTGTATTCTAAATTCGCCTCAATATGCAGCTCGCCAAGCTGATCAAGGCCATATAATGCTCTTCTTAAGGTATCAGTATCAAGCGCCTTTCCCCTATCATAATTTCCAGGCCCCAGGGTTCTGGCCTGCCAGGCCCTAATGCCGCTTGAACCTCCTGCGAAGAACAATTTCTCGAACGGGACCGAATTAGAGTTACCATAAGCATAGCCAATTCCGCTGTTTAAACGGGCAACAAACTGTTTCTCTCCCCCAAGGTTTTTATACCAGCGCAAATCTATCTCCGGCCGCATATATTGGTTAAACGGCAATCCAAATATTGTAGCATATACACTATCTTTCAGATTAGCTTTATTACCAGTAAGACTTGTTGCCAGTTGTAACATGTTACCAGCTAAATCCATGCTTCCCCTAAAATAAATAAAGCTTTCATTTGTCAGCAGTTTATCGGCATTTAGGGAATATGTGTATTTGATACCAAGGGTGATATCTCTTCTGTCTAACAATAAAAGATTATAAAAATTCTTAAGTAACTCTCCTTTATTATTTGGATCTTCAGCATCAAAAAGAAGTCCTCCAAATCTATACTCAAAGTTTAAAGGGGTCACAGAATGGTATTTAGATTTCGATTCTACAAATTCGTAAGTTAGCGAACTAAGAAATACATGGCGTTCAAAAAAACTTTTTTGCTGTGCATATACGTAACTGGTAGAGAATATGGTATGTGGCATACCACCTCTTCTGCCCGGTCTGGCAGTAATAAACGGCAACATTAATCTGGGAACGGTCAGATTAGCACTAATTGAAAAATCGCGCTGATAAATATCCTTGAATATTGAATTCCCCTGCCCAATTCTGGATTGCAGTCCTCCTTTAACCTGAAATTCAAATCGTTCGGCCCCGCGGAACATGTTGTTGTTTGTATACGTATTTGATAAAGTAAAACCAACAGTACCGGCATTAAAAGGCACCTCCCCCTCTACCCGGTTGCTCATTATTTTTTGAGGAATTAACTGGATAACCGGGAACACTTTATTGACACTGTCTTTTGGCCTGTTATAATCTATCTTAACATTTTTAAAAACGTTAAGCTCATACATACGATCATAGGTAAGGTTCTCATTGTAGATATTATAAATCTCGCCCTGATGAAGAAAGTTATACCGTACTATAGGATTCCTCCGAAACTTTTTAGAGAGGTCGGTATACCTTAAACCCCTAAAAACCTTATCGTTCATGTTAAGCGTATCAGGAAAACCATCTGCATTTGGGGCAATAATTACGTTGGTCTCACCAATATAAAACTGCTCATGCTTGGGTTTATCCTGAGGGTTATCTATAATCAGAGTAACATTAGCCTTGCTGGAATTTAAGTTCGAATCGACCTCGTATTTTACGTATGGCCTCGCGAAATCGAAATAGCCCTTCTCCTTCATCACAGTATAGATTCGATCACGTTCGTGGGCTAAAGAATCATCATCATACCTCATCCCCTCTTTCAGAAAAGTTTCAGCGGCCCTACTTTCCATGTAGAATTTATTAACAAGTTCATCAGCGATTTCATACTTTATTTTATTGACATGAAAAACAGGCCCCGGACTTGCCTTAAAAAAAACATCAGCACGTTTCTTTTTAACCTTTATCTCTGATTTTACTTTCGCCATAAAATACCCTTTGCTCATCAGAAATCTTTCAATTTGACCGCGGGAGATCTCTACCAATGCACTATCAAGAATTGGAGGAGGCGTACCAAGCGGTTTTATATTGGAAGTTTTATAACGGCCATCTTTAGTATTGAACATGTTATAAATAATAACATTGATACCAATTGTAGATGTGGGCCTGATATCTTTTTGAATATAATTGAGTGCTTCTTCCTCAAAAGCTTTATCTATGCTGTCAATTTCTACATTTTTAACAATAGATTGGTAGTCCGCAATATATTTTGTTGAGGAGCATCCCGTAACAAAAACCAGAATAAATAGTAATATTGCATGAAAATGGACATTCCTTTTATTATTATAGTATGCTTTCAAAATCTCAGATAGGGTTTATAAAATCGTTACATCAAAAAAAGTACCGTAAAGAAAATGGGATATTTATTATTGAAGGTATAAAATCTATTGTAGAGTTTATTCAATCTTCATACCAAATACATAGCATTTATTATCTGGCTCAATATCAGTCTTTACTGCCCAATTTGCCTGCAAATATAAAGTTATTTGAAATAAACAACGCCGAACTGGATAAGATTAGTACTTTACAAACTCCGCAAGGTGTACTGGCTCTTGTACACATCCCTAAAAGCCGCAGTTTTGATATAAGTAGTCTAAAAGGATCATTTTCTTTGGTGCTTGATGGAGTTCAGGATCCGGGTAATCTGGGTACTATTATTCGCACAGCCGATTGGTTTGGGTTTAAACAGATTATATGTTCTAACAACACCGTTGAAATTTATAACCCAAAAACAGTACAGGCTACAATGGGATCTTTGAGCAGGGTAAATGTTTATTACGAAGAACTTTCTGGATTTTTAAAAGATATTAAAGTACCTATTTTTGGTGCAGTTCTTAATGGAACGAGTATTTATGAAACAAAATGGGGAAATGAAGGCATCGTGATTTTGGGTAATGAAGGACAAGGGATAACACCCGAAATCATAAATTTAATTACCAATCCGGTAACAATACCAAGGGTTGGAGAGGCTGAGTCATTGAACGTTGCAATATCGGCAGCAATTCTTTGTGCAGATATTAATAGAAATTTGCAGAAATAAATTGCATAATAAGTATTATTTACTATTTTTGCAGCCTGAATTTCAGTAGGGTCGAGTGGCCGAGTGGCTAGGCAGAGGTCTGCAAAACCTCCTACAGCGGTTCGAATCCGCTCTCGACCTCAAGATTTATAATAAATAAAAAAAGATTAACATGGCAGTTACCAGATTAAAAAGAAAAGACAGAAGAAATAAAACTTTCGCAAAATTAGATGTGAAAAACTTAAAACTTGCTACTAACATCGAATTGGGTAGCCGTTCACGTCAATCTACAACAGATCAGTTAGCTAAAAACAACGCGGTCTTATTAAAACTTACTGCTAAAGCATAAGTTTCTTTTCTAAAAAGAAATTAGAGCATCTCTGAAAAACAGGGATGCTTTTTTTATGCTCATTTTTTAAACGACTTTCAGACGACTCTTAACGACTTTGAAAAGACTCTGAACGACCTTTATCATTAACAAGGCATGCCTATGTCGTTTTAGGATCGCACAAAAACCGGAGAAGGGATTATCTTAACAGCTCTTTACAAATCCTTTTGATTAGCCCTGGGCCTTCGTAAATGAAACCGGTATACAGTTGAACTAATGAAGCACCTGCATCAAGCATATCCCGTGCATCTTTAGGAGAATGAATCCCACCTACGCCAATTATTGGAAATGCTTTGTTTGACTTGGTAGATAAATACCTAACCACCTCAACAGAACGATGTGTTAGTGGCTTACCACTTAAACCACCCATTTCGCTCTTAAGCGGCTCCGGACTTTGCAGGCTACTTCTATCTATAGTTGTGTTGGTAGCAATTACTCCCGCGATACCTGTAGTCATTACAATTTCAACAATATCGTCCAATTGTTCATTGGTAAGATCGGGTGCTATTTTAAGCAGAATTGGCCTGCTGATGTTATTCTTATTATTGCGTTGCTGTAAAGTATTTAACAGCTCCATCAATGGTTCTTTTTCTTGTAAAGCCCTTAATCCCGGAGTATTTGGAGAGCTTACGTTTACTACAAAATAATCGACTACGTCAAATAAGCGGTCAAAGCATTTTATGTAATCACTTAATGCATCCTCATTTGGGGTATTTTTATTTTTACCAATGTTACCACCTACAACAATATCGCTATTTTTACTTTTTAACAGCCTTAGCCTTTCAGCAAGTGTATCTACACCTTTGTTGTTAAAACCCATTCGGTTGATAATTGCGCTATCATCTTCCAGGCGGAACATCCTTGGCTTATCGTTACCAGGCTGCGGCAATGGAGTTACAGTACCTACCTCAATAAATCCAAACCCAAGATCACTTAGTGCCTCTATGTACTCACCGTTTTTATCGAAGCCGGCGGCTAAGCCTACAGGATTCTTAAATTTGATACCAAAAACTTCGCGTTCAAGACCTTTAATGTTCACATCAAAGCTTCCTCTGAGGATAGTTTCGCCAAGCGGAAAGTGTTCATGAAACCATTTCAGTCGCTTAACGACGAAATAATGCACTTTTTCGGGGTCAAATTGAAAAAATATAGGCTTAATTAAACGGTACATGGGACGAAGATAGGAATTTGTTTGTATTTTTGCAGCCACATGATTTCGATAAACGACTTAACATTCCTGATAGGCTCCAGAGCCTTATATGATGAGGCAAACTGGCACATTAAACCGGGCGACCGCGTTGGGCTAATTGGTGCCAATGGAACAGGAAAATCTACACTTTTAAAAATAATAGTAGGTGAGTATGCTCCTTCTTCGGGTACTATTTCTATGTCTAAAGACTTAAAAATAGGTTACTTAAACCAGGATTTACTTTCTTACGATTCTCACCATAGTATATTACACGTTGCAATGGAGGCTTTTGAACGCCAGAACCAATTGCACGATGAGATTGAGGTATTACTTAAAAAAATAGAAACAGATTATTCTGAAGAGGTTTTAAATAAACTGAGCGATAAGCAACAGGAATTTGAAGCTTTAGATGGATACAATATAGAATATAGAGCTAATGAGATTTTAGCTGGTTTGGGTTTTAGTACCCAGGATCAGTTAAGACCGCTAAATACCTTTTCGGGAGGTTGGCGCATGCGCGTTATGCTTGCCAAAATTCTATTGCAAACACCTGATATTTTATTACTTGATGAGCCTACCAACCACATGGATTTACCGTCTATTAAATGGTTAGAAACTTATCTTGGTACCTTTGAAGGTGCTATTGTAATTGTTTCTCACGATAGGTATTTCCTGGATAAGGTAGTAAACAAAACTGTTGAATCGCGCAAAGGAAAACTAACTTCTTATGCCGGTAATTACAGTTTCTACCTTGAAGAAAAAGCACTGCGCGGTGAAATTCAAAAAGGAGAATTTAAAAATCAACAAGCTAAAATTAAGCAGGAAGAGCGTTTAATTGAACGTTTTAAAGCAAAAGCTTCTAAAGCTAAAATGGCTCAGTCGAGGATGAAAGCCTTGGATAGAATGGAGCGTGTGGAAGACGTGGATGATGACAATCCTACTGTAAACTTCCAGTTTAAATTCTCTAAACCATCTGGCCGTCATGTAATCAGAATTGAAGGCGCCACAAAAAGCTACCCTAATGTAGAGATTCTTGAAAATGCAGAAGGCGTGATTGAAAAAGGCGATAAAATTGCTTTGATTGGTGCTAACGGTAAGGGTAAATCGACCTTGCTTAGAATTATAGCAGGTGCCGAAGGCTTTACAGGTAAATGCGAAACAGGTCATAATGTTACTACTACATTTTTTGCTCAGCATCAATTGGAGTCGTTACACCTTGAGAACACCATTCTTGAAGAATTGCAGGCCTTTGCACCTAAACATACCGACACGGAATTGCGTGGTATATTAGGATGTTTTCTTTTCACCGGTGATGATGTTTTCAAAAAGATCCGTGTATTGTCGGGAGGTGAAAAATCAAGGGTTGCTTTAGCTAAATCGCTAACAACTGACTCTAACTTCCTGATCCTGGATGAGCCGACCAACCACCTTGACATACAATCTGTAAACATCCTGATTCAGGCATTACAGCAATATGAAGGTACTTTTATTGCGGTATCTCACGATAGGTATTTCTTAGATAATGTTGCTAATAAAATTTGGTTCATAGAAGACAAGGACATTAAAGAATATCCGGGAACATATGCTGAATACGAAGAATGGAATAGCAAAAGACCTCCTGCAAAACCTTCCAGTGTTCCTGTAAGACCTGATAAAGAGGTAAAAGAAGTTAAAAAGGCCTTAGAAGAAAAACAACCTGCTACTCCAAACAGTTTGCAACAGCTTAAAAAGCTAAATGATCAACTGAAAAAAATTGAGGTTGAGATTGCAACTTTTGAATCGGATGTTAAGTCTATAGAAGCCGAGATTGCTGATGAAGCAATTTATTCGGATGCAGGTAAACTTGCTGAAACAAATAAAAAATATTTAGCTGCCAAGCATAAGTTGGATACTGCCCAAAATACCTGGGAAGACCTCGCTTCTGAAATAATGGAACTAGAAAGTAAATGATAAAACCTGCAGGATTATTTTTTTTGCTGTTGTTAAGTATACAAATTGCTGTTGCACAAAATCAGCAATTTGTATATGAAAACAAGGTGTACCAACCTACAATAAAGACGGTACAATGTTACAACTCGCAACAAGAACAATCTCTGCCTGTAATTGCTCTGAAATCAAATGAACGATTGGTGTTTTCATTTGACGACCTTAATGCCGGAAGCAAAAATTACTGGTATACGGTTGAACATTGCACTTCAGATTGGAAATCATCCCGCTTATCGACCATAGATTATCTGGAAAGCTTAAGTGAGGATAGGATAACCGAGTATAAATACTCATTTGGAACTATCCAAAAGTACACACATTACCAACTGACTTTACCGAATACTCAGATCAGGCCTAAAATTTCGGGCAACTATATTTTAAAGGTGTATGAAGAAGGTAACCAGCAAAAACCGGTTATTTCTCAGCAGTTTTATGTGGTAGATAATGTGGTAAATATTGGCGTAGATGTAGTGGCCAGTTCACAGGTATCGCTGCGTTTTAGCAACCAGAAGGTCAACTTTACTATTTTACATCAAATGCCTATTCAGAATCCCTATACGGATTTGAAAGCGATAGTGATGCAGAATGGAAATCCGCAGACGGCAATTATAAATACAAAACCGAACTTTATTAAGCCTGGCACATTGGTTTATAACGAGGTAAACAGCAACGATTTCCCGGCAGGTAATGAGTTCAGAAAGTTTGATATCCGTAGCTTACGGTATAAAGGCGATAATGTGCAGGAAATTATAAAGGATACAACCACAAGCGTGGTGCTTTTTCCGGACATCAATACCAGCAAGGCGAAATACAGCAACCTGGTTGATGAGAATGGTAGTTTCTTTATCAGAAACAAAGAAGGCAGCGATGATCCAACAGAAGGTGATTACGCGAATGTGATGTTTACCTTAAATGCGGTACCCCCTACTCCTAATGGAGACGCTTATGTTGTTGGCAGGTTTAACAATTATGTTTTAAACGAGGCCAGTAAGCTTAACTTTGAATCTTCGCGTAAACGTTTTTACGGAAACATATTGCTTAAACAAGGGCTTTATGATTATAAATATGTTTGGTTAAACAAGGATACTGGAAAAATTGACCAGGCAATTTTTGAAGGTTCATTCTTTGAAACTTTAAATACGTACCAGGTATTTGCCTATTATAAAAAACCGGGTATGCGTTGGGAAGAATTAATTGGATATTCCAATGTTGGCAACGTAAAGCGTTAATCAGTTTTTAACACCCAAACTGAAACACTTTTCTGGGCACATAGAAATGCTGCCCATCCCTCTTCATTTACTACCACTTCTTCAGTTATGTTACCAAGTGCATCTGTAAAGGTTTTATTGGCGTGTTTAACACCCATTTCCATGTTTTTAATTCCTGCACCACTGTTACTCATAAGCACCGCAATACCAGAACCTGGATTTTCATCTTCGCCTGCCCTTGTCCACCCTATGCAATTTTGATGATCCAGATAATCGCGCTGAACACCATAAGAAAGATCTTTACGAACCGTACACAGCTTTGGTAATTCGAACACCGCAGAAAGCTCTATTTCTACTTCGTTTCCATTGTGGTCTTTATCTTTATATGCGCTGCCGTAAAGATCGGGATAGAATAAGCAAGGCATGCCCTGCTCACGTAAAAGAATAAGTGCATATGCCAAAGGACGGAACCACGGGGCAACAAATGATTCCAATGCCTGCAAAGGCTGCGAATCGTGGTTATCAACAAATGTGATTGATAAGTATGGATTTATCAACGTAAGTGTTCCTTCAAAAATATTACTGAGGTCGTATGCTTCCCGCTGCTGACTGGCAACATATAAATTTTGATGCAATACCGAATCGAAGAGCTTCATGCGGCCTTCGGTAAGTTCAATGTAAGATTTAAGTTCTTCTACATTATCAACCACCCAGTTCTCACCTACTATAAAGAATTCCCTTTTAAAAGTACTCTTCATATGGTCAATCCATTCATTTAAAAATTTATGGGAGATGTGTTTGACGGCGTCCATTCTAAAACCATCCATTCCACAGGTGTTATAGTACCACTCGCCCCATTCCTTCAGTTCTTGCCTCACGGCGGGATTTCTTGATTCTATATCGTTAAACATCAGGTAGTCGTAATTGCCGTGTTCTTTGGAAGGAACATCTTCCCAACCCTCTCCAAATTCGTTCTGAATTGAAAAAATCCCTCCTTCTTGCAGGTTAGCGGCAAAATCGAGCCCGCTGAAACAATGGTAATCCCAGATAAAACTTGAATATTTACCTTTTCGGCCTGGAAATGTAAATTTAGTCCATGCTTCAATTTCTATAACAGGCGAAATAAACTCTTTACGATTCAGGTCGTTTACTTTCCGCACTTTTATCTTTTCCAGCTCATCTCCACCGGCCTTATGATTAAGCACCACATCGGCAATAGTTGCTATGCCGCTTGCTTTTAGTGCATTAATTGCACTTAAGTATTCTTCTTTAGTTCCGTATTTGGTAGCTACACAATCTTTTTGATCAAACTCGCCAAGATCGAAAAGATCGTAGGAATCGTAACCTACAGAAATATCTCCTGAGGTTGCTTTATAAGCTGGCGGTAGCCAAAGGCCTGTAATTCCGAGTTCAACAAATGTTGGCACCTCTTCGGCAACCCTAATCCATAGCTTAACGTCTTCTTGATAATACCAGTGAAAATATTGTATCAGCGTTTGATTTTTCATGCCGTACAACTAAGATACAAAATCATCAAGAAACCCAAAGCTAGTTGACTCCTTTTATCTCGTAAAAGTGATTATGTTGAATTTTGTTTACTTTTGCCTGAGATGAGTACAAAAGTAAAAAGTCCGAAGGATTCCTTCACCATAATGAATGAGTTGGTATTGCCCAACGATACCAACACGCTTAATAACTTAATGGGGGGCAGATTATTGCATTGGATGGATATTGCTGCTGCAATATCGGCTCAAAAACATTGCAATAGAATTGTGGTTACAGCTTCTGTAGATAATGTATCATTTAAACAGCCTATAAAACTTGGGGATGTAATTACGATTGAGGCTAAGGTTACACGCTCATTTAATACTTCTGTTGAGGTAAGACTGGATGTTTGGGCAGAAAATATTCCTTCGGGAAGCAGGGTAAAATCAAATGAGGCTTACTATACTTTTGTAGCGGTTGACCAAAGTGGAAGAACTATTCCTGTTCCGGAATTGAAACCTGAGACTGAGGAAGAAATCGAATTATTTGCCGGGGCTTTAAGAAGAAGACAATTGCGGTTGATATTGAGTGGAAAGATGTTGCCAAATGACGCTATTGAGTTGAAAGCCCTTTTTTTTAAGGAGTAAACAATAACAGCAGGAATGCTGTTATTAAATAAATAGGAAAAATGACGACGTACACTACACTGATTATTTTAAGCGGCCTGGTCATCTTCTCTTATTTATTTGACCTTGTTGCCAGTAAAACTAAATTACCTTCTGTACTGCTGCTATTGCTTTTAGGAATAGGCCTGCGCGTACTTGTAGATAACCTTAAGATAGAAACCTTCGATTTTCTAAAGATCTTACCTGCTCTTGGTACTGTGGGTTTGATCATGATCGTTTTTGAAGGATCACTTGAACTGAAATACAATCGGGATAAAAATAAAATCATTAAGGGTGCTTTTCTATCGGCACTTGTAATACTGATCGCCTCGGTTTCTGTGATCACTTTTATTATATACGAGATTACCGGCCGCGACCTTTACACGTGCTTTAGCAATGCAATTCCTTTTAGTGTGGTTAGCTCTGCAATAGCTATTCCATCTGCCGCAGCACTATCTAAAAAAGGAAAAGAGTTTATCATTTATGAATCTTCTTTTTCTGATATTCTGGGGATCATACTCTTTAATTTTGCCATATCTAATCCTCACATCTCTACTTCTTCGTTTACTGGCTTAGGACTAAATACGATACTGATAGTTATATTATCGGCTATTTCCTGCATCGTTTTGCTTTATGTAATGGGAAAAATATCACATCACATAAAGTTTTTCCTGATCATCTCTATATTGATAATGGTGTATGCTATTGGGCAGTCGTACCACTTGTCGGCCCTTGTTTTAATACTCTCTTTCGGTCTGTTTTTAAACAATGCAGACACCATCAAGTACGCCTGGTTTAGAAGTATTTTTATTTACAAGAATCTATCTAATGATTTAACACAACTACATCAGTTATCTGCTGAAAGTGCATTTATTTTAAGAACGTTTTTCTTTGTAATATTCGGATTTACAATGAACATTTATCAGCTTAATGATCAAATTGTTCTTGTAAACGGTTTGATTATGCTTGCATCTATCTTTGTGATCAGGTTTGTTTATCTTAAAATCTTTAGAAGGGAAAATAGTGGAGCGGAGGCTTTTATTGCGCCAAGAGGACTGATTAGCATCCTGCTGTATTTTAATTTACCTCATGCGCTTAAAATACCAGAAGTAGGAACTTCTTTCTTATTTGTTGTGGTATTAGGATCGAGTTTGATAATGAGTATAGGTCTGCTCTTAACAAAGAAATATGTAAGAGCAGAACCTTATTCGGGGATGCATTAGCTACCCATCTCTAATATTTTATCAAATTCCTCGGCTTTAAGTGGCATTACAGATAACCTGCCTTGTCTAACCAATGAAACGTCTTTAAGACTTTCTTCTGCTTTGATCTGTTCCAGACTAACAGGATTTTTAAGTGCCTCGACCGGAGCCAGATCTACTACAACCCAGTTAGGGTCACTGGTAGTTGGATCCTGATAAAACTCTTTTACCACTTTTGCTATACCAACTACATTTTTACCTTCATTACTATGGTAGAATAAAACCAGATCCCCTTCTTTCATCTCTTTCAGGTTATTACGTGCCTGATAATTGCGTACACCATCCCAAAAGGTTCTGCCGTCTTTGTTAAATTTCTCCCAGCTATATTTAAAAGGTTCTGACTTCACTAACCAATACTGTGTGTTCTTCATAGTTTAAAAAGGGTTTTTGATACATTCGTTGACAAAACCGCTGACAAAAATATACTTTTTATTCCTTTATTTATATCATTATCTAAAAGAAGTCGTAGCACCTTAGCCCATTAAAACGATTGTAACCAGAACTATTCGGGAAGTACTTTTCGTATCCAATACTAGCCTCAGTAGTACCGCTTGTATTTGTATAATTAATTTTTGAAATGGTAGCATCATGGCTTATACCTAGCCTCACCTTTTCTCCATTACGCCTTCCTTTAAAAAGATCAAAAATAAGAGAAAGAACAACTGCATCAGGGCCGTTCTGGGGGCCCGTTCGATACCAAAGACCTGTATTTAGGCTTTTGTATTTAAATTGAGCTCCCAGACTAACGTTGCTATTACTTGCCTGTCTGTAGTAAACTACAGAAGGTATAAGAGAAGCACCTTCATCTTGGTTATAATCAAAATATGGAGTGAGGGGAATTTTGAAACTTGCGTTTACGGTAATTCTCATTGGAAGCTTGGCTTGCGTTCCGCTAAAGGATTCGTCGGGCCTGTTAATGTGGTGTAATGCCGTCCCAAGCATAAAGTTACGGTAAACAAGGTTTACACCTGTTGCTGCGTCAAAGAAAAACTTATTGGAGATATCATGTGGTTCAGCAGCAGAGATACTGCCAGGAACATATCCTAGGCGAGGATCAATCTGATCGGAAAAGACCAACTTGTTCCAGTCTATCGTTCTATTGGTAAAACCTGCCTGTATACCAAATGACAGTACAAAATCATCGCCACCGACACTGTAAGAATATGTAGCAGCCGCATTGTTTTTAGTTAAATAGGCAGTTCCCTCACTGGAACGATTAAAAATCAATCCCACTCCTCCCGGAAATTTGGCAATATTCAAATCGGCCGAAGCGGAGATATAGGACAGATCACCACTTAAGCCGGACCATTGATTTCTATAAACAAGGTTCATTCTAATATCTCCTTCAAATTGACCGGTTAATGAAGGATTTAAATATATAGGCTGGTTAAAAAACTGTGAATAAATATGATCTTGTGCAGATGCAAATTCAATGCCTATAAAAATTAGCAAAATCAACAGAATCTTTAATGTCTTTGCCATGTTATCTGATTAAATGAATTGGCCCCGTTCGTTTTGGTGCGCTATTATTATATGTCATGCCTTTCCATTGTGATCCATTAATGAATTCGACATCAATTTTCCAGTAATAGACAGACTGGGGTAATTCCACATTGCGGTATGTTCCATCCCAGCCTTCCTGGGGATGTCCTTCGTCAAGCTTTGTTGTTTCCCATATGAGTTGTCCCCATTTGTTAAAAACTGACATCCTCCATGATTTAATTCCTGAACCCTTAGCTCTGAATTGTCGAAGTTCGCTACTTTCACTACCGGGTATAAACGAATTTGGCACAAACAGATATCCGGGCACTCCACTAATTCTCACATTCTTAAAGGAGCTAGTAAAGCATCCGCTTTGATTGATCACTTTTAAAGTTACTTTGTAAAGCCCCGTGTCTGCATAGGTATGTTTTGGGTTTCTGTCTATCGAAGTTATACCATCACCAAAATCCCATAGCCATTGATCTGGACTATTGGTGCTTTGGTCTATAAAACTAAATGTATAAGAAGGTATGCTAATTTCAATGCCAGGATCTACTGAAAACTGTGCGATAGGTGGTGCTGTAATTTTTATATAATCACTTTGTATAAGTGTATTTGGACAATTTAAACTATTTGTTGCTGTTAGTGTAACAGTATAAGATGAAAGAGAACCGCTATACACATGCGTTGGTTCGAATTCTGTAGAAGTTGTTCCATCTCCAAAATCCCATAGGTAGGACAATCCACCAGTGGTTGTGTTGGTGAATTTTACCTGAAGGCCAGGACAACCAACCGTTTTGTCTGCTGTGAAGTTGGTTGTTGGTTGTTCAAGTACCGTGATTGTCTCGGTCGTGGTCGTGTCTGAACAGCCATTTGAAGCAGTAAGTACAACTTTATATACTCCTGGATTTTTAAATGTGTATTGTACAATTTCTGGTGCTGATCTTGTTACCCTACTCCCACCGTCTCCAAAATCATATCTAAATAGATTCGCCCCTTTAGAATTGTTGTGAAAATTCACAAGAAATGGTGCACAGCCACTTTTTTCTGAGCTGTTTACCACTAGCTCAGGCAAAACAGTGTTAGGGGAAACCTGGATAACGTAACTGCTTTCCTGACTGCCGCATTCATTTTCCGCACGCATTCTCACGGTATACTCTTTTATTGTTCCAGTTACATAAACATGTTCTACAGGTAGTTTATCTGTTCTAGTAAGAAAGGCGCCATCTCCAAAATCATAATAGTAAGTATTTGTACCACCGGGAGAGGTATTGCTAAAGGTAACTTTCATTGGAGAGCAGCCAACGGTTTTATTTGGTGAGAATACAGCGATTGGCTGGGCTTTAACAAAGACTGATGAAGTAAACACATTAGTTCCGCATGGCGAAGTTACGCTTAAGGTAGTTACGTAAGTGGTATCTTTTCCTTGGGGATGTGGCTGAAAAGTGATTGGAGGGGGCATCACTAAAGAAGAAGTTATACCATTGCCAAAGTCCCATTTAAAATCAGCATCAACAAGAGAAGTGGAAGTATTTACAAAACTAACTTGTAGCGGACCGCATCCTTCGGATTTATCTTGTGTAAATGACGCAGCAATGCTTTGCCGGGTCGAAAATGCATGAGACATTTCATCAGCTTTACACCCCTGTTTACTGGTAACTACTAGCTTAATAATAACGGATTCATTGTCGTTTGCGATTTGATAACCAGGAAATTGAGCGCCCCTGCCGATTTCTGTTTCATTTACATACCAGATGTAAATATCATTTCGATTTACATCAACAATTGCTTTTACATTTTGGTTGTCGATATTAAATGGCGTACATCCTTTATCAGATGCAAATGTAAAACTGGCAAGTGCATCCGGTTTAACGGTAATGCTTATGCTATTACTAGTACTAGCCTGACCACCAGAACAAAGGCCACTACTTGCTATCCTTCTATACTTTGTTGATACAGTTAGAGCAGACGGTGCATATGTTGGTTTTGTTTCGCCATTTATAACTACCCAATTAACCCCATTGTCTATACTTTTTTCCCAACTATAGGTGTAATCTGAACCATTGCCACCGGTAGGTCGTGGGCCAGTTAAAGGAGCAGGAATACTGCCGGAACAAATGACCTGATCTACGCCAATTGTATTTCCCGCTATTGGTGGTAGCGCTATCAGGTTTACCTCATTACTTATAGTTTCACAAGCACCACCTGATACTATACGCCTAATCGAAGCGCTCACAGGAATTGTAACGGTCAGATCCCGGCTAGTTGCATCAGGAATTATTGTCCAACTCGTACTTGGATTAGTACTTATTTCCCATCTATAGGTATATGGAGGCTTACCTCCAATGGGTACATCGCCATTAATGGTAACCTGTTGCCCGGAACATACAGTTGTTCCTGATGGGTTGGTGATGGTATTTTGAAGTGCTTCTAAGTTATCAATAACCACATCATCTGTAGTTGAACACAAACTTGGCGAAGTAATTGTCCACGTAAAAACATACCGTTGTCCGGGATTAAGTGAGGTTACTGCACTATTGTAAACTGTAGGGTCAATAATTAGAGGCCCTGCAGGCAATACAGTCCACTTACCTATTTCGCTAGCTTTGGGTGCATTACCTTTTAAAGTATAAGTAGACTGGTTACAGATGGATTGATCGGCACCTGCATCAGCCACTGTAATTGTGGGATGTACTTTGATTACAACAGTTTTCGGATTTCCCGGACAACCATTAACAATTGGGGTAATCGTATAAGTAACACTTCCCTCATTTAATCCGCTATTGGTTAAGATATCGTTTATTGCAATAACAGATACGGGAGTAACCTGATTCGTGTTGCCTGTAACCAGACTTGCAGTACTTGTCCAAACATACAAGGTATTGTTATTGCCTAAATTTGAGCTCAATGAAATACCAGATGGATTACCAGTACATATGACTGCCTTTGCTACTGTAGCAGTTAAAATGGGTTTCGGGGTAACTGTTACTGTTAAAATAAATGGCTCTCCGTCGCAGCCATCTTTTTGAGGTATAATGGTATAGCTAACAACCGTATTACTTGTTGCACTGGTATTTGTGATTATATCGGTAATATTTCCCGTTCCTGTTGGACTATATCCGGTAGCTAAGCCATCATTATTTGTTGCTGTCCATTTAAATGTGCTTCCATCAACAGTAGATTTTGGAATAAAATCTACTGGATTGCCCGTACAAACTACTTTAGTGTTATTTGTATTGGTTAATTTATTTTCAGGAAGTATAATAATGTCTATTTGTTTTAAAACTGTAGCACAAGCGCCTGGCACTCCCGTATTAACCCTCAAAAATATGGTTACCTTTCCTGCATTACGCTCTGCGACACTTGGCGTATATACAGTAGTAAGATCAGAAGGATTTGAAAAATTAATATTATTAATTCCATTATCCCAGGTAAAGGAGGTATAGCTTCCTGAAATTGCCCCTGTTAAAGTAACCGATGCTTTGTTGCAAATGGGGTTTGAATTTGCAACGATAGTTGGAACCGGTGCCTCTATAAATGTTATTTTCTGACTAACGGTAATGGTTCCACAATTATTTTTATGGGTTAGGCTAACTGTATAAGTACCAAAATCAGCGAAATTTATGGTTGGATATCTGCTGTTTGCCGTACTTGGAGCTACAAAAGAGTAAGCACCCGTTCCGATAACTTCCCATGTGTAGGTATCTGAAAGATCTTCAGCCGTTCCATTGACAGTCGTTTTTGTATCCGTCGCATTAGGACCAAATACGAAATCACCCTTCTGGCAAAGTCTTTGTTCCGGAGATAAAGTTGCCTGTGGCTCAGTATTTACTACAATCTTTTGTGGCAATGTAATTTCTTGACAGGTTCCGGTTTTAACAGAGAGTGTAATATTATATACACCCGATTGAGAAAATTTAAATTGTGGGGTTACGCTTGAATTACTAGTTCCTCCCTGATAAGATACTCCTTGCGCCGGAACTACATTCCAGGTATAAACCGGAGTTGAGGGGCACGACGTGTTATCTAAAACCGAAGTGTTTGCCGGAGTAAGCACTCCCGCGGTTAAGCAAATCAAATTATTGGGTAAGGTAAAACTTGGTTTTGGTCGTTCCTGTACACAAATCTCTAACTCCAGATCATCGGCCTGACAATTTCCATCACTGATTGACGAAAGCCGTATTTTATGTTTTCCAGTAGTGACAAATTTATGGACTAAATTATAGGTAAGTGGTTTAGCTGAAGCAGCAAGAGCGCCATCCACGTACCAATTGTATTTTACATCATTTGGTGCACAACCTGGAAAATTGGTATTGGCCTGTTCACCGGGTAGAGATTGATTGTTAAAAATAATATCGTCGTTAACACATGCTATAGGAGGAAAAGAGAACAGATTCTTTGGTCTGGTAACTACCTTTGCAGGTGTAGATAGAGGTGAGCCGATTGCACCGCAAAACGGACTTATTAGGCCAACATTTACACCAAAAGCATTATAGAAGGTTTGGTTGCCAGATCGATATGACAACCCACAGGAAGACTTTGTATAAGTATGGCTGATACGATCATTGTTTTGCTTGATGTCACAATATGTATACTCGTTAGACGTGCCATCTCCCCAGTCTACCTTATAAATGTTACCGGGAAAATTTACTCCAATACCTTTATTGGATACATCAACACGATATTCGAATGTACCAACGGGAAAACATACTGTATTTCCGCTTGTAGTGGTAAATGCAGTTACAGCAAGATTGTTAATCAGAAAGTATGCCTTTGTACCCACCGACCCATCGGGCATTGTGGCTTTCACAAACATAGTGTAATGAGCAAGTGATGCAGTATAAGATATTGGAGTTCCGACAGCACCAAAAGCTATTGTTTGTGGCACTCCAGGGTTCAACTCATTTTTAAAAGTTACAGTTACGTTTCCTGTGTTCGATTCATTGTTAAAGAAAAATTCTTTTGTTGGTGTGTTCTCATCGGTATTACAAGTTCCAAATGTTAGGGGATTTGTGCTCGCTTTAGAATTAGAATTTATAGCAACTGTTGCCTTTCCTCCTGCTTTTATATCAAATGGGTTTGAATCTGAAGAAGTAAACACTGGCAATGTTGATTTAATCCTAAGCCTATATCCTGTTCCAGCGGTAGTACCCGGAGGGATTACTCCATTTACAAATGTTGAGTAGAAGCCGGTATAGGATCCGATAGATTTTTCAACTCCCTGGGGCGATACAAGATAAAGATTAAACGAATTACCTGGTTGTAAACAGGTAGCACCCAAACTAAAAGTTGCGGCTATAGTTGACTCAGGCGTGTAAGGTCCAGATGCAACCTGATCTATAACAATTTGCGAGAATGCTATAGAAATATGATAAAAGAATAAAACTAGCGTCAGTAAAGATAAACGTCTTATCATATTATAAATATTATGATAAAAGTAAAGATTTTTTCACTTATTGTTCATTTTATTCATTAATAATCATTCTAATTATTAATATTATCAAATTTGCCTTGTATTTATTTTTAGAAAGTAAATTTCATTAAGTCTTCTGATTAATTACCGGGAATTATTAAGATTATTTATGCTAAAAACCATATATATTGAATGGCCGAGTTTACGGTCAAATCAAAAAAAAATCGTATTTAAATATATTTAAATACGATTTTTAAAAGAAAGAGATTAGAATATTAAAGCGTAGCCATATCAATTACAAATCTGTAGCGAACATCACCTTTAAGCATTCTTGCATACGAAGCAGTTATATCTTTGATGTCAATCATTTCAATATCTGAAACGATATTGTGCTCAGCACAGAAGTCAAGCATTTCCTGAGTTTCAGGTATGCCACCTATGCCTGAGCCTGCAATGCTTTTACGGCCGCCTAAAAGTGAAAAGGGCTGAATTGCATAAGGCTGAGATGGAACACCAACGCAAATCTGTGTCCCATTTGTTCTTAGCAATGACAGGTACATATCCATATCGTGTTCTGCAGAAACAGTATCAAGAATAAAATCAAATGAACCTCTTACAGCTTCAACCTGAGCAGGATCAGATGTAACTACAAAATGATGGGCACCTAAAGCTTTCGCTGCTTCTTCTTTTGAAGCTGATGTACTTAAAACGGTTACTTCAGCACCAAAAGCTACACCAAATTTCACTCCCATATGTCCTAAACCACCAAGACCTAAAACGGCTAATTTATGACCCTTACCAACTTTCCAATGACGCAGAGGTGAATAAGTGGTGATACCTGCACAAAGCAGTGGTGCTGTGGCCGCAAGGGGTAATTTATCCGAAATGTGGAGTACAAATTCTTCGCGAACTACAATGGTATTGGAATAACCTCCGTAAGTAGGTACACCATCTCTACCTTTATTGTTATAGGTTTGGGTACTTCCTTCAAGGCAATATTGCTCTAATCCTTCCTTGCAGTTTTCACAAGTCTGGCAAGAGTCAACCATACATCCTACACCAGCAAGATCATCTTTTTTAAACCTTTTTACATGGTCGCCCACTTTAATTACCTTACCAACAATCTCATGACCCGGCACCATTGGGAATACTCCTGGAAACCAATCATTCTTTATTTGATGAAGATCCGAGTGACAGACACCACAATATAATATTTCAAGTTGAACGTCGTGCGGACCTACTTCCCGGTGTTCAAAGTCCCAGGGTGCTAAATCTGTTTCAGCATTTTGTGCTGCATATCCTTTGGCTTGTATCATAGCTAATTTATATTTTATAATAAAACAAATTTACATTAGTGAGCATAAATATTAACTACACATTTCAAAGCATTTATTATACAATTCAAACATCCTGAAATAAAGTCAGGTAATTAGGTTCAAACTATTAATGGGTCATTTTAAACAACAGCTCTTTTAACAACTCGCCATCGGTGGTGTTACCGGTACTGTCTACACCTTTACTCTTTAAGTCGTATTCCCTTAATAAGCTAATGATATCAAAGGTTTTATTTAGACTATAGCTACGTGCAGCAGCTTCATAATCTTTAACAAAATATGGATTCACACCCAATTCTTTAGCAGCATCGCCCTTATTCTGCAAGTAGTGATATTTTAAAATCTTTGAGAAATAAGAATTCAGGTTGGCCATAACCATAACCATTGGATTGGCTTTTGGATTATCGGCAAAGTAATTGATGATCTGGTTACATTTCAAAATATTCTTGACTGCCAGTGCTTTTTGCAATTCAAAAACATTGTACTCTTTACTTATTCCTATATTTCTTTGAACAAGATCAGTGTCAATTGTTGTTTCTTTAGTAATATTTAAAAGCAGCTTTTCTATTTCATTAGCAATCTTGGAAAGGTCTGTACCCAGGTATTCAGCCATCAGGGCGGATGCCTGTGGAGCAATTTTATAACCTTTCTCTTTTACAAGATCATCTATCCATCCGGCTAATTTGTAATCTCTAACCAGTTCTGACTGGAATATAACACCACTCTTATCAATGGCTTTATAAATCTTTTTACGCTTGTCGAAATTAGCATACTTATAACCTAATACCAGAATGGTGGTAGGCATGGGTTTCTCAAAGTAATTGAGCACAAACTCAGCCTCTTTACTACTCCCTTCTGTCTCTTTGGCCCACTTCAAATCCTGAGCCTCCTTTACAATGATCAACTGATAGTCAGACATCATAGGATAACGCTTGGAAGCATTCATAATGGTAGCCATGTCTGTATCTTTCCCATACAAAACAGTTTGATTAAACCCTCTTTCCATATCATTCAGCACATTATTTTCCATGTAATGAATGATCTGATCGATGTAATAAGGTTCCTCACCATGTAGTAAATAAACAGGCTTAAACTTTCTGGCTTTAATGTCTTTGATTATATCTGCAGCACTCATATGATAGGTCAAACTTAGATAAAATTTTTTGCCTATTTTTACAAAAATGTCATTCACACCAACAGCACTTAACCTACCACAATATCCTTTCAAGATAACACTAAAGGAGTCGCGTTATTTTATCTTTGACGAAATAAGAAAAAAACATCTGTTACTAACACCCGAAGAATGGGTTAGACAACATTTCATCCAGTTTCTGATACTGGAAAAGAAATTTCCAAAATCGCTTATTCAAATAGAAGGCGGACTTAACTTAAATAAACTTCAAAAGAGAACAGATATTGTAATATTCAGTACCCATGGAGAGCGAATAATGGTTATTGAATGTAAAGCACCTTCTGTTAAGATAAGTCAGGCTACTTTTGACCAGGCGGCCAGGTACAACTCTGTTCATAAAACCAAATGGCTGGTAGTAACCAACGGACTAATGCATTGTTATGCAACAATAGACCACAAAGAGGAACAGTTTGTCTTTATAAAAGATCTTCCAGAGTATCAATCCTTATAAGAACAAACTGTCTCCTCTGTACTTTTATTGCCAACCACCCCCAAGAGCGCGATAAAGGCTAATTACTGCCTGCCATTGCTGTAATTTATCACCAATATTATCGAGTTGTGCCGATAGCAAGTTCTGTTCAGAAGTTAATACATCTGTATAATTTGTCGCAGAACTATAACGCAACAGTTTTTTGGTAAAATCTACCGATTTCTGCAGCGATTGCAATTGTTTAGTTCTTATGTTTTGCTGTTCAATTGCGGTTTGGTAAGAGAAAAGCGCATTAGAAACCTCCTCTCCCGCTTTCAATAAGGATTTCTGAAATAGATACGCCGATTCCTGTTGAGCAGCCCTGGCAGTTGTTAGTCTAGCCTTATTTGCTCCCTTATTAAAGATAGGCTGGGTTATTCCTGCCGCAACATTTGCAAACAACCCAGAGGGTGTAATCCAGTCTTTAAAACTAAAACTGGTAAAGCCACTTGAAGCTGTGATGTTGAGTGATGGGTAAAAAAGCTGTCGGGCAACATTAGTTGTTTCAAAAGCCTTCATAAAAGCATACTCTGCTTGTTTAACATCAGGTCGGTTCTGGAGTAATTGGGCAGGAATACCGATATTCAGATCAAAGGGTAATTGTTGAGATTCTAGTGCTTTCCTATTTACTGAACCTGCTTTACGAACCAGTAAAACATTCATAGCATTTTCCGTTTCTCTTATTTGCCTTTTTAAACGGGGTATAGCAACTTCTGCCGCATATTGATTGGCTTCGCTCTGCACTTCAGCGGCGCCGGTTACTATATTAGCTGCTTTTAAAGATTTCATTGTGCTTACATCCGTTTTCCTGTTAGCAACCGTTTTCTCTAAAACAATTAGCTGTTCATCCAAGGCCAAAAGTGTAAAATAGTTATTTGCAATTTCAGAGATCAGTTGTGTTTGCACAGCCTTTCGCGCTTCTTCCGTTTGCAGTAAACCAGCTAGTGCACTACGCTTACTACTTTTAAGCTTACCCCAAATATCTGCTTCCCAGCTGGCCGTTAACCCCACATCATACTGGGTTGATGAGCTGATAATACCAAATCCTTGAGGGTAGGCCAATTTTGATTGGGTTATGGCCGCATTACCAGTTAAGTCTGGTAAAAAAGCAGCTTTACTTTGCTTAAAATTAGCTCTGGCTGCATTTATATGTTCTACAGCTATTTTCAGATCAAGGTTTTGCTGTAATCCTTCTGTTATCAATTCAATTAACAGCGAATCATTAAACAACTTTTGCCATGGCATAGTGGCAATGGTAACTGTATCTGTATCGTGCTGATCCCTGTAAAGATTCTTTGTATCTATTGCTGGCCTTTCGTATTTCTTTGATACCTGGCACGACACCAACATGGTCAGCAAAATTATTAGCCCTATATATTTTTTCATTATATTCATTTCTTACGAATTATAAAACTTCATTGTTTTTGCGTACTCCAGATATTTTCTCTTGCAGAGATTGAAAAACTACAAACAATGCAGGGATTACAAACACCCCGAATACTGTACCTACAAGCATCCCACCAACCGCTGCGGTACCTATTGAGCGGTTACTTAAAGCCCCTGCTCCGGTAGCGATCATCAAGGGAAGCAAGCCGAAGATAAAGGCAAAAGAGGTCATCAAAATTGGCCTTAGTCGGGCTGTAGCGCCTGAAATTGCCGACTGGATTAAACTCATACCACTAAGGCGGTGCATCAATGCGAACTCCACAATAAGGATCGCATTTTTTGCAAGTAAGCCGATGAGCATAATTAAACTTATTTGCAGAAATATGTTATTATCAAGCCCAAATAATCGTGCAAACAAGAATGCTCCAGCCAGTCCTATAGGCAAAGAAAGCAGCACTGAGAATGGCAGAATATAACTCTTATACTGGGCACTCAATAAGAAATAAATGAACAGCAAGCTGAGCATAAAGATCAATAGGGTTTGACTACCACTAGACAACTCTTCTAGTGTTAAACCGGAGAATTCATAAGTATAACCTTGTGGTAGGGTTTGGGCAGCTACTTCCTGAATTGCTTTTATCGCATCACCAGAACTATAACCAGGCTTGGGTGCGCCATTTACGGCACCAGCCGTAAACAAGTTAAAGCGGTTTATAAATTCCGGGCCATAGATTTTTTTAAGTGTAATAAACTCTGATATCGGAGCCATAGCCCCTTTATCATTCCTAACAAATATTCTATTGATGGCCTCTTTATTGGTTCTCTGTTCCGCTTCAGCCTGAATCATTACACGGTATTGTTTACCAAAACGATTAAAGTCTGACGCATAAATACCCCCCAAATAGCCTTGCAGCGTTCCAAGTACGCGGTTAACAGGAACACCTGCTTCTTTGCATTTCGCAACGTTTACATTAACCTCGTACTGCGGAAAACTTGTGTTGTATGATGTAGCAGCATACATAATTTCAGGACGCTGATTTAGTGCTCCCATAAACTTCCCAATTACTGCATCAAAAGCCTTATAACTACCTCCTGTTTTATCCTGCAACTGAAATTCGAAACCATCATTATTTCCAAACCCCTGTAATGTTGGTGCGGCAAAGAAAATGATATTGGCTCCTTTAATTTCTGCAGTTTTTGCGAACAACTGACCAACAATACTTTTAATATCCTGCCCTTTTTTTGTTCTTTCTTTCCATGGCTTTAACCTGATAAATATAGCCGCATACGAACTCCCGGTGCCGCTCATTAAATCCATACCGGCAACTCTAGATGACAATTCAATCTCAGGAATAGATCTCGCGATGCTATCTATTTTATTTGCAATGAATTCAGTACGTTCCAAAGAAGTTGCCGGAGGTAAAATAACGTTACCATATATGGAACCACTATCCTCATTAGGCACAAATCCAGTTGGAGTGGTTTTAACCAAAAACCAGAATAAAAGACTAAACACAATGATTATCGCAAATGCAATCCATTTTTTCGCAATCAGAAAAACAACCGACTTCTTATAACGGTTAGTCATGGTGCTGAATGAAGCATTAAACCCTGCATAAAAGCGCTGTAAAAAGCCGGTTTTCTGTTCATGATGCTCGCCATGTGGTTTTAACAACAATGCGCAAAGTGCCGGACTTAAAGTAAGTGCATTTACTGCAGATATGATAATGGCCACAGCAAGTGTTAACCCAAACTGCTTGTAAAATACCCCAACCGACCCCGTAACAAAAGTTACCGGAACAAATACCGCAGCCATAATGAGGGTTATAGAGATAATAGCCCCGCTAATTTCACTCATGGCATGCATAGTTGCTTTTTTTGCTGATTTAGCACCCTGATCTAATTTAGCATGAACCGCCTCTACTACTACAATGGCATCATCTACCACAATACCAATGGCCAGAACCAGGGCAAAAAGTGTAAGCAGGTTAATCGTAAATCCAAAAAGTTTAAGGAAAAAGAATGTTCCTATAATAGCTACCGGAACTGCAATGGCCGGAATTAAGGTAGAACGGAAATCCTGCAAAAAGATAAATACTACAATGAATACCAATATAAATGCTTCAATAATTGTAACTATAAGCTTAGAAATTGAAGCATCCAAAAACTCATTTGCATTGGCGAATACGCTATACTTGACTCCTTTTGGAAAGGTTAATGAAGCATCGTCCAATATTTTTATACACTTCTTTATGATCTCATTGGCATTGGAACCTGAAGTTTGATTGATTGCAACATATGGTGATTCATGACCTTGCGCCATGATGGTACTCGAATAAGTAAAAGAGCCCATGTCTACCTCAGCAATGTCTTTTAACTTAAGTACCTGACCATTACCTACAGATTTGAGTATGATGTTTTCAAATTGTGCAGGTTTTTCAAGGCGACCAGTATATTTTAAGGTATACTGGAATGCCTGACCACTGTTCTCTCCTACTTTACCTGGTGCAGCTTCTATGTTTTGCTCTGCAAGCGCTTCTGTAATATCAGAAGGGATTAACCCATAAGCAGCCATGGCATCTGGTTTAAGCCAGATTCTCATACTGTAATCCATACCTCCATATACAGCGGCATTCCCTACTCCCTCAACTCTTTTGATTTGAGGCATCACATTAATTTTTAAATAGTTGTCGAGGAATTTCTGATCATACTTTCCATCCTCGCTGTACAACAGAAAACTAAATACTTCACTATTCAACCGCTTACTGGTGGTAATGCCAACTTTGATTACTTCCGCTGGCAGCAAACTTGTAGCTTTGGTGATTCTGTTCTGCACATTAATTGCAGCCATATCCGGATCTGTACCTTGCTTAAAGTTTATTGTAATGCTGGCACTACCGTCATTACTTGCTTTAGAAGTCATGTAAGTCATGTGTTCTACTCCGTTAATCTCTTCTTCGAGCGGTACAATTACGCTTTTCATGACCACATCCGCACTTGCTCCCTGATATGAGGTACTTACTTCAACGGCGGGTGGAGCAATGTCTGGATACTGGGAAATAGGCAATGAATATAGGCCTAGTAACCCCATTATAACTATGATAATCGATATAACGGTAGACAAGACCGGGTTATCTATAAATTTCTTTAACATAATATTTTAGTGTTTTGCTTTGATTTTCATTCCATCTTTCAAGCTTCCCATTCCTTCCGTCACAATCTGTTCGCCAGGGTTCAGTCCTTTTGTTACCACATAAAATTCACCAGAAGGGACATCCATTATCTCTATTTCAGTACTTTTTACCGCACCGTTTTTAACGGTGTAGACCATCGTTTTTTCCTGCATTTCGAAGGTTGCTTTAGTAGGGACCAAAAGTGCATTGCTTACTTTTAATGGGATGCGAATAAGTGCACTGGCGCCACTCCTAATTAATCCATCGGGGTTGGGGAAACTTGCCCTAAGATTAACTGAACCCGTCTCTGTATTGATTAATCCACTTAAGGTTTCCAGCTTGCCTTTTTTTGAATATTCTGTTCCATTGGCCAACAAAAGTGTTACCGGAGGAATATTCATTAGCTTATCTTTTATGGTTTTCCCTTTGTTGTTTTCTGTGAAATCCAGAAACTGCTTTTCATTGAAGGAGAAGTAGGCAAAAACACTTGCAATATTTGAAACTGTTGTTAGCGGTTGTGGAGATGAACTGCTAACCAGACTGCCTGTTTTATAGGGTAAGTTTCCCACCACCCCATCGGCAGGACTATTTATATGAGTATAGCCAAGATTAGTGCGGGCATTAACTAAACTAGCTTTTGCCTGTGCAAGTGCAGCTTCTTTAGCATGCAGATTAAAATTTGCCTGCTTAAGTTCATAATTACTAATGATCTCTTCTTTTACCAGAGGCAAGGTTTTCTCGACTTGCATTTTTGCAGTACTTACTTCAGCTTCAGCATTTTTTATGGCGGCCGTAGCTGTTCTAACCTCCTGTTCGTACTGGGGGGCATTTATTTTAAAAAGTAACTGACCTTTTTTAACAACTGCACCCTCATCAACAAGTATCTGTTCTACAAACCCATCTACTTTTGGTCTGATCTCTACGTTCTGCTGACCCTGTATAGTTGCTGAGTAATCTGTATTGAGAACAGCATCTTTCGGTTGTACTGTTGAAACCGGATATTCCTGAATAGTTTCTTCCTGCGTTTGGCTTTGTGTGGGGCTGCATGCTTCAAATAGCAACATTCCGCCTAATAATGAGAGTAATTGTATTGTTTTCATAAATGTAATTTTTCTTTTTTGGCATAAGTAGTCCTCATCTCCTAAAAAATCTCTTTTTGGCAGTTAAGGTTAACAGCGATTATTTATCGCCCGAACTAAGTGTTGGGTTAATAATTAAATATGGAGTATCACGATAATTTCATTATAATTCTTTATTTCGTTAAAAAGTTAAGCAAAGTTAGTACTTTTGTGAATAAAACAACCAAATACTTGTTTTATTAGATTATGAAGACAAATCGATTCTTAATGCTTTTAAAAACCCGTGGTGCATTAACTGCAGGAGAAATTTCAAAAGAACTTGGGATTACAAGTGAAGGCGCGCGCTTACAACTCATCAAATTAAGTGAGGAGGGATTGATCAAATCGACCAACGAATCAAAAGGTGTTGGCAGGCCCACCGTTTACTTTAGTTTAACAGAAGAAGGAAATGCTGGTTTTCCTGATACGCATGCCGAACTTACTGTTAAACTGATACAACTTATGAAGACCACGCTGGGCGACGAGGCTCTTGATAAAGTGATAGCAGCAGGCGAACAAGTTGGCAAGGAAAAATATTCTAACGAATTACAATCTATTACAGATCTTGAAGGTCGTATCTCCCAACTCGCAGATATCCGCACACGAGAAGGATACATGGCTGAATATAGTAAAGATGAACAAGGCTATTTGTTGATAGAGAACCACTGCCCAATTTGTGCAGCAGCGCAGGTTTGCCAGGGTTTTTGCGCCTCAGAGCTTAATACTTTTAAGTTTGTATTAGGTGAGGATATAGATATAACAAGGGTAAATCATATTATTGCAGGCGACAGAAGGTGCGCCTACAGAATAACATTAAAGAAGGCTGGTTAAAATAATGCATTCTCCAGCTGCCTGCCGAAGAATGCTCAATTAGATTTATCCTTTTAAAGCAGCAAGACTTTCTTCGATAGTATTGATCTTCGATTCAGCATCTGCTTTTTTATTGCGTTCGTTTTGAATGATCTCAGGTTTTGCGTTTTGTACAAACCTTTCGTTACTCAGCTTAGCATCTACAGATTTCAAAAAGCCTTGTAAATAAACCAATTCTCCATTTAAGCGTTCTATTTCAACGTCAATATCAATAGCCTCATTCAGATGAATAAAGAACTCATCGTTGCCCACCATAAAGTTTACAGCTCCTGGAATCTTATCGTTTACAAACTCAACCTGATTAATATTAGCGAGCTTGAACACAATATTTAACCATTTTTCGAAATCTAAAGACGAATTTACTTTTATAGCCAGAGGAAGTGCTTCTTTAGGCGAGATCTGTTTCGTATTTCTAACGTTTCTGATCTCAGCTACCAGGCCTTTAATAATCTCCACTTCTTTAAGTAATTGCGCATCCGCTTTACCAACAACAGGGTAGTTTGCTACAATGCAGCAATCAAGCTCACCTTTCTCTCCGAAGAGTTCATCATGCCACAATTCTTCCGTTAGGAAAGGCATAAATGGATGTAATAATGTCAGGATTTTTTCAAAGAAACCGATAGTTACTTTTAAAGTTTCAGCGTCTATTGGATGTTGATAAGTTGGCTTTACCATTTCAAGATACCAGGCACAGAAATCATCCCATACCAGTTTATAACAGGCCATTAAAGCTTCCGATAAACGGTATTGTTTAAAGTTCTCTTCAATCTCTGCCAGCGCTTCGTTAAAGCGATTTTCGAACCACAATATAGCTTGTTGGTTGGGATTTTCAAGATTTTCATCAACTTCCCAACCTTTAACTAATCTGAAAGCATTCCAGATTTTGTTGGCAAAATTACGGCCTTGCTCGCAATAGCTTTCGTCGAACATCAAATCGTTTCCAGCCGGAGAGCACAACAACATCCCTACCCTTACTCCATCAGCACCATATTTTTCAATTAACCCAATAGGATCAGGGGAGTTACCCAATGATTTAGACATTTTACGGCCCAATTTATCTCTTACAATACCTGTTAAATAAACATTTGTAAAAGGTTTTTGACCTCTGAACTCATGGCCTGCCATGATCATACGTGCTACCCAGAAAAATAAAATCTCAGGGGCAGTAACCAGATCATTGGTAGGGTAATAGTAGTTAATATCTTTATTGTCTGGATCTTTAAAACCATTAAACACAGAGATTGGCCACAACCATGATGAAAACCAGGTATCCATTACATCAGGATCCTGAGTTACAAAAGGTGCCAGCTGATGTTTAAAACCATGGATTTCAGTTTCCGTAAATACCCCGTCAATATCTTTAAGTTTTAAAAACTCGTCAAGTGCTTCTTCTTTAGTTTTTGCTACAACCCAATTGCCTTTATCATCGTACCATGCAGGAATTTGTTGTCCCCACCACAGTTGCCTGCTGATATTCCAGTCCCTAACATTCTCCATCCAATGACGATAGGTGTTTACGAACTTTTCAGGAATTAACTTAACATCGCCATCCAATACATCTTTCAATGCCGGCTTGGCCATTTCATCCATTTTGCAGAACCATTGCATAGATAGCTTAGGCTCAATAGCTGCATTGGTACGCTCAGAAAAACCTACCTGCGATTTATAGTCCTCAACTTTATCTAAATGACCAGCTTCTTCTAATAAGACAGCAATCTTTTTTCTTGCCACAAAGCGGTCTTCACCAACAAGCACAACAGCAAGTTCGTTTAATGTACCATCTTCATTTAAGATATCTATTACAGGCAACTTATGTTTAACACCCAATTCGTAATCGTTCAAATCATGAGCAGGAGTAACCTTTAAGCATCCTGTTCCAAAATCCATTGTTACATACTCATCCTGAATAACAGGTATCTCACGATTGATTAGTGGTACAAAAACTTTTTTTCCTTTCAGGTGCTGGTAACGCTCGTCGTTAGGGTTAACGCAAATGGCAGCATCGGCCATAATTGTTTCCGGACGGGTAGTTGCAATGGTTAAGAAATCATTGGTTCCCGATACCGAATATTTTATATAATATAACTTTTGATTTACCTCTTTACGGATCACTTCTTCATCAGAAACCGCAGTTTTACCTGCCGGATCCCAATTCACCATACGCACGCCGCGATATATTCTTCCTTTTTTATACAAATGGATAAAACTATCGATTACTGCTTCTGAAAGATCATCTTCCATAGTAAAGCGTGTCCGCTCCCAGTCGCAACTTGCGCCTAACTTTTTCAGCTGATCAAGAATAATACCCCCGTATTTCTCTTTCCATTCCCAAGCATATTTAAGAAATTCTTCTCTGCTAAGGTCTTTTTTGCTGATCCCTCTTTCTTTAAGCATGGCAACAACTTTTGCCTCAGTAGCAATTGATGCATGATCCGTTCCAGGCACCCAGCAAGCATTTTTACCTTGCATACGCGCTCTACGAATCAGCACATCCTGAATTGTATTGTTTAGCATATGCCCCATATGCAAAACCCCAGTCACATTTGGAGGAGGGATTACAATGGTATAAGGCTCACGTTCGTCAGGCTCAGAATGAAAAAAGTTCTTTTCTATCCAGTAGCTGTACCATTTGTCTTCGGTTGCCGCCGGGTCGTATTTTGTAGAAATGCTCATTATTTTGAAAAAGTATCAGATTTGGCTGTAAAAATAAGAATAAAAAAGACAGATGCTATTCGCTTCCCCAAAATCTTGAAGGGAAGATTTTGCATATCAGCTCATAACACTGACTTTTTTGGGAAAAGGAAATAGAAAAATAGGGAAAAAGATCAATGTACATTGATCTTTTTTAACCTTACTTTCTTTACTTCAGGTTTTGCATAAAGTAATCAGTAACCTTTTGATACAAATGTGCTCTGTCTTTACCAATTACATTATGCTCATGGCCAGGGTAGATCATATAATCTACTTGAATACCCTTATCAACAGCTTTTTTAACGAAATCAACAGAATGTTGCTGTACTACAACAGGATCCTGCAGGCCATGGATTAACATCAGTTTTCCCTTTAGCTGGTCAACTTTACTACTCAAGTCAGTAGCAGCATAACCCTCAGGATTTTCCTGCGGAGTATCCATATAGCGTTCAGTGTACATCACCTCATAAAACTTCCAGTTTATTACCGGACCACCTGCAACAGCAGCTTTAAAAATACCAGGATGTGTAACCATAAAATCAACCGTTCCAAAACCTCCAAAGCTCCAGCCAAATAGCCCCATATTAGCAGAATCAACATAAGGAAGCCCCTTCAAGTAATCTACTGCCTTCATCATATCTTCCATTTGAACATCCCCTGCTCTGCGGAACATAGACTGTTCAAAAGCTCTACCCCTATTATCACTTCCTCTTGTGTCGATTGTTAATACCACATAACCATGCTCAGCCATATACCTGAACCAATAATCTCCAGCACCTGCATTCCATGAGTTTAGGATAAGCTGCGCATGTGAGCCGCCGTACCAGTAAACAATAACCGGATACTTTTTTGTGCTGTCGTAATCAACTGGTTTATATAAGCTACAATACAAATCGTCTCCACTGTTACTTTTTATAGTAAAGATTGAGGAGTTTTCTGTAGCAAATGCAGCTAAAGGATTGGGTGCTTTTAATAATGTTTTTGTTTTAGCAGTTGCAGTTTCTATTAACTGGATTACTCGGGGTTGTTCCGGACTACTATAATTATCAATTACAGTGTTTCCAGAAGTGCTCACCTGTGCACCATGTACAGCAAATCCTTGTGTAATCCTATTAGATTTACCTGATTTTAAGTTAAGCACATATAAATTACGGGTTATGGGAGATTCTTCAGTAGAAACATAAAACAGCTGATCACCTTTTGAATTAAATCCTTTTACATCAAGTACCTCCCAGTTTCCTTTTGTCAATTGTTTCAATACTTTTCCATTTAAATCATATAGATATAAATGATTCCATCCATCACGGTTACTTTGCCAGATAAACTTAGCAGGATCATTTTTGAGGAATAACATAGGCACCAATGGCTCAACATATTTCTCATCCTTTTCTTCAAATAATGTTTTCACAAAATCACCGGTTGCTGCATCATATTGATTTAGCTTCATGTGATTCTGTCCGCGGTTTAAAACCGCAATGTATATGTATTTATCATCCGGGCTCCATGCAATATTAGTAAGATACTGCTCAACAGGTTCACCTGTTTTAAGGTACACCACAGCTTTCGTATCTGCATTATAAACCCCTACAGTTACCTCATGGCTTTTATCGCCTGCCATAGGATATTTGATATTTACATTTTTAGCAGGTCTCGTGGTCCAATCTATGATCGGATAATCAGAAACCATGCTTTGATCCATTCTATAAAAAGCGAGTAGCTTACCGCTATTGCTCCAGAACGTACCTTTAGTTATTCCAAATTCATCACGATGAACCGACGAAGCATACACAATATCTTTGCTGCCATCTTTAGTTACCTGATTTTGATCAGTACCATTTGTCACAAACAAATTGAAGTTATCCAAATAAGCGATGTAACCAGCGGTACTTTGTTCAACACTAGTTTTACTACCAATAGATTGATCTATGAGCACCTTATAGGTATTCTTTACAGGATTAAACGCAACTTTACTTCCGTTAACCGTTAATATCCAGTCGGGTCCCTGATTAAATTGAATAACAGGCATCGACTTTAAAGTATTCTTTTGAAATGACTTTAATTTCTGATTTAACTGGACCAATGATAAAAATTGCTGTTCATGCTGACTCTTAAAATTGCCACTCATCCATACGGGTTCATTCCCTATTTTTTTGGCATACACATAATCTTCTGTGCCATAAATAAATTGAATTTGAGAAAGATTTTCCGGAGCCAAAGTAGTGCGTGCATTACTCATTGCATCCTGAATGGTCAATTGTTTATCCTGGGCTATGCCATAAAAAGCAATTGACAACAATTGAATACATAAAATCAGTTTTTTCATCAGTTGTTCTAAAAGATGATGAAGCTATCATGCGCCGCCCGCTATTATTCATTTCGGTTTATATAATGCAGCACATGATGGTTTCATCGTATGAATAATAAGTTGGGGCCAAACTTATACAAAATATCGCAAATTACATCGTTGGCTTGATTACCTTTGATGTGTGAAAAACATCTTTATAGGTTTACTGTTCGCTATGTTGTGGGCTTCAGCATCTGTAGCTACAAAATTTGGCATTTTATCTGCGCCTCCATTGGTCCTGGCAAATATTCGTTTTTTCCTGGCAGGGCTTGTATTACTCTCATTTGGATATATATTTAATAAATCCTATAAATTACCTAATGCCGAAGAATGGAAGCACCTTTCAATATTTGGCCTTTTAAATACCACCGTTTATCTTGGCCTGTACGTATGTGCGATGAAATATACCGCAGCAGGTATAGGCAGTTTGGCTACATCTACAAACCCACTATTAATTGTACTATTGTCTTCCTGGCTAATTGGCCGTAAACCATCAAAAGAAGAAATATTTAGCATTATAATAGGTATGGCAGGTATTGGAATTGCCACCTATCCACTGTTAAAAGATAGCAGTACAACTATATTGGGAATCAGCTTATTGATGTTAAGTATGGTCTGTGTATCTTTTGCAAGTGTATACTACGCAAGAGTGAAATGGAAGCTCCCCAACATTTTGATCAATGGGTGGCAGGTGGCGCTAGGGGGAATATTTCTGCTCCCATTTACCTTTTTCTTTAGTGATTTCTCATTGATACGAATGGACAACAGGCTTATATTCTCTGCTTTATGGCTTAGCCTTGCAGTGTCTGTAATAGGGCTTATATGTTGGTTCTACTTATTAAAAATAGATACGGTTAAAGCTTCACTATGGCTGTTTCTATGTCCACTTTTCGGTTTCTTTTATGCCTGGTGGTTAATGGACGAGCCTATTACCATGTACACAGTTGCAGGCACTTTGCTTGTTGTTTTCGGATTATATCTTGGCCAGAGAAAAAAATTAAGCAGAAGTATTAATTAGCAGTAAACAGATCATACCTTACCAAACAATAGAACATATTTTACACCCCTTACACAATAAAATATGTTAAAATATGTTAAATAGGTATAACTGACTTAGTCATGAAAGCAATAAAACTATTTTTCTTTTCAGGTTCCTTGCTTAGGCGGTTCAGCCTAACTAAAATCTACTACTGGTTTAACAAGTAATATTTTGAATAGACAAAATGCTTGTTAAGCAGTATTTATTACTTTTACCTCATTGATGTTATTATAAACACCACATGTCGCAGGGATTCTCCTGCATAGGTAAAGTGTTATAAAATCTGTTGACTAACTTTATGAATATTTTAAAACTAACCAGGCACATTGCTGCCTTAGGAATTCTTGCGACCGGCTATACGGCTAGTGCTCAATCTCCCGCAAAATTTATTGACCCGACCAACATGGATCTCAGCGTAAAACCTGGAGATGATTTTTACACATATGCCAGCGGCACATGGATTAAAAACAATCCTGTTCCTGCAAAAGAAACACGTTGGGGCAGTTTCAATGTATTAAGAGATTTTAATATAAATGCAGTAAAAGGACTTGTAGAAGATGCTGCTGCTGATAAAACAGCTCCGGTAGGATCAGTAAAAAAACGTGTAGGTGATTTCTTTGCCGCCGCAATGGACAGCATAGCAATTGAAAAACTGGGTTATAGTCCAATTAAAGCTGACCTGGAAAAAGTTAAACAACTTAAAACTGTTCAGGATATTTTAGACCATACGGTATATATGCGCGTAAGCGGGCTTGCTTCTCCCATGTTTGGATTTAGTGTCGGTCAGGATAGAAAAAACGTAACAAAATACCTTCCTCAACTTGGACAGGGAGGCACTACACTTCCTGATCGCGATTACTATTTGAAGGATGATAGCAGGAGTGTAAAGATTCGTGAGGCATATACAACCTACATGACTACCCTTTTTGGTTTAATTGGCTACAATAATACAGAAGGTCAGAAAAAAGCAGCAACGGTAATGTCGATAGAAAAGAAATTTGCAGATGCTCAAATGTCTCGTGTAGAAATGCGCGATCCATATAAAACCTATAATAAGTTTACTGTTGCAAACTTTAGCAAAACCACTCCATCTGTAGACTGGGCAAAAATGCTGCTTAAACTAAAAGTAAGCGGTCAGGATACGATACTTGTTTCTGCGCCAAAATTCTTTGTGACTTTTGACGAAATGCTAAAGAGTGTTTCATTAAAAGATTGGAAAACATACCTGGAATGGAATGTATTAAAAAATGCTGCTCCTAACCTAAGTTCACCTTTTGTGGCCGCAAACTTTGCTTTTAATCAGGTACAAAGCGGACAAAAAGTTCAAACTCCAAGATGGCAAAGAATGTCGCAATTAACAGATGGCACAATTGGAGAATTATTAGGACAACTATACGTAGCCAAATATTTTAAGCCAGATGCAAAACTGCGTATGACCGAGCTCATCAGTAACCTTAGAAAAGCATTTGAGATCAGGATTAAAAATCTGGACTGGATGAGTGCTGCAACAAAAGAAAAAGCACTTGCCAAACTAAATGCATTTGTGCCAAAAATAGGATATCCTGAAAAGTGGAAGAATTATGATGGTTTGGTTATAAGCCGTGCTGCCTATTTCCAGAACTTAAGAAATGCAGGTGCGTGGGGGTATAAAGAATCAATAGATCAGTTAGGCAAACCTGTTGACCGTACACGTTTTGGAATGACCCCGCCAACCGTTAATGCCTACTATAGCCCAACAATGAACGAGATTGTGTTTCCCGCCGGGATTCTTCAGTTCCCGTTCTTTGATCCAAATGCTGATGATGCGGTTAATTATGGTGGTATTGGTGCTGTAATTGGACATGAAATGTCTCACGGATTTGATGATTCAGGAAGCCAGTATGATAAAGATGGTAATCTTCGTAACTGGTGGACTGACGAAGATAAGACTAAATTTGAAGCAAAAACCAAAGCTTTAGGAGAGCAATTTGATGCATATACTGTATTAGATACCATCCACGTAATAGGAAAACTAACGATGGGAGAAAATATAGGTGACCTTGGCGGCCTTAATGCTGCATATACAGCATTTAAATTAACTAAACAGGGTCAGTCAAATGAAAAGATTGATGGTTTTACACCAGATCAGCGTTTCTTCCTATCATGGGCACAGGTTTGGCGAGGTAACATTTTACCTGAAAGTGCAGCGCAGCTGATTAAAACAGATCCGCACTCGCCAGGACCTTACAGAACCATTGGCGCACCTGTAAATATGGATGCGTGGTATGAGGCATTTGACGTTAAACCAGGTGATAAATTATATAAGAAACCTGAAAACAGAATTAGAATTTGGTAAATACATAATATAATGGCGCTTGCAAAAGCGCCATTATATTAGTTTTTTGCTTTATCGTATACTAAATCAGTGAGTTGATCGAGTGATTTTAATATTCGATCCATATCATTCGGATTATTAATATCAATACCACAAAATGGATTTCCGCTAGCCTTAGACTGTAATACCATAAAAATTATACCTGCTACCTGCAATGCCATTATCGCACGAAAGTCAACACCTGATTTTTCGAAATTCGGAAGAAGTAGTTTAAAAACTTCCTCACCAAAAGCTTCCCGCTTTAAACCAACCTCCTTCATCAGTTTACTTTTTTCACTGGTTTCCCAGATAACGATCTTCTGCATTTCCTCTTCAGTGTAAAAAAAACTAAGGTGAGTTTTTAATATTGTCTTAACCATAGGCCGGCCACCATCAATTTGAGATTCGGCCATAAGTCTTTCCATGTCTCCAGATAAACTAATCCAATAATCTTTTGTCTTTACATAGGTTTCTATCAAATTATTTACATTGTTATCAAAATACCTATAAATCAACTTCTTATTGACCTCTGCTTTTTTAGCAATATTGTTAACACCTAATGCCGTATACCCCTCATTCTTAATAATTTCACCTACCGCAGCAATCAATTTAAGCATAGTTCTTTCCTTATCTCTAATTGCTCCGGCTATACGTTTTCTAGGTTTCTCCATGGGCTAAAAATAAGAAAAAAATGTGTATGTCACCACTTTGCAAAATTCTAACAACTATTTTTGAGAAAGTTTATGTACCTAAATAACCAAATTAACATCTCTCACTATGAATTACATACCGGAACCTTTACCAGACCTAAAAGCCATTAGAATTTCGAACCTGGCTGCAGGAGACATTATAGTCAATCTGGGCACCCTCCTCGAAATCATTGAAAATGAAGACTCTTTCTCGTTAGTTATAGATAGAATGGAACAAAGACAAGTCTGGAATTTTAATAAAACTGAAGAATTAATCATTAAATCCGACTAATAAAGAAGAAATCAAATTATTAACTCAACGCTCAACAATTCAAATGACCAGGAAGGAATTTCGGGTCATTTTTATTTTATAGAAATTCATAATTAATATCGTAAAGGCATATTTTCACTTTTTTTTAATATTCGCTGTAACCTTTCGCACCATTCCTGCATCTTATAAATAACTAAATAAGAATCACAAAAACCATTCACATATTCGATTAATATGCTTAAAAGCGTATGTGGAAAAAGTATGCCATTATGAAACCTGATAAATACATTCTACTTCTCGCCATATTTGCCTTTACGCTGACTTTTACAGTCGCGAATGCGCAATCAGACAATACAACCGGAGAAATATCCGGTAAGGTGTTAGACGAACAGCAAAAGGCATTTCCGTATGCCACCATTAGCTTGTTAAATGCCAAAGATTCAACCACTGTAAAAGGGACACTTACTTCCGACAATGGAACCTATCAGTTAAAAGAAATTAAACAAGGGAATTATCTTATTGCCATTTATGTAGTTGGTTACAAAAAGGTATTTAAGGGGCCTTATTCTATAAGTTCAAGCAAAAAAACTCACGATCTAGGCAATGTTCAATTGGCTACCGATGCAAAAGAGCTTAAAGGTGTTGAAATTGTTAAACAAAAACCCCTGATAGAAAGACAGATTGATAAAACAGTCATAAATGTAGAAAATAGCGCATTGGCAGCTGGTAATACGGCTCTGGATATTTTACAGAAGTCGCCTGGAGTTACTGTCGACAAAGATGGCAAAATTAGCTTAAAGGGTAAACAGGGTGTTACCGTAATGCTTGATGGCAAACCTACCTACCTATCTTCAGAACAATTAGCCAATCTTCTTAGATCTACTGAGGGAAATGCAATCCAATCTATCGAATTAATTACCAACCCCTCTGCAAAATATGACGCCGCCGGTAACTCTGGGATCATCAATATTAAACTAAAAAAGAACAGAAATTATGGTACTAATGGCTCTATACTTGGAGGTGTTGGTTACGGAAGATATTACAAGGCAAATGGTGGTTTAAACCTAAATCATCGTGAAAAAAAAATCAATATTTTTGGAAATTACGATTACGGACGCAATAAAGGGTTTGGCAGCACAGATATTGCCAGGGTAAACAATACCGCAACGGATCAAACCTATTTTGATCAAACAAATATGAACATACGACGCAGAAACAACAGCAATTATAAAGGCGGGATAGACTATTTCATCAATGACAAGAACACAATTGGTTTTGCTTTTAATGGATATAATGCAAACGGAAAAAATGCATCAGATGTGCTTACATTGATCGGTGATCAGCCTTCCAAAACAGATTCATCAGTAGTTGCTCAAAACCCTAACAGGTATAAATACACCGGCATGTCGTACAACCTGAATTATAAAGGGACAATAGACACCCTGGGACAGGAAATAAGCATAGATGCTGATTACTCCGAACATATAGGAAGACAGGATAACAATTTCAACAATAGATATTTAAACAACCAAGGTCTGCCTGCCAAACCTGATTATATTTTTAGAAATGCTACACCATCCACGACCAAAATATGGGCAGGAAAAACAGATTACACCTACCCTATTAACAAAGAGATGAAACTTGAAGTTGGCTTAAAATCGAGTTTTGTAGAAACAGACAACAACTTCATCTTTGAGAACTACGAAAACAACCAGTGGCAAAACGATGTTAAGCGCAGTAATCAATTCCTTTACGATGAAAATATCAATGCTGCCTATGCTAACCTCAACAAAAAATTTAAAACTACTTCTGTACAATTAGGATTAAGAGCTGAACAAACCAACTCAAAAGGAAATTCTGTTACAGAACAAAAGATTGTAAACAGACATTACCTTAATCTGTTCCCAAGCATTTTTATAAACCAGGAACTATCTAAAGATCATGAAATGGGCCTCTCTTACAGCAGAAGAATTGACCGTCCAGATTATGGTTCATTAAATCCATTTATCTATTACCTTGATTTGTATTCTTACAGGTTTGGGAATCCATTCTTAAAACCTCAATACACTAATGCTTTCGAGCTATCCTATTCTTACAAAAAAACATTAAACGTAACATTTGGGTATAGCCATACCACTGATGTAATGTCTGATGTTCTATTAACAGATACGGCTAAAAAAACAATTTTCATTTCTAATCAGAACCTTGCTACGCAAGATGCATACAACCTGAACATTAGTTATCCAATACAAATAACCAAGTGGTGGAGCAGTAATAACAACTTTACCGGATTCTACAACAATTTCAAAACTCCAGATCTTTTAGGCCAACCGTTTCAAAGTGGAAGAGTTGCATTTAACTTTAATACAACACAGACCATTACTGTAAATCCGTCATTAAATATAGAATGGTCTGGCTTTTATCAATCTAAACAAGTTTACGGAACAATATTAATAGACCCTCAGTACGGTATTGACCTTGGTATAAATAAATCTTTCATGGATAAAAAATTGAGTATCAAACTTGCTGCCAATGACTTGTTTAAAATGCAAAAAAGTGTAATTACAAGTGCACTGTCTTCACAAAACTATGTAGTTAATGAAAGATGGGAAAGTCAGGTATTCCGCTTAACATGTACATACCGATTTGGAAGTAACGATATTAAAGCAGCCCGTCAGCGCTCAGGTAGTTCCGAGTCAGAAGGCCGCAGGGTTAAATCCGGCAAATAGTAACTAATTATATTTCTCCCGAACCTTTTTACTAAGCTTTCTTAGTACAAAGGTTCGGGATTCTGCAACACGGCTTTTCAATTCAGGATCAGGCAATACGTCCAAACTATCTAAAGATATCCACTGGCGTTTTGCCATGTGATAAGCTTGCTGAATACCCGGTCTTGCCACCAGCATATCAAACTCATCCGGATCACATTTAATAGAAAACCTTCCTTCTTCAAGAGACATAATCACATAAATTTTTTCTTCAATCATAAAACACAGGTGATCCCACTTCATACCTTCAGTAGTTCCCTTTAGGCTCAGGCAATAATCTCTAAATGTTTCAATATCCATAGCAAGCAATTAAGGTCTAAAGTTAAAAACTATTTTATCTAAGTTTGCACTGATGAATAAACTTATCCAAACCGCTGATGGTTCAAACACACTATACAACGAAAGTATTGGCGAAAATTATCATTCCAAACACGGTGCTTTGCAGGAAAGCAAACATGTATTTATTGATGCCGGTTTAAAGCATGCAATAGCCAGCTTTCCGGATAAAGAAATATCTGTTTTGGAGGTTGGCTTTGGCACAGGACTTAACTTTTTAATGAGCATTTCTCATTGTGCCGAACATCAGATAAAGCTTCAATATATTGGCCTGGAGGCCTTTCCATTAAGAATTGAAGAATTAGAATCAACAGGCTATGCCGCATACGTACCCGATACTGTTTGGAACAGTTTGATTGACAATTATGGAAAAGCATTACTGCAGGCAGTAACCATGCTTCCAGACCAACAGCTTAAAATTGTACAAACATATCTTCACAGGTTCCAGACTGAACAAAGATTTGACCTCATTTACTTTGATGCTTTTTCTGTTCAGCATCAACCCGAAATGTGGACAGACGAGATTATTGCACATACTTGCCAATTTTTAAAACCGGGAGGCATATTCGTTACATATGCAATTACCGGAAAACTTAAACGTGCACTCAAATCAGTAGGTTTTACCATAGAAAAGCTTCCCGGAGCACCGGGAAAGCGAGAAATGCTAAGAGCAACTAAAGCAATTGAACCCAAATAATTATTATAAATTACAAACCACCGACTATATTAGAAACACCATGCTGTTAAATTTGTTAAGTAAGTAATAATGCGCTCGCACAACCTACCTTAACAACAGAAATTACAGCGATGAAAAAAAGAAAATTAGGAAACTCCGATTTATTTGTTTACCCAATAGCCTTTGGGGGAAATGTATTTGGCTGGACCGCGGATGAAAAGAAATCATTCGAAATACTTGATGGCTTTACCGATGCAGGCTTTAACTTTATAGACACCGCAGATGTATATTCTGCCTGGGTACCCGGAAACACCGGTGGGGAATCTGAGACAATAGTCGGAAACTGGATGTCGCAGAGAAATAACAGAGACAAAATTATACTTGCCACAAAAGTTGGTGCCCCAATGGGACCTGATAAAAAGGGCTTGTCTAAAAAGTATATCTTTCAGGCTGTAGAAGACTCCTTAAGAAGATTAAAAACAGACTACATAGATCTTTATCAATCTCATTACGATGATCCTGACACACCAATACAAGAAACACTTGAGGCATATCATCAATTAATAAAAGAAGGCAAGGTTCGATGGATTGGCGCTTCCAACTTAACACCGGAGCGCTTAACTGAATCGTTGGAAATAGCAAAAAAATTCAATCTCCCTAAATATCAAACCTTACAGCCAGAATACAACTTATACCAACGCGAGGGTTACGAAAAAAACTTCGAACAAATTGTACAGGATAATGATTTAGGTACAATTAACTATTATGCTCTGGCAAGTGGCTTTTTAACCGGAAAATACCGTTCAGTAGAAGACCTTAATAAAAGTCAGCGGGGTGGTGCAGTTAAAAATTACTTGAATGAAAGAGGATTTAAAATTTTAAAAGCCCTTGATGATGTATCAGAACAATACAGTGCAGATCAGGCAAGTATAGCACTGGCCTGGCTTATTGCACGTCCATCCATAACTGCACCAATTGCAAGCGTTACCAGTTTAGACCAGCTCGAAGATCTTAAGAAAGCCGCAACATTAAAACTAAATGTTGAGGATATTGCAATCCTTGACGAAGCCAGTGCCTGGGAATAACCTTTAATTCTTTTAATAAAAACAAACGCCCCGCTAAATATTTGGCAGGGCGTTTGTTTTTAGTTAATTTTCCTATGTTAAACTTTTCTAACTGGCTTAATAAATCATCTATGAGAAACATCACGCTCCCTTTTTACGCTAAACTTGCTTTGGTGCTATTTGCAATCATCTGTTTAGGGTACCTCGCCATTTTAGGACAAACATTACTTGCGCCACTGCTAACGTCATTCTTGCTGGCTTTACTGTTATTACCTCTTTCTAATTTTCTGGAACAAAAATGGCGCTTTAAAAGGAGTCTGGCTGCAATCGTATCTGTGATACTCATGATCGCTTTTATATCTAGCATACTATATTTTTTGGCAAACCAGCTTACCGATCTCTGGCAAGACTGGCCTGCGCTTAAAAAGCAAGGAGAAACTTCATTTCACGACATCCAGAATTGGATTTCAAATACCTTTAACATCAATACAAAAAAGCAGATAGACTATTTAAGAGATAGTACCAGTGCGGCACTTTCCACCAGCGCCACTGTTTTAGGCGCTACATTACTTACCCTGTCTTCAACGCTGCTTTTTCTGTCTTTTCTATTACTTTTTACCTTTTTCATCTTAAACTATCGTAAAGTACTTTTCACCTTTTTAACCGCTGTATTTGAAGAACAACATGCAGATAAGGTAGGAGAAATTGTAAGGCGCATACAATATATCATCAAAAAATATATCACCGGATTATTCCTGCAAATGCTCATCGTTACCTTATTAATGATCTTAGTACTTTGGGTATTAAATGTAAAGTATGCGGTGTTACTTGGTCTGATTGCCGGCATTTTCAACATCATCCCCTATATAGGCATCTTTACCGCGTTGCTGATCAGTGCGCTGATTACTTTTGCTACTGCAGGCGCAGCCAAGATGTTACTTGTGGTGGTTGCCTTTGCAGGTGTTCATGCCCTGGATGGCAATGTATTAATGCCATTGGTTGTAGGTTCAAAGGTAAAGATAAATGCACTATTTGCCTTTATAGGCATAGTAGTTGGCGAAATGATATGGGGCATATCAGGTATGTTCTTATGTATTCCCTACATGGCAATGCTAAAAATTATATTTGATCGTGTAGATTCTTTAAAACCATGGGGAGTTTTACTTGGCGGAGAAGAAAAGCCGCATAAAAAACGTAAGATATATCGAATCACAAAGAATATTAAGCTCGAAGAACAGGAATAAAAACAAATTTTAATAGCTTGATAAATGCCCGAAAACAGAACGCCGCATATACTTAATACCTCTGCAACCTTACTGGGTTTGTGCTTTATTGTATTGACCTCTCTTAAGGTCGCAAAAATGAGCGACAGTACAATCATTGACGAAACAACAGCTCTTGCAATTATATTATTTATGACGGCCTGTATTTTATCATTTCTTTCCATGAAAAGAAGAGGTCCCTCGAACTATCCTTTAGAGAGAGCTGCCGATATTATATTTTTATTAGGCCTTGTTGTTCTTTTTTTAACCACAATGATGGTTACCTTTAACGTCATAAAATAAACACCCAATGCCTAATAATATACCTCCTGTTACTGCAAACGATCCTGCCTCGGCATTTCAAAGACTACTTACAGTGTTAGATACATTACGCACACAATGCCCATGGGATAAAAAACAAACCATGGAAACGCTGCGACATTTAACTATTGAGGAAACCTATGAGCTATCTGATGCTATCCTTGAAGGAGACCTTGACGAGGTAAAAAAAGAGCTGGGAGATGTAATGATGCACCTTGTTTTTTACGCCCGCATAGCGTCAGAAACTAATGACTTTACCATAATTGATGTACTGAACAGTGTATGTGATAAATTAATTAGCAGACACCCGCACATCTATGGAGATGTTGAGGTACAAGATGAGCACGATGTAAAACGAAACTGGGAGCAACTAAAACTTAAAGAAGGAAACAAATCTGTTTTATCGGGGGTACCCGCTGGTCTGCCGTCTCTGGTAAAAGCAAGTCGCATTCAGGAAAAAGCAAGAGGTGTTGGCTTTGATTGGGACAATAAGGAACAGGTTTGGGAAAAGGTTGAAGAAGAGTTGCAGGAATTTAAAGATGAGTATAATGTAGTAGATGGTGCCGCTATAGATATAGAAAAAGCAGAAAGTGAATTTGGCGACCTACTGTTCTCTTTAATTAATTACGCTCGTTTCATTAACATCAATCCTGAGAACGCATTAGAAAAAACCAACAAAAAATTCATTAAGCGCTTTCAATATCTTGAAAGCAAAGCCAAAGAAAATGGCAAAGCACTGAATGATATGACACTGGCAGAAATGGATATTTACTGGAATGAGGCCAAGAGCTTGAAGTAACAATTTCATTTTACTAAAAAAAGCATATCAATCGTTTGCACTCAAACTAACAAGCTCATATACTGCCACTTACAATAATCCAAAAAATTAAATAGACATAACCTTAGTTTGGGCACCCATTCCTCTTTTAAAAAGGAGTTAAAACCTCCTATTTTGCGTTAAAACCTAAAAAATGCCCTGATAATCAGACAACGTAACTGGTTACAATAAGTGATTAATTTAACGTTAAATTAATCACTTATTAAATTCCGATAGTAATTCAGTAAAAAACTGCCAGAACAAACGTTTGCGCAATTTTTACATTACAATTGAACGGCCCCTCACTGTTTTTAGCTCTACCTTCACTCTTAATACTTTATATCAGTTTATGCACTCAAAAGCATAAATCTGATTGGGAAAAACTAAACAAAACTAAACTAAAATGATAATGAAATTTCATAGGGCTCTCCTTATTGACTTTTTTCATTTCTACCCCGACAGTTATTTCGCTGGGCCATGTTTTTTAACAAAAACACACCTAAAATCTGCCAGCTTCCTTTTTAAAACTAAAACAACAAACATATAAACCAATAAATATGAAATCTAAATTTCTACTATTTTCACTATTAATAACATTTCTCCTCTCTATAGAGGGTTATGCCCAAACAGGGATTAAAGTAAGCGGAAAAGTTTCGGATGCCAAAGGAGAAGGCATCCCGGGAGTTAGTGTTAAAGTAAAAGGTGGTAAAGTAGGTGCCCTTACCGATGGTTCCGGTAATTATGCGCTTACTGCACCAGATGCACAAAGCATTCTGCAATTCTCGTTTATCGGTTTCGATTCTCAGGAATTTACTGTTGGATCTAAAACACAAATAAATGTAACCTTAAAAGAAACTCAAAATGAACTTGAGCAGGTAGTTGTGGTAGGTTACGGTACATCAAAGAAGAAAGACCTTACCGGTGCGATTAGCTCTATTTCAAAAGAAAGCTTAAACTTAGGGGGTGTTACTTCAAACGTTGCACAAGCCATTCAGGGTCGTGCTTCGGGTGTACAGGTTACTCAAGCTAGTTCAGCACCGGGAGGTACAAGTATTATCCGCATCAGGGGTGGTAATTCAGTAAAATCTACTAACGAACCTTTGTACGTAGTTGATGGTTTTATTACAGACAATGGTAAAGATATTTCGCCAAGTGACATTGAAGACATTCAAATCTTAAAAGATGCATCTGCTACGGCTATTTATGGTTCCAGGGGTGCAAATGGAGTTGTTCTAATTTCAACAAAAAGAGGTAAATCAGGAAAAGCATCAGTAGAACTAGAAAGCTATTATGGAACTCAACGGATCAAGAACAGACCTGATTTAATGAACGCGACTGACTACAAAGCTATTGCTAACGCAAAAGCAATTGAGCAAGGAAACCCGCCAGAATATACTGCCGAAGATTTAGAGAGTTCTACTAATACTGATTGGTTTAGTCTTGCTACAAGAAATGCCACAGTACAAAGCCATAACTTAAACATCAGCGGTGGTAATGAAGATACACGTATCTCTATCTCAGGAAATTATTTCGGACAAGTAGGTGCATTAAAGAAAACAGATTTCGATCGTTACTCTGGTCGTTTCAACATAGATCAAAAAGTTGGTAAAAGATTTAAAGCTGGCGCGAATATATATGCTGCCAGATCATTTTCGCAATTTAAAACTTACGACGGAAACATAGTACCATCTAACGTATTATATGGTATTATGTTCACTTCTCCGGCTATTGCTCCATACAATGCAGACGGAACATATGCTCGTAGAAATGGGAAAGATAATCCTTTAGCTTGGTTACTTGAACCCACTAACGATCGTTACAACAATAGAATGACTGCTAACATTTTTGGTGACCTGCAAATTCTTGACGAGCTTACCTTACATATTAGTGGAGGAACAGAATTTTCAGCAACTAAAGAAGGAACTTACCTACCTACTACTCTTGTCTCAGGAGAAAAGGTTCAGGGACAGGCTTCGGTGAATGAACTAAATTCTACCCGTAATTTAATGGAAACTTATCTTACCTATAAAAAGGTATTTAATGAGATACATTCATTTACCGCATTAGCAGGATTTTCTTATCAGTTCGATCAAAATGAAAGACATTATACTCAGGTACAAAAATTCACTACTGATAAGTACCTTTATAACAATCTTGATGGTGCTGCTGAAAGAATTAAAGCTATTACTGATAAGCAAGAAGCAATAATGTATTCTTATTTCGGTCGTTTAAATTATGCTTTAAAAGACAAATATCTGGCTACATTCACTATCCGTCAGGATGTTTCATCAAAATTCTCTTCAAAAAACAGAATAGGATATTATCCATCAGGATCATTAGCCTGGAGAGTTAGCGATGAAGATTTCATGAAGGATAATAAGATCTTTTCTAACTTAAAAGTTAGAATGGGATACGGTGGAACAGGTAACGACCGGGTAAACAACTACGTATACATGAGTACATTTGGGCCAACCGGAGTTTCATTAAGCGAAGAAAGTGACCTATACGGCGGTGTTGTTGGCACCCGTTTACCTAATCCCAACTTAAAATGGGAAAGTAATTATCAATTTGATGCAGGTGTAGACATGGGCTTTTTAAATGACCGCTTAAGTGTTACAGCTGATTATTATCGCAAAACAACAAAAAACCTTCTGCTAGATATTCCAATTGAACAAATCTATGGATTCAACTCTCAGTTAATCAATGGTGGATCACTTCAAAATCAAGGAATCGAGCTTTCTATCAACAGCAGAAACGTTGAGAATGATAACATGACATGGAATACCACTTTAAACATTGCTTATAACAAACAAAAAGCAATAAATCTAAACGACAGACCATACATTATTTCTCAAACAGCTAATCCCGATGGAGCTGTGCCAGCAGCTGATTTCACCAAGCTAGCTGTAGGTAGAGAATTAAGTGAACTATATGGCTATGTTTATGATGGAGTAATTAAGACAGGCGAGGTTTATGCTGCTCAACCCCTATCTAAACCTGGAGATCCAAAATATAAAGATTTAAATGGTGATGGAGCAATTACCGCTGATGATCGCAAGGTACTAGGAAACGCTTACCCTCATTATGTTTTAGGGTTTAATAACAGCTTCACATATAAAGGTCTTGAACTTGGCATATTCTTCCAAGGTGCTTTTGGATCTGATCTTTATAATATGAATCGCTTGTTATTGGAAACTTACACAGGTACAGATGCATTACAGCGCTGGACCCCTCAAAACAACAATACTGATGTACCTAGAAATGGATATTTTACCTCAAAATATGGTGGCTATATCAACTCTAGATTCGTAGAGAACGCGTCATATGTGAAACTGAAAAACTTAAGTATTGGCTATAACATTCCAACTTCAAAAATTGGATTCTTAAAAGGTATTAGTACTGCTAAGATATATTTTAATGCACAAGATTTGTTTACCATCACCAAATATACTGGTTCAGATCCTGAAGTAAATTCGAATAACAGTGATACTGATCCCAATAGCACTAATTTAAGAGCTGGTCTGGATTTCAATGCGTATCCGGCTTACCGTTCTTTCACTCTTGGTCTTAAATTAAATTTCTAACCTATTACAATTGTCAATTATGAAACGTACTATAATTTTATTCTCAGCTTGCATAATAGGTCTTGCTTCATGTAAAAGAATCGCAGAGCCTACGGTCTATAGCATCCTAACAGAAGCAAATGCTTTTCAAACAAAGGCCGATGCAGTAGCCGCTGTAAACGGAATCTATGCAAGGTTAAAACAGCCTAGTGGTGTTAGCGATTCCTACCAATACTATGCTGGTTTTCAAATGGCCATAACAGATTTCACAACAGATATTGGTCATTCTTTTCAATCAGGAGATATCTCACAACTTTCTGACGCACAATGGTCAACCAACAATAAATATATCAACTTCGCCTATCAACATCAATATAAGCTTATTTCAGATGCAAATACTGCGCTCTTCAACATCCCAAAGATCAAAACGCTTACTGAAACACAATTGAATCAATATTTCTCCGAAATCAAATTCCTTCGTGCATTGGCTTATATAGATCTAACAGATGAATTTGGCCCGGTTATCCTAACTACCGAAGAAAATCTAAAAAATCCAGATTACACCACAAAAGTGCCTCCTGCAAGTCTGGAAGTTATCAATGCGTTCTTAATAAGTGATCTGGAATCGGCCGCAGCAAACCTCCCTGTTAATTACGAAGGAAAAGCCATTTACCCTACCAATGATGTTGGTCGGGCTACTAAAGGCGCTGCACTTTCGTTGCTTACCAAACTGTATATGCGCGAGCATCAATGGCAAAAAGCTTTAGAGACAATCCAAAAGATAGAAGACTTACATCAATATGAATTATATCCTACCTATGCAGGCCTTTTTGCGGAAAGCAACAAATGGTGTAAAGAATCAATTTTTAGTTCACTTGCTGACGCATTAAATGACGCCACCGAATTAATGAACCACTTTGGTCCATTAAATAATCCGGTTGTAACAGATCGCTGGCAATATTATGCTGTAAGCTGGAGTTTCTGGAACTCATATGCACCAAATGATGAGCGTCGTGAAATGTTTTTTTATGACTATAAGGGTACCGATGGTTTACAATACATGCAAGCCCCTGCCGGACAAACTACACCTCCAAAAGGCAAATACTACTTACCAGATGTTGCTACCAAAAAATATGCAGATCCGGCAGGTTCTAAAACCTATTATGATGGCCATGGTATTCCAATTCTACGATATGCAGATATCGTACTTTGCAAAGCAGAAGCATTAAACGAAATAAACGGACCTACACAGGCAAGTATTGACTTGATTAACTCGGTAAAAGCACGTTCAAAAGCCACGCTACTTGGCGCCCCAGGCACTTATACTAAAGATAGCCTTCGCGACAAGATCTTACAGGAGCGCGGTTGGGAATTCTTCTTTGAGTGTAAACGCAGAGTAGATTTAATCCGTATGGGCAAATACCAGGAAGTAGTTAACACTTATCTGAAATCGGTTGGCAAACCAGCTTCTATAGATATTGCCAAACACAAGTATTTCCCTTATCCTCAAACTCAGGTCGATTTAAATCCGAACCTGAGCAATGCAGGAAGACTTTAATAATTAATAAATTTAATCGGGATACAGCAACCTACACGGTATTGTATCCCGTTTTTTGTTTCTATACATTTTCATATTACCTTGTACTACAGCTAAAAAACTATTCATATGCAATTCATAAAGAGACTGATTCCCCTATTCTTTTTATTTCTGTTAAGTGCCTGCGCTAACCAGTGCGAGCAACAAATTATAGAGATAAAACTCAGCGCTCCAGATAGGAATAGCTTAAAGGTACATGCCGATGTAGAACTCAAAACCTCTTTAGATGTTTCAATTGAATATTGGCCAAAGGGAAAAGAAAAGCAAATAACAAGAACTCCCGTTTCGGTCAACAAAAAGCATCACCGCATCGTGATGACCAACTTAAATCCCAAACAAGAATATCGGTATCGTGTAATTACACAGACCAGTAAATGCGAAGCCAAAAGCAAAACCTACGACTTTAAAACCACGGACTTCCCAATGTGGATACAGGACTTCTTTAAAGTTTACGCACCAGATCCTAAGGTAATACCTACCTCTTTCAAACAAGGTTATATGCTTATCTACAGAAGAGAAATACCCGGCATCATTTTCATTATAGATGCTAAAGGCGCAATAAAATGGTATCACCAGGTAGATGGAACAGGTTTTAAAACCACCCACTTTACCCAAAACAAAACCCTGCTTTCCATTCTTGGTAATGATGAGTACCCAACCAGTTATGGCAATGAAATACTGGAGATATCTTTAAATGGCGATACCCTGCTTCATCTTAAAAAAGGTGAAAAGGATTTTAAGCAAACCATACATCACGAAATTATATTAAACAAGCAAAATCAGGTAGTTACCTTGTGTGTAGAACAAAAGATAATGGACCTTAGTAAATATGGCGGCAGCAAACAAGACACCGTTAAGAGCGATGGTATTTTAGTACTAGACAGGAAAGGCAAGAAAGTATGGAGCTGGAAAGTATTTGACGAGCTTGATCCGTTAAAGGACAAAAATTTAATGAGGGATAAGAAAGACTGGATGCATGCAAACAGCTTAAACTTTGATAAGGATGGCAATTACATTATTTCCTTTTATAACAACGGACAAATCTGGAAAATAGACGCCAAAACAGGTAAAGTGATCTGGAAGTTCGGTAAAGATGGCGACTTTAAAATGCCCGAAGGAAGCACCTTTGACCAAGGTCATTCCGTTCACATGAACAATCAGGGTAACCTGATGCTGTTCGACAATGGCACCAGTAAAAAACTATCCAGAACACTGATATTTAAGCTAAATGAAAGCGATAAAACATCACAACTGGTTACCGAAACAAAGCTTCCGCAGGAAATCTATAACGACCGCATGGGAAGCTCTTACCTGATAGCTGATACTACAATTTTACAATGTACCTCAAAAAGGCATACTGTAGTACTTACCAACTTTAAAGGTACTTTCCTTTGGATGCTCAAAAGTAGTATTATGCCTTATCGCGCAGAGTTTATACCTAAAGAAAAGTTAGCACCCTATATAGAATAACACGGTATAATTAACCGTGTTTCTTTTTCATTGTCATTTTAGCTTTCTGCCCTATTCCATAGTTATAATCTTTCGTGTTGCTTTCTTTTTTATCATGAAAAGCACCACCACCTTTTGGAGCGTCAACAGTTTCTTTTACTGTTTTAATTTTAGTAGAGGCTTTAGCGACTTTATCAATCACCAAATCTTCAGGCAAATCCATAACCGGAATTTTTGCACCTAACGACTGCTCAATCTTCCTTAAATCTACCAGTTCCATATCAGTAGCAAAAGTAATGGCCACAATCTCTTCCGAGTCTGATTTTACAACCCTGCTTAAAAACAATTCCTTTTGTTCAGGAACCTCAAAGTGGAATAAAAATGGAATACCCGATAAGTCTACATTTGCAGATCCCTCATTGGCTATAACTAAAACCCTTGCTTCAGGGGTATCTTTAAAATCTTCTATATGATCAAAACCCTCTTCATCAAAAAACAAAGGCTTCAATACAGAAACCTCACCTGGTTTGGCCGAGTGTAAAGTTTTACCAAGTTTCTGCGCTGTTAATCTCGAATTCACAAAAATCACAACCTTATCAAACACCTCATCATCACGCAACAACAGGTTCAGTAAGTTCACCTTGGTTTTAAAATTAGGCACCTGATATAGCAAAAGCTCGTGCGTTATTGCCTTACTATCTCCAAGATCTTCAACCTCTAAAGTAGTAGGGAAATTCATAAACTGATCAATCATCAGGTTCAGTTTATCATGAACAACAGTAGTAAAAATTAAATGCTGAACTTTACCGGCACTTCTTGCCAATTCACAAACCGGTAACTGCATACCTTGCTTTACAATCACTTCAGCATCATCAACTATCAGCATTTGTAACCTGTTTAAGTTAAGGCCAAGTTTTAAATATACCGCGCGTGCTCTGGTAGGTGTAGCAACCACAATATCAATACCGTCAAGCAGTTCCTGAATCACCTCATCCATGCCCCCTGTACCGTACAAGCCGATAATACGCAGATTGCGGTTTTTGCTTAAAAGTCTGAACTCTTCAATTACTGCAAGCACACGTTCCTGATCCGGAACCAGAATTAATACTTTAGGAGCCTCATCAGTACTGTATTTTAAACGCATTAAAACGCCAAGCACGTAGGTTGTGGTTTTACCACAGCCTTCAGGTCCAACAGCAATAATATCTTGCCCGCCAATTATCCTGGACATAGTTTTTGCCTGAATTTCTTTAGCAGATATATATCCGGCATCATTCATTGCTGTTACCAGCGACTTGCTTAGTTTTAATTTATCTAACGACACAGTTTCCTAATATTAAATTATAATGGCACAAATTTACGGAAATAAAACAACATCGTTATTCATAGAAAACAGAAACCTAATACATAGTTAACAATTAGTTTAATCTATAACCTTTAAGTTATAGGCACGGTCTTTCCACCACCTCAAAATCACAAAACCATAATCCCATTTTCATATTGATTTTACAGCACTCATCTAGCTTTGCGCTGTAAAAATCAAACTCAAACATGAAAAGAAAACTACTTTTATTTAGTGTTATATGCCTCTTCTTCGCTCAGGCAGCCATAGCACAAAATCTCATTAAAGGAGTCGTAAAAGACACCAAGGGCGTGGGCATACCAGGCGTTAGTGTAAGTGTAGCAAATTCAAAAAAAGCAACAGTTACAGATTTCGAGGGTAAATACAGCATTCCGGCAGCTGCCGATGCCACACTTACGTTTACTTACCTTGGCTATATTTCTCAAAACGCAGATGTAGCAGGTAAAACTCAGCTCGACATTACCCTCCAGGAAGATTCTAAAACACTTGGCGAGGTAGTAGTAACTGCAATTGGTATTAAGCAACAAAAGAAAAAAATTGGTTATGCAACGCAGGAAGTAAAATTAGATGTGTTGTCAGAATCAAAAACAATGAACATCGGTAATGCCCTATCCGGACAAGTTGCTGGTTTAACGGTAAACAACCCTACTGGGATGTTCCAGGCACCAGGCTTCTCTTTAAGAGGTAAAAATCCACTTATTGTTATAAATGGCGTTCCTGTTGAAACGGACTTTTTCGATGTTTCCGGTGATAATATTGCCAATATAAACGTACTAAAAGGTACTACTGCATCTGCTTTATATGGTTCCAGAGGTAAAAATGGCGCAATCTTAATCACTACAAAAAATGCTGAAAAAGACGGATTGGAGATCAACATCAACACCAACAATATGGTTACTGCAGGCTTCACTGTATTTCCTGAAACGCAAACCGAATACGGAAACGGATCTAACGGCAAGTACGAATTCTGGGATGGTGAAGATGGAGGTATCTCTGATGGTGATATGATCTGGGGGCCTAAATTTCAGCCAGGGGTTAAAATTGCACAATGGAACAGCCCTATCAGAAACAAGCAAACCGGAGAAACCATACAATGGTACGGAAATGTTAAAGGAACTATTTATGATGATAAATCTAAATACGAAAGAGTACCTACCGATTGGGTTAGACACGACAACCTAAACGATTTTCTTAGACCCGGTATAGTAACCAATAACGATTTCTCGGTAGCCTATAAAGGTGCCAAAGCACAATTTTATGCCTCAGGTAAATATTCATTTCAAAGAGGTCAGGTGCCAAATACCTCACTTACAACAGGTGGTATGAACTTTAACTCTTCATTTAACCTTACCAGTAATCTTCAATTAGACGCTACCCTATCTTACAACAAAGTTAGCTCTCCAAACTACCCACGTTACGGATACGGACCTAAAAACCATATGTACACCATTTTGATATGGATGGGCGACGACGTAAATGGCAAAGACCTTAGAGACCATATGTATGTTCCAGGCATGGAAGGATACAGACAGGCAAACTATAACTACGCCTGGTACAACAACCCATACTTTGCTTCAGAAGAACTTACACAGGCAACAGACAGAAATGTATTAAATGCACAAGCAAAACTTAGATGGCAGGTAACGCCTGAGTTAAGCTTGCAGGCAAGAGCTTCGGGACGTGAAAACAAATCGTTCGACAACATGAAAAGCCCTAAATCGTACATGAACTACGGCGATTCAAGAAATGGGGATTACAAAATGTGGAACAATTCACAAATGAATGTCGATCTGGATTTCCTTGCCTCATACAATAAAGAGATCTCTAAAGATCTAAACTTTACTTTAAACGCGGGTGCATCCACTTTCAATAGAGACATACAGCAAGAATATGCATCTAGTGACGGTCTAATTGTGCCTTTTGTTTATAGCTTAAACAACACCCAGGGCCCGGTACAGGCAACAAATTACCTGGAGCAGAAATCTATCCGAAGTGTATACGGATCGGCAAATTTCGATTTGTTTAATGCGGTGTACTTAAACATAACCGGCAGAAACGACTGGTCATCAACCCTTGCAAAAGAAAACAGATCATACTTCTATCCATCTGCATCTTTAAGTACTATGGTTTCAGATTATATTAAAATGCCTAAAGCCTTAGACTACCTTAAACTTTACACCTCATGGGCCAAAGTATCAAACGATCTTGCTCCATATAGCATCAGCTCCACCTATACAAAAGATGTAACCTACGGATCAACACCATCTGTTACCTACCCTAACGGGATCATCAACCCTAACATCAATCCAGAAAAATCTACATCGTACGAAGTTGGTTTATCAACCTCACTGGTAAAAAAAGTGGGCTTAGAATTTACCTATTACAATGTAATTGATGAAAACCAGATCATAGATTTAAGCACATCAGAGGCATCTGGCTTTAAAACACGTAAGGTAAACGGCAACAAATACAAAACTCAGGGTCTGGAAATAATGGCCAATTATAGTGCTGTAAAAAGCCAGAACTTTAGCTGGGATATTGCCGCAAACTGGAGCACTTCTGTAAAGAAATTAACAGAAATCTATAACAACCAGGCTAAGTTTGGCGATCTGAAATTAAACGAAAGAGCAGATAGCTTCTACGGAACAGTATGGCAAAAAAGCGCCACAGGCGAGGTAATTCTTGATCCAAATACTGGTTTGCCTACCAGAGATAACTTCAACGTAAACCTTGGCCATAGCGATCCGAGCTGGCGATTAGGCTTGCAAAACAAGTTCATGATAAAAGGTTTTGATGTAAACATCGATATCGATGGTGCATGGGGTGGCGTTATGCGCTCAGTAACTATCGAAAAAATGTGGTGGGGTGGTAAACATCCTAGCTCTGTTGAATTCAGAGACGCAGAATACGCAGCCGGAAAAGCAATTTACATTCCAGAAGGTGTAGTAATTACCGGTGGCGAGCTTAAAAGAGATGTAAACGGAAACGTACTTTCAGATACACGTACCTATAAGAAAAACACAACTGCTGTAAACTGGCAAACATGGAGTCAGATCTATCCATACCAGGCAAGAGTTACCGAAGAAGAGAACAAGAAATTTGCTAACGTTTTTGATCGCTCATTCTTCAAATTAAGAAGAATATCGGTAGGCTACGACCTTGCAAAGGTTATAAAAATGGGCAGTTTAAAATCAGTTCACGTATCTGCCTACAGCTACAACCCTTTGATGTGGAAGAAAATGCCATTACTAGATCCTGATTACGGTAATGACGATAACCTGCAAGACCCATCTGCAAGATTTATCGGCTTCTCATTAAGCGTAAAACTTTAACAGCTATCACATTTAAAACAAAAGAATAATGAAAAAATTAATATATAGTTTACTAGCCGGGGTACTCCTTATGTCGTCATGCAAGGACCAGGATTTAATGAACATAGACCCGAACAAACCTACCCAAACCCACCCGCAGCTTTTGCTTACCAAAATTGAGTGGGATACCTTCCGCGCATACAGCGGTACTTCGCCTTTGTATGCAACCCGTATGCTTGTACAAACAGATGGCGAAAGTGAAGGCCAGTATTTTAAATGGGGAAGAGGCGACTTTTCGCCCTACTCCTCTCTTAGAAATGTGACTAAAATGATAGAAGAAGCCGGCCGTATTAACGACAACTCTTACATCGCCTTAGCCAAATTTTTTAGAGCCTATTACTTTTACAACCTGACCCTTACTTTTGGCGATATCCCTTACAATCAAGCCCTGAAAGGAGAAGATCAGGCAGGTTATATGCCGCCTGTTTACGACAGTCAGAAAACCGTGTTTCAAGGTATTCTTAAAGAGCTTGATGAGGCAAACAACATGCTTAAAGGCTTAAACGTAATCATTGCTGGCGACATCATTTACAAAGGCGATGCAGCTAAATGGCGCAGGCTGGTTAACTCTTTCAGATTAAAAGTATTGATGACTTTATCAAAAAAAGAAAGCGACAACGACCTGAAAGTTAAAGAAACCTTTGCTCAGATTGTACAAAGCGAGCCTATTTTAGGCAATACTGAAGCCGATGGTGATGGGCAGCTGATCTTTCTAGATCAGGAAGGGAACCGCTATCCGGAGTTCAACTCAAGCGGATTCGGATCTGGTATGTTCATGGCATCTACTTTTATAGAGCATCTTCAAAACAGAAAAGACCCGCGTTTATTCTTGTATTGTACGCAAACAAAAATTGGCAAAGAGGCGGGTAAACCAATTAATGATTTTACCTCATACGAAGGTGGCGACCCTGCTGCTCCATATGCAGAAACCAGCATTAAAGCCGCAGCAGGTAAGGTATCTAAAGTGAATGACCGCTTTCCAAGCAACCCTACAAATGAGCCATTAGTACTAATGGGCTACTCAGAACAGGAATTTATTATTGCTGAAGGAATTGTAAGAAACTGGATTTCGGGCGATGCCAACCAACATTATAAAAACGGTGTAAAGGCATCCTTTAAATTCTATCAAACCTATGTTAAAGGCTATGAGGCTTATTTAACAGAAGAAAAAGCAAACGATTACCTGGCATTGCCAGTAAACAACTTTGCCTTGAGCACTACAACTGCCCAGAAAATGGAGCAGATAATTACTCAAAAGTATTTAAGAACGTTTTTCCAATCGGGATGGAGCGCATTTTATGACAACCTTAGAACAGGATATCCCGAATTCCGTCGCCCTGCTGGTGTTACCGTTCCTTACCGTTGGATTTATCCTCAATCGGAATACGACAACAACAGAGACAATGTTTCAAAAGCAATTGAAACTCAGTTTGGTGCAGGAAACGATAAAATTAACCAACAAGTTTGGTGGGTAAAATAAGCTCATATTCTTTATAATTTATTCGAAGGATTGATTAGTTTAGGCTAACCAATCCTTTTATTATAACACACTTAAATGGAAACCAGAAGAGACTTTATCAAAAAAGCATCCCTATTAACCGGTGCGCTAGGCATAGCTGGCATCTTACCGCCATCAATACAAAGAGCTATGGCAATAGACCCTAAAGTGGGCAGTACCTTTTTAGATGCAGAACATGTGGTATTTTTGATGCAGGAGAACAGGTCTTTTGACCACGCATTTGGCACGCTTAAAGGCGTAAGGGGCTTTAACGATCCTAGAGCTATTGCCCTACCTAATCAATACCCTGTATGGTTGCAAAGCAATAAAAAAGGTCAAACCTATGCCCCATTCCGGTTAAACATTAAAGATACAAAAGCAACCTGGATGAGCGCGCTTCCACACTCATGGGAAAATCAGGTAGATGCCCGAAATAACGGAAAATACGATGGATGGCTGGAAGCCAAAAGATCAGGCAATAAGGAATATGCTGATATGCCATTAACCATGGGATATTACAATCGCGAGGACATCCCCTTCTACTATTCCCTGGCCGATGCATTTACAGTTTGCGACCATAATTTCTGTTCTATATTAACAGGAACCAGTCCTAACCGCTGTTTCTTCTGGACCGGCAAAATCCGTGAAGAACAAAATGCAACCTCAACAGCACACCACTCTAACGGGTATATAGACGGTTCTGAAAACGTTTCATGGAGTACATTCCCGGAGCGTTTGTCTAAGCACAATGTAGACTGGAAAATATACCAAAACGAGCTAAGTGTAGGCGTTGGTCTGGAAAATGAAGAAGACGACTGGCTGGCTAATTTTACAGATAATGATATGGAGTTTTTTAAACAATATCATGTAAAAAGACATCCTGAGCATCTGGTTTACCTGCGCAAAGCAAAAACCGAACTAGAAGCCAAGCTAAAAGAGAAACCAGACGATAAACTAAAAAAGAAGCTTGATTTTGTAACAAAGGAAATTGAGTTTTTAGAAGTAAACACTCTTGATAAATTAACTCCGGAGCAACAAGACTTACATAAAAGAGCATTTGTAACTAATAGAAATGATCCAGACTTCCATAATCTTGAAACCATCACTTACGATGATAAAGGGACGCAAAGAACCGCACAAATCCCTAAAGGAGATGTACTGCATCAATTCCGCAAAGATGTTGACGGTGGCAAATTACCCACTGTTTCCTGGCTAGTTGCGCCAAGTAACTTCTCGGATCATCCCGGAGCACCTTGGTATGGCGCCTGGTATCTTTCAGAAGCCATAGACATTTTAACTAAGAACCCGGAAGTATGGAAAAAGACCATCTTTATCCTTACTTACGATGAAAATGATGGATACTTTGATCACCTGCCTCCTTTTGTATCTCCGGATCCAAAAAATCCAGAAACAGGAGCAGTTTCAAAATCATTAGACAACAGCTCTGAATACCTTTACATAGGAGAAAACAGTAAGAGAGAAAGTTCTTTAGGTTTAGGCTTTAGAGTACCAATGGTAGTGGTTTCGCCATGGTCAAGAGGTGGTTATGTAAACTCACAGGTTTTTGACCACACTTCTTCTATCCAATTTTTGGAGCAGTTTTTAAGTCATAAAACTGGTCAGAAGATTTACGAAGACAACATCAGCTCGTGGAGAAGAAGTCTATGCGGCGATTTAACTTCCGTATTTAGACCATACAACGGCGAAAATATTCCATTGCCAAAAGCAGTTGAAAGGTTACCTTTTCTCGAAAGCATTCACAAAGCGAAATTCGCCAAACTACCTAATAACTTCAAAAACCTGGATCAACTGGCCATTGCAGGCATTATTAAAAACCCTAAAGGCAACCCTAACTTACCTAAACAGGAACCCGGTATTAAACCTGCAAACGCAATTCCATATGAGCTTTATGCCCATGGTGCGTTAGATACAGCAAACAACCAGTTTAAAATTGGCTTTACTGCAGGGAATAAATTCTTTGGCGACAAGGCAAAAGGCACCGGTTTTATAGTATATGCTACCGATAACAACTGGAACTTTACTGTTGATGCAGGTGATACTATAGACTATAACTGGCCATTACACAATGGCGTTTACGATTTAAAAGTATACAGTGTAAACGGTTTTTACCGCAGGTATAAAGGCAGTGCAAACGACCCTAAAATTGCTGTTTCTTTAATGTACCAAAGTGAAAAAGATGGCAGCAGGGTTAATGGAAATGTATTGTTACACGTTAAACGTATAACCAGTGGTGAGCAAGTTAGCTTAACTGTAAAAGACAACAGCTACAAAAAAGCACCTGTTAAGGCCGTTTTAAAGAAAAACCAAGAGGAAATTTTTATCCCTCTTGATCTGAAATCAAGCCATAGCTGGTATGATTTTACTGTAACTTCGGAAAAACATGTGGGTTATAGTCAGCAATTTGCCGGGCATGCAGAACATTCGAAAGAAAGCTTTACCGATCCGCTAATGGGCCATTTGGTTTAAGAACGCGCCATCACCCGTTTCCCGCTCGATTTACTCCCCTGCGTCATCTCGACGACAATAGCTCTAGGATGACGCAAGAGTAATGATGCAGGGATGATAATACACGGGAAGTACGACTATTTTACTTGAAATACTTGAGAAACACTTGGGTTGGAAGATGGTTGAAAGATCGTTGGAAGATGGTTGCAATATGTATGAGGATATTTCAACCATCCCTTAAGCATTGTTTAAACATCTCTATAACATATTTAAGTTCAAGTGTTTCTCAAGTCTTTCTTCGGTATTTCTCAATTGTTTCTGATAGAAATCTAAAAAAATATCTGTAGCCCTGTAGCGTTTCTCATCGCCTCTGCGTAATAGTAAGATATAAACCAACTATTATGGCCATCAAACAAATACTACCATTTGCATTAAGCTTATGCTTATTTATGAGTTGTAAAAAAAATAATGACAAAGTAGTTTTTAACGACACATATACAGGAAAGTTTATTGAAGGGCCGGTCAATCAGCTTGTATCTGTTAACACAGAAGTTAAGTTTAGCGGCGATAGGTATGCAGCTACAAATGGTACTGGTATATTTACAGTTGAGAATTCTTCAAAGGTTAAATTTTCCATGGATTATGTATCATCAATGGATTATGTTGGCAACAAAGTTTTGCACGGCGATTATAGCTATGTGATTAAAGGCGACAGTTTGATCTTAGATAAGATATTTCCTTCTACAGAACACCACAACACCTTGACAAGCACTATTAGTTACAAAAATCAATATAGATTAAAGCGAATGAAATAATAAATGTCCATCAAACATAACGCCTCAGATGCTGAGTTAATTAAGGAGTGTAAAAAGGGCGACCTAAAACACCAGGAAATGTTGTATAAGCGCTTTTACGCCTATGCAATGGGCGTTGCCATGCGCTACCTTATTAATAAAGATGATGCTTTGGTGGTGGTAAATGACGCTTTTATTAAAGCATTTAACGCACTCCATACTTTTAAAGATGATTTAGAATTTAAGCCTTGGTTTAGAAAAATATTGGTTAATACTGCTCTCGATAGTAAAAGAAAGAACTTAAAATACATTCATGATAGTGAAATTCCGGAGGTATTTCAGCAAACCATGTATCCATCTGCCATTGAAAAACTCTCGGCAGCTGATATTTTGAACTTAATGAAACAACTTCCGGAAATACATCATGTAGTTTTTAACCTGTATGAAATTGATGGTTATTCGCATAAAGAGATTGGCCTGATGCTAAATATACCCGAAAGCTCATCTAGAACTTACCTTACCCGGGCTAAACAGGCATTGCAAAAATTAATACAAAGTGACCTTATAAAGATATGAACACGTTAGACGATAAATTCAGCAATCATATTAAGGCAGTTTTCGAAGAATTTGATACTGAAGGGGCAGATTATGGCTGGGCAGAACTTAGAAAAGATTTCCCTTCAAAAAGCAGTCATAAGCCGCTGTACCTTTGGTTATCTGGCATCGCTGCGTCTTTACTGCTAGCTGGGGTTTTCTTATTTAACACTAATAATAATGATTCTTTCAAGAATGTTAGTCAGCAAAATAATACCGCAAAAGCAACGCCTATAGCGCCTCAAAAAACCGACAGTAATTTAGATAAAGCCACTAATAAAGAGATCAATACTTTTGACAAAAAAATTGTATCTGCAAAAATCGTTAAAGGAATTGCGCCAGCCAACTTAGAGGAAAAACAATTAATACCTGTTAGTATTACTGATACAATCATAAACAGCAATGAGCCCGGCAGAGATAGCGCCAATCTGCTTGCAAATGTTGTTGCCGTTAAACCCGATAGTGTAAAGACCACTAAACCTACAATACTTGAGTTCTTACAAAAAGAGAATGAAAAAGAAAATAAACCTGTATTGGCGTCGGCTGGTAAAAAAGCCAGAGAAGATAAAAAAAATGCATTGTTTGATGTTTATACAGCTACATTTTTAAATTATTACGCAGATAATCCGGTAAAAGTAAATGCAGGTGCGGGTTTCAATGCCAACATTCGGATCAATAAGAACGTTTACCTTTCTATGGGTGCCGGCATTAGTGAAACCAATATTACTTATCAGAGCTCCGTGCCCTCATCATTATCTAACTTGTCCAGCAGTGCAGCAGATGCTGCCCTTATAAACGGTTATGTAGTTGGGGCAAATGGCACTAAATTAGACGCACGATTTCTTAATATAGACATTCCTGTAGCTGTTAAATTTTATCCCGGAAAAAGCGGCAAGTACTATCTTTCTACAGGCGTAAATTCAAGCACCTACCTCAATCAAAAATATTCCAGTTCCATAAGTGGCTTTAACCCTTATTCAAATAGTTATTCAGACTTTAAAGGAAAAACTGAAGAAAGCAATTTTAAGGGATTTGACTTTGCCAATAGTGCCATTTTTGCAATAGGGATTAATCAGTCGCTTGGAAAAAGCAGCACGTTAACTTTTGAGCCTTTCTTTAAACCCTCGCTGCGCGGTTATGGCGACAAAAACATCAAAATAAACACCGCTGGTCTGAACCTGAAATTAAGTTTGGGTGGCAAGAAATAGTTGTTAAATTTGATAGTAGATTTACCATCTATCTTAAATTACATCTATATGAAAAAGACCTCTCCAATCCTGATCTTGCTATTACTGGTTTGTTGTGTTAATGCCAATGCACAATTCGGCAAATTAAAAGATGCGTTAAACAACGCCGCAGGTAGCATCCTTAATAACAAACAACTTAAGCTACTTCAAAGTGACCCTATAACCACCAACTTTGACGATTGCAACAAGACCGAAACAATGCCTGTAGACTTTGGCGCTGACTCGGTTAAAAAGAAACTTTGTGATTTAACCTCAAGCTATACATCGGCACAGGGCTTTACTTTAAAACCGGGTTTTTATACCGGAACTTTTAAAAGTTTTTGCTTAAAAGCAGGTACCCACGGGCCGGGTAATGGCGACGGCTACTTGTATGCACCTTTGGCAGGCCCAAAAGAAACGATTGCCAGAACGCTTATCGCGAATTGGGAGCAGCATCCAGAGATTGAACAAAGCAAAGTACAATTGCTTTTATGGGCAATAATTGCAAAAACTAACTTCAGTAAACTCTCGCCTGATCTTCAGCTTGTAGCCGCTAAATTGCTTAACAAAAATGATTTGTCGGCCTTAAGCAGCAGCATAATGGATTATTTATCAAGCGAAGCGATGTTAAAGATAACTGCCAACCTACCTGAGCCTGCCAAGACCATTGTAGAAATTGAGAACAAAATGAGAGGTCTGTTATATCAGGCCAATTCATCGTACGATCAAATTGAACAATTGGCAATGCTTAGTGGCAGTGCTGCTCCAAATACAGATTTCCCAAGGGGGATATGGGGTTTGCATCCTGATGGTTATTACATTAAATACCTGCCTCATTCTTATAGCAGAACGGAAGTGGTTATTTATGTACCTAAAACAATTGCAACAGTAAATTATCTGCCTGTTGGTATGGTTGCCGTGCCTGCAAGCAGGGGTTGTCAGCGTTTAGGGCAATCTAATTTATTAGCCTGCGAGAATTAACATCGTACACATCCCTATATGAATGTTTCTGACATTATTAATTACCGGCTCTTTAATCAGCAAATTGCCAAAACTTCGTTTAGTACTCCTCAGGAAATCGTGAGATGGATGGTGGCCATGCAGGCGCAGGAATATGCGATGTCGAAATGGGCAATTGGTTTGCGGTTAAACAATGTTACCGATGCGGATGTAGAAAAAGCCTTTAATGATGGCCAAATACTAAGGACTCACTTGCTTCGCCCTACCTGGCATTTTGCAACTCCAGAGGACATTAGATGGTTGCTTGAGCTTACTGCTCCCAGAATTCGTAAAGCCATGGCTTATTACGAAAGGGAGCTTGAACTTGACAGCAAGCTTTTTAATAAATGCAATGATATTATTGGTAAGGCATTAACCGGTGGCCATCACCTTACCCGACTTGAGTTGAGTGATCTGTTTCAAAATAATGGGATCAGTTTAAATGGCAGACAAATGGGTCATGTAATGATGAATGCGGAGATGGACTGTTTGGTGTGTAGTGGCAGGCGCGAAGGCAAACAATTTACTTATGCTTTATTTGATGAAAGAGCGTCAACTGCGATCTCGATAGCTAAAGATGAGGCTTTATTATTGCTAGCCGAACGATATTTTACAAGCAGAGGGCCTGCTACACTTAAGGATTTCTCAGTGTGGTCTGGCCTAACCATTACCGATGCAAAAAAGGCTGGTGCTATGCTTGATAGCAAGGTATTTACCAAAGAGGTATTTGACGGTAATGAATACCTGCTAAAAAGGGAAACATTAGAGTTGGCATTGGATGCTTCTTTAGCTAAAAAGATTCAAAAGAGTTTCCTGATGCCTGATTACGATGAGTATGGTATGGGATACATTGATCGCACTGCAATATTTAATCCGATAAAATTAACCAGTGAGTTTAGGAAGAAAAACCCTGTGTTCGACAGAATGATTATTGTTGACGGCATAATTGAGGGGACATGGAAAAGGACTATAAAAGGCAAATCTGTAGTTGTTGAGACTTGTCTTTTTAGGGAATTAAACAAAGCAAAATCAGAGGCTGTTAAGAAATCGGTAAACAGATTTGTTAAGTTTACTGGTAGTAGTGAATGATTTGCATTAGATATAAATAAACCACCAAAATGACTTCAACTGAGTTAGAAAAATTACGTTACCCAATTGGAAAGTTCGAGCAACCTGCTCAAATCACTAAAGCTTTATTGGATGGTTATATTGCTACTATTGCTTCGTTTCCTGAAGCTTTAAGGAAAGAGGTAGCTCATTTAAGTGATGCACAACTAGACACTCCTTACAGGCCAGGAGGCTGGACAGTTAGACAGGTGGTTCATCATTGTGCCGACAGCCATATGAACAGCCAGATAAGACTGAAATGGGCTTTGACCGAAGATAGCCCTGTAATAAAGGCTTATTATGAAGAAAGATGGGCTGAACTAGCGGATAGCAGGGGGTTGCCAGTTGAATCGAGTCTGAGGATTTTGGAGGGACTTCATCAGCGATGGGTGTTTCTACTAAATTCACTTACTGCAGAAGAATTGGAAAGGGATTTTATACATCCGGAACATGGCAGAAGTATAAAGATTAATGAAAATACCGGTTTGTATGACTGGCATTGCCGTCACCACCTTGCTCATATTACTGAATTGAAAAAGAGGCAAGGCTGGCTTTCTATTTAAACCTGATTGCTTTTAAAGGACTTATCCTGCTCACCAATAACGAAGGTATAATAAGTACCACAAAACAAATTACAATTGTAGAGATGTTTAACAGTAACACATCGGTAAATTGTATTTCAATTGGCACATACGCCAGGTAATAAGACGTTTGATCTAATTTAAAAATATGGGTATGGGTTTGCAGAAAGGCTAAGCCAAGCCCCAGAACATTGCCCAATATTACTCCAATTCCTACCAGGTAAAGGGCATTATAGAGGAATATTTTCATTACACTAAAATCTGTCATACCAAAGGTTTTTAGCATACCGATCATATTGGTGCGTTCCAGTATCATGATTAATAAAGCGGTAATCATATTGATTACGCCTACTACCATCATTAATGCAAGGATAATTTTTGTGTTTACATCTAACAGGGATAGCCAGGTAAATATTGCCGGAAAATAGTCTTGAACGGATTCTGACTTCAGCTTTGTTTCCAGTTCTGTGTAAATATTTGTTGAAACGGTTTTAAGATTAGCAAAATTCTTAATTCTGATCTCTATACCCCCTATTTCATTAGGCTTCCAGTTGTTTAAACGGCGGATCAGATTAAGATCGCCCATTACAAAGCCTTTGTCGATCTCTTCTACACCAATATCATAAATTCCGACTATTTTAAATGGTCGCCTGCGAGGAGGATCCTGTACGAAATGCATGATAAAGTCGTCGCCTGTTTTTAGTTTAAGGCGGTTGGCAGTAAATTGAGAGATCATGATCTGCTTGGTGGCGGCAGCACTATCGGCAAAGTTTATAACTGTTCCGCTTACCAGGTGTTTACGTATATAATCCCAGTTAAAGGTCTTATCTATGCCTTTAAAATTTATGCCTTCAACTTCATCATTAGCAGAAATGATGGCTGGTTTTGTTGCATAGGGTTGAAAATATTCGATATCGGGATTGCTTTTAAGCTTGGCTATAGTTTCGGGTTCAGGTACAAAAGGCGACAGTTCAAATGAATTGTTAAGATCAAACTTAAAGATTCTCACATCGCCAATGTAACCTCTTACTTTTTCCTGTATCTCGCTTTTAAAGCCTTTAATAATCGCAACCGAAAGCATCATTACAGCAAGACTGAGCATTACCCCTGCTATAGCAATACGAACTATTAGTTTTGAGAATGTGCGCTCAGATTTTACTGCTATGCGCCCTGCTATGAAATATTCTGTATTCAACCTCTTGCAATAAATTGTAACGTAGCAAAAATGCATTTTTTATTTCATTAATATTCTGTTTATTCTTTAATGAATAAAAGACATGAAGGTTGACTTGTTATTGATTATCCATTGGGAAGGTATAGTTCCTTCAGATCGTCTATGGAATGATAGCCCAGTTTTCGGTAACTTTCAAACTGAGCCTCGTCAAAAAACTGGTCGCCTGTTGATTGGTGGGGGAAATCCGTATTTGCTAAGGCATATTCGCGGATATCCACCGGTTCATCGCCTGTCAGTGATGCTTTGATGTAAATCAATGTTCCTTTCTTCTGCGCATATCCGGGATAGGTGATATAGCCTCTTGCAATGTGTGCCGAATCCCTGTCTTTTAACTTGCTGGTAATGTTTTTCAGGTCAATATTGATCTCAACACCAAAATCAATACGACAACGCCTGATTGCATTTGCAAATCCTTCACAGGTTCCTTCCTGATCCTGTTCTCCATCTCCTATCAGGATATAACTACATCGCCTGCGTACCAGTTCATAAAGCCCCATGTTGTCAAAATGGCCCCCATCTGATAGGCATACGTATTTCATATCTATATCGGACTTCCCGACCAAGTCTCTCAACAAGTACAGTAACCCGAGTTTCGGATCCTGCATTTTCCAGCGATCACGCCTTGGATTGCCTATCCACCAGCCCAGCCGTACATTGAACAGGGTCATTAAAAATGCCATGGTTGCAGAGGAATGATATCCCCAGTTTGGGCTTACCGCAGCACCTGATATAGCCATGGCTGTTCCCAGGGTGGGTCCTCCGTTTTTATTGGAAAACTTTTCAGTCGGCCGGTAACCATATTCGTACACATTGTCAATGTTATAGGTCGATGAGCGGGTTGGACTAAAGTCATAGCCGCAATATAATGGAGAAAAGATAAAAGACTCAGCCATCCGGTCCTGACGGTCCAGCGCTGATACCACTGTTGAGTTTAGCGCGGCATTGATGATCGGAAAAGGACCGAAATAGCCGTTTTCTACTTTCATAGAAGACAATATGATGTCATCGTTGGTATCAAACCCGGTAAATGGATTGGCCGTTTTAACCCGATCTTCCCTTGTACGGGTTGCACCAAGGAAAGCCCTGATCAGCCGGTTGCGGTAAAAGTGATGCAGAGAGAATTCATTGACACCCACACGCCAGCTTAAAACCAAGGTCAATGCTGCCAGAATAACAGTAATATAAAGGTTTTGCCCGTAGAAATCATTTGAATATGCACTGGTCTCATGTCTGATCCCCTCGTTAATCCAGGAGCCGATCAGCAAAATACCAATCATAAACAGAAAGGGTACAACCTTGATCAGTACACTGATAATGTTCGCAGACTTACCGGATTCTTCATCCCTGGATTCAAATGCCTTTTTCACCCCCCAGCCAATAATGCCGGCCCATCCTCCCCAAGCCACGGGAATCATTGCACTGGGTTTTTCAGGCCATAGGTCAGGCATGATCAAACAGGCAAAGGTTACAATTATCCAGAGCAGCATGAAACGGTGGATGTAACCTCCTAACCTGCCCCACCATTCACGCCTGTAATCTGGAAACAGATTTCCCATCAGCGCCATCCTGGTGATCACTGCGACAGAGAAGATTTCCATTACTATTGGGGCGCCCAATACCAACATTATTTTTTGAGGTGCAATTTTGGTGAATGAAGGCGCAACACGGTAAAAGTAAGCGACGAATTCCCAGAATAATATTATCAGTAAGGCGAACAATGCAGAGGCCACTGCCGATGAAAGCAGTATGGCAATGACCGTTGGACTGGAAATCCGGGGCACATTTTCTGTTCTTCCTTTAACATTGGCTTTACCCAGCTCGATCAGGTCTTCCCGTTTATGATAATTACCCCAAATCGCAAGCCATAAAAAGGCCAGAAAAGCGCCTAAAGAAAGTGCCAGCATCAACCATTTTCGCTGCCCGGTATCATCAGTGTATGGGTATATCGCATTAAAATAGATGCTGATTGCCAGAGCACAAATGCTCGCCCAGGCAACTAAAATATTTGGAATGATTCTTTTTATTTCGGTTAGTGAGGAGAAGCTAAGCGACAGTTTCTCCCAGATGCTTCTGAGCACCCCTTTATGTGCCTGCTTATCTCTCTGGTAAAAAGAACGCATCGCAATTGCGGCCAGTACCGACCCAATAGCGAGCATGACAAAAGTGGAAATCAGAATGTTTCTTGGACTAAGCATAGTAACCTTGCCTTTCAGCAGATTCCAGGTATCATACAGATCAGAGATTGCTGACAAGACAGTCAGCAGGATCAGCAGCAGTACAACCTGGTTGATGACTGTGTTTCTAAGCCAGGTCATCCCCGATCCCCAAGCATCGGGTGACATAATCCCCACATTAGGAGACAGGTAGTTGCTGAACATTCGCAGCCAGCGGACCGGACGGACTTCATCGGCCAATGGATCTCCGGATCTATCAGGACATAGGCGATCAGTAACTTTGCTTAATGAGCCGGATCGCTTGATCCAGGAGTTTAACCAGGCACCGATATACCCTCCGCCAGAGACGGTAGACATATAATCAAATTCTTTCAAGACATTCAGATTGGCCAGCCGCTGCAAGATGCCCAAATTGAAAGTAGCCGAGCGGATTCCACCACCGGAAAGTGCAATTCCCATCAGGCCCATCTCACCTGCTTTACACATCGGATCAAAGACCCCATCATCCAACGCATCGCTGTCTGTGTTTTCTCTTTTATCCTCCGCAGGGTTTTTGCTTGCGATATCGTATTCTGCTTTTCTTGCTCTTCTGGCTTTTGTGATTTCAACCAACTCATCGCGGAAAAGTGTTTCAAAGGGCAAAGCCCTTTCTTCCTTAAGCATTGTCAAAAGCTTCCGGTCATTAATCAGGTATTCTTTGGCCAGCTCCGTTTTTCCCTTCCACCACCCCAGATAGGCTTTTCTGTCAGAGGTACTCAATATACCTGGTCCATGTTCTTTAATGATCGGGTGTTCGGGACTTTCATCAGAGAATTCATACAACTGATAAAGTCGTATCCGGTATGGGCTTGTTACCGTTCCTGCCAATACTGAAACGACCTGAAGCGGCATGTAACGAAGTTTTTCCACCAGAGCAATCCGCTCTTTTGGTTCATTGTATAACAAGGCCCTGATCTGCTGCCTCCAGAAAAAAGGTGGCTGAAAAAGAATCAGCACTTCATTTTCCTCCTTTTTACCAACAAAGGGAAGCCAGGAAAACAATCTTTTTTCAGGATGATCTTCACCGGGTATTTTAGTTGACAGCCATTGTAAAAGACCTAGAGTACTTGTAAAATAACGATATGAAAGATTTGCCGGGTCCTCCATGGCGGGACTATGCCAGATTAAATCTTTAATCTGCTCCTGTTGATTGGGTGTAAGCTCCTCAACTTCGATGTCTTCAACAGTAAGGTTCAACCAGCTTTTCTTGGTCAGCAGCTTTTGATCTAAATGATCGGAGGCTTTGCCTTTTAAAATGTCCTGATAGAGGATAATATAACAAACAGCTTCTGCTGTAAGGTCAGTAACAATGTCCATATCAATTAAACTCCCGGTTTGGTTAAACGCTAAAACAAGGCAAATTTTGAAAAGCGGCCAATGGTATCAGCCAGAGTGCTATAAATAATTTGTATGCATTTTTTTATTAATCAGTATTATATCAGTGTTGGTGCAAATCAATGCCAAATACAGCAATTGCCCATAGTAAGAATATTGAAGTTAGAACTCCGCATCGTCAATTGCAATAGTTAGAAATAGTCATTTTTAGCCACGGGACCTAATGGAATGATTTAATGGCTAATCCGCAACAAATAATTGAGTATTGATAAAACTACTTGGGTTAAATATTGTTAGGTGAAGGAAGCACTCAACAGCTATGCAAAAAGACTACCCCTTTTATATCAAAGTCCCGATTATACTATTAGGCATAGTGATCGCAGTTTTTATTTTATCAGTATTAAGAGACATTCTTGTCCCACTTGCATTTGCCGGACTGATTGCCATTCTTCTAAACCCATTGTCTAACAGGCTGGAAAGAAAAGTACCCAAAATTATCGCCATTATCATCTCCATGTTAATTGCAATCATTGTGCTGGCTGGCGTGCTGTATCTTCTTTCCTCCCAGGTTACTCATTTTTTTGATGATCTGGATGCCATCAAGCACAAATTAAGCACGTTACTTCACGATCTTCAGATATGGGTCCAAAAATCCTTCGGATTTTCGGCAAGCAAGCAGACCAAAATGATCACCGAAGCGGCTAACAGCAGCAAAGGCATGATCGGCCAAACGCTTACAGGCGTAATGGGCATTTTAAGCGTGATCTTTTTGATCCCGGTATATGTTTTCCTGCTTATGCTCTATAAAACACTTATCCTTAATTTCCTTTATGAAGTTTTTTCTGAAGAGAATCAAACTAAAGTGGCTGAAATCCTTAGCGAGACAAAAGGTGCTATCCAGAGCTATATTGTAGGGCTGCTCATCGAAACTTCCATCGTTGCCGTACTCAATTCAGCTGCATTGTTAATACTGGGTGTACAGAATGCAATTCTTATAGGGGTGATCGGGGCTATCCTGAACCTGTTGCCCTATATCGGTGGCATCATCGCTATTGCCTTACCTGTATTAATGGCAACCTTGACCACTGATGGTTTTACCACACAACTGCTGATTATTGCCGCATATGCGTTTATCCAATTTTTGGACAATAACATACTTGTCCCAAGAATCGTGTCCTCCAAGGTTCAGATCAATGCGCTGATATCAATTGTGATCGTGTTGCTAGGGGCAGCCCTATGGGGAGTTCCGGGTATGTTTTTATCGATCCCTGTTATCGCGGTACTAAAAATAATATTCGACAGGATAAACGGACTTAAACCCTGGGGGAAACTGCTTGGAGACAATGTGCCAACCGAACATATGGGGCAGCTTAAAAGGTTCACCAAAAGAAAAAAATGATGGACCTTGAAAAAACGATTTTGAAGAAGGGATCAATTGTTCCAAGGTTGCTGCTCATACTAGGCCTTGCTATATTTTTATGCGGGGAAGGATATTTTGGCTATCAGCTGCACAAACTCTCAGGCCAGCAGGAAGAGATCAAACAGGATTATTCCGATGTGAATAACATTACCCTAGGGGTTTTTTCCGTAGAGCAATGGCGGGACAAAGTAGCTGGCATTGTGAATCACCAGATCCGTGATTTTACCCTGACTCCAAAACAGAAGAAAGAACTACGGAAAGAGGTTGAGCAAATCATTCTCGCACTGATCGACAAGGCAGAAGCACTGGTAAATAAACCTAAGAAAACCATTGATGGTAAAATAAAAAAGTTCGTTATCAAAACCTTTGTTAATACAGACAAAATTCGGGAGCAGGTTCCAGGCTTCGCCACAGAAATACTTGCAAAGGCTTATAACCCGGCTAACAAAAAGCAGCTTAGCAAAACGGCCATGTCAAAGTTTGATGCCCTGGAACGTGCGGAATATTTAGACAGTACGGTGGCTGCAACTAAGGCGGCAACTGATAAGGTCTATAAAAGATATAATGTAAATTCAACTGAAGAATTAAACGATAAACTGATCTCATCACTATCACGCATCAGGACAGCAACTTACAATTATTCATTCGCCATGCTAGGCTGCATTGTGGTTGTACTATCCTTGTGGTGGATATTCAGGAAACGGGTAGAGTTGCATGCCACCCTCTTTATCATGTCACTGATGTTTGCATTCATATTGCTTGCGGTAGGGTTAACTGCATCCATGATCGAAGTTGACGCACGCATTAAATCACTGGACTTTGTGTTACTCGGCGAACATGTCACCTTTGAAAACCAGGTGCTGTTTTTTCAAAGCAAAAGCATTCTTGATGTGGTAAAAGTGCTTATTGCGCAACCGGCTGTAGATTCGGTATTGGTGGGTATTTTGATACTGGTCTTCAGCATCTTGTTCCCGGTAATGAAGCTGAGCGCTACCGGAATCCATCTGCTAAGCAAAAGGAAAATTGCTGAGAATAAAATCATCAAGTACTTTGCCTTTCAATCGGGCAAGTGGAGCATGGCTGATGTTATTGTCATTGCGATACTGATGGTATACATAGGCTTGAACGGCTTACTGGACAGTCAACTAAGGAGCCTGAATATAAAGAGTGACGATCTGACTGTGCTGACCACCCACAATACTGCGCTGCAGCCAGGCTACATTATATTCATCAGCTTCGTGCTATACGGGCTTATTTTGTCGACCATACTAAAATATATTACTCCTTATGACGCCCACTAGAAAAACGATGTTGCTTAAAATCCTGCTTATCGCCGGGTTAAGTGTCCTACTCTGCGGAGAGGCCTATTTTGGTTACCGGGTATCTACACTTTCTAAGCATCAAGAAGAGATAAAGGAAGATTATAGTGTGGCCAACAACATTACCTTTGGCATTTTCTCGGTAGATCAGTGGCGGGAGAAGATTGCCAAAGTGGTGGACGGAAAGATCAGTGACTTCGACATGACGGCAGAACAGAAAAAAGACCTTCAGGAAAAAGTTGAAAAACAGCTAAACGGTCTTGTCAATAAGGCAGTAGCCGAAGTGAATAAACCCCAAAAGAGTATTGGCGGTAAGCTCAAAAAATTGGCCTTCAATGCATTAGTGGACACCGATGACCTTCATGCACAGGTACCCTCATTTGCCAGTACCATTGTGAACAGGATCAACAGACCAGCAAGTAAGAAAAGGCTCAAAAGTATCGTGACCAGTAAAGTAGATCAGTTGGAGAAGGAAACCTACGACAATACCAAGCCAGCCAGTGCTACGGTTAGCAGTCATATCTACAGTAAATACCGCGTTTCAAATGCAGGAGATTTTGAAAAAACGATCAATTCAAAGCTGATCACAATACGTAAACAAACTTACAATTATGCATACGCGATGGTTGGCTGCGTCTTATTGGCCCTTTGCCTTTGGCTATTGATGAAAAAACAGGTAAGCCTTCATACTCCGCTTTATATCCTCTCCCTTTTATTTGCTTTTATCCTCCTGCTGGTGGGTATCACCGCTACGATCATAGAAGTTGACGCCCGCATCCAATCGCTTAATTTTACGCTTCTTGGGGAGAAATTAGCTTTTCAAAACCAGGTCCTATTTTTTCAGAGCAAGAGTATACTAGGCATCATAAAGGCACTAATTGATCAGCCAAAGCCGGACGCAATATTGGTTGGCATATTGATTCTGTTATTTGTTGTCATCCTCCCTGTACTGCGAATGATTGGAAAGGGCATCCAGATATGGGGCAAAGATAAATATGCAGAGAATAACGTGGTCAGGTACTTGGCTTTTGACTTGGGTAAATGGGACATGGCCGATGTCATGGTTGTCGGTATTGCAATGACCTATATTGGCTTGAACGGAATCTTAAAGAGTCAGCTCTCGAACCTGAATATACATGAAGAGGTCTTATCCACTGTAACGCAAAACAACACCTCGCTGCAACCCGGTTATTTTATTTTTGTGGGCTATGTCGCATATGCAGGCATATTATCCTTGATTTTAAAGCGCATAACACCAATAGAGACAAAATCCGCTACAGCAAAAATGTGATTTTATACTTTGAGCTGGCCTTCTATGGAATCGTCTAATGTCTTACCTATTGCGGCACCGATCAGCATTTTAACGCCTGCAACCAAGTTGCCGTTTTTTGTACCCCAATAATAACCATCACCAGGACTTACTTTAATTAATGATATCCTAGGATCATTTTCTCCTTCTGTAAACCAGGTTTTCATGAGCGGCTTCCAGAGCGCCTTGATTTTTGCCTTATCATCATGAATGGTTGCTGTACCGGTTAAATACAGGAAGTCCGAATATTTGGAGCCTTTAAAGTAGAGCTTTACTTCAGGCGCCATCTTAATTTCCAGATTGGTATGACTATCATTGGCACTAACCAACCAAAGGTCTCCGTTATCTTCTACTTGCTGTATACTCATTGGCCGAACCCCCATAGAAGGCCCTGTTTCCGCCTTTGTACAGAAAAAACAAATGTCCGACTCCGCAATGAGTTCTCTGATTTTTTCCACTGCGTCCTTGTTATTCAAGTTTTCGTAATTTTCTTCCGGCTGGTTTTGATTAATGCTATTCATAATTTTTGGCTTTGTTCTTTGGTTAACAAGCCCCCCCCGTAAATGTTTGCATTTTGTTAATGTTCTTGATCATTCCGAACACCTTGCTTAACTTATTGATGGTAACAATACATAGAAGGTTGACCCTTTGCCGAGGTTACTGACAACTCCCATTTCTCCCTCATGAGACTTTACAATTTCCTCGGAGATATAAAGGCCCATTCCTAAGCCCCCTGCCAGAACACTGGCTTCATCCACGCGATAAAAACGATCAAAAATTTTCCCGAGCTGCAGCTCAGTCATACCAATACCGTAATCCGTAACGGCAATTCTGACCATATCGCCATCCGCGGAGACCTTAATAAGAGCATTCCGATTTTCAGGAGAATATTTCACGGCGTTGCTGATCATATTCATCACTACCTGTTCCAACCGCTCCTGATTGCCCAATACAAAAAAATCACCTTCAGCGTCGAGTCTCAGTTTAAAATCAGGAAACATATAACCAGCATTTTCAATGCATGTTCTCACAAGGAAGCTTATCTCAACTTTGGTTTTACTGAAGTTTAGTTTGCCCGCTTGTATCTTACTCACATCCAGCAGGTCGTTCACTAATATCTCCAGTTTATTTAAAGAACCAGAAGCCTTAGTGATTAGCATGGTGAACTGGTCGGGGATACTGTCATTACTGTACCTGGAGATTAATTGTAAATACGCCTTCAAACTGGTCATGGGTGTTTTGAGTTCATGACTGGCAATGCTGATAAATTCATCTTTTCGCTTAATCATTTCGGTCTTGGCCGTTAAATCTGCAGCTTTATTTTGAGCCTCTATCTGCTGTGTCAAATCTGTACAAATGATGCTTAAGGCCGTACCATCTTCCATATCGAGATTGGTAAATGAAAGCTGAACGGGCATTTCTTTACCACTATTTGTAGTTAGGACTTCTTTGGTTTTATAATCACGCAGCCCTTCAGCGGATAAAACAATGCTTAATTTTTCAGCGGTATACCCACCGATAAATTCATCAAAGTGCCTTCCGATAATCTCATCCAAGGTTATGGCACACATGTCCGCAAAATAGCTATTGCAGTAAAGTATGACACCCGAACTGTTCAGTGTAACCGCTCCCTGCTGCATTTTTTCGATTAAGACCCTAAAGGTACGGTCGGCACTTTTAAGTGTATAGATCTGATGGCCGGATGTGCCCTGCACCACTAGGGCATCTACCATTCCAGTTCTGATGGCCTCTATCGTGTCAGTGGCTTCCTCCAGTTGATGCCGTAATTCCGCCAATTCGGCTTCCAGTTGCTCCTTTGTATTTTCGTACTGCATAACTATTTAGATCGCTATATCTGAGGGATTAATGCCCAGTCCGCGCAAAACTCTGGCCCGATCAGACATGTCGCCTATCAAATGCCGCGTGGGGGTCGGATTTTTTCTGATTAAAGTGGGGAGGGCAATGATCTGCTCTTGCTTTGCTAGCTCCGGTTGCTGATATACATCCACCACTTCCAGTTTATAATTTCCTTTAAGGTGTATTTCGCAAATTTGCTTGAGGTTATTTAATGCGCGCACAGAATTCGGCGACGCGCCAGAAATAAACAGCACCAGTCGATATTGTGAGCTATTTGACATCCACACTCGATTTTACAGAGATGATATTTAAACCGACAAGAACTTTCTCCTCATTACTGAGATCCCCGATAATTTTACGGATCGGCACCGGAACTTTTCTTACCAGGGTTGGCACGGCAAAAATCTGGTCGCCTTCGGCCAATTGTGGCTTCTCTAGCAAATCGATCACTTCTATTTTATATTTGCCATGTAAATGTTCTTCACAATACTTCTTAAGATTGCTTAGCGCACTTACAGACTTTGGTGTCTTACCGGCGATGTACAGCCTTAATTCCCAGGTTTGTTCCGTCGTCCCCATTATTTCTTTGCTTTAATGCTCTTGCGTTTTTCAATCATCTCCCTTCGGTTATCTTCTTGTATTTTATGTTTCAATTCTTCTTCAAGATATACCTTGTTTAGTTCCTCTTCCACAGATTCGAATTCGGTCTGCAATCCGGCGATCTTCGCTTCCAGCAACTTACGTTTTCTGCTAATTTCACGATCTTTACGACTAACCGCCTGACCGTGCAGGGCCTGTCCCGTTTGCTCACGTAAAATATGTGCTTCTCTTGCCGAACCGACCAGAACACCATCTGGACCCAGGTAAACATCTACCAACTCCAGACCTTCGTCTGCGATGATAAATTCCCTGATCTGGTTAGAGTGTCCCATACCTCTCGATTTCATCACATATAAACCACGGTTGCGCTCGCCATTTGACTCAATATCCCGGATGAGCAGCCAGGCGTCTACTAAAGAAGATATTCCCTCATCTGTCTGCTCATTGAAAGTGTTATTTAAGGAAAGTGCGGTAAACATTACCGTGATACCCTCGTTTTGCAGGTAATCCACCAACCTGATCAACATAGACTTTACTTCACTTACTGATCCTACAGTAATAAGATTGGTAACCGGATCAAGGACCACAATATCAGGTTTAAACCGTTTAATATTCTTATGGATAGCGACCAGATGCATCTCTAGCCCATGTAAGGTTGGCCTGGAAGCATGGAATTCCAGGAGGCCAGATTTTATATGGTTATTCAAATCAATGCCAATAGAACGCATATTTCTAATGATTTGATGAGGTGACTCTTCAAAAGCAAAATAGATGCATTTTTTACCATCCAAACAATTGGCGTTTGCAAACGAAGATGCAATACTGGTTTTACCTGTACCGGCAGTGCCGGAAATCAGGATGCTGCTTCCCTTGTAAAATCCAGCGCCGCCCAGCATTGTATCAAGGCTGGCGATCCCTGAAGAGATCGATTCTGTAGAAACTGCGGAATCCAGTTGTAAGGAAGTGACGGGCAGTACAGAAATGCCGTCTTCGTCAATTAAAAAGGGATATTCATTAGTACCATGTACAGAACCGCGATATTTAACGATTCTCAGCAACCGCGTTGAAATCTGGTTACTGATCCTGTTCTCTAACAGAATTACACAGTCAGATACATATTCCTCTAAGCCCTGCCGGGTTAAAGAGTTGTCACCTCGCTCACCAGTAATGATTGCAGTAACACCTTTTTCTTTTAACCACTGGAAGAGTCTGCGGATTTCAGACCTTAATACAGTTTGGTTGTCTAATCCTGCAAAAAGATTTTCAATGGTATCTAATACAACGCGCTTTGCACCTATACTGTCTATCGCATAACCGAGCCTAATGAAAAGGCCCTCGAGATCATATTCACCCGTCTCTTCAATTTCGCTCCTTTCAATATGAACGTGGTCTATTCTGATCAGCTTATCTTCAATCAACTGATTCAAATCAAAGCCCAGGGAAGCAACGTTCACGGCCAACTCATCTGCTTTCTCTTCAAATGCCATAAATACACCTGGCTCATTGTAAATTAACGCCCCCCGCACAATAAATTCTATAGACATAAGCGTTTTACCACACCCAGCCGAGCCGCATATCAAGGTAGGTCTGCCAACTGGAAGACCACCCTCGGTTATCTCGTCCAAACCATTAATTCCTGTTCGTGATTTCGGCAGTAGCCCTGCTTTTTTCTGATCCTGCAGTTTATTTATTTTCTTAGTCATTATAATCGGACACTTTTCTAAATCTATCAAATAATTATTAAATTTCAGGATTAGCTAGTTGCCTTAAGCCTCATCCTTTTAATTCGCTTAATTCGCGTTTCTTAACCCATAATACCAGTTACAATCCCCGGAGATTTCACGCTTTACCAAAGCATATCTTACTCTCTTTGTTAAAATATTAATGAAAAACAGTTAAACACCCATATTGTTTGCAATACACCAAACACGTAGTAAGGATGGGATGAAGTGATGTCGCTTAAACAGACTACATCGATCAATTGTTATTCAGAGCCAGAGTCCCCACCAGATCACTAAGCGTAAACAGGTTACTTATCGCTTCTCCCATGGTGTTGTTAAAATAGCTGTACACGGTTTTTCCTTCTGAAATCCAATCATTAATGTAGCTTGCATACTCATAAAGCAGCTCATCCTCATAACTTCCCCTATAACTGCCTCCCGGTCCATGAAAGCGCAGGTATACGAAAGGAAGCTCGCTTTCCATCATGGGTGTTACCGCTGGCGGCTTATCTTGGATCACCATCGCCATTCGGTAATCTTCCAGTAGCCTGTATACTACATCACTATAAAGGGAAACGTGCCGGAATTCCAGAGCGATGTTCCAGGTGTAATGCGGATCACTTTTACGCAGGACACTCATTAGGAGCTCCAGCTGCTTTAAATTACCTATTCGCACACTCGGCGGAAACTGGACCAAAACACAACCTCTTTTATCCCCCACAAATGAGATAACTTCCATAAAAGCACTTACCGCCTGCGGATCAAAAGCCAGCTCCTTGTTGTGAGTAATCTCTTTGGAAAGTTTAAAAGTAAATCTGAATGTTTCGGGTACATCCTCAGCCCATTTCTTCACCGTAGAAGCCATCGGAACTTTGTAAAAAGAGCTGTTGACTTCTATACTGTTCATGATCGAACTGTAGAAACATAATCTACTTTTATCTTTAAATTCCTCCGGATAGAAAAGTTTATTGCGAACCGGCAGCAATAAGCCACTGGTTCCTGAATAATAATTTGCTAAGTAGGACTTCATAAAAAGTATTTTTAACTAAGCAGGTTTACTGCTACTCCTCCAAATGAAGCTCAATCTCTACACCGATGCGGTCTGCAATTTGTTCAGTGAGCTCTATTTCGATACGGTCTTCTCCATGTTTTGGTTCATAAAAAGGCAGGTCCTCGCCTGCAACTTCATCTAAAGAAAGTAGTTCCCACTGTTTTCCCTGCTTTTTAACTCCACCCAGAATTCCGTTGTAATAAATGATTTTAAATACATCATCCTCCAATGGAAGAATGGTTAAAGTAAGCTGCCGACTACCATGGCTGATCTTTATGTTGAATGGTTCCATTTTGATTGAATTTAGGTTTAATTGTTTTCATAGCTTATGTAAATAACGCTATTAACAGTGGCAGGGATAAAAGGTTTTAAGCATGGACTTCAAAAAAAATAAAAAATGGCTTAATATGATTGAATAATAGCCCTGGGCAATATTATCTGTACATTTTGTTTATAAAAATACAAAATAAATTAAACAAAGTTATCTCTTTAGTGTTAAGAACATACATTTAACCCATAAAAAACATCATCATGGCAACTACAAAAACAACAGCTAAAAAAGCGGTAACTCCGAAAACAGGAAAAATGGAAGATTCTGAATTTCATGAATTCTTCGTGGATGAATTGAAAGACATTTACTGGGCGGAAAAGCACCTGGTTAAAGCCCTCCCAAAAATGAAAAAAGCAGCCACGAGTCCTGAACTTGCCGCAGCATTTGAAAAGCATGCTGAGGAAACCAACACTCATATCGCAACTCTGGAACAGGTTTTTGCTCTGCTTGACGAAAAAGCACAGGCAAAAAAATGTGATGCGATGGAAGGATTACTTAAAGAGGCAAACAGCATCATCGAAGATACTGACGCCGGAACACTGATCCGCGACGCAGGACTGATTCTGGCAGCGCAAAAGGTCGAGCATTATGAGATCGCAACTTATGGCACCTTGGTGGTCTTCGCACAGAACATGGGACACAGTGATGTGGCTGAACTGCTGCAGTTCACCCTGGATAATGAAAAAGCAACTGATGTAGCTCTGACCGAAATCGCTGTTGGTGCGATCAACGAGCAGGCTGCTGCTGAATAGTACTACCGCCCGGGCCATCCGTCCCGGGCGCCTTTTTTGCATGCTTTGAATTTATGATCAGCCATTGGTAACATGTAAGCTGAACCGAAATATACAATGAGGTCTCTAATCAACCATTTTTTATTACCTTTAACTTTATAGAGTTAGGGTTCTTCAAAAGTTAACGTTACCTAAACAACTCATTTATTTTTTGTCTCGTTTTTTTATTAGTTAGAAAAAGTTACTAAATGACATCATCCATTATACATATCTTAAGTACTGCATTGCTTACGCTTTCTCTTCAGGCTTGTGGATCATCGACCAAAATAGCACTTAACCCTGCGGTGCCAAATCCATATAAGGTGAAAGCCGAAAACTTTGACAAGCCCAAAGCAGAGGAGCTACGTACTGGTGCAGAACAAACAGAATTGTATGTGCCTTATCTAAAAGGAAAACGAGTAGGTATGGTGGTAAACCCAACCTCCATTATTGGAAAAGAAACAACGGTTGATAGCCTACTTGCGCTTGGTGTGAAAGTGGTTAAGATATTTGGACCCGAGCATGGTTTTAGAGGCGATGCCAGCAATGGTACTAGCGTTGATGATGAAATTGATAAAAAAACAGGCATTAAAGTGGTTTCATTATATGGAAAACACTCGGCCCCTACAGCTGCAGATTTAGCTGATATTGATGTGATGATATTCGATATTCAGGACGTTGGTGTTCGTTTTTATACTTACATAAATACTTTGCAACATGTAATGGAAGCCTGTGCCGCTAATAAAAAAGAAGTATTGATTCTTGACAGACCAAATCCTAATGGTTTTTACATTGATGGGCCTATATTGGAGCCGCAGCACAAATCGGGTATTGGTTTAAAACCTATTCCAGTTGTACATGGATTAACTGTAGGCGAATACGCTCAAATGCTAAATGGAGAAGGCTGGCTTGATAATAAATTGAAATGCAAGATCAAAGTAATTAAGGTTGCCAACTATACGCATGATACTCCTTATGAACTCCCGATAAAACCATCACCAAACTTAAATACTGCGCAGTCGATTTTACTATACCCTACTACCTGCTTATTTGAGGGCACTTATTTAAACCATGGGCGCGGCACTATGTTTCCATTTACTATAGTGGGTTCTCCTTTTTTAAAGGATAAATACACCTTTTCGTTTACCCCAAAAAGCATTAAAGGGATGTCTGAATCTCCATTGTTTATGAACCAGCTTTGTTATGGGTTGGATCTTAGGGAATACGATGTAAATGAGTTTAGAAAGGAAAAGAAAATAAAACTGAGCTGGTTAATTGAGTTATACAAGGCATCTCCAAACAAAGCAGATTTCTTTAACTCTAAATTGAGCAAACAAATGGGCACTATTGAAAAGCTTATTGGCGTTTCGAGCTTTAGGGCGCAGATTATTGCCGGTAAATCTGAAGAAGAAATAAGGGCAAGCTGGGAGCCGGGATTAAGTAATTACAAAACAATGCGCAAAAAATACTTGTTATATCCATAAGCAGCCGCTAATGGCAGCTATTAAAGACTTTGGATATGAATAGCGAACCTAAAAAGAAAAATGAAAAGCCAAGTAGTAACTTCAGAGAAGAAGTTTCTAAAGACAAGGTTCCTGCTGGAAATAAGGCTGTAAAAAAGCCTGAGGATAAGGATTATAACAAGGAAGAGGCAAACTTTAAGAACCCTGCCAAGAAAAGGGAAGAAAGCGAACAACCCGTTCATTCCGTAAAAAAAGCCCCTAAAGAATAGCAGGCATTAGCTTTATATGCGCTAATTTTTTAGTTATTTTGCCACCTAAAACACTGGTTGATGAAAATAGTTTTTATGGGTACGCCCGATTTTGCAGTTGCTTCTTTAAATGCTTTAGTTGAAGCCGGATTTGATGTTGTTGGTGTGGTTACTGCAGCAGATAAGCCCGCTGGTCGCGGACAAAAACTTCATGAAAGTGCTGTTAAACAGTATGCAGTATCAAAGGGGATAAAGGTATTGCAGCCCTTAAAACTAAAAGACCCTTTGTTTATTGATGAACTAAAAAGCCTAAATGCCGATTTACAGGTAGTAGTAGCTTTTAGAATGTTGCCTGAAATGGTATGGAATATGCCGGCAAAGGGAACGATTAACCTTCATGCATCTTTGCTGCCGCAATATCGTGGAGCGGCTCCGATAAATCATGCGATCATTAATGGAGAAAAAGAAAGTGGCGTTACTACATTCTTTTTGAAACATGAAATTGATACAGGTGATGTAATATTTTCTGAAGGCGTATCGATCAATAATGATGACACTGCGGGAGATTTACACGATAAGTTAATGAATGTAGGCGCAGGATTGCTGGTGAAGACCGTAAAGGCTATAGAAGCCGGCAACTATACAGAGCAGCCTCAACCACAAAGTGATGAGCTGAAACATGCGCCAAAGATATTCAAAGAACATTGTTTAATAGATTGGAACCTGTCTGGCGATAAAATATACAACCTGATTCGTGGATTAAGCCCTTACCCTACTGCTTTTACTAAACTAAATGATAAAACCCTTAAGGTGTTTAAAGCAGAGTTTGAAGAAAAAGAACCTGGTATCTCGCCTGGAAGTTTTTTATCTGATGGCAAAACTTATTTAAAGTTTGCCGCCAGAGATGGTTTTATCAAATTCACTGATCTACAGTATGAAGGCAAAAAACGCATGCAGGTTGATGAATTTTTAAGGGGCATGCGTTTGTAAAATCTCTATTTTACACGGTTTACCAATTCTTCTCCTTTCGAAAATGCATCTATATTTTTAAATGTAATTTGAGCTATTTCTTCCATCGCTTCTTTGGTAAAAAAGCCTTGATGAGAAGTAATTAGTACATTGGGGAAAGAGATAAGACGGGTAATCAGATCATCCTGAATAACATTTTCTGAGTGGTCGTGAAAAAACAAGGTGCTTTCCTGCTCATAAACATCAAGGCCCAAATACCCAAGTTGTCCGGTCTTTAAAGCTTTGATAACTGCTTTTGTATCGATCAGACCTCCCCTGCTCGTATTGATCAGCATTGCACCCTCTTTAAAAAGTTTAAGGGTTTCCTTGTTGATCAAATGTTTGGTTGTTTCGGTAAGCGGACAATGAAGCGCTACAATATCCGCATCATTTAATGTTTCCTGTAAAGTACCATATTTAACGCCAAGGTCCTGAAGTTCTGTAGATGGATAAGGATCATATGCGCTTATTAAACAACCAAAACCTTTTAAGATTCTACAAAAAGCCTTACCTATGTTTCCAGTGCCTATTACGGCTACCTTGTGTCTATGTAAATTAAAACCCATGAGTTTCTCCAGGGAGAAATTACCTTCACGAATCCGGTTATAAGCTTTATGTGTTTTACGGTTCAGGGTAAGAATTAGGGCTATCGCATGTTCTGCCACTGCCTCTGGCGAATAGGCAGGGACTCTTAAAACAGGAATACCCAATTCATTTGCTGTTTCAATTGCCACATTATTGAAGCCAGCACAGCGCAAAACAATTAGTTTTATTCCTCCTTTATGCAGGGTCTTTATGATCTCAGAATCAACACGATCATTTACAAAAATGCATATTGCATCGAAACCTTCGGCTAGCTTAACGGTTTCTTCCGTTAAGGCAACTGTAAAAAAAGATAACTCATGACCGGTATTGAATCGGCTTAAAAATTCTTCATCATATCGGTAAGTACTAAAAACAGCTATCTTCATATCTATTGGGTTATGTGCTCTAAGTTAATGACTCGGGATTAATTTATGCTATAACCAAACTAGTTTAGTGAAACATAAAGTTCGCTTTGTGTAAGCCATTTTCCTTTTATCTTACGCCACATTGCGGCATAATTACCATGATACTTGTCATTTTTGTAATTCCATTTCCCGTTTTCCCATGCCAGATCGCCACTTTTACTGATCACAATTGTTTCGGGGATGCGCTCAAAAAGCGGACTGCTTTTGGAAAACATGTATTTCCAGTCGGCAGCAATTTCGGCTTTGCCAATGGTATGGCTACCGTCGCCAGCGATTTGTACAAAATCGTCAAGCCAATATTTAGATACTCCGTCTACATCCTTTTTTGCGATGCAGTTGTTTGAATCTAATCTTGCTTGCTTTATTAATAATGCTTCTGGTGAATTCATAATGGTAAAATTACAAGTTAGACTTGTAATTTTACCATTGCTTATCGTATCTATTTTGCCGGAGAAAGGACTACCCATTTGTTAAGGGTATTATCTTTAGCCTGAATAACAACCTTATAAAACTCTGATGGATAAGCTTTAACATCGGCAAAAAAATGCTGCTGACTAAGATCTGTTTCACCTAAAAGATGATAAGTATCTTTTCCTTCTGTTTTAAAATTATTTGTTGTTGCCAGCCATATTTTAACCTTTCCGGTTTTTTGCAAGGCTTTCCAGCTGATATCAATATGATTCTGAGTAAAGATTGTTTTAAGCGCTGCAATAGATACCGGACCAATGAAAGAAGTGCCATCTACTTCTTGTGCTACACTGTCAGGCAGTTTTACATTTAAATAATTGGCTATTGAAGGCATTATGTCAACTACGCCAAGATCAAAATATTGACCATAAGTGTTTAGGTTTTTATAATTGCTTACCATCCAGGTTGATCTTTGCCTGTCGGATTGTCCACCATGTCCTTTTCCACTTTTTTCATCACGACCATGATCCGTTGTGATAACAATTAACCAGTCTTCTTTAAAGTTTTTCTGACGATAGCTTATTGCCTCCCAAACTTTACCTACCTGCTTATCCAGCATCGCTACAGCATTATAGAATTCAGGACTATCGCCATGTGCATGCCCCATATCATCTGTATATTCCAGATAAATCCAGGAAAGATCAGGCGCTTTATCATGAATGGTATTCGATGCATCAGCAATTACCTGTTCATCAATACGGTGCATATAATCTGCGTTTTTATCATGCTTAAAGCGAACGGTATCTAGTTCATAGCCATCAAAAAAATAATCAACCTTTAGGTTTCCCGCTTCCGGTAAATTATGGCCAAGTAATTTGGTACGGTTATCTGTCCAGCTAGAGAAAATAGCAGATTTCTTATTTGGATATTGGGCTTTAAACAACCTGAATATGTTCTGATAGTTATAATTAGGCTCCTTAATATCATTGTCGGGCACATTGTGCTTATTTACCCAGGTGCCGGTTAGCAAGCTGTTATAACCAACGGCAGATATGGTAGGGGTTTCATTGTAAGTACCTTTGCCACCCCCAACATACATCCGGGAATAAGACCCTGCTTGTATGATCTTCTTAAAATTGGGAAGATTTTGGGTTTCAATTACATCGGCAGGAATGCCATCAGCAATAATGTAAACCACTTTTTGTTCTCTCTGCTGGGCATTGGTTGCTACCGATAAGAAAAAGCAGATTGTTAAAATAAATGGGATTCTCATAGTTTGTTAATAAGTGTGTGGAAAATATTCGTTTTCAACTGTTCCATCTTCATATAGATTCAGCATTGCATAACCGGGAGGGGTTTCTAAATAACAACCAGGGCCGGCAGATTCAGCATCGCCTATACCCCACCAAAAGCCACTCATTGCTCCATTGCAGCAATACAAAACATCATTATAATGAGTATTATCTGATAAGTGATTATGCCCGCTTAAGCAAACTCTTACTTTATCGCGATGCTTCTGAAACAGGTCTTTTAGCTTCTTACAATCGGAGTGACCCCCACCTACAAGAACCTGAGTAGTTCCTAAAATTGGATAATGCGACATTAGCAATGTTGGTGTAGATGCCGGTAATTTCTCCAATTCTTTCTCCAACCATTCGTATTGTTCCTGATCTAGTGAGATATTGGCATTGTTACCATCAAGTACAATAAAATGCCAGTTCTTTTTTGAAAAGCTGTAATATCTGTTAGGAATCTTCAAGCGTTTAACCACATAGTCTTTCCCATACATTTCATGCTCTTTAGATGGAGCCTTCCACCATGAATCGTGGTTACCAATGCAGCTGTGAACTTCATATTTATCCAATGTTTTTATGCAATCGTCCCAAATACTCCATTGCTTAATTACCTGATCATATACAACATTATCGTAGGATGCATCACCAATAGAATCACCACCATTCAAAAAGAAATCTGGTTTGTGCTTAGTAATTATATGTTTTAAGCATTTTTTAAACCGTTCGGGGGCATTTTCACCTTCTCCAATATGCACATCGGTTATATGAGCAACAGAAAGAGCCAGTTTTTTGGTTTTCTTATCCTGCTTTTCCGGATTGGAAGCAAAGGCAGACAGGCCGCTGGTTGCTACGGCGCCAACAGCTAGTCCTGCTGCCTTTAGTAAAGATCTTCTTTTCAGTGTTGTCATCTTGTTTTTATTTCTAAATTGGCATATTGGTCATTACCACCCAAATACTTGTTTTAGGTTCGAATTTAATATAATCTGTTGCTGAGGAATAGGACGATAATAATATTTCGGATCCTCAAACTTACGGGTAACATTTTCAGTTACGATCGCTCCTCCATTGGCACCATTTTTCAGATATACAGTAGCATCGGCTCCTATCTCACCAGTACGATAATAGGTAAGCACTACTCCTAATGAATTTTTTTCTTTCTTGTCTTCTGCCGGAATGGTAACAGACTTATCAATCAAAATAATATCTTCAACTCCATCTCCCGTTAAATCATACTTGCCTAAACCTGGAAAATACATTCCTTCCGGGCTTTTGGTCAATAATTTCCCTGCTTTCCACCTCATCAGATCGTCGTACCTACTGTTTTCAAAAGCAAACTCAACCCTACGCTCTCTTCTGATTTCCAGAATTACTCCCTGGTTCGATTCAATATTATCAAACTGTTGTTGCAATAATGGATCGGGAGATGCATTTGCCTGTGCTAAATTAAGATCAGGCATGCCAACTCTTCTTCTAATCAGGTTAACAGACTCATCTAACTGCGATTGGTTAAGTGTACCCAATTCAGCCAACGCTTCTGCATAGGTTAACAGTACCTCTGCATAACGATAGACAGGAAAATCAACGCCATTTAAAATTGTCTGATCAGTACTGTTTACATATCCTTTTAGTTGATGATAGCCCGTAAAATTTTTATTTAGTTTTTGAACATAAGGCTGCGCGTCTGGAACTCTAATCCAACCGGGATAAACCATTGTTTGAGCCAGGCGCGGATCACGGTTTTCGAACTCCTTAACAAAACTGGCCTTATCATAATTAGCAATGGCAGTAAAACGGCTTCCATCCTTCATTAAATAGGTTTGGATAAGGTCTCTTGCAGGTGCCTGTTCATAATCCCCAAATACTACAGAATTTACGTTTTGGCTTATTTTTTTATCCATATCAAAAACATTGGCTAAAATCACCTCGGGGTTAGTAGTCAAATCCTGACTTGAAAACAAAGTTGCATAATCCTGATTTGGTAATCCCTTACTAAAAATTGAGAATTTTTTAGACGCAATTACTTCCCCAGTTATCTTAACAGTAGTTTCCAGAAAGGTATTTGCGGTTGCTTTTAAATTAAGCTCTGAATGGTACTTGCGGTAAGTTCCTTCGTAAAGAGCTGCTCGTGAATAAAATACAGCTACTGCCCACTTTCCTGGAGTTCCGGAAGGTACACTTTCTCTAACATTCTTATAGGCAAAATCAAGATCAGCCATTACGCTATCCATAACCAGTGCACGTGTATCGCTTGGTTTAAATAATTCCTTATCATCTGGATTTAATGTGCCAGAATACCAAGGTACATTAGAAAAACGCTTTACTTTATCCAGATAAAATTGTGCACGATAGTACTTTGCTAAGCCAATGTAATGGTTTTTTATTTCGCTGGTAACCTTTGCTTTATTGTAGTTTTCCAGAAAGTAGTTGATATCTCTTAGTCTGGTCCAACTCCACCCACCGGTTATATTTTGCGCATTGGCATTACCTGCCATTATATTCTTTATTTCTACAGCGGCAGTAGTTGCGACATTGTCACTACTTTGATCATTCAGATAACTGTCCCTATTGGGCATTAATAATAATCCATTTACATATAGAGCAAGATCTTCCTCTGTATTAAAGAAAAGACTTGGTGATATCTCTGTTTGCGGAAAACGATCCAGGTTACCCTTTTTGCAAGCAACAGTAAAAACTGCAATTGTTGCCAGCAGGATGTATATATTCTTTTTCATAACTGATTTTTAAATGATTGTTAACTCCCTAATTATTAAAAGTCCAGATTTAAACCAACTGCATATCTTCTTTGATATGGATACGCCCATGCACTCGATCCTTGGTTTACTGCTTCAGGATCAATATATTTTTTAATGGCAGAGAATTCATAAAGATTCTCGCCAGTAACAAATACACGAAGGCGACTAACCTTAAAGCGATTGGTAAACTTAGCAGGCAAGGTATAACCCAATGAAACATTTTTTATTCTTAGATAAGCACCATTAAGCAAGTATTTAGTTTGTGGAATATCTAACCCTGAACCATAATTAGCATCCGCTAGCCACGACTGCATAACTGGATAATAAGAATTAGGATTCGCATCAGCTAAGCCTGCAGCTATATAAGAAGCCGAATGCTTTGCTCTTTGTTCGGGGGAATCTCCTGTCGCCCTGTAAAAATCAAGATTCCAAGGGTATACATTTGCATAAGGTTGTTGATAAGGCCCCCAGAACAAATAATGATGAGGATAAAAATCTCTTTTCAATACACCCTGAAGGAATACTGAAAGATCAAATCCATTCCAATCCATATTCAGATTAGCACCAACACTGTATCTGTCAGTGCTATTACCAATAATTTTAAGGTCTTTTGGATCATCTGCACTTAATCCCTGTTCTATTTTTTTGTTTCCATCCAGATCCTTGTATTTAGGCCATCCCTGAATAATCTCAAGAGCACCCCATGGAATTATACTTGATTCATCAAGCGCATCTATTTCAGCCTTATTCTGGAAAAGCCCATCATTCTGTAGTCCCCAAATCTCACCTATTGTCTGTCCTACACGGTAAGTAGATAATAAGTTTTGTTTGTTCTCAAATTTAGTAATCTCAGAACGGGAATCGGAAACAAAGAATTTAGTTTCGAAACTAAACGGTTTTGAACCTAAATCAAACCTATCTCTATAGGTAACAGACAGCTCCCACCCCTTTGTCCTAAGATCGGCAGCATTTTGTTTTGGCACGTCTGTACCAAGTACTCCTGGTAATTCCTGACCACGAACAAGCATGCCAGTTGTATTGCGTATGAAATAATCAAAAGTGAATGACAATTTATCATTAAAAAAACCTAAATCCGTACCCATATTAAGCGTAGAAACCCGCTCCCATGTATAGGTATTAGGATCAACATACAATCTTGGTGCCCCGGTAATAACTTGCTGTCTTGTGCCACCGATCAAATAATTGGAAGGATCTGTCGGTAAAGTTTGTATGTAGCCAAAGTCACGTAAATATGGATCGGAATCTGCATTCTGATTGCCCAAATCGCCATATGATGTACGCAGCTTAAATGTTGATAAAACAGGGGCCAGAGGTTTAAAAAATTCTTCTGAGCTCGCAATCCAAGCCAAAGAAGCTGAAGGGAAAAATCCCCATCGGCGGCTTACAGGAAATCTGGAAGATCCATCATATCTTCCTGTAGCCTCTAAAATATAGCGATCTTTATAGGTATAATTCAGCCTGCTAAAAGCACTTGTACTAGCATAGGCATTATATTTTGTCCCAAGTGTTATTTCACCTGTAGTTAACTTAAGATAGGGCACAGAGGAAGACATAAGTAAATCTCTCTGAGCATCTACAGTCGAATAATTATAATCCTCATAATTATATCCCACCATTGCACTAAAAAAATGGTCGCCTATGGTTTTTTTATAAGTTGTATATAAGTTAAAAGCATTGTTATATAAATATCCATTACTCTCATATACATAACCATTGCCGCCTTCTTCCCGGATATCAGTAGGCCCGAAGCCAATTTTAAACTTTTTCGAATCGTTATGGTATTTCCATAACTCCCGCTTAAATGAAGCATCGCCATTTACCTGAAGATCGCCGTTTAAAAATGAAGCAGTTGCACCGGTGATATTTTGAAAGCCAAACATTGTTTCAAGGTTTTCTCCTCCATCAACTAATCTCGCTGCCAGTCTGCCTGTTGCAGTGTTTGCCCATGTTCCATCAGGATTCGTTGCCACATCTGTTGGCTGCAAGTAATATAGATCGGTAATACTGGCATTTGGACGTGCCCTCTTGGTTTGATAAATGTTAAGATTGTTATCTATTTTTAACCATGATAAAGGAGCAAAACCTACTCTTGATCTTAGGCCATAGCGATCCCAGAAATCATCAGCAAGCTTATTCAACCCATTTTCCTTGGTATAATCCGCAGACAAATAATAAGTTAACGGAGAATTATTTACCTGAGCTCCTCCGGAAAAAGTCAATGTATGATTTTGAGATAGACTGGCCTTGTTAAAGAAGTAATCATACCAATTGTTGTCACCCATGTATGCCCATCTGTTTGGATCGGTTGGATCGATGCGTGTATCAGGAAGTGAAGGGTCATCAGATCTTTCTTTTGCCCACTTGTAGTGCTCATCTGAGTAATTTACATAATCCCATGGAGTATTGTCAGTAGAAGTCTCTAAAACCCTTGAATAGATATATGGATCTGTTACAGGTTTTGGAAGTACTGTTGGCTTGCCCCAAGTGGTTAACGCGTTATAACTGATCAATGTTCGCCCTTCTTTACCCTTTTTAGTAGTGATAAGAATTACTCCAAAAGCAGCTCTCGCACCATAAATAGCTGCTGATGCTGCATCCCTCAATACTGTAAATGAAGAAATGTCTGAAGGAGTTAATCTTAGCATATCATCATTACTTGCTGCCGGAATCCCATCAATTACGATTAAAGGTGAACCGCCGTTTATTGAAGTATATCCCCTGATATTTATTACGGGTACAGTTCCGGGAGCACCGCCTCCATATGTAATATTTAAGCCTGGACTAATACCTTGCAATCCTTGCATTACATTTGAAACTGGCCGTGATTCTAATTGCTTACCTGAAATCTGGTCTATCGCGCCTGCAATGTTAATTTTCTTCTTTGTCCCAAAACCAACTACCACCACCTCTTCAAGGTTACCAAAGTCTGAAGTTAGGGTTACATTTAATTGTGTTTTCCCGTTCAGCTCAATTTCTTGCTGCTTATATCCAATGTAGGAAAAGACAAGAGTTGCTTTAGGGTTTACATTATTTAAGGTATAAATACCATTTACGTTTGTCGCCGTACCCAGGTTCGTGCCCTTTACACTGACGTTAACTGATGGAATTGGCCCTTTAGTTTCGGCGTCCAAAACCACACCCTTTACGGTGACATTTTGGGCAAAACTCTTTGCTGCAAAAAACATGAAGCAAATTAGTAGTAGCTTTTTTTTCATAATTGCAATAAGATTAAGTTTGTTTGGTTTGGTATTCTAAATACTATTCGGAGCGCGGCTAAGATCCTGTTATAATGTTAACAGTAGGTTAGAACTAAATTAATAAATTAATTGAACATACATTCAATCTATAAAAATAAATTTGCGAAATAAGATTACTTTTGAGTAGTTTGGATGAATAAATTTTATCATGGGTAGAAAGAGCCTTAAAGAGGCAAGACAATTAGAAATTGTTAAGATATTTTATAAGGTTGCTAAAACGGAAGGCTACGAAAATACTTCAATAGCCAAGATTGCGAAAGTGATGGATATCAATCCAAGCCTTATTATTCACTACTTCGAAACAAAAGAAGATCTGACCTATGCCCTTATTGATTATATACTTGAAAGGTATCTGTTAATCTATACAATTAAAAATAAGGATGGAGTTACACTTGCTGATCTAAGAAAAACTATTGAAATGCTTTTCTCAAAAAAATGGAATCTGCTTTTTGATGATGGGTTGTTCTATACCTTTTATGCTCTGGCATTCAGAGAAAAAAAGATTAAAGCAAAGTATAAGACCATACTTGACTCACTTCGATTTGCTCTTGCTTCAATGATAGCGCGGTGCAATGAAAAAAACTTGATTAAAATAGAGGATTCTAAAGCCGCTGCAGACTTAATTTTTGTGCTGGTTGATGGGGCTTATTTTTATCTTTCTTTAGAAAACGATAAAAAGGCCTATGCAGAAAGGCTGGATTATTATAAAAGTAAAGCTTATCAGATTTTGGGAATGGAGGCGTTAATCTTTTCTGACAGTACTCTGAGTCCTTAACTGGCGTCCTAAAGCATATACTCCAATGAACATCCAGAGTACATTAGCAACAGCGTTTGGCATATCATTGCTGTCCACCGCTGTTGCCACTAAGCATAGTCCGCCAATTATATTCAGCAACTGAAAGGTAAGCGATTCAGCAGTTATCAGTTTTATGCTTAATAATAAATAGCCTACAGTACATAAGACCACACCCAGCCAGCCAATGCTCGTTAATATAATTTGCTGCATACTTGAAACTTGTTTAAAGAGTTAAAAGTAAAATTGCAATTTTAATATGATACAGAGGAAATTTTATCGAATAATAGTTATACTGCCTTTTAATAAACCACATGCTCGTTTTAAATCAATTATGTAATAGTAAGTACCTACTGGCAAATCTTTTCCATTTTGTCGGCCATCAAACGGTTGCTTATATCCTGTCGATGCAAATACCTTCTGTCCGTAACGATTAAAGATCAGCACAGTCCCTTCAGGATAATTTATCATATCTGGTATTTGCCAAAAGTCGTTAAGCCCATCGTTATTAGGAGAAATAGCATTTGATAATTTAGACAAGCCTTCATTTTCTATAGTAACTCTTATTTTTGCAGCCGGACTCTCACATAATCCTACAATTTGTTTAACAAGATAGTTTTGGCTATTTATAATATTAACCTTAAAAGTCCCAGAGGCACTTTGATCTAAACGGATTCCATTTTCATTATATAAGACATAAGTGCCGATTCCGGGTTGCATTACCTGAATAAAAGCATCACCAGGGGCACAAATCTTTAAATCATTTAATATTGGAGGAGATAAGATTTTATCTTCATTTAAAACAGTATACAGAATGGTTTGTCTCGAACAAGTAAGTGCATCACCAATCATAAGCGAATAATTACCTGCGGAAATATTTTCAAGCACCGGGCCAGAACCGATTGACTGACCATTACTGTCCGACCAATAATAATAATATGGAGCCATTCCGGAAATACCAGGAGCTTTAATACTTCCTTTGCCTAGATTGCATTGATCGTTTGTGACTTTTTCTTCGCCACGATTTATCACAGCTTCATCAACGTTTAATATTGAAAATTCTCTGTAGAAGGATTCGCAGTTATTATTATCAGTAAGATATAATTTATATTTTCCGTCAGTAGCAGTTAAAATCGACGAGTTTCCAACTGTTACTCCTGACGAGTTAACCCATTTAAATTTTAGAGGCTGAATACCTTTAACCTCGACAATAATTGATCCATTCGGTTCATGACAATAAGAACTGCTTCCGCCAATAGCATATACATCAAACGGTGTAGTAGCTAATTCCTTTATCTCATACATCTTACTTTGCTTGGTGCATCCACTATTATTACTTGCTAACAAACGATATTTTCCAATACCAACTCCCGTAAGATCCAGAGAATGCCCTACCTCATGATTGCCTTCATCCACCCATTTGTAAGTAATTGCCCCGCTAACTAATATACCCCTTACTCCACCCGTTGATGCACTACACGCAATAGGCACAACTACAGCCTTGGCTTCATCAATAATAATTCCATTTATCTCTTTGACCTGAACGGGAGCAGATCCTAAAACAGGGCATGCCGTTCCGTCTTTCACTTCGAGAGCATACCAGCCTGATTGAACATTTATTAGGTCTCTTGTATTACCTACAGTTACTCCTGCAGCATTTTTCCATGTGTAAGTAATATTTCCAGTTCCTGTTACTTTAACGTTGGTTATAGAACCATTAGAGCCATCGCAGGTTGCATTTTTAAAAATGGCGCTGGATAGGTCAATGGAGGGGCCGCTTTGATTAGTTAAAATAACAGGGCCGTAAGTTTTAGTGCAATTCTCTTTGTCCTTAGCAATAAGTCTATACTCCCCAGGCCCGAGATCTGAAATAGTGCTTTCCGTCCCTACCTCAATATTATTTTTATCGAACCACCTTAACTCTAACTCTTTTCCGTCAGTAGATCCCGCTATTAGTCCTTCAATTGAGCCATTTTTAATTCCACAACCAGGATTTGTGATTTGTAAATTTTGGTCATCAAAAAATGGTTCCGAATTGATTAGCGAAATATTATCATAATTGACAAAGCACTTTCCATTAGATAATTTTGCACGGTATTTACCAGGGCCTAATTCTTTAATTTCCGCTCCCTCACCTATCTTTAGATTTTTATCATCAAACCACTCAATTTTCAGCACATGTTTTATACTCAACAATTTTATTGAGCCATTTTTCAATCCACAGGTTGGGTTAATGATGGAATTAGGATATTCAGAACTATTAGGTAAAATTGCTGGCTGGGTGTACTCCGAAGATGATTTAATTAATGTGCTATTTGCAACAAATCGATTTCTGCTAAAATCTCCGATAATTTTCCAATTGCCCATTGCATCTGCTCTTATCTTTTTATAAAATTCTACAGGATTGCAGATTTCACAGTTCGTATTGTCATTATAAATATAAATATCAGCGTTGGGGTTAGTTTTTCCAGAATATTCTGCATCATTATTAACAAGCACCTCAATTTCGGGCATTTCGTCATGAACAGCGGCATAAGCGCCTTTAGTGCATATAATGCTATTTTTTCTAATTTCTATATTTTTTCCACCAAAAGAACTTATCGCTGTTAACGAGAGTCGAAAAATATTTTTGTCAGCATCATCATCAGTTCCTATTTGACCATTTTCACAAAAATACAATTCAAGATCAGATGACAATACTCCGATATTAACTAAATCCTTATTTCCTGTAACCTTAAAATTTTTAAGATAGCTCAATTGAATATAAAAACTGCTAGCCACATTATCTTTAAAAATCAACCCCTCGCCACTCCCTTCAATTCTTACAACACCCTCAGTCTTGCCATTAATATCTATCCCAAATTTATTGTTACTAGCTACAATTCCTTCCCCTCCAAGGCCAAGGCCAAGATAAAAATATCCCCCAAAAATATTTCCCTCTTCTTCTGTGGATCCACCAACCTCAGTGCCCACGCCTCCACTGATTAACATCCCGGTTGGATTAAACCATGGAGGCGAATAAAAATTACCCATTTCCTCTAATCCTATCCAATTTGAACGAACTTTAATATTTGTAGAGAGTTGCATTGAATATGAATTATCGTTAACAGCACTAACAAATAATCCGTAATCATTATATGTGAATATGTTGCCCTTATGTGGCGCTCCAATTATTATGTTATTACAAGATATTATGAACACACCACAAGATTGTGCATTAGAGAAATTACCATACTGATCTCGGATGTAAAAAAAACCTGTAAAATAAAATCCATAAATTTCAACATCGTGTGCCTCCGCGATAAAAAATGCAGCTGTAGATAAAAGTGAGGCCTGATAAGTACTTCTATCTGGTTTAATTATAATTTTCGAAGAACTAACTCCCAGGAATCGACCAGGTTGCGTAGTAGCGTCAATTATTAAATTTGATGTAACTCTAGGTAGCTCTGCACTTAAGATAATTGTTCTCTGAGCATCCGTTGAGCCCGGCAAATTAAAATGAATATAATCTTTCTGGCCCACACCGTTTGCTGCAGCCTTCTGAAGGGCTTCCCTTAACGAACCAGGACCACTATCAGCATTGCTGGTCACTACAAAAATTTCAGAAAAAGCACTAAAATTTAAACAGAGTAAAATCAACAGCAATATAAACCTCATAATAAGAGCGCGTATTTAATGGCAAAAAAGCATTACTAGCTTATCCAACAATCAAATCTAAGCTTTTATTAATATTGGTATATATCAATTTAAGATAAAATTTTTACAGATAGATGCTCTATACTCCTGCTTTCTTAAGCACCTCTAAAGTTTTTCTTAATCCTGTTTCTGCTACTTTTTGCAAATCCTGCTTATAATATTCGGGATTATAAAGCTCCAGAGAAATGCAGCCTTTGAAACCTGTTGATTTAAGGTCTTTGAAAATCTGTGGCAGAGGCAGAATTCCATCACCGGGAAAAACACGGTCTTTATCCCCCAAGTCGGCAACCGCTGCCGGGGAAGAAGGAACGTCTGAGAATTGGAATATAGCAATAGCATCGCCATTGATGAGTTTCAGCCCTTCAAAACCACCTTCAGATATATACATATGATAAGTATCAGGAATTACCATCGCTTTTGGATGATTAGCATCTAAAGCAATCCCCATTGCCTGGCCCAATGTTTTTACGGGTTGATATTTTACAAACACAAGGGCAGGGTGAATGTTAAATTCCTTTAAGCCAATTTCAATAATATCTTTATATCTATTCGCTATCCATTTCTGATTAAAGTTATCTCCAGCTGTATCAGGAATGGTTTGAATATGCTGAGCGCCTATATCTGCAGCCATGCGCATTCGATTGCGTGTATCTTTCAAAGATTTGTCGAACAATTCTTGTGTGGCAGGTAGTGAGTTCCATAAACCAATCACACTTGGCACAAACAACCCTAAGTCTTTTATTTCTTTTCCAAGGTCCTTCAAATTACCGCCCTTTGCTTCGTACTCTTGCAATTCTCCATCCCATGGTTCAATTGCATCGTAACCGGCTTTAGCAGCTATTTTTACTTTATCTTTTAACGATGCAGGTCTTATAGTAGCAGTATCCAGACAAACAGGCCACGGACTGGCACCTTTTTGATATCGTTTTTCTTTTTTGTCTTTTGATAATCCTGATTCTCCAAGCACATACGTAGTTGGCGCAACAGAAACTGCTCCTGCAATAGCACTAAGATTAATAAATTTTCTGCGGTTCATACAATTAGCTAAAGGTTTTATAATTCGGTTTTCACGAATATAAAAATATTCCGGCTTTTTTTTAAGGCTTCTTATTGTTTAAAAATCCAATGCTAATCTCTGTTTTTCTTGTAAGGGCACTAATAGTTAAAGTACTTTCATATGGTAAACCATAATAATCCTTGCCATCAATTATGCCATCATTGTTAAGGTCTACCCATTTAAAATTCCCTGGAGCTGCATTATTCTGTTTTGCTGCAGTATTTACATCAGTATCTGATTGAAAGATTCCCGAAATAGCGTACCCCATATAAAAGCCATTGTTCGGTTCAACTGCATTTCTAAATGTATTCGTTTTGTTACTATAAAAGGCTTCAATATAGTACCTTCCTGGAGCCAGTCTCTTTAAGCTTGCTTTGCCCGTAGCATTTGTTTTTTCGCTATAAGCTACCTTCCCATTGGCATAATCCCTTTGCGAAGCATAAAGATTCACTGTTGCTCCAGAAATTACCTCTCCTTTAGGTTTCGTAATACTCCATTTAGAACCATCCCATACAGTAACTTCAATGGTTGTTGTATGCAGTTCATCAGTTGTGGTTGTAGGACTCAGCGATGATTTTATTGCATGCACTGCATCATTATCGTTGTATATGATTTGCTTACCACCCACCTGCACTCCATTTACCCATATGGTATCGGCAACACGAGTAATCTTTAATTCCTTTCCACTCAAAGCACTAAAGATTCTTTTGTTGTATAATTCATAATGGTTCAACGACCCTTTTATAATATGATCTCTAACGATAGTTGGAGTAACCGGTACTTCATCATTTAAAAATGCGAACACGGTAATTCCATCTGATACCTCCTCTTTAGTAAGTGAAAGTTTTTTAAGCGCATTGATGAAATTACTTATGCTATCAGCATCAGCGAGTTCAGAGGTAATATTTTTAATTAACTGTTGGGGTTCAAGCGAACCATCGTCCGCAGATACAGGTTTTTCTTTTTTACATGAGAAAATAAAAGCAAATAACAAAAGAGCACCCAACGGCTTACAGATTCCTTTTTTGATTGAACAAAGATGTCCTTTAAAGGAAAAGAAATGATTAAACATAAACGAGAGAATTAAAAGTGTTAATTTATAAGTTGAATAAAGGTAGGTTCTTACAAGAATAAATCAAACAACTACTTATCTGTAAACACCATATCACTGGTCATTTCCATAGGAATCGTCACACCTTCAGGCATCTTATCATTTGCTTTAATCTCCATACTGCCTTTAATATTCTGATTAATCTTTCCTTCAATTATCCAACCTGTATTCTTATCAATCTTAATAACTGAATTCATAGTGCCAGCCAGATTATACTTTATTGGCATTCCATTAGTTTCCGTATAAACATCCTTATTTTTTGTGGCAAACATAGATGCGCCACTAACAACAAATTCTGTTGCTGTAATTTCATCAAGCTTATAAACGCCGTCTAAAGTTGCAGACATTCCAGCTTCCAATTCCGTTTTTACATTCCAGGTATCACCTTTTGCTACTGCACGATCTGGGAATACCGCAGATAGCATTTCCAGATTACCTTTAAAAGCCTTATCGCCATACGACTGCATAATCTTACTCCGCATTTGTTCTTTCTGTTCAGCAGTGAGTTGGGGGAACTTTTCAAACACTCCTGCATATAGTGCCTCCACATTCTTTACCTCTGTTATTTTACCTGCCTTGGTCATTTTAATTTGGAAAGATTTATTTTTCATCATACCGAAAACAGAAGACAAAATATCTTTTTCATCATTCTTTTCAGAATCAAAAGTAGACTCGCCACCTGGATGAACTATTTTCATTGACAAGTTTACATAGCTTACATCCATACTATATATGCCTGCGATATCATCTGTAACAACATATTTCATTTGACCGGTTATGGTCAAATCAATATTTATCGCCTGACCATTCATTGTTTGTTTTACGATGGTATTGGCTACAGTTTTCTGGGTATAAGTTTGTCCTTTAGTTAGCTTTAGCTCAATCTTTTGAGTTTGCGACAGACAAGAAAAACATACAAAAACAGAAAGTAAGAAACTGAAAATAATTTTCATAAGGCGTTAGTTTGATTTCAAGAATTAGTTGCAATAACTAATGTAAAATTACAGGAAAAAGTGATATTTCTCTATATCAACAATAAATCATTTATATGTAACATTCTGCTTATATATTTATATATCTGTCAAATATTCATCTTCTTTGTAACCGAATGAACGTTCAATTAAACAATTTCAACAGCAAACGCGAGGCTATTTTAAATAGCACATTACTACTCGTTAAAGAGTACGGGTTTCATGGTGCACCTATGAGTCAGATTGCGAAACATGCTAATGTAGCCGCAGGAACCATATATCATTATTTTGATTCAAAAGAAACACTAATAGTTGAGCTTTATATAAGAACCAAAGATCAACTGGCAGAAGCCATACTTGAAGGCTACGATGAATCAAAATCTTATAAGGATCGTTTCTTCAGATTCATGATCAACCAATACAACTTTTATATAAAAAATGAATCTGCAATGGTCTTTCTTGAACAATATATAAACTCTCCTTTTGCAAAGAATTTCCCCGAAAAAGACAGTGTTTTGTTTAAAGAAAAAGTAATCGCTTTTTTTCAAGCTGGAATAGATGGAGAATATTTTAAAAAAATAGACCCAAGATTGCTCGGACCAACAATAAGAGGCACGTTAGTTGCGGCTGCAAACTTCAGATTATCAGAGCATATGATATACTCTGAAGAGGACATTACGGAGGTGGTGCAGATTGTTTGGGACGGAATTAAAAGACAATAATATATATAATGGCTTTAACTATACTCAATTCCCCTTTTAAATATGAAAATTCATAAATTACTCGTAATGCTTCTTATAGGTTTACCTGCCTTGCTGCCCGAAAAATTAGCAGCACAAACGGTAAACAATGATAAACAGCTCAGCAATGCTACACTTCAGGAAGTGATAGATTATGCACTAAATAACAGACCGGGCGTGAAGCAATCTCAGATCGATGAAGAGATTGGCGAACGCGATATCAAATCTGCACTATCGGGTTGGTTCCCCCAGATTAGTGGTAATGCAAATTATAATAACAACCTAAAGCAACAGGTAAATGCGCTTACTACGAATGGTGAAACCAACTACATTACCTTTGGTACCAAGCATACCTCAGCGCTAACTCTACAGGCCGACCAACAATTCCTAAACGCAGGTCTTATCCAGGCATCAAAAGCATCTAAATATTACAGACAACAGTACAAGCAAAGTACAGAAAATACTAAAATAAATACCGTTGTAGATGTAAGTAAAGCCTATTTTGATATCCTTACAAGCGGAGAGCAGTTAAATATTATAAATGAAAACATAGCCCGTTTAGAAAAACAACTGAAAGATGCTTCTGCTCAGTATGAACAAGGCTTGGTAGATAAAACAGATTTTCAGCGTGCACAAATTAGCTTAAGCAACTCCAAAGCAGATAAAAAGAGAACTGAGGAATTGCTTAAATATAAATACGCTTATCTTAAAGAGATCATTGGATATGGTACTGATAAAGACTTTAGTCTTAACTTAAAGTCCGACAGTATGGAACAGGGCATTCTTATAGACACTAATGCACAACAGGCTTATGAGAACAGGGTTGAGTATCGTTTATTGCAAACCCAAAAGCAATTGCAGCATTTAAATACGAGCTATAATAAATGGAGCTACCTGCCCTCAATTTCTGGGTTTATAAACTATAGTTACAATTATTTAAATAATGACTTTAGCAATCTGTACGATAAATCTTTCCCTAGCTCTGTATTCGGGTTAAAATTAAGTATCCCAATTTTTCAGGGAACCAAAAGAATTCAGGAAATCAGAAAATCTGAATTGCAGGAAAAAAGAATTGACCTTGATCTATTGAACACTAAAAACCAGATCAATACACAATATGAGCAAGCAATGGCTACTTATAAAGCAAATCTGAACGATTGGAAAACAGCAAGGTCAAACGTTGATATCTCCAGACAGGTGTACAATACCATTAAACTTCAATACGATGAGGGGATTAAAACTTATCTGGATCTGATGACCTCAGAAACAGATCTGCGCGCTGCACAGCTTAATTATTTAAACTCATTATACAGCCTGCTTTCTTCGAAACTAGACGTACAGCAAGCATTAGGAACAATCATCGTAAATTAACGTAATTTAATAAGAACTCAAATGAATACTACTAACTACATAAAACTAGGCATCGTAATACTTGGAACAGTTACATTAGCCTCTTGCGGTGGCGATAAAAATGCCGGACAACAGCAAGGTCCTCCTCCCGCTACACCCGTAACCACTTACACTGTATCAGATCAGGAAGTAATCACTACAGATTCTTACCCTGGGGTAGTGGTTGCTTTAAACGAAGTGGAACTACGCCCACAGGTTGGCGGTTACATTACCGCCATCTATGTAAAGGATGGTCAGAAAGTATCCAAGGGTCAGAAACTCTATGAAATTGACCGCACAAAATATATTGCAGCAAACAATACGGCTAAGGCAAATCTTGCTGTTGCCAAAGCAAATCGTGATAAAGCAAAAAAAGATGCTGATCGCTATACCCGACTTGCAGAGCAAGATGCAGTAGCAAAGCAACGTGTTGATTATGCACTAACCGATCTGGCAAATGCAGAATCGCAAGTTGCTGCGGCACAGGCACAATTATCTTCTGCTACTAATGACTTACAACGCTCGATCATCGTATCGCCGTTAAACGGAACAATAGGGATCTCTCAGGTTAAATTGGGCGCATTAGCAACACCTGGTACAACTTTATTAAATACGGTTTCGAGCAACAATCCTATAGCGGTAGACATTGCTGTTAACCAGGCCGAGATTCCTCGTTTTTTACGTTTACAAAAAAACACTGCAGCAGTAAAAGATTCTCTTTTCAACATTCAATTGCAGGATGGTAGTATTTATACCGGTCAAGGCCACATAACCGCTATCGATCGTGCGGTTGACCCTCAAACAGGAACCATCAAAGTAAGGATCAGTTATCCAAACGCAGAAGGTAAACTCTTTGCGGGTATGACTGTAAATCTAAAAGCTTTAAATAAAGCATCAGAACATCAACTGGTAATTCCATACAAATCTGTTATAGAGCAACTGGGCGAATTTAATGTTTTTGTTGTAGGTGATAGCAGCAAAGCCGAAGCCCGCATTGTCCAACTGGGAAAACAGTTTGACAAAAATGTAGTGGTAAAAAGCGGTCTAAAACAAGGGGAAGTAGTTGTGGTAGATGGTGTACAAAATGTACGTCCAGGTGCTGTAGTTACAACCGCTCCGGCTGATGCAGCCCCTGGAGCACAACCAGCAGCAGGCGCAGTTAAAAAATAGATTTAAAGAATTCAGAGATATGATATCAGAAGTATTTATAAAGCGACCCATCACAGCGATTGTGATTTCCCTTTTGATTGTTCTGGTTGGTACAATTGTGATTACCACATTACCGATCAGTCAATACCCGAATATAGCACCCCCAACGGTTACTGTAAGTGGCACCTACACCGGTGCAGATGCGCAAACTGTAGAGCAAACTGTAACTACGCCAATAGAAAGCCAGATCAATGGTACTCCGGGCATGAAATACATGTCATCGAATAGTACATCCGACGGCCGTTCGGCTATAACCGTTACTTTTGATGTGGGTACAAACATAGACGTTGCCGCCCTCGATGTTCAAAACAGGGTAGGCATTGCAGAACCGGCTTTGCCCGAAGCGGTAAGACGTTTAGGAGTGACCACTAAAAAAGCAAACAACGATATTTTGATGGTGCTTGGACTTTACTCCCCTAATGGCACTTACGATCAGAAATTCATTTCGAACTATGTAAACTTATACGTAAAAGATGCTTTATTAAGGATTAAAGGTGTTGGAGATGTGCAGGCATTTGGTCAGCCTTTTAGTATGAGGATCTGGCTTGACGCCAATAAACTTGCAAGATTGAACTTAACTCCTGCTGATGTTTCGGCTGCAATTGCAGAGCAAAACTCAAGAATTCCAGGTGGTACGGTAGGTGGCCCTCCTCAAAACAGCAACCAAACTTTCGAATTCTCGGTAATTCTTGATGGTGACCTAAGTACTGAAGAACAGTTTAGAGACATTGTAGTGAAATCGGGCGCCGATGGTTCTGCAGTTTATCTAAGAGATGTAGCCAGAGTAGAGCTTGGAGAGTTTGCTTATTCAACCAATTCAAAGATAAACGGTAAGGTGTCCTCTATGATGGCCATCAACCAAACTCCAGGTGGTAATGCTGTGCAAACAGCTGATGGAATAGATAAAGCCATGCTGGAGCTAAAAAAATCTTTCCCTAAGGATTTGGATTATGTTGTAGCTTATGAAACAGTATCTATTGTAAAGGTTTCCATCAACGAGGTGGTTCACACCCTTGTAGAAGCATTAATACTGGTAACGCTGGTTGTGTTTTTCTTCCTTCAAAGCTGGAGAGCAACACTGATCCCAATTCTGGCGATTCCCGTTTCCATAATAGGTACTTTTATCTTCTTTACCCTTTTTGGATTTTCTATTAACGTACTTACCATGTTTGGTTTCGTACTGGCCATCGGTATTGTGGTGGATGATGCCATTGTGGTGGTAGAAGCGGTGCAACATTATATGGATCACGACGGACTTTCGGCACCCGATGCAACACGCAGGGCGATGAAAGACATCACTGCACCAGTAATTGCCATAGCATTAATACTTGCAGCTGTATTTATTCCGGTAGGATTTATACCCGGCATGGTTGGTCAGTTGTATCAGCAATTTGCCATCACCATTGCAGTTTCGGTATTGATCTCGGCATTTATCGCGTTATCATTAACACCTGCATTATGTTCATTGCTGCTGACCCCAATGAACCTGAACAAAGATTCAAGGGGATTAAACAAGTTCTTCTTTAAGTTTAACATTTGGTTTGCCAATGTAACCAGCAAATACTCAAACGGTGTAAAATGGGCCTTAAAAAAGGCTCCTTTAATGGTGATAATTCTGATCTGTCTGTATGTTGGAACCATTGGGCTATTTGCTAAGAAGCCATCTGGATTTATTCCCAATGAAGATGCTGGAGTATTTTTGATGGGTGTTACTTTGCCAGAGGGAGCCTCTGCAGTGCGTACTGATGCATTAATCAAAAGAGTTACCGAGACCATACTGAAAAAATACCCGGAGGTAAAAAATGTTACATCAATTGGGGGTATCAACATCCTTAACAGATCATTCAAATCTAACGCTGCCACATTCTTTGTACAGTTAAAAGACTGGGATGACAGGCCGGGTGATGTAGCTACCACGATTGCCAACATTTCGCAGGAGTTTAAAGGCGACAAAGACGGTAGTGTAATAGTTGTCGCGCCACCTCCCATTCCAGGATTGGGTATTAGTGGTGGTTTCTCGTTGCAGATCCAGGAAAAACAAACCGGCGATATAAAACAATTTGAAGCCAACGTAGGGAAATTTCTTGCAGCTGCCAATCAGAGACCGGAAATTGCGATGGCCTATACCCTATTTAACGCCAGAACTCCAAATTATCAGGTCCATGTTGATCGTGACCAGGCTAAGAAAATGGGTGTTTCAATAGGCACCGTCTATAGCACTATTTCCGCATATCTTGGAAGTAGCTACGTAAACGACTTTACTAAGTATGGACGAAATTTCCGCGTTGTTACCCAAGCCGACACCAATTTCAGAAAAGGTATTGAGAGCCTGAATGGTCTGTATGTTAAAAATTCATCGGGAGTCTCTGTTCCCTTAAGCTCTATAGTAAGCTACAACATAGTAGAGAAAGCTTCCATTATTAACCACTTTAACTTATTCAGATCTATTGAGGTAACCGGAGCTGCTAAACCCGGCTTTAGTTCTGGCGATGCCCTTACGGCAATGGAGGAAGTGGCAGCACAAACCCTACCGGCAAATTATTCCTATAATTTCTCTGGTTTGAGTTTAGAGGAAAAGGAAGCGGGTAACAGTACCACATTAATCTTTGCACTGATTATTGTTTTCGTATTCCTGCTACTCGCCTCACTATATGAAAGCTGGTCTGTTCCATTCTCTATCCTTCTGGCGGTGCCACTTGGTTTGTTTGGAGCTATTCTGGCACTTACATTTTTGCCAAAACTCGACAATAACATATATGCACAGGTTGGTTTGATTACGCTGATAGGTCTTTCTGCAAAAAATGCGATCCTGATTGTCGAATTTGCGAAAGAACGTGTGGATTGGGGTATGGAGTTAATTGCGGCTACAATTGAAGCAGTAAAGCTTCGTTTACGTCCAATTATCATGACATCTCTGGCCTTTATATTAGGAGTTATTCCATTGATTATTTCTCATGGTGCAGGTGCAGTCTCAAGGATGACCATCGGCTGGACAGTTGCTGCCGGTATGCTTTCGGCAACCATCCTTGCCATATTTATTGTTCCTGTGTTATTTGTGCTAATTACTAAGCTAGCTTATGGTAAAAAGAAACTTGCAGAATTGCAGGCTTCTTATAAACCAGAAGAACATAAAGATACTTTACATGCTGATTAAGCTGTAAAGAGCAAGGTTTAAACACGGAAAAAGCTGACCATATGGTTGGCTTTTTCTGTATACAAGTATTTGATAATGGATGTATTTTATTACATTACCTACCTGTTTAATCAGCATCCATATAGTTAGTTTTATTATGCGAAAATCAACACTATTAAAAACCTTGTTTAGTATCGCAAGTTTTACCCTTGCATCATTTCAAAATATATCCGCTCAGCAAAAACCCAATATTGTTTTTGTATTAACAGATGATATGGGCTACGCTGATTTAAGCTGCTATGGTAATCCGGTTATTGAAACTCCTTTTTTAGATCAGATGGCTGCCAAAGGAGTTAAAGCAACCAATTTTGCACTGGTATCTCCAACCTGTTCGCCATCACGTGCGGCCTTTCTTACCGGTCGATACCCTACCAGATACAATATCCCTGCACCTTTAGGGCCTGGTTCCAATCAGGGTTTACCTGCCTCAGAGCTTACAATGGCCGAAATTTTAAAAACAGGCGGGTATAAAACCAACATGATTGGTAAATGGCATTTGGGCGATAAAAAGGCTAACCTGCCAATGGAACAAGGTTTTGATAATTATTACGGATTGCTATATAGCCACGATTACCGCAGCCCATATGTGCAAACCGATACTACCATCAAACTATACCGGAACTATAAACCCGAAGTTTATCAACCTGCCGATAGCTCGTTGACATCACTATACAACAATGAAGCTATAAAGTACATTAAAAAACAAAAAAAGGGAGAGCCTTTCTTTTTATATCTTGCCTACAACATGCCTCATTTGCCTGTATATTTTGCTGCCCACAAGAAAAACAGCGACTTAACACATGGCGGGGAACTTGGTTACGTTATAAACGAAATGGATAGGGGTTTAAACCAAATCTGGAAAACATTAGAGCAACAGGGCTTAGCCGACAATACTATTTTTATTTTTACGAGCGATAATGGACCCTGGACTAACTATCCTGAAAGGATGGCTGGAGATGGTAAAACCCGACAGAACCATGCCGGGTTTGCCGGAGTATTTCGAGGCAGTAAGGCCACTACTTATGAAGGTGGCACAAGGGTTCCATTCATTTTATACTGGAAAGGGCACACCCAAGCGCAGGTTCAGAAACAACTTTTTAGCAGTGTTGATTTATTACCTACCCTGGCCGAATGGAGTGGCACTAAACTGCCCGATGGTCTTAAAATTGATGGGCAATCAGTAGCTCCATTATTTACTAAAAAAAATGCTTCGTTCCAGCATCAGCCGATTTACTACGTCCATTACGGTGTTCCGGAAGTAGCCCGCGTGGGAGATTGGAAACTTAGAAGAACTAAAGAAAGCGGAATAGAATTATTCAATCTGGCAGAAGACCCTTCAGAACGGGTAAATTCAAATAATGATTATCCGGAGGAATCCAAAAAACTATTAAAAATATTAGACAATTATCCTGACAGGTAGGGTTTTAGCGTGGGTTGAATAAACCTTGCTAGGGCCTTTAGCCCCATCAAGGCCCTAGCAAGGCCCTGTCAACTACAGTCTATAATTAAAGTGCATTTAGTTTGTCGCTCAGCAACTTAGTCACTTCGTTAAAATAGCGTTTACGGCCATAGCCCATTACCCAACGAATACCACCTAAAGCATTCGTAATAAAAACTTCTTCAGCTTCTTTCAACACTTCTGGGTTTATTTGTGCTTGTATTACAGGAATTTCGTTGGTTTTGGCAATATTCATTACCACATTTCTCATTACTCCTGCAATACAACCTTCTGTTAAAGCCGGTGTATAAATCTGTTTATCGTAAACCACAAAAATATTAGAACTGATGCTTTCACATAAAAATCCATTTTGATTCAAGATAAAGGCTTCGTCCAGGTTATATTGTTTTTTATACAACCCAGCCATTACATAAACCAAAGAATTACATGTTTTATAATTTGAGAGCTTGTCAACAGGCTTAGTAAGTTCATCAAATACGTCTACAATTAATCCTTTTTTATTGAGTTCGTATGTGCTTTCGGTTAATGCTGATGCCTCCAATACATATCCCGATTTGTTGCTGTTTGGCGTATACAACCCATCGCCTGCCCTGTAAACAGACAATCGGAACCTTACATTATCTTTAAGCTTGTTCTTTTTACAAAGCTCATTTGTTTTTTGTTTCAGAAAATATTCATCGAACAAGGTTGCTCCTTCCATTTTAAGGGCTTTCATCCCTGCCCTTAACCTATCGGCATGTAATTCGGCAAACTTGAGTTTGCCGTTACTCATTCTCATGGATTCAAAAAGACCATCGCCATACCTGAAACTGCGGTTATCAGCAGTAATAATAGGTTGATTTTTTAATATAAATTCGTCGTTATGTAAAATGTACTCTTGCTGCATTTATTGAGGCTCTACAATATAGTTTCTCCATTTATTTAAAGCTGTATCGAAATCGGGTGGCAAAGGTGCTTCAAATTCCATATACTTTTTAGTAGTTGGATGAATAAAACCTAAAGTTTGCGCATGTAAAGCCTGACGCGGTAAAATATTAAAGCTGTTTTGCACAAACTGCTTGTATTTATTAAAGGTAGTGCCTTTTAATATCTTATCCCCCCCATAGTTTGCATCATTAAATAATGGGTGCCCTATATGCTGCATGTGTGCCCTGATTTGATGTGTTCTTCCCGTTTCAAGTTGACAACTAATTAATGTTACATATCCTAAACGTTCCAGAACGGTATAATGTGTTACAGACCACTTACCTTTTTCTTCATCATCATAAACATCCATCACTATTCTATTCTTAGCACTACGGCCAATATAACCCGTTACAGTACCATCCTGCTCTATATCGCCCCAGGCTAAAGCAACGTATTTACGGGTAATGCTATGATCAAAAAACTGCTTGGCAAGTTTGGTCATAGTGATTTCGTTCTTACTAATAAGTAATAAACCTGATGTATCTTTATCAATACGGTGCACCAAACCGGGCCTACCCTCATTACCTGGTAATTGTGGCAATTGCTCAAAATGAAAGGCAAGCGCATTTACCAATGTACCTGTATAGTTATTATATCCGGGGTGAACCACCATTCCGGCTGGTTTATTTACTACTAAAAGATCAGCATCCTCATAAACAATATCTAATGGAATATCTTCCGGATAAACTTCTGTGTCTCTTGGAGGATGTGGAAATACAACAGATATTTCATCTGCCGGCTTAACCTTATAACTTGGTTTTACTGTTTTTTGATTAACAAGAACATTTCCGGCATCTATTGCGTTTTGAATGCGGTTACGGGAAGCATTTTCTACCCTATACATTAAAAACTTATCAATGCGCAATAAAGACTGTCCTTTATCAACAACAATGTTCAAATGTTCATACAGATCCTGCTCCTCTAATTCTACCCCGCTATTGTTGTTTTCCATTAAAATTGTGTTTTATTTCTATTAATTAATCATTAAATGCTCCTGCATTATCCCTCAATTTTAATATTTCGGGGTTTTAGTGATTTCGTTTTGCAAAACTAATCTTTAGCAACAACATATTTAGAAAAGAAATTGGCCTATTATTTGAGAAGTGCATGATCCAGACTAAATAATTTTACTATGAAAAATTTTACTGAGAACATAAAAGTAATTCTTAACTTCTTTCCTTATTTGATTAAAAAAATCTACTTCAAGCATTAATTAACACTGTTTAATAAAAGGCTATTTATATTTGTACAATGTTTACAAATATTTATAGCCCTATACATCAATTAAAGCACACTGCGAGAAACCAGGTCTTGGTGAAAAGAGATGATTTAATTGATCCTTATATTTCTGGGAATAAATGGCGTAAGCTAAAATACATCTTAAAAGATGTACAGAAAAGTAATAAAAATCACATTGTTACCTTTGGTGGAGCTTTTTCTAATCACCTCGTGGCAACGGCAGCTGCTTGTGCGAGGGCTGATCTAAAAAGTACAGCCTTTGTGCGTGGCGAAGTGGTAAGCAATGAAATGCTATTGCTTTGCAAGCTGTTTGGTATGAATTTAATTTTTACCGACAGAGACAGTTACAGAAACAAACGTTTACTATTTGATTCTCATTTTGGAACGGATCCCGATGTCTATTTTGTTGACGAGGGCGGGGCCGGCACGGAAGCGGTTAGGGGCTGTGCAGAGGTTATTGCTGAATTGCCTCAAGAGGTAGATCACCTATTTTGTGCTGCAGGAACAGGAACCACTGCTGCAGGTCTGTTAAAAGGAATTCATCAGCGTAAGTTAAAAACCCAACTTCACGTAGTGCCCGTTTTAAAAGGCGGCGACTTTATTGCGGATGAGATTTATAAACATACCGGGAATATTGAACAACTGGTTATGCATACGGATTATCATTTTGGTGGATATGCCAAAACCCCTCCTGCTTTGATTGAGTATATTAAAAATTTTGTAGCTGATGAGGGGATGCTTATTGACCCGGTATATACCTCAAAAATGTTCTTCGCTATTGATGACCTCATCAGCAATAAATACTTTAAAAAAGAAGAGAAAATAATTGCCATCCATACCGGTGGTTTACTGGGAATCTGGGGTATGAAAGACAAGTTTATTTATTAACACTTGTTAGACCGAAATAGATTCTATTTCAAAAACATACTTTAAACTGTTTAAACCTAGTTTTTAGTTCTAAGGGTTCAAATAGTGCCCGCATTTGTTAATTTGGGGGTTTTTATTACATTTGATACATATCAAAACATAGAAATTATGTATCAACTAACTGTAGCTCCAGACCAGGTAAATGAAACTTTAAGCAAACACATTTTAGCAGATGGTTTTGACCTTACCTACGATATGGAAAAAAGCCAGGGGGCTTATATTTATGATTCGAAGTATAATCGTTCTCTGCTCGATTTTTTTACTTGTTTTGCGTCTGTTCCTCTAGGCTACAACCATCCCAAAATGGTAAACGATGAGGCTTTCAAAAAAAACCTTCTGCAGGCGGCACTAGCCAATCCTTCTAATTCTGATGTATACACGCAACAATACGCTCAGTTTGTAGATACCTTTGCAAAAATTGGTATCCCTTCCTATTTACCTCATGCTTTTTTTATTGCAGGAGGCGGACTCGCGGTTGAAAATGCCCTTAAGGTAGCTATGGACTGGAAGGTTCAAAAGAATTTTGCTAAAGGATATAAAGAAGAAAGGGGTTTTAAAGTACTTCATTTCGAAAAAGCTTTTCATGGCAGAACCGGTTATACTTTAAGTTTAACCAATACGCTTCCTGATAAAACCAAATGGTTTGCTAAGTTCGATTGGCCAAGAGTATCTGTTCCGGTAGTAAAATTCCCATTGGAGGGCAATAACTTAAGTACGGCTGTTGAAACAGAAGAAACATCTATTGCTCAGATAAAACAAGCTTTTGCCAATAATAAAGACGACATCTGTGCAATTATTGTTGAGCCAATTCAATCTGAAGGTGGAGATAACCATTTACGCGAAGAATTTTTAATACAGTTAAAAGCATTGGCAGATGAAAATGATGCATTCCTGATCTACGACGAGGTGCAGACCGGAGTTGGCCTTACAGGTAAATTTTGGTGCCATCAGCATTATAGTGAAAAAGCCCGTCCGGATATTATTGCATTTGGTAAAAAGATGCAGGTATGTGGAATTCTGGTAGGAAACAAAGTTGATCAGATAGATAGTAATGTATTTAAAGTACCTTCCAGAATTAACTCAACCTGGGGTGGCAATTTAGTAGATATGGTTCGCTCCTCGCAGATCCTTCAAATTATTGCTGAAGATAACTTATGTGATAACGCTGCAGTTGTTGGCCAATATTTAAAAGAAGGCCTGCAAACACTAGCCGGAAAGCATGATAAAGTAACCAATGTGCGAGGTAAGGGTTTACTTTGTGCTTTCGACTTTCCAAACAAAAACATGCGCGATGAGTTTATCAAAAAAGGAATGCAGCATAATGTAATGTTTTTAGGCTGCGGAAATCAGACCATCAGATTCAGACCTGCGTTATGTATGGAGAAAAAACATATTGACGAAGGTTTAGCTATCATGGAAACCATTCTACCAGCGTTATAATGCAGAGAAAATATTTCAACATCCTGCTGGGCGTTATTGTTTTGGTTTTAGTGGGTTGGATGTTAAAAGGTACGTTTACCCAACCTGGAATAGATGGATTAAAAGGCGAATTCAAGGAAATTGCACACTATAGGAACGACAACAATACAGGCCCTATACAGTATGTATTTGCTGTTACCGTAAAAGACTCGGTTTGGAATGAAATGATAACCTATGGCAACTTTAAACCTCATCATAAAGGAGGAAATACTAAAGTCTATTATTTTTTGGAGGGCACACCAGTGCCAGGCAAATTATATGCAGGTAAAGTAAATTTCGACACCAGTTTTAATAAATATTGTATTGCCCTTTATGAAAAAACTGCCATGGGCAATACAAGTATCGAAAAGGCTCCTTTTAAGTGATTACACAAACGCTGAAAAACCGGTTATAGCACGTCCCACAATAAGGGTGTTGATCTCCTTGGTTCCTTCGTAAGAATAAATAGCTTCTGCATCAGCTACAAAGCGGGCTACATCGTATTCCAGTAAAATACCGTTACCTCCCATAACTTCACGTGCTCTGCTTACCACATCGCGTGTGCGCATTGAACAGAAAACTTTGGCTAATGATGCATGCTCATCTGTAAGGAGGTTCTGATCCTGTAATTGAGACAACCGGAAACAGAGTGTCTGCATTGCCGTAAGATTGGAGAGCATTTCTACAAGGTGGTTTTGTATCAATTGGTAGGATGCAATAGGCTTACCAAATTGCTTTCTTGTTCTGGTGTATGCAAGCGCACTTTCATAAGCACCTCTGGCACACCCTACGGCTTGCCATGCCACTCCTGCCCTGGTCATCTTTAATACCTTTGCGGTGTCTTTAAATGAATTGGCATTTTGTAAACGATCTTCTTCGTCAACCTCACAATTGGTAAGTGTTATAAGCCCGTTTTGTACAATCCTTAACGCCATCTTGTCCTGCATTTTCTCAACAGCAAATCCTTTTGTACCTTTTCTAACCAAGAAACCTTTTACCTCATTATCGTCTACATCTCTTGCCCATATTATGGTAACATCTGAAAAGGTAGAATTTCCTATCCATTTTTTTTGTCCATTCAATATCCACTTGCTGCCTTGTCGCTTAGCTGTTGTGGTTAACCCGCCTGCAACACCAGAACCCACTTCCGGCTCAGTTAATCCAAATGCTCCAATTATTTTCATCTGTTGCATATCTGGTAACCATTGCTGCTTTTGCGCGTCGGATCCTAAAAGATATATCGATCCCATGGCCAACCCGCTCTGTACACCAAAAAAGGTAGACATAGAGGTATCCACTCTGGCCATTTCCATTGCCAGCATACCTTCCATAAGGTTTGATTTGTTGGGACATCCGTAGCCTTGATAAGTCAAACCACAAATATTTAGTTCTGCAATTTTAGGAATAAGCTCAAAAGGAAATTCGGCTTTAAGCCAGTATTTATTAACTACCGGCTTTACTTCCTTTTCCAGAAATGCTCTTACTTTTAACTGCAGAGCTCTATCTTCATCTTTTAAAGCTTCATCACCCAGATGGTAAAAATCGCCTTCAATAGGAGGTAGTTCTCTTTTTTTATGAGGTGTTCCTATCACCTTCATGAGCCCCTGCAATTGGGTTTCATCAAGGTTAGACACGGATTCTACAATTTTAGGTAAGTCTACCTTTTTAGAAAGCTCTTCAAGTTTTTTAAAATCTACACTTTTAAAAAGGGTATACGCGTTCTTTAGAGAAGAAAATATATTGGCCATATTAAACTGTTTATATATAAAACAGAAATTAAGTGTTTTTGTTGGAATATGGCCAATAATATATGTTGATTAGATAAGATCGAAAAGACTGTTTACACCTAAAAGTTTACGACAGGTAAAACCTTCGGCGTAGGTTGTGCCAATAGACTTACCAAACTCACGCGCCCGCCCAATTACACTTTCAAAAAAATCCGGAGAAGAAATATAGGTATCTGGTCCGTCCAGTTCAGGGTTGAAGAATTGAGTTTTAAATGCCTTTATTGAGGCTAACTTGGTTTCAATATATGGGGTAATATCGATAATGATATCTGGTTTAATATAACGATCCTGAATGTATTGGAATTGCAATCGTGGTCGCCATGCCTGTTGTTGCACTCCGTTAAGCTCGGTAGCTATCTTTGGCAATCCCGACAGAAAGCACGCATCATTAGCAAGATCTCCGGCCCTGCCATGATCGGGGTGTCTATCGTGCAATGCATTGGTTAAGATAATCTCTGGCTGATACTTGCGGATCATTTTAACAACTTCGAGTTGATGTTCTTCATCATTCTTAAAGAAACCATCTTTAAATCTTAGGTTTTCACGTGCCTGGATACCAAGTATTTTAGCCGAATCAGCGGCTTCTTCATCTCGTGTTTCTGCTGTACCTCGTGTGCCGAGCTCTCCTCTGGTAAAATCGACTATTCCTACTTTTTTACCTAGGGCAATGTGTTTGGCTATAGTTCCTGAACATCCCAATTCTGCGTCGTCTGGATGAACGGCAAGCACCAATATATCTAACTTCATGATGTGTATAGTTTATAAAAGATTGCTTTAAAGCAATTTCTGTATTTTCTTTTTTACTTTGGATGAAAGTGGTGTGGTAAATGGGAAAAAATAATCTACTACCTCACCATCTCTATTGATTAAATACTTGTGGAAGTTCCATCTCGGGGTTGATTTTTGGGTCAGAAATTTGAAAAGAGGGTGTGCATGGCTTCCACGAACCATTATTTTATCGAACACAGGGAACTTAACGCCATAGTTAACCTCGCAAAAGGTATCTATTTCTTTTCCATCCAGAGGTTCCTGCCTGCCAAAATCGTTCGACGGAAAACCCAGTACTTCGAAACCCTGGGCATTATATTCATCTCTTAAATCTTGTAATTCTTTTAGCTGAGGCGCAAAACCGCATGCAGATGCAATATTTACAACCAGAAGTACTTTATCTTTATAATCAGAAAGGTTTTTGTCGGAACCATTAATCAGTTTTGCTTTAAATTGATGTATACTTTTGGATTTATCAGCCATAGGTTCTATTGATAAAACCCTGAAGAAATAATGATGGATTCGATATCTCTCTCTTCTTGCGGGTTATACGTACTTTTCAAATTATGCCCTACTACCCTCGCAACAGATTGGTAAAGGAACGCAGTAAAACCTCCCTTAGTTTCTTTCACAATATCGTAGGTTGTTCTGCCCAGTTCACGATCGATCAGTTTGGTAAGTATTTGACCCTGGGTTATGGTAAGTTCTTTTATTTCTCTGTTAAACATGTCTTTAATTTCTTTGTCACATTGTTTAACAAGCTTTTTCTGTTCCCTTTTTTCTTGTGTTAGTGCCAAATCCTTTTCCAGTTGCTCATATCGTTGTTTTGCATAAAGAGCATAAGGCATAACCTTCATCACATTATACCTCAATCTGCTATAGGCAGCACGCTCGGCCGGTGATTTGAATATTCTGACACCATATATAACAACCTCATGTAAAGGTATCCATGGTATCATCTCCCCATTATCATTAGTTCCGGCAACACGAATCGTATCATTTTTTCCAAGTACAGGCATTTTTATGGTAACGCCATTAACCTGCGCCCTAACCTGGGCACCGCTAATAATGACAATTAACAGAATAAATAACCTATAAAATTTCATAAATTTATACCCCTATAAAGGTAAAGCTAATTTATATTTTAGTTTTCATTTTCAACTCTAATATAATCTTTTAACGATAAAGAGCCATATTTTTTACGTAAATAATACAATACAAGTCAAATAATGACAAACTTAAATTTGGAAGAATTATTGCTCATATTAGTTACATCTTTATAAAAAACTTATATTGATAAAAGGGAGCGTAATCAACCGGGCAAACCAGCTCAACCGTTAATTACAAAAAACTAGTAGTAAAGCAATAACATGGAGGCTGTAGCTGGCAGAATTCATAACAACCAAAAAAGGAAACACGAATGAAAAACGCTTTAGTGATTGATTTAGAAGCAGAGAAGCAAGAGATCCTAAAAAGATACAGGGCACTTTTACGCGCCTGTAAGCCGACACTTCAAAGGGGGGATAAAAAGGAAATCAGAAAAGCATTTGACATGGCTTTGGAAAGCCACAAAAACATGCGTAGAAAATCTGGAGAGCCATATATTTACCACCCTATTGCCGTGGCTCAGATTGCAGCAGAAGAAATTGGACTTGGAACCACCTCCATAGTATGCGCATTGCTACATGATGTGGTAGAAGATACAGACATTACGCTTGAAGATATAGAACGTGAGTTTGGAAAGAAAACAGCAAAAATTATTGATGGGCTAACCAAAATATCGGGCGTATTTGATTACAATAGTTCTTTGCAGGCAGAGAATTTCAGAAAAATGTTGCTTACCCTGGCCGATGATGTAAGGGTAATTTTAATTAAGCTGGCCGACAGACTGCATAACATGCGGACTATGGATTTTATGCCAAGGCAAAAACAATTAAAGATTGCTTCTGAAACCATTTACCTCTATGCCCCCCTTGCGCACAGGCTGGGTTTATATGCCATTAAGTCTGAACTGGAAGATCTTTCAATGAAATATCTTGAGCCAGATACTTATAAATACATAGCAACTCAGTTAAATGAGAAAAAAGCTGAACGAACTTTATTTATTAAAAGGTTTGTTGAGCCTATAAATGAAATACTGGCAGAACAAGGTTTAACAGCTGATATTTACGGCAGACCGAAGTCTATCCATTCGATATGGAATAAAATGAAAAGTAAAAACATTCCTTTCGAAGAGGTGTATGATCTTTTTGCCATCAGAATTATATTAGACAGTGCACCTGAACATGAAAAAGCGGATTGCTGGAAAGCATACTCTATTGTAACGGATCTTTATCGCCCTAATCCGGATAGGTTGCGCGACTGGGTTTCTTCTCCAAAAGGAAATGGCTACGAATCGTTGCACACTACTGTTATGGGGCCTAAAGGTCAGTGGGTAGAAGTACAGATCCGTACACAGCGAATGAATGAAATTGCCGAAAAAGGATTTGCTGCACACTGGAAATACAAGGAATCCTCTAACGACAATGGTCTGGACCAATGGATCATGAAGGTAAGAGAGATGCTAAATAACCCTGAAGCTAATGCTTTAGATTTTCTCGACGACTTTAAGATGAATTTATTCTCTGATGAGATCTTCATTTTTACTCCAAAAGGTGCGTTACTACAATTACCGCTAGGTGCAACAGCGCTTGATTTTGCCTTTGAGATACATACTGACGTAGGTGCAAAATGTATTGGAGCTAAGGTAAATCATAAGCTTGTACCGCTTTCATATAAGCTGCAAAATGGCGATCAGGTAGAAATTATCACTTCTAGCAAGCAAACACCAAAAGAGGACTGGCTTAACATTGTTGTAACAGCAAAAGCTAAATCTAAAATCAAGTCGTCTTTAAAAGAGGAAAAAAGAAAGATAGCAGATCTGGGGAAAGAAACTTTGGAGCGAAAGCTTAAATCTTTAAAAATCACTTACAATACAGATAATTTAAACAAGCTTACTTATTTCTTTAAGCTACCATCAACCCAGGAGCTTTTTATAGCCGTTGCAAATGGCAAAATTGAAGTAAAAGACCTAAAAGATTACCTTGCAAGCGAGAAGGAGATTGAAAATAGAGGCGCTGATAGAAATGATCACCAGAAGATTGAAACCCTGCTCAACAAGGTAAAAGGTCCTGAATCTGATACCTTATTGATTGGAGAAGACCTGCAAAAAATAGATTATACTTTGGCTGCATGTTGTAATCCAATACCGGGAGATGATGTATTTGGATTTGTAACCGTAAATGAAGGAATTAAAATCCATCGTACAAATTGCCCTAATGCAGCGCAATTAATGGCTAACTATGGGTATAGGGTTGTTAAAGCAAAATGGAACAAACAACAAGAGCTTACATTTTTAACGGGCTTACACATTATTGGAATAGATGATGTGGGATTAATTAACAATATTACAAAAGTTATCTCTAATGATTTTAAGGTAAACATGCGTTCTATCACTGTAGATACCGATAATGGTATTTTTGATGGTTCAATAATGATCTTTGTAAATGATAAGGAGCACTTAGACAACCTGATCGAAAATCTGCTTCGGGTGAAAGGTGTAACGGGAGTTACTCGCTTTGACGCCTAAAATTGCTAAAAAATCATAGAGTTTTATATAAAAAATGGTACCTTTGAAAGGAGTTTAAAAACTATGTCTACAAACCACAACAGCGAGTTGGTAAGAAAGATTTTCGAAGCCTATCTCGAAAATAAAAGCCTGAGAAAAACACCGGAGCGTTTTGCCATCTTAGAAGAAATCTATTCAAGAGATGATCATTTCGATGTAGAGACCCTCTATATCCATATGAAAAACCAAAAATACCGTGTTAGCAGGGCTACAGTATACAATACTTTAGAGTTATTGGTTTCATGTGATTTGGTTACCAAACATCAGTTTGGCAAAAACATGGCTCAGTTTGAAAAATCATACGGTTATCATCAACATGATCACATCATCTGTATTGATTGCGGTAAAGTTGTAGAATTCTGCGACCCGCGTATTCATCAGATCCAGAGTATGGTTGGCGAACTGTTAAAGTTCGAGATCAAGCATCACTCTTTAAATCTTTACGGCGTTTGTTTTGATTGCTCTGCTAAAGCATCAATGGAAAATCAGAATGCCGCTATTAAACATGCAAGTTAAAATTCAATTATTATATTTCCATTTTTAAATTTAAATAATGACGCAAGTAGACGTGCTTCTTGGCCTGCAATGGGGCGACGAAGGCAAGGGTAAAATTGTTGATGTATTAAGTCCACAATATGATTTGATAGCTCGTTTCCAAGGCGGTCCGAACGCCGGACATACTTTAGAGTTTGATGGTAAAAAATTCGTTTTGAATACCATACCATCAGGTATCTTTAACGAAAAAACAATGAATCTAATTGGAAATGGTGTGGTTATAGACCCAATCATTTTAAAAAGAGAATTAGATAACCTACAGAAAGCCGGTCATGATCCGGTTGCAAAAGGTAAACTTGTTATTGCACGTAAGGCACATTTAATTTTACCTACTCACCAATTGCTGGATGCAGCAAATGAGCAAAAAATGGGTAAAGATAAAATCGGTTCCACTTTAAAAGGAATTGGCCCAACTTATATGGACAAAACAGGCCGTAACGGACTGAGAGTTGGTGATACTACTCTTCCTGACTTTAAAGAGCGTTATAACAAATTGGTTGAAAAACATAAAGAGATACTTTCTCATTATGATTTTGAATATGACCTTACTGAAAAAGAGGCTGCTTTCTTTGAGGCAATTGACTTCATTAAAAATATTCCTCATGTTGACAGTGAGCACTTTGTTAACGGATATTTAAAAGAAGGGAAAACTGTTCTTGCTGAAGGTGCACAAGGAACCTTATTAGACGTTGACTTTGGATCTTATCCTTTTGTAACTTCTTCTAACACTACCACTGCAGGCGCTTGTACTGGTTTAGGTATTGCTCCTAATAAAGTTGGAAGTGTTTATGGTATTTTCAAAGCTTATTGCACAAGAGTTGGTGGTGGTCCGTTCCCTACTGAACTGGATGATGAGGTTGGAGAGACTTTACGTCAGGTTGGCCATGAATTTGGTGCAACAACTGGTCGTGCCCGTCGTTGTGGATGGATAGATCTTCCGGCACTTAAATATGCAATTATGCTTAATGGTGTTACTGAATTAATTATGATGAAGGCTGACGTATTAGATGGTTTTGATACCATTTATGCCTGCACACATTATGAGCACAATGGCGAAACTATTGATTACATGCCGTATGACATTATCACAGTAAAACCTACACCGGTTTTAAAAGCTATTGATGGCTGGAAAACTGATGTTACTAAAGTAAGTAAGATTGAAGAGATACCAGCTAAACTTAGCGAATACATCGCTTTCTTAGAAAAAGAACTTGAAGTTCCTGTTAAATATCTTTCTGTAGGACCTGATAGAGTACAAACACTTATTTTGAATTAATTTCTCTGAAATAAAATTGAAAAAGGCGGCTATTTGTCACGAATGGTCGGAAGAAATTCCGGCCATTTTTTATGTTTTGAAAAACAGACCAGGGTCACCGCCACACTGCACCACAATCAAGGCTATAGCTAAGTCTCTCACCTCCATTGCGAACCTTCGTTTTGAGGTCTTATAGCCTTGTTTATTCGCCTTTTTGTATATCAGAACGAGCATGCTCGTTATCAGGGTCATGTATAAC
>NZ_JBFTKO010000008.1:0-260759 GCF_056395985.1 Pedobacter sp. 05T44
CCAATATCTTATTGATTTACAGCATTTAATATACTTAAAACCAACGAGAATTGCAAATAAATAATTGATAATCAGATAGTTGAAACAAAATTAAGCTTGCCTAAAAATAAAAAAAGTCGGAAGAGTTAATCTTCCGACCATTCGTGGGAGATTCCCGGCCTTTTTATGATGTACTATTTTTTTAAACCCCGAATTCTTTATCTAAGTATTCAGAAACTTTAACAATAGCATTGTCAATAGTATCACTTAAAATGGTAACATATGATCCTGATTTTGCAGTTGCTATAATATATTTCAAGCAATCATTTCCATTATTATTGATAATGATTTCCATGTTTGGCTTTATTTCATGGATTCCGTCTATCAACAGATTAATTATTTCTTGTTGATCACGACCTCTCAGGTATTTCTCCTGACAGATAATGATTTTATCAAACATCTGTGCAGCAATTCGGGCAGTCTCTTTTATGTCTTCATCTCTCCTGTCGCCAGTGCCTGATATTACTCCTACATGTTCGGTTGCTTCAATGGTTTGTAAGTAGGCTTTTATTCCGTTAAAGCCATCAGGGTTATGAGCAAAATCAACCAGGATCTTGAACTCCTTAAATTTAAAGGTATTCATTCTGCCCGGTGTTTGAGCTGCCGAAGGTATAAATGTTTCTAACGACATTCTGATATCTTCGATTTTATATCCCCATAAAAATGTAGCAAGGGTAGCTGCGAGGACATTCTGGATCATAAAATCAACGCTGCCACCAAAAGTCAATGGGATGTGGGTAACCTTCTCTACCCTTATTTTCCAGTCGCCCTTCTTGATAGTGATGTACCCGTTCTCATAAATAGCGGCAATACCACCTTTTTTACAATGTTCTTTAATAACGGGATTTTTCTCGTCCATGCTAAAATAAGCGACATTGCTATCTGCATTGTTCGCGATTTTTATACAATATTTGTTATCTGCATTAAGTACGCTCCATCCGGTTCGTTTTACTGCACCAATTACTACTTCTTTTACCCTGCAAAGATCATCTAGTGTATGGATGTCGGATATTCCAAGGTGATCCTCCTGAATATTGGTAACAACACCGATGTCACACTTGTTAAATCCTAGCCCGGCTCTCAAAATACCTCCACGGGCAGTTTCTAATACCGCAAATTCTACAGTAGGGTCTCTTAAAATAAACTCTGCACTAACTGGACCAGTTGTATCGCCTTTCATGAGTTTTGTATTTTGCACGTAAATCCCATCTGATGTTGTAAAGCCAACCCTGGTTCCATTGCTTTTAACAATATGAGCGATTAATCTTGTAGTGGTAGTTTTTCCATTGGTTCCTGTAACCGCAATAATTGGAATCCTTGCGTCCTTGCCTGGCGGATATAGCATGTCAATAACAGGGGCGGCTACGTTTCTTGGTAAGCCCTCACTAGGCGCAAGGTGCATTCTGAAACCAGGAGCTGCATTTACTTCTAAAACAACCCCTCCGTTTTCTGGAAGTGGCTGGGTTAAGTTTTCGGCCATGATGTCTATACCACAAATATCTAAGCCAATTATTCTTGAAATGCGCTCACTAATAAAAACGTTTTGCGGATGAACAAGATCTGTAACATCAATTGACGTACCACCTGTACTTAAGTTTGCCGTTGATTTTAGATAAACTGTTTCACCCTGTGGAGGTATAGAATCTAATGTGTAATCCTTTTTTGCCAGTAAGTCTAAGGTATCCCTGTCGACCGTAATTTCAGTTAGGACGTTTTCATGGCCATAACCTCTTCGTGGGTCTTCATTTTCTTTGTCTATCAATTGCTGAACAGTATCTTGTCCGTTGCCGGTGATATGTGCCGGAACTCGCAGAGCAGCTGCAACCATTTTATGATCAATTACCAGTACCCTGAAATCGTATCCGGTAATAAACCGTTCAATGATTATTCTTCTTGAATAATTCTTAGCATATTCAAAAGCTTCAGTGGCCGCCTTAACAGTTTTGACATTTATAGTGGCACCTCTGCCATGATTTCCATCCAGTGGTTTAAATACCAGTGGGAAGCCTACCTTTTTTATAGCATCGGGAAGGTCCTCGATGTCTGATATGGTCACTCCTTTAGCAACTGGAATAGCAGAATCCTGTAACAGTCTCTTAGTTTCATCTTTATTGCCGGCAATATCAACCGCTATGCTGTTGGTTTTTTCCGTCATGGTAGCGCGAAAGCGAACCTGATTTTTACCATATCCCAACTGGACCAGGGAACTTTTATTTAACCTTATCCACGGGATATCTCTTGAGATTGCTTCAGCTACAATAGAACCTGTACTTGGGCCCAGTCTTTCCATTTCTCTAAGCTCACGCATGCGTTGTATATCTGTTTCCAGATCGTATTCATGGTTGTTTATTAATGCTTCAGCAATTTGAACAGAGGCTTCGGCAGCATAAATTCCTGCCTTTTCTTCAATGTAACTAAATACGACATTATAAATGCCTTCCGTTTTGGTTTGTCGGGTCCTTCCGAATCCAGTGTCCATACCTGCCAGGGTTTGAATTTCTAATGCAATATGTTCAATTACATGACCCATCCAGGTGCCTTCCTCAATCCTTGCTAAAAAACCACCTGGTTCGCCCTTGGAGCATCGATGAGTTTGCAAGGTTGGGATCAATTTTTCAATACGTTCTCTAAAACCATCGATAAGATTGGTAGGCCTCTGCTCCATTTCCCCAAGATCCAGCCTCATCTGAATCAACTTTTTTCTGTTTATCGACCAAATGTTTGGTCCACGAAGCACCTGTATGCCTAATATTTTCATTGGTATAAATTTGTTCTTTAATGATTAAATCCACCTAGCGTTAGTTCTATAACACGCTAAGCTTAAATAAGTTTGTTGTTTACTGTTGCTCTCTTTGAAGAAAATGCCCTTGGCTTTTTTACAGCATATTTTTAAAAGTATTTCGAACTTTTACCCGGATTACTTTATGCTTTAAATGGAGAGATTAAAGTATAAAAATTTTCTGAGAATTATGCAGTTGTTAATCCAATTTGTTGTGAATATATTTTATATAAATAATTTGGAAGTAAAGTTTAAATAATGAAATTGTTAATTGKGTTAAAATTGCATTACAAATCAATTTTATCTAAGTTTGGCCCTATTGGAAATATAAATATTTAAAATGACTCCGAAGGGTAAATTAATTATTATAGGGGGTGCAATAAATACCGGAAGTTTTACCGAAACTCAGTTCGGGTTGCCCCAAAATATGAACTTTTTTGAAAGGGGTATTTTAAAGAAAATCACTGTTGAATCTGTAAGAGATAGTAAATCCAGATTTGAAATCATTACCACAGCCTCCCTTATTCCAGAGAAAGTCGGAGAAGAATATATAAAGGCATTTGCACAGCTTGATGTACATGACGTTGGTGTATTAAATATTAGTAGTCGGGAACAAGCTAATTCAAATGAGAATTGCGAGAGGGTTAAGGCGGCTGATGTAATTATATTTACAGGAGGAGATCAGCTTCGCTTGTCATCCATATTTGGAGGGACATCGATTCATCAGATCTTATTAGATAAGTATCAGAATGAACCTGTAGTAATTGCGGGGACATCAGCAGGAGCTGCAGCATCTTCAAAAAATATGATCTATCAGGGAAGTTCCAAGGATGCACTTTTGAAAGGAGAGGTGAAAATTACCGGCGGACTAGGGTTTATCGATGGTGTAATTGTAGATACACATTTTGTCCAAAGAGGTAGAATCGGTCGTCTGTTATATGCTACAGCAAGTAATCCGGGGATTCTGGGTATAGGGTTAGGTGAAGATACAGGATTGTATATTTCGGAAGGAAATAAGATGGAAGCTATAGGCAGTGGAATGGTCATTTTGGTTGATGGCAGAGATATGGCCGATACCAATTTAACAGATGTTGAGATGGGGCAGCCGGTTTCTATTAAAAATATGATTGTACATGTGATGTGTGATGGAGATACCTATAACCTTACTGAGCATAAGTTGACCATTCATCACCCAAAGGTTGTTTCAACAGATTAGGATGAAAGTAATTATACATGGCGGTTTTTTTAGCGAATCTGGTACCAATCAGGAAACAAAAAAGTCAAAGCAACAAGCCTTGGCTTCTATAGTTAGCCAAGCCCATAATTATTTGAAAACACATACGGCATTAGAAACGGTAGTTTATGCCGTTAGTTTGCTTGAAGATGACCAATTGTTTAATGCAGGTTTGGGATCCCAGATACAAAGTGACGGCAAGGTGCGTTTAAGTGCATCTTTAATGGATGGTAAAACTCAAAAATTTAGTGGGGTTATCAATATTGAGGACATAAAAAATCCTATTCAGGTTTCTGAGAAATTACTCAAGTATGAAGACAGGGTATTAAGTGGTGAAGGAGCATGTGCTTTTGCCGCCAAAAACGGCTTTGACTATTTTGATCCTATTACCCCCCAAAGACAACAAGAGTACGAGGCAAAATTGAACCAGCAGGAAAGGAAAGGAACTGTAGGTTGTGTGGCATTGGACGCTGATGGCAATATTGCTGCGGCAACTTCGACAGGGGGAAAGGGCTTTGAAATCCCATGCAGAGTAAGTGACTCTGCCACTGTAGCGGGAAATTTTGCAAATCAGTTTGCTGGTATTTCTTGTACGGGTGTGGGAGAGGATATTGTTAACGTTGCTATGGCAGCAAAAATAGTTACTCGTGTAACGGATGGGTTTAGTCTGAAAGATGCTTGTGATAAATCTTTTGCAGAGTTGAAACTTATTGATGGTTTTGCAGGTGTAATAGGGATTTCATCAAAAGGAGAAATTTATCACTTAGACTCTCATCCTTATATGGTTTGGGCTGCTTTTGATGACAGGTTGCAGGTATTTCCCTAATAACACATCGCTGGTTGTGATAACGTAACAGTTATAATACTGTTTTTCTTATAGATTAACTACGCGCTAACATTAATTTTAATTTCGTGAAAGATATTTGACCTGTGACGTTGTCGCACGAAAACTTAATTATGAACGAAATTGACTCACGCAGAGACTTTTTAAAAAAGGTAGCGTTATTATCAGGCAGTACGGCCATCGCAACCATGATGCCTTCTGCAATACAAAGGGCTTTTGCTATAAATCCGGAAATAGGTAGTACCTATCTTGATGCCGAACATGTGGTTATACTAATGCAGGAGAACCGCTCCTTTGATCACTGTTTTGGAACCTTGCAGGGAGTAAGAGGGTTTAATGATCCACGCGCTGTTTACCTGCCGGATAAAAAACCTGTATGGTTGCAAACGGATGCAACTGGTAGTACCTACTCGCCATTTCGATTAAATATAAAAGATACAAAAGTTACATGGATGGGAGATCTCCCTCATTCGAGAGCTAGCCAAGTAGATGCTAATAATTTTGGGAAATATGATAAATGGCTCCCAGCAAAACGATCGGGGAATAAAGCATATGCGGATATGCCTTTAACATTAGGCTATTATACCCGTGAGGACTTACCATTTAATTATAGCATGGCCGACGCTTTTACGGTATGTGACCAGAACTTTTGCTCTGCAATGACCAGTACTACACCTAATCGTTCATTTTTTTGGACGGGCAAAATTACTCATGATGAGAATGACATTCCTAAAGCCAACATCAGAAATACAGATTTTGGTTATGGGAATATGCCATGGAGTACTTTTCCGGAACTGTTGGAAGAGAATAATATCCCCTGGAAATTTTATCAAAATGATTTAAGCTGTGGAGGTGGATTTATCGGTGAAGAAAGGTCCTGGTTGTCAAACTTCGGGTGTAATCTTTTGGAATTCTTTAAAGCTTATAATGTTAAATTCTCCGAGCGGTATATACAAAATCTACAGAAGCAAGCGGAAGAGCTTCCCGGAGAGATTAATAAATTGCAGGAAAGAACTCCATCTAGTGAAGAGGATGGGAAAAAGGCTCTTGAAAGCGTTCGAAAAAAGCAGGAAGTGTTGGATAATGCTCGTAGTGAACTTTCGAAGTGGAACAAGGAAAGTTATGAAAAGCTATCGGAGAAAGAAAAGAACCTTTACAAAAGAGCTTTTGTAATCAATTCCGGAGATCCTGATTTTCGATCTATTACCGCTTTAACCTATAATGATCAAAGCGAACAACGAAAGGTGACTGTGCCAAAAGGAGATTTGCTTCATCAATTCAGGCAAGATGTAAATACTGGAAAACTGCCGGTTGTGTCATGGCTTGCAGGACCCCAAAACTTTTCGGATCATCCAAGTGCTCCATGGTATGGGGCATGGTATGTGTCAGAGATTTTGGATATTCTAACTAAGAATCCTGAAGTTTGGAAGAAAACAATATTCATTGTTACATATGACGAAAACGATGGTTATTTTGACCATGTTCCCCCTTTTTCGATTTCAGATGCTAAATTACCAGGAACCGGAAAATGTTCTGTAGGTATAGAAACTGAGATAGAACATGTACGTTTGGAAAACGAGTTAAAACAGGGAATTCCTAAAAGTCAGGCGCGCGAAGCTCCTATAGGTTTAGGTTTTAGGGTGCCGATGGTTATTGCATCTCCCTGGACTAGAGGAGGTAAGGTGTGTTCACAGGTTTTTGACCATACTTCAACCTTACAATTTTTGGAAGGATTTGTAAATAAGAAATTCAAAAAGAATATAAAGCTTGATAATATTAGCGAATGGCGTCGGACAATTTGTGGGGATCTTACCTCTGCTTTTACTCCTTATAATGGCGATAAATTAGAAAAGATCGCTTTTCTTGACAGGAATAAAAATGTTGAAACCATATATAATGCTAAATTTAAAGGTAATCCCATAGGATTCAAAAAACTTTCGGATGCGGAGATCAGGAAAATTGAAGGCCAAAAGGCAGGAATGTTGATTCAGGAAAAAGGAATACGCTCATCTTGCGCCTTGCCTTATGAACTATATGTTGACGGAGGGCTAAGTGAGGACAAGACAGGTTTTGAGATCAATTTCATGTCTGGGAATAGGGTTTTCGATAAAAAAGCACTTGGATCTCCATTTACTGTAAGTGTCCCTGTCAAGTACAACGACGAAATAAGTAAAGATGAAATCTCCAGAAATTGGTCATTCGCTGTCTCTGCTGGAGATCATTTAAATTATAGCTGGCCTGTTAATGCATTTGAAAGTGGTGTCTATCATCTCCGCATTCATGGGCCTAATGGGTTTTATAGAGAGTTTATTGGAAACAAGAATAATCCGCAAGTAAGGTTACATGCTAATTATGAGCATAATCGACTTAATCCGGCTAAGTTGACTGGCAATATTAAACTTGATATTGTTAATAATGGAGCGACAGCTCAGACATTGATTATAATAGACAATAGTTATGGCAAAGGTCGCCAAACTAAATTAGTTGCGGCTGGCAGTAAGACGAGCATTGTTCTGGACCTTTCAAAATCTTACCATTGGTACGATATCAGTGTAAAACTACAAGGAAACGATGTTTTTGAAGAGCGGTTTGCGGGAAGAGTAGAAAGCGGTATTGAAGCTAAAACAGACCCCCTAATGGGTGGGATTGTCTAGGGTTGATAAAGATGATATAGTGTTGTTTATTACTTTTGTTATATCTTTACCATATGAACAAGAGTTGGTTAGCAATCATTTTTCTGATTATATCAAATCAAGCGATGACCCAAACCAGTCATTTTCTGCCTCAGCAGCCCCCTCAGGGAAGTGGAGCTATAAATATTGTGGTATCCAATCTGGATGAGAACGAAGGAGATACATATTTTGCTGAAGCTGAGAAAAATGAACGAAATGGAGAACTTAACGAAGCAGTAACCTTATTTGGGAAAGCGGCTTTTGAATATAATAGTGCTAAACAATTTGCCCGTTATGGTGAGGCTTTGATGAGATTAAGTAACGTTCATTATCAGTTGGCTCATTTTAGTGAAGCAGAACAAGTGGTTTTAAATGTTGCCTTAAAAAATTACTCAAAAATCGGGAGCCGAAATGGTCAAATGGAGTCTTATAGCCAGTTGGGTAGAATTTATCTGGCATTGAATAAGCCTACTCAGTCTTTATGGTTTTATACCCAGCAAGGGATATTGGCAAAGCAAATAGGTAATAGTTCCGCTTATATAGAGTCTGTGTTGGGCGCCGCGAATGTAAAAATCAGAAAAAAAGAATACACTTTAGCAACTAAAGATATTAATAGAGCTGAGCTTTTAGCAAAAGCTGCAAATACCAATGAATTCAAAAATCAGATTAAAGAGGCACGATCTATGCTCCCTGCACTAGCAGCCACTAAAACGGTAAAGAAATCATCAAAAAAGAAATAAAAATACATAATTGTAATCTTCTGTATTTGAAGGTGTTTTTAGTTTAGTTTTTTTAATAGTATTTCCATAACTTTCGTAAGTTTACAGAAAAGAGACAGTATTATTACTGTCTCTTTTCTGTTTATTTATGAAATTGGTATCATATTAGTGTGTAATTATAAAATGGATTTTAAATTAGTAAAAGAGATGTTGAAAAGAATATTATTGGTAACCTTTACCGCAGCTGTACTCGCATGTCATGCATCACCGCAACCTCAGCAAATGGTTCAGGGTGTAAGTAATATTGTGCCCGATGAAAAACAAGCACTGGTATGCAAAGAAATAGTTACGCTTATTGAAAACTGGAATTACAAAAAAATAAAAGTTAATGATTCAATATCTTCTTTGATTTTGGATAAATATATAAAGGATCTTGATCCTTATAAGTATTACTTCTTATCATCAGACATAAAAGAGTTTGAAAAATTTAGGTTTTCTTTAGATGATGATTTTAGGAGTGGAAATCTAAATGCCCCTTTTTATATATTTAATGTTTATCTGAAAAGATATAACGAATGGCTGGCATATTCTTTAAATCAGATAAAAGCTAAGTATGATTTCAATCAAAATGATACCTATACTTTTGATCGTGAAAAAATGCCGTGGGCAACGTCTTCAACAGCTTTGAACGATATCTGGAAAAAGAAAGTAAAATATGAGCTTGTTAACCTAAGAATTGCAGGCACAACCGAAGCTAAAAATGTTGAAACCTTAACCAAGAGGTATCAGAATTTAAAGTCGCAGGCATCTAAAGTTAATAATCAGGATATATTCCAGACCATTATGGATGCCTTTACAGAGACAATAGATCCGCATACTAATTACTTTAATCCGGCCAATGCACAGGCCTTTAATGAAGACATGGCTCGCTCATTTGAAGGTATAGGAGCACGATTGCAATTGGAGAATGAGGTGCTTAAAATTTCAGAGATCATTCCTGGAGGCCCGGCTTTTAAAAGCAAACTGCTAAGTGCAGGAGATAGAATCGTTGGTGTAGCACAAGGAAATGCTGAATTTGAAGATATCATTGGATGGAGAATAGAAAACTCTGTAGCAAAAATTAAGGGTCCTAAAGGAACTAAAGTTAGATTGAAAATAATTCCTGTAGGAATGGATCTTTCTTCGAAACCGGTGATTGTTGAGTTGCTGAGGGAAAAGATTGTTATGGAAGAACAATCTGCTAAGAAAAAAGTTAAAACAATACAATCTAACGGGCAGCCATATAAGATTGGTATCATTACGGTTCCGGCATTTTATGCGGATTTCAAAGCTGCTAGAGCCGGAGATCCTAACTATAAAAGTACAACCCGTGATGTAAGATTATTAATTGATACCCTTAAAAATCGTGATAAGGTTGATGCAATAGTTATGGATCTAAGAGCCAACGGTGGAGGCTCTCTGGTAGAAGCTATTGATCTTACGGGCTTATTTATTGATAAAGGGCCTGTTGTGCAGGTTAAAGATCTTAAAGGGGGGATTGAAGTTAATGAGGATACAAATGCAGGTGCAATTTGGGAAGGACCTTTTGGTGTAATGGTTGATAGATTGAGTGCCTCTGCTTCGGAGATTTTTGCGGGTGCAATTCAAGATTATGGACGTGGAATTATCATGGGAACTCAGACTTACGGTAAGGGAACCGTACAATCTTCGATTGACATGAATCAGCTTGTAAATCCGTCGATCCTGCAAAGACTTGCTGCTTTAGTAGGTAAAAATGTAGCAGGCGGAGCTGCGGGTAAAGATGGAGTTGCTCCACCTCAACTCGGTCAGATCAATTTAACAATGGCTAAATTCTATCGTGTAACGGGTAGCAGTACACAGCATAAGGGTGTAATGCCTGATATAGTGTTCCCTTCTGTATATCCAATGGATAAAATTGGAGAAGACACTGAGAAATCAGCATTACCTTGGGATGAAGTGAAGAAATCTAATTTTATGGCAGTTGCAGATCTTAATCCTATTAAACCAGAATTGATCAAACTTCATCAGGAAAGAATGGCTAAGTCTTTAGATTACAAGATACTTAACCAGGATATAGCTGACATGAAGAACAGAGAAAAAGAGGTTTCGATAACTTTAAATGAAAGCAAACTTAAAGCAGAGCGCGACAGTCTTGAAGCTAAATCGCTAGAGAAAACAAATCTGTTGAGGGCAGAAAGAGGACTTGCTCCAATAAAGAAAGGCGCCAAAATTGCTAAGGAAGAAAGCTTTGATTTTGTTGAAGAAGAGAGTTTAAAAGTAATGCTTGATTTTATGAAGTCAGCAAATCCTAAAGATAAGAGTGTTGTTAAAACTGTAAAAGAATTCCAATAAAGGATTATTTGTAGTTTTACGAAAAAGAGCCTTGATTTTCAAGGCTCTTTTTTTAGACCATCTTCCTATATTTATTTCTTATTGTCAGAGGTCTTTTGCATCTGCATGGCCATCATTTCTTTCATTGTTCGATTCATACCTTCAGTAGATCCATCAAGGAAAATAACATTGCCTTCACTGTTCTCGGCAAATTGTTTAATAGATTCTGTCCACATAGTAAAAAGAATAACTGATATATCAAGATTAGCCTCTTCCATTTCTTGTGCGGCTTTGGTCATACCATGTGCAACTTCTGCACGAAACAGCGCAATACCCTGACCTCTAAGCTGGGCAGCCTCACGTTCTGCAGCAGCAGCAATTTTAATAGCATTACCGTCTGCCTCAGCACCCTTGGTTTTTGTAATTAATAAAGCCTGGCCTTCGTTTTCGGCAGCAGCTTTTAGATTGTTTGAGGCCACAACGCGACTCATAGAGCGCATAATTTCTTCATCGAATGTAATGTCGTTAAGTTGCAGATCCTGTAAGTGATAGCCCCAGCTTTCTAGTACCTGATCTATCTGATGCTTAACATGGTCAACAATTTCGTTTCTCTGTGCAAGCACATTTGCTTGTTTTTGGGTGGCAACATATGCCCTTATGGAGCCCTCTATAGTACGAATTAGGGCTTGCATTAAGTTTGTAGAATCTACAAATTTGAAGGCAACGTTTTTAATCGTCTCCTCGTCATGATTAATTACAGAGTATAGCAACATGGCCTTAAAGTATACATTGGCCTGATCTTGTGTTACTGCCTGGAAAGAAAGCTCCACAGATCTGTTTTGTATTGAAATTCTGGAGTGAATATTCTCAATAAGGGGTATTTTTAAGCTTAGTCCCGGGCTTAATAATCTTCTGTATTTTCCGAAAATAGTTACTACTGCAATTGTGCCTTGTTTAACCGTTACAAATGAACTGATTAATATCACAGCTGCGATAAAAAGGATAATGTAAAAAGTGTATTCCATAGCGTTATAATTAATTAGAATAATGAATAAGTCAAGGTACGAACAATCGGGCACAGATATTGTATTAGTAACTAATGTAACTAAAATTTACCTTATGAATGTTAAACGAACTTTTGGAACTATCTTAACTGTTTTGGGAATAATAGCGCTTATTTATGCTGGGTACGGATATGTTCAACATAGCATTCAGACAAGAGAATTGATTGTAGTTGCCATTATTGGTATTATTTTCTTTGTGTCTGGTATAGGCTTAATAAAGAATACAAAGGACGAAGCTTAGTTCTTTTTTAATTCAATGCGTCCATTTGCAGAGAAAGTTAACTGATGCTCGGGGAAGTCAGTATTGGTTAACCACTGGATCTTTTTAAAGGCAGTGTAATTGTTGTCTATAGTTAAATTGTGGATTTTATCTTGTTTTACTGAAATGATGTCTGCGAGAATAAAATCGCCGTTCGACTTGATCTTAAGCTGTAATAATGGAGCAAATCCGTTAGGCCCTTTAAGACTAAACATTCCATAAGTACAGAAGTTACCAAGGCTATATGCAATGAACTTGTTTTTATACACTTCTACTGCCCTGGTAACATGCGGACCATGACCAAGAACTACATCTGCTCCCGCATCTATTACACCATGTGCAAACGCATATACGTTACCTCTGTTCTCTTCATAAAATATTTCATCGGCTCTGAGAACGTGTTCAAATTTAGCTCCTTCGCCACCACCATGAAAGGAGACAATAACAATGTCAACTTGTGCTTTTAATCTTGAAACGAGTGATTTTGCACTGTCAAGATTATTAATAGAAACGGTGTTTTCATTAGGGGCAAATGCGCAGAAAGCATATTTGATACTATCTTTTTCAAAAATTACTGAAGGGTGCGACTGCAGGCCTGCGTAATTTATATTTAGTGAATCAAGAATTGTGGTTGTTCTCTTCCTGCCCTTAAAGCCAAAATCACCGACATGATTATTTGCAACACTTAGTAAATTGAAACCAGCATTTTTTATAATTACCGCATATCTTTCGGGCATTCTAAAAGCAAAACAACTATTTCCGGTCGTATCCTTGCATTTTGTAGATTTCCCACTGTTCAGGAAACATCCTTCAAGATTCCCGAAAACGATATCTCCTTTTAAAAAGGTATCTACATTTTTAAAGCTCTTTATAGCATCGCCCTTTGGTAAATTTGATTTATCAGGATAGGCTGATCCAAGCATAATATCGCCAACGCCAATTATAGAAATGGTATCTTTTTTTAAAGCTGTAGTATCCTTTTGTATGATATCCTGAATCTGTGAAAGGTCAGTAGTTGAAGCCGTGGTAGTGCAACTTGACAGGATTAAACTGATTACGATATTTAAAAGGCTTATGCTTAGAAGTCTCATTATTATTTTATAAAAAAAGTCTTCCTAAAATATTAGGAAGACTTAAATGCGTTTCTATTCAAATAGGATTTATTCTTCAATCAGATCATTCTTTACGGCATCAATTATTCTTCCGCCTTTATAAAAATATCTAGAGTAATAAGGTTCATTTAAATTACTGATTACAACACCACGCGTTGATGAAGCATGGGCAAAACGATTATCTCCCAAATAGATACCGATATGCGTAATGGTTCTGCTTTTTATTTTAAAAAATACAAGATCACCTTCTTTTAGTTCATCTTTTGGCAATGGGTCAACCATGCTGAAAATGTCTCTTGAATTTCTTAATATAGTAGTGTTGAAAACTTTATCGTAAATAGCTTTTGTAAAAGCGGAACAATCAATCCCTTTACTCGTGTTTCCCCCAAATCTGTAAGGGGTGCCAATCCATTCGTAAATGAATTTGTAGAGTTTAATATTAGAAGTTGCATCAACAGCAACACCCATCACCTGCGAAAAATACTGCGAAGCTAAATTATCGGGATCCTCTAATTTATTAGTTTCTTTTGTTTTTGTTTGTGCGTTGAGGGCCGAGAGGCTGCACAATACAATCAGGGAAGACAACAAAAACTTTTTTATCATGTTATACTGTTAAGTTTGGGTAAAAGGCACTTACACTTAAACGTACACCACTAGGGCTTATTGTTTGGATGGCAAACATATGTATTTTACAAATGTTATCCAAATGTCATAGACCTAATATTAAAAGTTATTAACATTTTTTGTAACCTTAGTGTGCATTTTACATCATTTTCTTCGATATGTTGCAATAAAGAAGTAGATTTGCTCTCGTAAATAAAAATCAACACCCAACAATGAGTGCAGTAGAAATTAATAAAGATACCTATCTGAAGTGGTTTGAGTCGATGTTGCTGATGCGCAAGTTCGAAGAAAAAACTGGACAACTATACGGACAACAGAAAATCCGTGGATTTTGTCATTTATATATTGGCCAGGAGGCCGTTGTTGCAGGAGCTATTTCTGCATTACAGCCGGAAGATTCCATGATAACTGCTTACCGTGATCATGCTCATGCTTTGGCAAAAGGCGTAAGTGCAAATAGCATTATGGCCGAGATGTATGGTAAAGCTACAGGTTGCTCAAAAGGCAAAGGTGGTTCTATGCACATGTTTAGTAAGGAATTTAATTTTTATGGTGGCCATGGTATTGTAGGTGGACAAATCCCTCTTGGAGCAGGTATTGCGTTTGCTGAAAAATATAAAGGCACTAAAAATGTAAATGTTTGCTACATGGGTGATGGAGCCGTTCGTCAGGGAGCTTTAAATGAGGCTTTCAATATGGCGATGCTTTGGAAATTACCTGTAATATTTGTTTGCGAAAACAATGGTTATGCAATGGGAACTTCTGTGGAGCGTACTACAAACATGGTTGATATTTATAAAATAGGACTAGGTTTCGATATGCCATGTGCCCCGGTAGATGGAATGGACCCTGTTGCAGTTCACAACGCAATGGATGAAGCTGCTCAACGTGCAAGAAATGGTGAAGGCCCAACTTTCTTAGAGATGAGAACTTACCGTTACCGCGGACATTCTATGTCTGACCCTGCTAAATATCGTACAAAAGACGAATTAGAAGAGTACAAAGCTAAAGATCCTATTGAAACAGTAAGAGAAGTGATTCTTAAAGAGAAATATGCTGATCAGGCATGGATCGAAGAAATTGAAAATAAAGTAAAACAGATTGTTGATGAATCTGTGAAATTTGCTGAAGAGTCTCCTTGGCCTGAAGCATCGGAATTATATACTGATGTTTATGTGCAACAAGACTACCCATACGTACAAGATTAATTTAGAACGCATTTCAATAGATATATAGAATGGCTGAAATAGTTAGAATGCCCAAAATGAGCGATACCATGACAGAAGGTGTTATGGCTAAGTGGCATAAAAAAGTTGGCGATAAAGTTAAAAGCGGCGATGTTATGGCCGAAGTGGAAACCGATAAGGCAACCATGGATTTAGAATCATATTGGGATGGTACCGTATTGTACATTGGTGTAGAAGAAGGTAAAGCTGTTCCTGTTGATGCTATTATTGCTGTAGTTGGTAAAGAGGGTGAAGATTACAAAGCTGCCCTTGACGCGGAAGGCGGTGCAACACCTGCTGCTAAAGAAGAACCTGCTGCAGATAAATCATCATCGGAGAAACCTGTTGAAGAGAAAAAGGAATCTGCCTCAGCTCCGGCAATAACTGATGCAGATTTAGAGAAACAAGGTGTTACGGTTGTTCGTATGCCTTTATTAAGTGATACTATGACTGAAGGCGTAATTGCTGAATGGCATAAAAAAGTAGGTGATAAAGTTAAAAATGATGACATCCTTGCTGACGTAGAAACCGATAAGGCTACTATGGAGGTAATGGGTTATGCTGAAGGAACTTTATTACACATTGGTGTTGAAAAAGGGCAGGCAGCTAAAGTTAATGGGATTATTGCCATTGTAGGTCCGGAAGGAACTGACATTAGTGGAATACTTAGCCAGGGCGACGCTCCGGCAAAACCTGCTGCTGATAAAAAATCTGATGCTCCAGTTGAAGAGAAATCTTCACCAGTGTCTCAGAAAGAAGAAGCTCCTCTTGCTTCAGGAAGCACTGATCGCGTAAAAGCATCTCCGTTAGCTAAAAAGATTGCCCAGGAAAAAGGAATTGACCTTAGTCAGGTTGCTGGTAGTGCAGATGGTGGACGTATTATTAAAAAAGATATTGAAAACTTTAAGCCTGCTGCCAAAGCAGCTGAATCAGGTGCCCCTGCAGAAAAATCTGCACCGGTACTTGCACAGTATTTAGGCGAAGAGAAATTCACTGAGAAACCTGTTTCTCAAATGCGTAAGGTAATTGCTAAGCGTTTAAGCGAAAGCTTATTCACTGCGCCGCATTTCTACCTTACCATGGTTATCGATATGGACGCTGCCATTGCCGCACGCACTAAGATGAATGAATTCTCGCCTGTTAAACTATCATTCAATGATTTAGTTCTAAAAGCAGTAGCTGTGGCTTTAAAACAACATCCAAATGTAAACTCTTCTTGGAGAGGAGATGCAATTCGTTACAACGAGCATGTAAACATAGGTGTAGCTATAGCTGTTGAAGATGGATTATTGGTTCCTGTAGTACGTTTTGCTGATGGAAAATCATTATCCCGTATTTCTGCTGAGGTTAAGGATTTCGCACAACGTGCAAAAGCTAAAAAATTACAGCCTGCTGATTGGGAAGGTTCAACTTTCACTGTTTCAAACTTAGGTATGTTTGGTATAGATGAATTTACTGCTATCATCAATACTCCTGATTCTTGTATTCTTGCTATAGGCGGAATCTCACAAGTACCGGTTGTTAAAAATGGTGCTGTTGTTCCAGGAAATATAATGAAGGTTACCTTAAGTTGTGATCACCGTACGGTTGATGGCGCTACAGGTGCTGCATTCCTGCAAACATTTAAAGCACTAATGGAAGAACCTGTTAGGTTATTAGTTTAATCAGAATTCTCTTCAAGGAGATTTAAATATTGAGCTTGCCTGTGTATAATACAGGCAAGCTTTTTTATGCTTGTTACTTTTTGTACTTTTGCGCTCATGTCGAATATCAAACCCTCTTTAGCTAAAGGAACCAGAGATTTTTCTCCACAGGAAATGGTAAAACGTAACTATATTTTTGATACCATTAAAATGGTGTTTAAAAAATATGGCTATGCAGAGATACAAACGCCCTCAATGGAAAATCTATCAACCTTAACTGGTAAATATGGTGATGAGGGCGATAAACTTATATTTAAGATATTAAACAGTGGTGATTTCCTTTCTAAGGTAAAGCCGGAACTGCTTTCGCAAGCAAATTCAAATGCTGTTACATCATCCATTAGCGAAAAAGCCTTACGTTACGATTTAACGGTGCCTTTTGCACGCTATGTTGTGATGCATCAGAATGATATTTCTCTCCCCTTTAAACGGTTCCAGGTACAACCTGTATGGCGTGCTGACAGACCACAGAAGGGACGTTACAGAGAGTTTTATCAGTGTGATGTGGATGTTGTTGGATCTGATAGTTTATTAAACGAGGCTGAGTTTATATTGATCTATCAGGAAGCGTTAAGCAATCTTGGGTTAAAGGACTTTACAATAAAGATCAATAACCGCAAGATATTATCAGGAATTGCTGAAGTTGTAGGTAAGCCTGAATTAATTATAGATATGACTGTTGCTATTGATAAACTTGATAAAATAGGTTTAGATGGCGTAATTAAAGAGCTATTGGAGCGTGGGTTTACTGAAGCAGATATAGATAGGTTAAAGCCGGTTATTTTGCTTGAAGGTACTAACGAACAAAAGCTGGATAGTTTAAAAACAGTATTGTCTGTTTCAGCAACAGGACTTAAAGGCGTTGAAGAGATAGAGGCGGTGTTTGACTATGTAAATTCAATGCTTAAAGCAGACTCGTCTATGAATCCGAATGTTGAATTAGATATTACGCTGGCAAGAGGATTGAATTATTATACAGGTTGCATATTTGAAGTGAAAACCAATGAGGTTTCTATGGGGAGCATTGGAGGAGGAGGAAGATATGACGATTTAACCGGTATGTTTGGTTTAAAGGGCTTAACCGGGGTTGGGGTATCTTTTGGTGCGGATAGAATTTATGATGTATTACAGGAACTGAATCTTTTCCCTGAATCTGCAGCTGCAGGCACAAAGGTTCTGATCAGTAACTTTGATAAGGAAGCCGAAAGATATGCTCTGCCAATCTTACAGCAACTGCGTGGGGCAAATATTGCTGCGGAACTATATCCATCTTCTTCGAAGCTTAAAAAGCAGATGAGCTATGCTGACGATAAACATATTCCTTACGTAATACTCATCGGAAGTGAAGAAATGAGCAATGATGTCTTAACATTGAAAAACATGAAAAGCGGGCAACAAGAAAAGCTAACTATTGCTGCTGTTGTTGAACTGTTAAAAGTTAATTAGTCTTTGAGGAAGCCATAAAGTTCTCCAAATTTCTTTTTGCTTTAGTGCTGATCTTATTTCTTAAAAAGGTTGTCCATCCTAATAAAAGCCCTGTAAATCCAAGAGCTTGTTTAGCCCATGTGTAAAAATTGAACTGGTCAGTATGTTTTGTTATTTTCCCGTTCTCTATTAGAAAGGAGGCTTTAATTCTATTAACTACCATGTTTCCTGTAGCGGAAAAAGTATAATATGCGTCCCATTCGGCGCTTCCCCCCATCTCATTTCCCGAAATATTTTTAAACTCAATTCGCATATCCTTGCCGCTTTTGATAAGCATAGCCCACATAGAACGTACCTGTTTTGCATTTAAATTAGTAAATACAGGATCGCTAAAGGTAGCACTATCGGCGTAGCAATCTTGCATAGCCTTTACGTCTTTATTTTGAAAGCTAGCGTAAAAGTGGCGGATCAATTCTTCATTTTGAGTCATAACAGCAACGTTTATCTGGTTTAGATGTAAGTTTTACCGGCCAAAATACCTTCTATTTTGTCCAAAAGATCATCAATGTCAAATGGTTTAGCAAGAAAACCATTTGGCTTGTATTCACCATGTTCAACATTTTGAGCTGTATATCTCGCAGATATCATCAATACAGGGATTTGATCCGTAGTTGCATCAGACCTAAGTGTTTTTAGCAATTCGCGGCCATCTCCATCAGGCAACATGATATCAAGAATAAGTAAATCCGGTTTAAGCTGCTCAATATGAAACATCATATCTGCGCTCTTGTTAAGGCCTGTTACATTATATGCTTCACTTTGTAAAATCAAGGTGATCACATCAAGGATAGCGTGATTATCCTCAATAACAAGTATGTTTTTGTAAATTGTAGAGCCTTTTGCCAAAATAGAGATATTTAGTAGTACAAATATATTCAAGTAGAATGATTTGTTTATTGTTTATTTGAGAAATTTGAACAAATTATTGCAATAGTATGCCTAATGGTTACTGCTGCGACGTTAAAATAATCTGGGAGTTTCATTGAACCTTTTTACATTATTAAAGTCCAAGAATAGAGTTTTAGGTTAGAATGGGTGTGGTTGTGGCGACTATGCCCTTTCTTATTTCAAATGAGGTTTGTATGTAGTTGTATTTACAATCGCTTTAAGCTCTTGTAAAATGGCATACAGACCAAAATTTGTCCGGTTTACATAAATAAAATGCTTAACGCCCCTTGCTTGTTTAAACTCAGCCATCTTAGAAATCTTTTCGCCATAGGAATATAGCCGTGCAAAAAAATCCGGATTGTCAAAATTAAATACTTCGCTTGTATATGGCCTCGCGAATAGTTCAATCATTTCACGATAAGCATGATAATAGAATTCGATCTGTTCAGCATTATCTTCCTTATGAATCATTTCTAGTTTTCGAAATGCTTCAATTGTTTTAGCTTTATCTTTAATCACATCAGTAGATATGAGTGAGAAAAAGGGATAATAGAAGTCATCGGGCATTTCTTTGATGCATCCAAAATCGATAACCCCTAGTTTTTCTTCCGGAGTGATCAAAAAATTTCCGGGATGTGGATCAGCATGAACTGCTCTTAATTCGTGTTGCTGGAAATTATAGAAGTCCCAAAGGGCCTGACCAATTTTATTTCGTAATTMCTGTGAAGGTTTTGTCTTTAAAAATTCTTTTAGATGATGACCATCTATCCAATCCATCGAGATTATTTTCTTTCCCGACAGTTCCGGGTAGTAAGTTGGGAAAACAACATTATTTAAATTTTTACAGGCTTCAGAAAACTCGATAGAACGTTTTACTTCCAGTTCATAGTCGGTTTCTTCTAATAAGCGCTCTTCAACCTCTTTAATATAAATATTCAATTCTTTCTCGCTCATACCTAATAAACGAAAAGCAAAGGGCTTTACCATTTTAAGATCAGAAGAGATGCTATCGCCAACACCTGGGTATTGAATTTTCACTGCAAGTTTTTTCCCCTTTAATTCAGCAGTATGAACTTGGCCGATTGATGCGGCATTGGTTGATCTGAGATTAAATTTGTCGTAGATTTTTTCTGGAGTTTTCCCAAAGCTTTTGGTAAAAGTTCTTACAATAAGTGGCCCTGACAGTGGAGGAGCATTATATTGTGATTGTGTAAACTTATCAATATAAGATTTAGGCAGGATATTTTTATCCATGCTTAACATTTGGGCAATCTTTAATGCACTTCCTTTTAGTTCACTAAGTGATTTATAAATGTCTGTAGCATTGTCTTCATTTAACTCATCATTAGTCAGTTGTGGATTAAATAGTTTCTTAGAATAGTGTTTGATGTAGTTGCCACCGATCTGAAATCCTGTTTTTACAAATTTTGCTGACCTCTGCGTTTTAGTTACCGGGATACTGCTTTGCTCTTTCATTTGATCTTAAAATCTCATCTTCTCTTTAAAATGCCCGTTCCTTGAGAGGAACTTTCCATATTCCAACAGATTGTCGATAGGTGATCTTTGAAATAGGTCAAAGGTTACATTTATGCCTTTTTCTATTGCCTCATCAGTTTTTTCAAATCCCGTACTATCATCACTAACCCAGAATTTTACTATAAAAGCAAATTGAATCCAAAGGGCGTCTTTATACCTTTTGCTGAAAAATTTTCTTTCTGCCAATTCTCCTGTTTCCAGGCCTTCGTTCAAGATCTCTTCAGCAAAATGTTCAAATATTGGTTTTACTCCCGAAAGTGCGTCAGGGGTCGAGAATCTATCTTTAGTTGTTTTAAGGCTATAAATTACAAAGCTTCTTTGCTTTTTGAGTACTTCAACATAGCTATAGAAAAAAGCAAGGATTTTATCTCTGGATGAGTACTCGTTCCAGACCTCCTGCTGCTGTAAAGTACCAATGGTTTCTACTATTAATTCTACCCATATAATCTTTTCTATACTTTCAAAAGAGGCGTAAAACTCATAAAAATCGGACTCAGATATCTTTAATTTTTTAACAAAACTATAAACTGATTTAGGTTTCTCATCGTTCATTAAAACGTAATCGATGTAACCATTTCGAATTTGCTGAGCAGTTGCCATTTCCTTTTTATTTATATAACGTATAAGTAGTTAGCATGTTTCAAAAACCAATTAAAGGTATTGAATTATTCTATCATCGTTTTGTAATAAAACGTTGAACGGAGCTGGATTTTACAGGCCTAAACGATGTTTTCTTAAGGTGTCCTTTGCAATATCATATCCCGCATCAGCATGCCTTATAACCCCCAGTGCCGGATCATTATGTAGCACACGTTTAATTCGCGCTTCAGCATCGGCAGTACCATCAGCAACTATTACCATTCCAGCATGTATGGAATATCCAATTCCAACTCCTCCACCGTGATGAAGTGAAACCCAGCTTGCTCCACCAGCGGTATTAATTAATGCGTTAAGAATGGGCCAGTCTGCCACAGCATCTGAACCATCCAGCATTGCTTCTGTTTCCCGGTTTGGCGAAGCAACAGAACCTGTATCTAAATGATCTCTACCGATTACAATCGGAGCTTTTACCTTTCCTTCGGCCACTAATTTATTAAATGCAACGCCAGCTTTTTCGCGTTCTCCCTGTCCAAGCCAGCAAATTCTGGCAGGTAAACCCTGGAATGCAATTCGTTCCTGGGCCATGGTAATCCATTGTTTTAAACTTTCGTTTTCAGGAAATAATTCGAGGATCAATTTGTCTGTTTCGTAAATGTCTTGTGAATCCCCGCTTAAAGCCGCCCATCTAAAAGGACCTTTGCCCTCACAAAAAAGTGGACGAATATAAGCTGGAACGAAACCAGGGAAGTCAAATGCATTTTTAACACCGACTTCCAGTGCGCGCCCACGCAGATTGTTGCCATAATCAAATGTGATGGCTCCTCTTTTCTGTAATTCCAGCATTTGCCGCACATGCTTAGCCATTGTAGCATAAGAGCGCTCTACATACTTATCAGGATTTGCAGTACGCAAAGCATTGGCTTCCGAAACACTCAATCCTTCAGGGAAGTATCCAATTAAAGGGTCGTGTGCCGAAGTTTGATCAGTTAAAGTATCAGGTGTAATACTTCTATCTATCAATCGCTGTAATAATTCAACTGCATTACAAACCACACCGATGGATAATGCTTTACCTTCTTGTTTGTATTGCAATGCCCTGTCAATTGCAGCATCTATGTTATGTTCAATTTCGTCGATGTAACGAGTTTCTAATCTTTTCTGAATGCGCCATTCTTCGACTTCAGCTGCCAGGCATACACCCATGTTCATTGTTATTGCGAGTGGTTGGGCACCCCCCATACCCCCAAGTCCAGCCGTAACATTTAAAGTGTTTTTTAAGTTACTGCCAAAGTGCTTTTTTGACAATGCCGAATAGGTTTCATAAGTGCCTTGTACGATGCCCTGCGAGCCTATATAAATCCATGAACCCGCTGTCATTTGACCATACATCATCAAGCCCTTATCTTCCAGCTCATCAAAGTGCTGTTGGGTAGCCCATTTTGGTACTAGTTGGGAGTTCGATATCAATATCCTTGGTGCATCTTTATGCGTTGGTAATATTCCTACTGGTTTGCCAGACTGTATTAACAGCGTCTCCGTGTCTTCCAGGTTTTGTAAAGCTTTAATGATTAACGCTAAGGCTTCTTTATTTCTTGCTGCTTTGCCTCTGCCACCGTAAACAATAAGCTCTTCCGGACGCTCTGCAACCTCTGGATCAAGGTTATTCAATAACATTCGCAACGCGGCTTCCTGTACCCACCCTTTGCAGGTTAATGTGGTGCCGATTGGTGTATTTTTTTTACTGAGATCAAGATTTAAATTCATAAAAAGGCTGCGGAAACCCACTCATCGCCTAAGCGTGGGTGGGGGGAAAGCAGCTATCCCCTAATTTTAAAATTAAAATATTACTATTGTTTTTAGTCAATATAGCTATTGTTTTTAGTTATTTAATTAAGTCCGTACATTAGTATTGTGAAATTGGTATTGAAAATAAAATTGCTTCCAACTGCTGAACAAACCGAGTTGCTTCTGGAAACCTTTCGGGAAGCAAACCTTGCTTGCAATGCGATTTCTGAGGTCGCTTGGGAAAAGCGTATTTTCAATAAATTCAAACTCCATTACCAGCTTTACGATTCTTACAAAGGTAAATTTGGGCTTTCTTCCCAAATGCTTGTACGCGCATTTACAAAAGTTGCCCATGCTTATAAATTGGATAAGAAAACCAAACGCGCTTTTAAAACAATGGGAAGCATTACTTATGATGCGCGTATCATGACATACAAGCAGGATCATGTGGTCTCTTTGTGGTGCATAGGTGGTCGTCAAAACATTCGCTTTATTTGTCACAACCCCGATTATATTCCATACCTCAAAGGTGAAGCTGATTTGGTTTATAAAAAAGGCAAATTCTTTCTTTATCAAACCCTGGACATTCCAGAACCAGCTGCACAGGATATATCGGGATTTATCGGTGTTGATTTTGGATTGACCGATATAGCCGTTACCTCTGATGGCGGTAAACACTCCGCTGACTGGATGAATCAATACAGAGAAAAAAGACAAAAGGTTCGTAGTTCTGTTCAACGCAAAGGCACACGCAACTCCAAAAAGTTGAGCAAACGGCTTAGTGGCAAGGAACGAACTACATCTGCTATAATCAACCACACCATTTCCAAATCGATTGTAAAATCCGCTAAGGATCAAAGAAAAGGAATTGCTATTGAAAACCTGACGAACATCCGATTTAGTTCTAAACCGAGAAATAAAAAGTTTAGAACAAAACTTGGTCGTTGGTCTTTTGCACAGCTTCGTTCTTTTCTGGAATACAAATGTCGTTTGAATGCTGTTAAGCTGGTCGTTGTAGAACCTGGATACACTTCTCAAACCTGTAATTACTGTAGATACATTGGTAAAAGAACCAATAAGGTTTTTAAGTGTACAAATAAAAATTGCAAAGTGGATGTGATCGATGCGGACTTTAATGCTGCTCAAAACATTGCTTTGCTTGGGGTTGCTGTAAATCTGCCCGAAAGATACGATAGGTATAGTTGTACTGTACATTATTGATGTCTAAAGCCCAATCCATCACAAAGTGCGGTTGGGTAGTTTACAATAGCAGTCATATAAAGGCAATGTTACCAGACAAATGTATATAATTATATAGAATTGGTTAAGTTTGGTTTTTGAAATTGAAAGAAAAGGTTTTACATATCAATAAAGCTATCTCGATCGTTTTGTTAATGGTCTTTTCCATTGCACTTACGCCATTTAGCATTCTTCATAGTCATCATGAGGAGGAGACACAATGTGCAAAAAATGGAGAGACCTGTAAACATCAATTTCACGTGCGCACGCATGCTGATACTTGTTTAATATGTGCGGCTCATTTCGAAAAAGACTACATCACCACTCACTCTCATTACACTTTATATCAGGTTAGCAAATCTGGTTTAAAACCTGTAGAGGCAATCAGCAATTCTTATGCTGACTTAATCCGTTTAGGGTTAAGAGGCCCACCGATAGCTTAATATTTCTTTAATTTATTACTTGTCATGACGCTGCATGGATTTTGTGCGTTGCATCATGATTTTATACACTCAATTGAAGCCGACTTGAACATTCAGGGAGGTTTGTAATCATATAATTATATTCATGAAAAAGATACAATTTTTAATAGTTGTACTACTATATACGTTTTTCTCTGCAACTGGTTTTGCTGCTGAATTAATAGAATTGAAAGGTAAAGTTGTGGATGCAGAAACCCAACAACCGTTACCAGGGGCATCGATTTTAATTCCAGACCTTCGGGTTTCTGTTATGACGAATGAATCGGGTGAATTTACCTTAAAAAATGTACCCGCTCGCGGAAGCTTCCTTGTACAGATTAGATATGTAGGTTATCAAACAATAACCCAAATTGTCGACTTTAAGAATGTAGGGTCGATGGAATTTGCCTTAAAGTCAAGCGTAATAGAGGGGCGGGAGGTAGTTATAACAGGATCGGCAAATAGTTCCGATAACAAAAAAAATAGCACCTCTATAGCAACCGTAAGCAAGGCTGATTTGCTGTATCGTCCTTCAACCAACTTAATAGATGCTATATCTCGTACACCTGGCGTATCTCAAATCACAACTGGAGCTGGAATATCAAAGCCGGTTATCCGTGGCTTAAGCTACAATAGGGTAGTTACACTAAATAATGGTGTTAAACAACAAGGACAGCAATGGGGAGATGAGCACGGAATTGAAATTGATCAATACAGTGCAGACAGGGTTGAAGTATTAAAGGGCCCGGCAAGTTTAATGTATGGATCTGACGCTTTAGGTGGGGTTATTAATATCCTTGATGCGCTACCGGCTCCAGAAGGGACCATAAAAGGAGAGTTTTTAACGAATTATGCCACCAACAATGGTTTGACGGGTAGCTCATTAATGCTTCAAGGTAACGAAAACGGATTTGTTTATAGAGCAAGGGGTTCGTATAAAAATGCTTATTCTTATCAAACACCAACAGAATATGTTCCCAACTCAGGATTTAATGAATCTAACTTTGAAGGACAGATCGGGTTAAACAAAAGATGGGGTTATGCGCATTTGGATGCATCGAGTTTCCGCACTAATATTGGGTTCTATGAACCGGCGAGAAATGAAGATGGGCAACTTGTGAACGAAGATGGAGCTCCATTTACAGATGAGCAGAATAAAGACAGGACGCTAGCATTTCCAAAACAAGATGTCCGTCATTATAAAGTTGCCTTAAACAGTAATATTTTATTAGGTGAAGGCAGTCTAAAAGCAACTTTGGGCTATCAGCACAATTTAAGAAGAGAACTGGAGGCGGCAGAGGAAGATCCCGCTTTGTTTTTAAATAGTTATACCTATAGCTATGATTTAAAATACTCTTTTAATGAAGTGAATGGCTGGGCTCCTGTAGTAGGTGCTTCGGGCGAATTCATTCATAGTTTAAATACAGGTGGACAAGAGCAGCTAATCCCAGATTTTGACAGTCAGGCATTTGGAGGGTTTGCTTTTGTTAAGAAAACATGGGACAAAAACACTTTTAACATTGGTGCCAGGTTCGATTATAGAAAAATGATCGGCAAAGATTTTCATACTGATGATGTAGATTTTGGTGCGTTTAGCAACAAATTTTCGCACATTACCGGGGCCCTTGGCTATACCCATGAATTTAATGATGCATTAAGTTTTAAGGCTAATGCCGGAAGCGCTTTTAGAGCACCAAATATTGCAGAGTTATCATCTAACGGCGTACATGAAGGAGTATTTCGTTATGAGGTAGGTAATCCAAACCTTAAGCCAGAGCAGAGTTATCAGTTTGATGCCTCTTTTGATTACGAGAACAAGTATCTAAGTGCCAGTTTAGGTGGTTTTGCAAATTATATTAATGATTATATCTATTATAATACCAGCGGGGAAACGAAAGAAGTTGATGGCAGAAATTTCCCAGTCTACAACTTTGTTCAAGATAATGCCTTTTTAAGAGGTATAGAGGCCTCCTTAACATTACATCCTGTAAGTTTTATTCACTTAGAGAATGGATTCTCCTTTACAAGAGCCACCAATCGTACTACTAAGGAATCTCTGCCCTTTATTCCTGCGGCAACTTTACGCAACGAATTGCGTTTCGAGCCAAAAATAAATGGCACCGAACATTCTTATCTTTCTGTTGGTATTGATAATTTCTTTAAACAGAGTAAAATTGACAGTTTTGAACAGCCTTCATCTGGCTACACGCTTTTAAATGCAGCAATTGGAACAACCGTTAAGTTGAGTAAAACTCAAGATATTACGGTTTATATTGCTGGTAAAAACTTGCTGGACAAAGCTTATTATGATCACTTAAGTCGATTTAAGCCTGGAAGGTTAAGTGATGAGGACCCAACTCTTGGTATCTATAATCAGGGACGAAATGTTACATTTGGAGTGAACATCCCGTTTACTTTAAAAAAGTAACCCATTGATGAGGAAAATAAGAGAGGGGCAAATATCAAATTTGCTCCTCTCTTATTTTTAAGTTATCATACTCCCTTATATACATTTAAAAACTGTACAGATTTTTGTATTTCTATGGAAAGTAGTCTGTCATTTTCATGGGCCGGAATTTCTTGCCTGAAAGCAAAAATCAACTTCTCCAGTTCAGGAGAAGTTTTAAGAGGTCTCCTGAATTCTAAAGCCTGCGCTGCGGTTAACAGCTCAATTGCAAGAATTCTTTCTAAATTATTTACAACCCTCAAGCATTTAGTTGCTGCATTTGCACCCATGCTCACATGGTCCTCTTGCCCGTTACTAGATACGATGCTATCTACGGATGCCGGTGTGCACAGTTGCTTGTTCTCGCTGGCAATGGATGCCGCAGTGTATTGCGTTATCATCAGCCCTGAATTTAACCCTGCATTTTTAACCAGAAAAGGAGGTAAGCCTCTTTGTCCGGAGATCAGTTGAAAAGTTCTTCTTTCGGAGATTGATCCAAATTCTGCTAAAGCAAGACACATAAAATCCAGCGTTAATGCCAATGGTTGCCCATGGAAGTTACCGGCAGAAATGATCCTGTCCTCATCCGGAAAAACATTCGGATTGTCTGTTACCGAGTTAATCTCCGTTTCAAAAACAGATTGTATATAATTAATGCTGTCTTTACTTGCTCCGTGGACCTGGGGTACACACCTAAACGAATAAGGATCTTGCGTTTGTTTGCCTTTTTGCTTAATCAATTCACTCCCTTCTAGCCATTTGCTAATATTAGCAGCAGTTTGAAGCTGGCCTACATGAGGCCTTATGAGATGACTAAGGTCATCAAATGGATCTATTCTGCAATCAAAACTATCAATAGAAGTAGCTGCTATGGCATCTGCCCACTTTGCAAGATGCTGCGCTTTAGAAATGCAGTAAATTCCATAGGCACTCATAAATTGAGTGCCATTTATTAGCGCAAGCCCTTCTTTCGATTGTAGAACGAGTGGCTGCCAGCCCAATGTAAGGTACAGATCAGCAGTTGCAATCTTTTCTCCTTTGTAAATTACACTACCTTCACCTATTAGTGGTAAAGCAAGGTGTGCCAGAGGAGCTAAATCTCCAGATGCACCTAAAGATCCCTGGGTATAGATTACAGGTAGAATGTCGTTGTTGTAAAAGGCTATAAGTCTTTCAACCGTAGTTAATGCTATTGCAGAATGTCCATAACTAAGCGATTGTATTTTCAGTAAAAGCATTAGCCTTACAATTTCTGCAGGAACTTCTTCTCCCGTTCCGCATGCGTGAGATAGAAGTAAGTTATGCTGTAATTGAGATAGCATTTCGGCCTCGATCTTTACATTTTGTAAATATCCAAAACCCGTATTTATTCCATATATCGGAGCGTCATTATGATTTAATTTATCGTCCAAATACTTTCTGCACTTTTCAATTTTTTCAATAGCACTGTCAGATAGTTCGATGGTTTGCTTTTCGGCGATGATTTTTGTGATCTGGGCAAGGCATAACCTTTCCTGACCTAAATAATGAATGCTCATTCTTTGTTTATATTTTAGCAAAATTATAAATAATGCTTAAGTTTAGAACTTTCACTACCTTATTATTGTTTCATTTTAAAACTAACCTATGTTAAAAACAATATCCTTATCCTTCTTTCTTTTATTCTGTGCAGCTGCCTCAGTATTTGCTCAAAAAACAGATACCATTTCCATCAACTTAGAAAATGTTAAATATGCTTATCCCGTAAAATATTTTGCCGTTAATACAGAGGGGCAAGACCTTCGCATGGCTTATATGGATATTCCTCCAACCCAACTTAATAACGGAAGAACAGTGGTGTTGTTTCATGGTAAAAACTTTGGAGGATATTACTGGACAAATGTTATAAAAGCACTCACAAGCAGAGGGTTTAGGGTTATTGTACCCGATCAGATCGGGTTTGGTAAGTCGTCAAAGGCCTTTATCCATTATAGCTTTCATCAAATGGCCAAATGGAATAAAGAGTTGTTGGATGGTTTAGGTATTACAAGAGTTAGTGTTCTGGGCCATTCTATGGGGGGCATGCTGGCTACCAGATTTGCACTAATGTATCCTGAAAAAACCGAGAAACTATTGCTTGAAAACCCTATTGGATTAGAAGATTATCGTCGTTTTATACCTTATTCGACTACCGAAGAACAATATAAAAGGGAATTAACAGCAACCGCTGAAAGCATTAGGAAATATTATCAAGGGTCTTATTTTACTGTTTGGAAAGCCGAGTATGAGGAACTAGTCCGTATTGCCGGAGGAGTAACCTATAGTGGTGATTTTCCACGGTGGGCAAAAGTTGCAGCCATGACGTATACTATGATCTATGAACAGCCTGTGGTTTATGAATTCTATAACATTAAGGTGCCAACAGTACTGTTTATTGGTAAGGAAGATAAGACCATAGTTGGAAAGGGGCTGCTTAGTCCTGATCAACAAGCTTTATACGGACAATATAAACTTTTGGGTAAACAGACTGCTGCTAAAATACCAGGTGCGAAAATTATTGAATTCGAAGCTTGTGGCCATATTCCACATATAGAAATATCTACTGAATTTAATGTAGCGCTATTGGGTAGTTTATAATGTTTTCTTTGCCGGATTCTGTAAAAATATTTTAGATAAGATGTTGTATAGTTCAGGATGTTTTACATTAAACTGTTCAGGTTTTTCAAAGAAATATTCTGAAACTACGGCAAAAAACTCTGCTTCATTGGTTATGGCATAAGGGTTAATATCTGATTTGCCATTTTCAATGCGCTGTATCTCCTCATGGATCATTTTAACCCACGGAATGGTATACTCGTGTTTTAATAAGTTCTCAGGTACTCCATCGGTTGCTCCGTCAGACTTGTCCAGCAAATGAACAAACTCATGAATTGCAGTGTTCTCTTTATCTGCACTATTTGAAAAACCTTGAAGAAGGGCAGATCTCGATAAGATCATCTGCCCGTTCATAAATCCGTTACCTACCATCCCCATAACCCTTCTTTCTCCACCTTCGTATTGAAATTCAGTATTAAAGGTGTCTGGATATAAAACTACATTGCTTAAATTATTATACTTCCAGTTGTCAAAACCAAAGACTGGAATAATGGCACTCGAAGCAATTAAAAGTTTATCTAAAACGGTAATCTCAGTTCCAACACCTTCAATTCGGACGTAGCTTAAAAACTCGGAAAGTTTCTGTTCAAATCTGGGTTTATCGTCTACTTCCAGTTGTTGATAATAATTTACATTCTTAAATAACAACTGTTTATCCCACTCGCTTAAGGTCACATAATTATGGCGGTTATCTTTTCTAAGTATAAAATAAACTACCAGAAGTAATATTGGGATAAGAATAAATAAACCTTCCATTTATTATGCTTCCAGAATTTCTAATTGAGTAATCACCTGATCTTGAGTAACCGGATAAGGAACATCATTAACAGCACTCTGATAAACTGCCTCGAATAAAGGTAGGTAGCTTCCTCTTAAAGAAGGTACTGAGTGCACCGTTTTATTTCCTTGCTCATCAATTAATGTCAATTTGCCTTCTTTTCCTTCAGGTTCAATTCCATAGGCGCTGTCAGAAAGTTTCATTCTTTTTAACAGCTGCTCTTCTTGAATATCAGTTCTTTCTTTATGTAAAGATCCTTTTTCACCATGTAATACAAAAGCTGGAAGTGGATCAACCAATAGCAAATTAGAGTGGACAAAAACATTGACACTATTTGGGTAACCTAAATGGATAGAAAAGTAATCATCAACTTTAGTATCCTTACGGTTTTTGCCTAGAATTTTATGAAATGTTTCTGGTTTTCCGAATATGCTAATTGCCTGATCTAATAGGTGCGGTCCAAGATCATACATTAATCCGCTTGCTGCTATGGGTTCCTCTTTAAAGGTTTTAGGTCCTATGGCTAATCTATATCTATCATAGCGGAAGTGAACTTCGTTCAGTTTTCCAAGCTTTCCACTTTCTATAACTTCACGTACAGCTATGTAATCACTATCCCATCTTCTGTTTTGGTAAAAGAATATTTTTTTACCCATACGGTCAGCCAATTCGAAAAGTTCCTTTGCTTCTGCTGATGTAGCAGTGAATGGTTTTTCTACTAAGATATGCTTTCCAGCACTTAGCGATTTGGTAGCATAATCAAAATGGGTATAGTTCGGCGTGTTTATAATGATAAGTTCAATAGCTTCATCAGCTATTAAGTCGTCTATTGTATTATAACTAATTACACCAGGATAATCATCCGCGGCTTGTTTTTGGTTGCGTTCAGTTACAGCATGTAATTTAAAACCTGGGTGTGCATCAACAAAAGGGGCATGAAATACCTTTCCAGACATTCCGTAGGCCATTAAGCCTGTTATAATTTTTTTTTCCATTTTAATATAAATTTCCTTTTAATCCTTCGAAGCTATTATAACCTCCGTAACATTGTGCTAAAAATAAGAAATCACTTTACTAAACGCTTAATATTATTGTAATAAAGCTTCATGTCTAATTGTATCTTTGTAATATGAAACCTGCAGAAATACATGCGAAATGGAAAATTTTGCAACAAAAGATAGCACAGGAATTTGATTCTGATGTACCTGATCTAAAAGTTATACTGTTTTTGATTGGTGTTCAGGAGTTAGGGAAAGGTCCGGGAAAATATAGTAAACGTCAAAAAGAGGAGCTAATGCATATTGCCACCTGTCGTTTATTAAGTGAAATGGGATTCTACGAGTTAGAAGGATTGGATCAGGACGGATGGCCTCATTGGAAACTTGTAAAGCCGGTTCCTTCGTTTGCAATGATGGAGCAGGAATTACTCCTTAAATCCCTTGCTATACATTATTTTGAAGATATCTACCAATAGGAAGAATATCATAAAAAGTAAAAAACCCGAAGTACATAGTACGACGGGTTTTTATTTTATAGGTAGATGTAAATGTTCTTATTTGCCTTGTTGTTGAGCTTCTTTTTTCAATTGATCGTTAGCAACGATAACAACTTCAACTCTACGGTTAGCAGCTCTTCCTTCTTCAGTTGCATTATCAGCAATTGGCTCAGAGAAACCTTTACCTAAAGTGATCAAACGTGATGAAGGAACACCTTGAGAAACTGCATACGCTTTAACAGCGGCAGCTCTTCTTTCAGATAATGCCATGTTATAGGTTTCAGTACCTTTGTTATCAGTATGACCAATAACTTTAATGTCAGTTCCAGGATATTGATTTATTGACCCAGCTAAAGATTTAATATTTGTTTTAGCCTGAGCAGTTAAATCTGATTTGTCAAAACCAAAAAGAATACCACTATCAAACTTAACGATAATACCTTCACCCTCACGGATAACTTCAGCATTTGGGATAGCATTCTGTATTTCAGCAGCTTGTTTATCCATCCTTTTACCAATAAATCCACCGGCTGTACCACCAACTGCAGCACCAATAATAGCACCTACCGCTGTATTACCCGCTTTTTTACCGATAATAGCACCAATCACACCACCCGCTGCAGCTCCAATACCTGCTCCTTTTTGTGTTTTTGTTAAACTATCGCAACCTTGAAATGCCATTGCACCAAGAGAAAGAGCGATACTAAATGTTGCTATTTTAAATTTTGAAGTAATCATAATATAATTGTTTGTTTTACTTTGAGCCTAACTCAAACCTAATGCCAGTTTTATTGTTTCATATTTTTATTGTCCTGCACCGTCAATTTTTGCAAACATAAATGTTACAAAAGGACAATGGCGTATTTTAATTTGTATGAAAGCGACCAAAATTCAGTACAACCACCTATTATTCTGAAAAATATTCTTCTAATTCTTTCAAGGTGTTTTCATCTGTAAGAAAATCTTTAATTACCAGGCCTTTTTCTAAAAGAATAATCCTGTCACAAACATCTGTAACGTGATTTAAGTCGTGACTGGATATTAGCGTTGTCATTTTGTGCTCCTGTTTCAAATTCTTAATTAATGATTTTAACCGAATTTGAGTAGTAGGGTCAAGATTAGCAAAAGGCTCATCCAATATTAACAATTCGGGGTTCTGCATAAGCGCTGCGGCAATACCAATCTTATTTTGATTGCCCTTTGAAAAATCACGAATATATTTGCCTTTATTAAGGATTTCATCATTAAAGAACTCAATGTATTGATTTAGATAATCCATTACATGGGCCGGACTAAAATTATGCAGACCTCCAATAAAAGTAAAATACTCTTCGGCAGTTAAATAATCTATCAGAAAACCCTCATCAAGATAAGATGCTGTGTAGTCTTTCCATTTATCGTGTTTTGCAACATTCTCTCCTTTGGACAGGATCTGACCTGCATTTGGGCGAATCAGATCAAGCAGCATTCGAAATAGCGTTGTTTTTCCTGCTCCGTTATTTCCTACCAGGCCGATGGTTTCTCCGGCATTGATCTGTAATTCTTCAATATTTACGACGGTTTTATTCCCGTATATCTTTTTTAGATTTGAAATTTCTAGCATCATGGTTATTCTCTAAAGCCTTCGGCAATGTTATATTTTCTTTTATTAAATTGATTCACTAAAAAGGTTACCCAGAATTCCCGGGTTAAAAGAGCAAGGACACCCAATGTTCCCAATGCAGCAAGGCCCCAATAAGGGTGATCAACAAAGAAGAAAGGCAAGAATATTACATAAGGTAGCAAGAAATAAGGTAATCCTAAAACCCACTGACTTGCGCCCACCCCCTGAAAGTTAAATGTTGCAGCTTTGGTCAGGTCTATTGCCCTATAGTTGCGAGTTGCAAAATAGAGAACTATTATAGTTCCTATGCCAATATTGTATAGATAAGCAGCAAACTGAACAGCCAAAATCTTCCAGCTGATAAACCCGTAAAGACTTATGATCAATGTGGTAAAACTGGACATTACAGTGAATAGTAAAAACTTAGCTTTAATGAATTTTCTAAAGTCAATTTTGTTAACCAATAGCCCGTCAAAATGAGCGGCCTGCCAGCCAAACATAAATTGACCGTAAATACTAATTACACTGCCAGTCATAAAAACAGCAGCAAATAGCATGGCGGCAAAATTGTCCTTCTGTAAAAAATCTTTCTTGTAAAAAAGGAAGCCATAAAAAACAAAGATCACACACATAATGAGGCTAGATCGTGTCCTTTTATGTCTAAGAATTAATTTTAGCTCTAGGGCAACTAAAGTGCCTATTTCTCCAAAACGACCAAGGATAGGGTAATCCGTACTCGTTTTTTTCTCTTCATTTTTACTTAACTCCTCTGTATATAAGTTATTACGAAGATATCTGGAGTTCACAAGAAATATCACCAGGGCAATCCCACTAAACCCTAGCGCAACTAAAGGATGTAAAGAAATCACATTAAATATGCGGTTCGATATTGCCGAAATAGAAAAAACTTTAAAATACTCTAATAGCCCCAGTGTCAAAATTGAAGCAAGCATTATAGGTATAACCTTTAAATTGGATATACTCATTCTCTTTATGTAAAGCGCTGCGTAATTATTAAAAAGTGTAAGGGAAATAATAGAAACAATATACATTATTGCTACAAGTGAACCATGCACATCGGCTATTGCGGTTACACAAAAGGGAACGAATAAGAATAACGGCAAAATATTAAAAGCAGAAAATAATGCTCTTGCATTTAAGAAGTTAACTATAGTTTGTTTTGAGATTTTTAGATGTAAATAAGGTATAATACTCAGGGTGGGTAAATCCTGTAACTGAAGCCTCATCATCATTTCGATGGCAAAATAATATAAAATAAACCCATTAAATACACCGAATATATCTTTTCCAGGGAAGGATTTTTCAATCAGAATCTCGAGGCTAAGTCCGGCAATAACTGCTACTGCAAGCAAATACAGAAGGATAAAGCCAATAAAAATTTGTGCAGCAATGGATCCCCCTTTATTCTTAGAGCGCCAAAAGGCTTTCCATTGATGATGTAGAAAAGTGATGAGCATATTAATAATTGTATTTGTTTTTCCAGTTCTGTTTTAGTTTTTCTCTTAATTTTTCCTCAGCCGGATTTTTACCGGGGTCGTATAATTTGGTTCCGCTAATTTCTTCCGGAAGGTATTCCTGAGCGGAGAAATTTCCCTCATAAGCGTGCGAATATTCATAATCTTTACCGTATCCAATATTTTTCATGAGCTTGGTTGGTGCATTCCTGATATGTAGTGGGACTGGTAAGTTACCTGTTTGTTTCACCAAAGCCTGAGCTTTATTTATCGCTTCGTAAGAAGCATTGCTTTTTACCGAAGATGCCAGATAGGTAACTGCTTGAGAGAGGATAATCCTGGCTTCTGGATACCCTATCACATTTACTGCCTGAAAGCAATTGTTTGCAAGTAGCAATGCGTTTGGATTGGCATTGCCTATGTCTTCCGATGAAAGGATTAGTAGCCTTCTGGCAATAAACAAAGGATCTTCGCCACCTTCAATCATTCTAGCCAACCAGTAAACAGCCGCATTTGGATCGCTTCCTCTTATAGATTTAATGAAAGCCGATATAATGTCGTAGTGTTGTTCACCAGCCTTATCATACAAGGCAAGATTCTGCTGAGCATGAGCCAGAACGTTTTCATTATTCAACGTTAATTTATTGCCACCAATTCCATTAACTGCAATCTCCAAAACATTTAATAACTTTCTGGCATCTCCGCCAGATAACCTGATCAATGCTTCATGCTCTTTAATGGTGATCTTCTTTTCTTTTAAAACAACATCCTTTTTAATGGCGGTCTGTAATAAACCAGAGAGCTCTTCCTCATTCAGTGCTTTTAAAATATAGACCTGGCATCTGGAAAGCAAAGCTGAGATTACCTCAAAAGAAGGGTTTTCTGTTGTGGCTCCTATTAGCGTTACCAGGCCCCGTTCAACAGCACCCAATAAACTGTCTTGCTGTGATTTGCTAAAGCGATGGATCTCATCAATAAACAAAATGGGCAATCCCATTAAACTGTTTTTAAGTTGAGCGGCTCTGTCTATCACATCTCTTATATCTTTTACTCCTGAGTTTATAGCACTTAGATTAAAGAATGGACGATCAAGTGTTTGAGAAATGATATATGCAAGGGTAGTTTTGCCAACACCGGGAGGACCCCAAAAAATCATTGAGGGTAATTGTCCGCTTTGTATGGCCTTTCTTAGTACAGCATCAGGCCCCACTAAATGTTTCTGGCCKACATATTCGTCCAGATTTTGCGGACGCATGCGTTCAGCTAAAGGAGGGAGGTTTTGCATAAAAGTAAAGATACAAAACCCCAGTTTAAAATATCATAGTTTTATACTATGATCCCGTGTTTTTAGCGGGCTTTTTCTTCCAGAATTTACGTTTTGGTTTGTCGTGGCGAACAGGTCTTTCCGAAGAATCAGCTGCACTTTCCAGAGGGGCTTCACCAAGATGTTCCGGTAAAGACATTCTTTCTATTTGTTTTTCAATCAATTTTTCAATGCTTGCCAGTTTACGCTTGTCCCTGTTATTAACCAGAGTAATTGCAGTACCTTTAGTTGCAGCCCTGGCAGTTCTTCCAATACGGTGTACATAGTCCTCTGCATCGTGAGGTACATCAAAATTAATTACCAGATCAATTCCTTCTACATCAATACCACGACTTAGAACATCTGTACCAATTATTATAGGCAATTGTCTGTTTTTGAATTTTAATAATATGCTTTCTCTTTCCTTCTGGCCAAGATCCGAATGAAAAGCTTCAGCTTTAAGTCCCAGGTTTCTAAAAACTTTACCCAGGTTTTTTACCTTTTCTTTTGTCGATGCAAAAACAATAATGCTCTTATACTCATCTGTTTTTAGAATAGAAGAAAGCAATGGCACTTTTTGTTCATCATGTATCAGATAAACCTGTTGCGATATCCCTTCCGCCGGCTTAGATAGGGCTATGTTAATTTGTTCAGGGTGTTTTAGCAGTGTTCCTGCCAGCTTCCTGATCTTTGGAGGCATAGTTGCAGAAAACATTACAGTTTGTCTATTTTCAGGAAGATAGCTTACAATGCGCATAATGTCATCATAAAAGCCCATATCAAGCATCCTGTCCGCTTCATCCAATACCAAATGCTGCAATTGATCCAGCTTTAAAACGCCAGATGAAAGATGAGAAATCAGACGACCAGGAGTTGCAATAATAATATCCACCCCTTCACGCATCGATCTCTTTTGCTGTTCATAGGCAATCCCATCACCACCACCATATACAGTTAAAGAGCTGATGTTTGTGAAGTAAGAAAGCGCTTCAACCTGTAAATCTATTTGTTGAGCAAGCTCACGTGTAGGAGCAAGGATCAAAGTGTTATTATGACGTTCTTCTGTTCCGGCAATCATATTCATGATTGGCAGAAGGTAGGCTCCGGTTTTTCCGGTTCCTGTTTGTGCACAGGCAATTAAATCTTTTTTGCTTAAAATTAAAGGAATTGCCTGTTGCTGAATAGGTGTGGCATCACGAAAACCCATTGCCGATAACCCTTCAAACAAATCAGGGTTAAAATTAAAATCTTTAAAATCCAATATACTTTATGTTGTTTGCATTATCCGTATAAAAGTAACCTTTTTCTGCCACACATCAAACGGTTTTCTCTTCAACCTGAATTAGCTTTTTCATCTCCAGATTTCCATTGTATTGCGCACCGAATTCTATCTCCAGCGTTTCAGTTTTAATATCACCGTTTACTCTCCCCGTTTTTTTTATTTCAAGTTGGCTAACCTTTACTTTTCCGTTTACCGTTCCGTAAATAATGGCTGACGTAGTTTCAATATCACCTACAATAATGCCCTTTTCGCCCAAAATAATGCCATTTCCAGTCTTTACGTTTCCTGTTACTTTGCCGTCAATTCTTATAACCGATGCTCCTGTAAGCTCTCCGGTAACAACAAAACCGTCGCCTATTAATGTCGAAATTTCCTGTTGATTGATGTCTGGTATCTGAGACTGTTTGGTTTTCTTAAACATTATTCTATTGTTAAAAAAGATCTGGGATTGATTATTTTACCATTTTTATGGATTTCGTAATGTAAATGCGGACCCGTAGATCTGCCTGTAGAACCGATTTTTCCTATGTTATCGCCTGCTTTTACTTGTGTTCCTTCAGTGATTAATATCCTTGACAAATGACCATAGTAGGTTTCAAATCCATTGCCGTGATTAATCACAATGCAATTGCCATATCCACCTCTTCTACCAGCATAGGTTACCCGTCCGCTTGCAGTGCTTTTAACTATTTCACCACGTTTCCCCCTGAAATCTAGCCCTTTATGCGTCTCTACATTTTCTCCGGTAAAAGGATTTTCACGATGGCCATAGCCAGAAGTGATGGCTCCGAAATGGGGATAGCCCATTGGTGTAAAAGCCACATAGTCAATCATCTTATTAAGGTATCCTTCGTAGAACTCACCTATTTCTTCAACCGAAAGGATATCAGAATTCCCCTCGCCTCCTTCATTTTTAACAATGGTTTTTATACCTCTTGCTTTTAGAAATTTATTTATTGTAAGCAACTTCTTGTCGATGGACTCGTAGTGTTTTTTTAGGGCAGAAGTATCGAGAACTGTAGCTTCTTTTTTATTCTCCCGCAATTGCTTGCTCAAGAGTTCTTTTGATGATTCAACTAATGTCATATTGTATGACAGATAGATTATCATTCCAAGTAAAAAAACAAAAGTACCTAGTAATCCAAATACATATTTTTTCCAATGTAATATATAACTGCTTGGAACCTGTATTGGCTTATTTGAGTTCTGATTGTTGTTTACAAAGATGATGGTTGTTCTATCCTTCTTCCTTGCCATAGTTTAAGAATTTAAAATTTGTACGGATGCAAATATATCATTTTCAGGTTTATATAAAAGCATCCGTACAATTTGGCAAAGATATTAGTGCTACTTTTTCTTATCAGCGTAGCCAAATACTTTCTGTAACAAAGGTGTAGATCTGGCACCTATATTGTCTCTGATTTTCAGTTCTTCCTGGGCTACCTGTATAAACATTCCGTCGATAGCTTTTTGTGCTACATAGTCTGAAAGGTCTGTAGATACTGGTTTTACCAACGGAATCTTATTATACTGATTGGCGGCATCGCCCCAATATTTTGTAGCGCCAACCTTATTCAAACTTGTTGTAATAACAGGCTTAAATTTTTCCATCAGTTGAGCTGTTGTTACTCTTTTAAAATAATTAGTTGCAGCATCTTTGCTTCCAAAAAGTATGTTGGTGGCATCAGCAATAGTCATTTGTTTTATTGCAGATACAAATATTGGTTTAGCTTCTTTGGCTGCGTCCTCTGCTGCACGGTTTAAACTGGTAATTACATTATCTGCAAGAGAACCTAACCCAACACTGCGAAGCGTTTTCTCTACCTTTTGTGCCTCAGGAGGAAAGAGGATCTTAACGGCCATATTGCCTAAAAAACCATCCTTTGCCGAGAGCAGATCTGCTCCATGCGATGTGCCCAACTCCAAAGCTTGTTTAATCCCTAAGCCCATTTCACTTGTTGTTGGGGTGCCACCTGTTTGAACCTGATTTAATATCTTTCCAATTTGAGCCTGGCTCTGTACGTCACAACTGCTTAATGTTGCGGCTACTAATGCGAGCAGATAAATTTTAGTTTTTTTCATTTAATGCTGTCTTATCCTCCAAACTTAGCAAATCTTTAGCCAATAATTTGGCTGATTTAGCTAATTTGATGAATTCAGACCGATAGCCTTCATTATCATTTCCCATCGCTTTTTGTGCATTACGAATTACCTGGTCAAAGCTTGAGTTCTGGCGGAAATCGGATTGCCTTAACAACATCCCAAATTCAGCAACCGCAGCGCTAAATCTAAAGTTGTTAGTGGTTTTGTCGAAAGCAATTCTATTGTCAATTACTGGTTGTTCAATTAGCTTGCTCACATTTCCATCTGGTTGTTTATAACGAAGTTTAACAGTTAACAATTCCTTATTATTTCCTGAAATGACAGGCTTGTCGTTTTTCTGGTATTTCAAATCATCTATACTACCCGAAAAAATGCTCTTTACACCAACAGGTATAACTTCATATAATGCTGTTACCGTGTGACCAGAGCCAAGTTCACCTGCATCCTTCTGGTCATCATTAAAATCTTTAGCTTTCAGCATGCGGTTTTCATAACCAATTAATCTGTAGGATTGTACTTTCGATGGATTAAATTCTATTTGCAACTTTACATCTTTAGCTATGGTAAATAATGTTCCGCCAAATTCATTTACTAAAACCTTCCTTGCTTCGGTGATATTGTCTATATAGGCATAGTTCCCATTTCCTTTATTTGCAAGCACTTCCATTTTACTATCCTTGTAATTTCCCATTCCGTAGCCAAGAGTGGTTAAAAAGATTCCGCTTTTGCGTTTTTTCTCAATGAGCTTTTCCATATCATCATCACTCGATGCACCCACATTAAAATCACCATCGGTAGCCAAAATCACCCTGTTATTTCCGCCTTTTATGAAATTTTCTGAAGCCACCTTGTAAGCCAGTTCAATACCTTGCCCGCCTGCTGTAGATCCCCCTGCACTTAATTTATCCAGTGCATCTTTGATTTTGATCTTCTGATCTCCAGGAGTGGAGGGTAAAACCAAACCTGCATTGCCTGCATATACTACAATGGCTACCTTATCTGAAGATCTAAGTTGTTCAGCTAATAATTTAAATGACGACACGAGTAAAGGAAGTTTATTTGCCTGGGCCATTGATCCAGACACGTCGATGAGGAATACCAAATTTGAGGCAGGTAACTTCTCAGTAGAAATTTTACGACCCTGTAAGCCTATCTTTACCAGTTTATGCATTGTGTTCCAGGGAGCATCAGCTATCTCGGTTACAATATTAATCGGATCTTTACCTTTAGGCTGCGGATAGTCATAATCAAAGTAATTCACCATTTCTTCTATTCTCACAGCATCAGCAGGAGGCAGGGCTCCGTTGTTAATGAACCTGCGTATATTAGTGTAAGATGCGGCGTCTACATCAATAGAAAATGTTGAAAGKGGGTTTTTTATGGCATCCCTGAATCGATTTTCGTTAATAGAAGCATAAGATTCTGATGATTCAGTAACTGGAAGCGAGTTCATTACAACGGTCGATTGGCTGATGCCTCTTATATGAACCGCTCCTCTTAATCCCGGAGCTGCCATTGCCTTTTGGCCATAACCAACTATAACTTCTTCTTTCAGAGAAATGCTCTCTTTTTCCAATTTAACATTTAAAACAGTACCGTTAATTTTTAACGTCAAAGGTTTATAGCCAATGTATTCAAATGTTAAAGTTTGTTCGTTTTCCGGAACTKAAATGGTATAAAACCCATTTTTATTAGTTGATGCACTAATCCTTTTGTCATGTGAAAACACATCAACGCCCGCGAGAGGTGTTTTGTCATTTCTGTCAGTTACTATACCCCTAATAGTCCTAACCGAATTTCTGGGAGCTTTGAATGCGGTAAACAGTAAAACAATAAATATTGGTAACAATAGCTTTTTCATAATCGTCTGTTTTTCTAAATGATGTAAGCTTTGCAGAAATTCCACACCAGTGTCGAAAAATATTTTTATACTTGAGAAAATTATACCTGAAAGACCCTTTGAAGTTCATAAAGAATAACGCCAAAATCCAGGAGCAGGACGACACTGCTTTAATTACGCGCTATAGGCAAAGCGGTGATCTGGAACCATTGGGTATACTTTATAACAAGTATATGCACCTTGTATTTGGTGTGTGTTTAAACTATTTAAAAGACGAGGAGCAAAGTAAAGATGCAGTAATGCAGATTTTTGAAGAACTTGTGGTTAAGCTCAAAATTCACGAAGTACAGAACTTTAAAAGTTGGTTGCATGTATTATCTCGTAACCATTGCTTAATGGCCCTTCGTAAGAATTCAAAAAATACAACCGTTTCATTAGAAGATACTTTTGTGGAAAACACAGATTTTGTGCATCTTGATATTGATGATACAAAAGAGACTAAACTTACCGTTATGGAAAAGTGTATGGAAACACTTCCCGAAGAACAGCGCGTAAGTGTAGACTTGTTCTATCTGCAAGAGAAATGTTATAAAGAAGTAGCGGATATTACCGGCTACGATATGCTAAAAGTTAAGAGCTATATCCAGAACGGTAAAAGGAACTTAAAAATTTGTATAGAAAAGAATAGTGGTGAATAACGATTGGTTAGATATAGCAGTTTTAGAAGATTATCTTGATGGTAAGCTTGATGCAAAGACTATGAACAGGGTAGAGCGTGAAGCGCTCGAGGATCCTTTCGTAGCCGAAGCGCTGGCTGGCTTAAGCATGTCGCCTAAGCGATCTCTTGAATCCCTTTCTTTGCTTCAAAAGCAATTGCATGAACGTGTTGCAGAGCATCATTCTGCTAAAAAAGCAACAGTAATAACTTGGCAACGCCTAAGTATTGCCGCTGCTGCTGCTGTGATATTTATTTCTGTTGGAATTATTTTCTGGATGAAACAGGTGAATTATCAGGAGATGGCATCCAAAAGACCTAAAAAGATTGATGTAAACATAGCTCCAAAGCCGAGCAGCGATAGTGTGATCGAAAATGCAGATGCCGTAGCCACACTTAAAACAGAAAGTACAGATAAAGCTTCTTCTGAAATTGATAAAGCAATAAAAGCAGCCAAAACTAACAGTTATGCTGCCAATTCAAAGCCTAAATCAAAATCCATTGCAAACAGTACTGAACCAACGCCGATTGCTGAGGCAACTTTAGCAGCAGCTCCAGCATCAGCAGCAAGGGTATCAGATGATTCAAGTGCTGCATTAAATGAAGTTGTTGTTGCTGCTTATGGGAAAAAAACTGCTAAGCAAGCCTTAGGTGCACCTGGAGTAAAAGGTACCGTAAGAATTAGAGGGCTTGCAACCCCTCAAAAAGAATTTGATGATACCTATGCCGTGAGGTTCACAATCAATAGCAAAGATATTAATGATATTCCAGTTGCCCGTCAAAACCAGTTACTGCAGAGTGTAGCTAAAGATTCAAAGTCTGAAACTACCCATCCTGTAATTGGGTGGCCAAAGTTCAACGGTTACCTTACTGAAAAAAATAGCTATATAACAGATGCGAAGAAAGGGCAGTCTGTTGAATTCAGATTTGAAATCAAAGATCTCAGACCTATAAATGTTGCCGTGATACGCGGCTTTTCAGAAAGATTCGATGAGGAAGTGATTCGCCTTATACAGACAGGGCCAGATTGGGATGTGCAGGACACTGCACATCCAATCGTATTTCTTACAATTGAGTTCTAAAAAAACAAATGTATAATTCCGTAAACAATTGCTGCTAGCGTTGCAGAAACCGGAATGGTTAATACCCATGCCCAAAGTAAGCTAACGGTAACTCCCCAGCGTACTGCCGATACTCTTTTTAACAAACCAACACCTACAATTGAACCTGTAATAGTGTGGGTTGTAGAAACCGGGATACCAAAGTGTTCCGTAATACCTAAGGTTACTGCACCTGCAGATTCTGCAGCTACACCCTCAAAAGCATTTACTTTAGTAATTTTAGAGCCCATAGTTTTTACAATTTTCCAGCCACCGCTCATGGTACCTAATGCAATTGCAGCATAACATGAAATAGGAATCCATTCAGGCATTGCATCTCCGGTGTGTAGTACATTTGCCGCAACCATAGAAACATAGATGATGCCCATTACTTTTTGAGCATCGTTACCACCATGTGTAAAGCTTAATGCAGCAGAAGAGATCAGCTGTAATCTTTTAAACCATTTCTCAGCTACAGAAGGCCGGGCATTTTTAGATATATGTAAAATGATAATGGATATAATAACCGAGATCACCATRCCAATTACGGGTGCCAGAACAATAAACGCAACCACTTTTAAAATGGGGGCAAGGTTAATTGCCGACATTACGCTTGCGCCTACCGTAGCCRCTTTAGCCATACCAGCACCAGCAAAACCACCAATCAGGGTGTGCGAGGAGCTTGAAGGGATACCAAACCACCATGTAAAAAGATTCCAGGTAATGGCGGCGATAAGACCAGCCAGGATAACTTCAAGCGTTATAAAATTCTCTACTACAGTTTTGGCTATAGTATTAGCCACTTTATGGTCTGTAAAGTAAAAATAAGCAGCAAAGTTAAATACTGCTGCCCATAGCACTGCCTGAAAAGGAGAAAGCACTTTTGTAGAAACGATAGTAGCAATTGAATTTGCCGCATCGTGAAAGCCATTTATATAATCGAATCCTATTGCGAGGACGATTACAACAACCAATAAGGTAGTTACCATTTTTTGAAGGTTTAAGCGTTCTTTACCAAAATAGATTCCAGCACATTAGCCGCATCTTCACATTTATCAGTAGCCATTTCAAGAGTTTGAAGAACCTCTTTTTGTTTGATCAATTCAATTGCGTTGGTTTCAAATTCAAACAAACGGGCTATTGCCAAATTACAAACGTAGTCAGCCTGATTTTCGCCGCTGTTAATCCTTACACAGGCATCAGCGATAACACGAATATTTTTAAAACTTCTTAATTCTTTAATTGCTTTATCCAAATCGGTACACATCTCTACCAATAATTCAGCAAGTTTGATCATTGCATCACCTACATTTTTAACATTGTATAATTCAATGTTACTAGCCGAAGCATGGATGTAATCTGCAATATCATCAACTGCACTGGCGAGCGCATGGATATCCTCCCTGTCAAAAGGAGTGATGAAGTTCTTGCTAAGTTCAAGGAAAATCGAATGGGTAATGTCATCACCTACGTGCTCTAAACGTTCAACTTCCTTAATGTATTCTTTTCTTTTTTCTGTATCAGTTGCACTTAATGCAAGCAATAGAGCTTCAGAAATTTTCAATACGTTACTTCCAGCCTGTTCAAATAGCGGTTGGAACTTTTTGTCTTTAGGGGTGAAGAACTTAAAAATACTATTCATCTTTTATAAAATATGATACAAAAGTATGAGTACAATGTTAAGTTAATGTTAAGTGTTAAGTTTTTTTAACTAAGCGGATTATGATTAGCCAACCTTTTCAAGTGTAAAGGCAAATGTTGTTCCGATCTGTAAAGTACTCCTTACAGATATGATTTGCTGATGGGCTTCAAGTATGTGTTTTACAATAGCCAACCCAAGTCCGGTACCACCTTCTTCTCTTGATCTGTGCGAGTCAATTCTATAAAAGCGCTCAAATAGGCGAGGCAGGTGTTTTTCGTCGATGCCTATGCCATCATCAGTTACCTCGATCAGATACTGATCGTGAAGTTCAAAGATCTTTATGGCAGTTGAACCACCATGTTCTCTGCCGTATTTTAGTGAATTCTGGATCAGGTTAATCATTACCTGTCTGATCTTTTCTCTATCTGCGTTTACAAAAGCAGGGTGTGTATATTTTTCTTTAAATGACAGTGTAATCTCTCTGAGTTTTGCCTTGTCTTCCAGACCTTCCATTACCTCTTTTGCAAGCAGCACAAAGTCAAATTTCTCATAGTTAATTGGAATCTCACCTGTTTCTAATTTGGAGATAGAGTCAAGATCATTTATTAAATAGCTTAACCTTTCAACATTCTTACCTGCCTTTGTTAAAAATTTAGCAGCCATTTCCGGATCATCCACAAGGCAATCCTGTAAGGTGTCTATGTAGCCCTGTATGGCAAAAAGAGGCGTTTTAAACTCATGCGAAACGTTAGACAGGAATTCCCTTCTGAATTGTTCCTGTTTCTTTAAAACATCAATTTCACGTTTTTTTGCCCCTGCCCATTCTTTTACTTCTTGTTCAACGTCATTAATTGGATCAGAGCTCACATATTCGCCAAGCGCATCTTTAAGGTCCTTTCCCAATTTTAAATTGTGGATAAGCTTATATATAAGAACTATTTTAGAGTAAATGTATTTTTCGAGCAGGTAGTAGAAAACAATAAAGCATGTTAAAAACGACACGCCAAATGACATCAGCATAAAATACCAGCTATGCTGAAAGTAGAAATTTACAAGACCTATCGAAATACCAACTGCTAATGCTGCAATTAAAACTAATACACTTAATTTCATTMTTTTACTCAAATTAACTGTAAGATAGAGCGCTTACAGGGTGCAGGCAATTTACAATTATTTTATTTCATTCCTGCCCACTCGTCATAAAACTGATCAAGATATTCTTGCATAAAATTATGACGTTTTTGAGCTATGTTTTTTCCTGCCGGAGTTTTCATTAAATCTTTAAGTAAAAAGAGTTTTTCGTAGAAATGGTTAATGGTAGGGCCGGTACTATTTTTATATTCTTCCTTACTCATACTCAGGTTGGGCTTAATCTCCGGATCGTAAAGCACCCGGTTTTTATAACCTCCGTAAGTAAATGCACGGGCAATTCCGATGGCGCCAATAGCATCCAATCTGTCTGCATCCTGCACAATGTCAAGTTCCTTTGAATGAAATGTCACAATGCCTAAGCTGGCTTTGTAGCTTAGGTTGATGATGATCTGTTTTACATGTTCAATGATTGATGGATCAACGTTAATACTTTCAAGGAATTCACCTGCTATACGTGGGCCGATTTCCTCATCGCCGTCATTAAATTTAGGATCTGCAATATCGTGCAGCAAGGCTGCCAGTGCAACAATTAATTCGTCGCCTTTTTCTTGCGCATTAATGGTTAAAGCTGTTTTGTAGACACGTTCTATATGGAACCAATCGTGGCCTGCTTCTGCATCTGCAAGCGTTTCCTTAACAAATTGAATAGTTTTTTTGATTATTGGATCCATTGGCCTATTCCTTAATGAGCCTTTCGCCTTCAGGTCTTCTTGTGCCATCGTACAACTCGTATTCGAGCATACGACAGTCTAGTTTTCCATTGTAGAATTCTATTTTACGTGTGGCTTTTAATCCGATTTTTTTGGCAAGATCAGGATTTCCTGTAAAGATATATCCAAAATATCCTTTGCATTCCTGCTTCATAAAATCACCCATACGTTTGTAGGTTGATTCCAGTTTAGAATGTACACCTAGGCGCTCGCCATATTCCGGATTAAATACTACTACACCCTTGCCTCCTTCGGGAACTTGTGTTTCAGCAAAATCACATACCTCGAAGGTGATCAATGTATCCACACCTGCTGTTTTAGCATTTCTACGACTTACATCTACAGCGTCTTCAGAAATATCGGTAGCGATGATCTGAAGATCAGCATTTTTTACCACCTGATCTTTCAGGATTCTTCTTTCAGCAAAAAATACTTGTTCATCGTAGCCAATAATGTGCATAAAGCCATAGTTCATTCTAAATAAACCTGGTCTGCGATTGGTTGCAATAAGAGCGGCTTCTATAGCCAATGTTCCGGAACCACACATTGGGTTTACAAAAGGAGACTTCTGATCCCATTTAGTGCTTAATACTGTTGCTGCAGCAAGTGCTTCCAGCATTGGGGCTTTTCCCGGAATTTTACGGTATCCGTGTTTAGCAAGTGTTTCGCCAGAAGTATCAATAAATACGTCGGCATCATTATCTTTCCAGTATAGATGAATTACAGCTTTATTGGCATCAGAACCTGAATTCGGACGGATACCTTTCTTGTCTTTAATGCGGTCAACTATTGCATCTTTTACCTTTAAGTTGGCAAAAAGAGGAGTGGTAATAGTTGGGTTATCAACATTTGAGGTAACAGAAAAATAACCTGAAAAATCAATTAACTCTTCCCATGGCATCTCCACCATTTCGCGGTAAAGCTCTTCCGGATTTGCTGCTTTAAAACTCTTTAAGCAGTATAAAATCTGGCTGGCGCACCTTAAATTCAAATTTAATCGAATACATTCAGACAAAGTGATGTCTAATTCTAAGCCTGTAGAGAAATCTCTTACTATGTCATAGCCAAGGGCTTTAACTTCTTCTAGTAAATACGGCGACAGACGCTTGTTGCAGGTTATGATAACCTTACTTTTTGTGTGGAAAACTTGCATAATTAATTGTACGAAGTTATCAATAAAAATATAGAGATTTGAACTTCGTAGTAGAATAAAATAGTATTTGTTATGGAATTAAAAGGAAAAGTGCATGAAATTGGTGCATTACAGCAGGTGAGTGAGACTTTTAAGAAACGCGACCTTATCATAGAATATGCAGAAAACCCTACTTATCCTGAATACATCAGGTTTGAGGCTTTACAAGATAAAACAGCTTTGTTTGATAGCTTAAAACCAGGCGATGATGTAGAAGTAGCATTTAATTTACGTGGTCGTCCGTGGACTGATAAAACCGGAAAAACATCTTATTTTAACAGTTTAGTAGTATGGCGTATTAATGCATTAACAAACAGTGCAGCGGCATCTACTCCAGAATATGCTCCGCCAGCTGATTTAAACAGCGCACCGGGCGAGGAAGATGATCTTCCTTTTTAAAAGATCTTTTTTAAATAAACAAATTGACCACCGTGCCGTCCTGATTCAGGGCGGCACTTTTTTTTTGCACAGACCGCGGCTCCTAGCCACATTGGTAGGATCAAACTTAGGCCTGCGTTAAGGCTGGTTCGAGACTTCTTCGGGAAAAGGTACCTGTTTTCCGAAGAAATGTGCTTCCAGTCCTTATTCTGCCTTGATTCTGTCCAAGCCGAAGTGCCTGTTTAAACATATCAAATAGCGAATCATGGTGAGTAAACTTTGAAAGGTTCATAGACATGAAGGCAGATATTGCCTGATTTGACTGTTAAAATTTGTTAAATTAAAGCTTTTGTGTTAATGCTTCGTTAATTTTGAATATCCGATATGAAAAAAAGAAGCCTTTGGTTAATCACCGGCCTTATGACCATAGCTTTGCTTGGGGTGTTTGTAATGCAATTGTATTATATAAGGGAGGCATATAGTCTTAAATCACAGCTTTTTGAACAGGATGTAAATCAGGCACTTAATAGCGTAGTTAATAAAGTGCAAAAACGTAATGCAGCACTTTACATTACTAAAAGAGACCAGCAGTTGGAACGTGATCGCGAAGCAGAAGTTCGCAATCAGGCACAACAGCTGGTAGAATATAAGGAACGCTTTAAAGATCAGGAACAAAAACGATTACTTGAGCAGCGTAAATTAATTGTTGCCGATTTAAATCAGAATGATTTAGAGATTAAAAAGTCTTATGCCAACCCAATACTGATTACCGAAGCCGAATACCTTGCGGCATCTGATTTGAATAACCCACTGCAGTCGCCAGTGCACGTTGATGTGAATGTAGGTTTAGATGCCTACGGGAACCTGATCAACGGGCAATTCAGATCAACCTTTGTGCCGCAGGAAACAAAATCATTCATCATTGCTTCTAATCAGTTGCCCGATACAATCAGATACCATGCCGTTAACCCGGCAACAGGAAAAAGCGTGCTCATTAGTGTACCCACAGTAAGCAATGAGCTATCACGTAAATTTCAATTTGAAAATAACCTTGCCAAAAGAAGGTATGATGATGGATTGAATAGGCTGATGTCTGATACAATTCCCTTAAAAAGTGATTCTGATATTCTAACTCAGGTTAAAGATGTAGCGCAGGAGATGAGAGAAGCGAATGTCCCGCTCAGCAAGATGATATCAAAGGAAAGCCTGGATACATTAATTCAAAAGGAACTTTTAAATAGAAATATAACACTGAACTATGATTTCTGGGTTAGCCTTGCAGAAAAGGACTCGCTAGTATATGTAAAAGCTTCGACCAATATTGATAATGTGTTGCCTAAAAATACATTCAAGGCTACTCTTTATAGTTATATCATTAGAGATCCGGGAATGCTTTACATCAGTTTTCCCGACAAAAATTCTTTAATCCTTAGCAATATGTGGGCTACTATGGCCTCGTCTGCGGCCTTGTTATTTGTGCTGATCTTTATTTTTGCCTATACCATTTATGCAATAATGAAACAAAAAAAGATCTCGGAAATGAAAACGGATTTCATTAATAACATGACTCATGAATTTAAGACTCCGGTGGCTACAATTATGATTGCCAGCGAGGCACTCAAAGATCCGGAGATTGTTGAAGATAAAAACCGCATCAGTAGATTAGCCGGTATTATATATGACGAGAATGTTCGTCTGGGGAATCATATAGAGCGGGTTTTAAGTATTGCAAGATTAGAGAAAAAGGAGTTAAAGCTGGAGCAGAGTGAAGTTGATGTTAATGATGTTGTTGCTGCAGTTGTAGATAGTATGGAGCTTCAGTTACAAAAAAGAAATGCTGCAATTAACCTAAACCTGAATGCTGGAAAATCTATCATTTATGGTGATGAACTACATCTCTCTAATGTAATTTACAACCTGGTCGATAATGCAAATAAGTATAGCGGAGAGATCCCTAAAATAAATATAAGTACAAGAAATACAGGTAAGCACCTGATTATTGAAGTTGCGGACGAAGGAATAGGGATGACTAAAGATCAGACCAAGCGTATTTTTGACCAGTTTTATAGGGTGCCAACAGGTAACTTACATGACGTAAAAGGCTTTGGTTTAGGACTGAACTATGTGCAGGACATCATTAATCAGATGGGTGGAACAATAAAGGTGCATAGTGAAAAGGATAAAGGAACTGTGTTTGAAATAAGCTTACCATTAAACCATAATTAACGACACACACATGAAAAGAATTTTATTGGTAGAAGATGATCCGAATTTAGGGCTTCTCTTACAGGATTACCTACAGCTTAAAGGCAAATTTGATGTTGTACTGTGTGTTGATGGTGACGAAGGGTTAAGGGCTTTTACAAAGCAGGATTTTGATCTGTGCATACTTGATGTGATGATGCCTAAAAAGGATGGATTTACGTTAGGTAAAGAGATTAGAAAGATCAATCAGGATGTGCCTATTATTTTTGCAACAGCCAAGGCCATGATGGAAGATAAAGCATCGGCATATGACCTGGGTGGAGATGATTACATCACAAAGCCATTTAGAATTGAAGAGTTGCTTTTAAGAATAAATGCGCTGTTAAAGCGGGTAGCGGTAAAGGAAACACCAGAATCAGGAGCAGCTCAGACACTGTTTCAAATTGGCGACTATAGCTTTGACTATACAACCCAACTTATAGATTATAAAGGACAACAGCAAAAGCTGTCGACAAAGGAGGCCGAATTGCTTCAGCTGTTATGCTTAAAGAAGAATGCTGTTCTTACCAGAGAGGAAGCGCTGTTGAGTATCTGGCATGACGACAACTACTTTAACGGTCGTAGTATGGATGTGTTTTTAAGTAAACTAAGAAAATACCTTAGGGAAGACCCTAAGGTAGAGATTCTTAATGTTCATGGCAAGGGGTATAAGCTGCTTGTAAATTAAAGCAGGAAAGCCTTTAAGGCTGATTGGGCATAGTCTCCCCAATCCTTTAAAGCCGAATTTATAGTTTCTCTTAAGGTTTTATTGTTTACTGGTTTACCCTTGGTAGGTACCTTTAGTTCATTTGGGGTAACAGGCTTGTCTGTTACTGTTTTTGCAAACCATGTTATGTTTTCATGAGGAAGTGCAACACCAAGGATCATTCCCGGCAGGCCGGTAAATGATTCTGGCCCCCCGGATACAGGAATCTTATCGGTATAAAAGGCTACTACATAAATAGAATCTAAAATAACGGCATTTGCTCTGCGACATTCGTAGCCTGCTATAGTTCTTAGTTCGCTGGTAATTTTCCAATTTATTTTTCTTGTGGTATCTTTTACTAAAAACGTTTCTTCGTATACTACTTTCTGCGTGGTAAACAACCCTGAGGCAAGATCTGTATATATGGTATTGCTTTGCCCCGTTGATGGATCGCTAAAGAAATAATTTCTTGAATTATTTTCATCGGCTATGGGTGTATAAAGGGTTTTATCTTTAGAAAAGGCTAATGTGCTTTTTAATACCTTGAATTGTGACTGGTTTCTTTTGTATGCTTCGTACGCTTGTTGCATAAATCCGCTGGAGCTTTTTTCCATTTGTCTTTTCATTATAGCGAACATGTTAGAGCTCTTTTCGAATTCTATTACGCCATCTGTAGCAAACCTTACATTTTGTGCAAACAGGCTGCTTACATTTAATAAGAAGCAGAAGCTGAGTATAATTAGTTTGTGTTTCATATTCTTATTTTTTAGTAGGTGCTGATCCGCCCATTTTGCTGAAATCCCAGCTAATTGTGCACATAAAATATCTTTGTATAGTTGTATAGCTGTTTTGATTAACCATGTTGCCGCTGGCATATCTGCTGAAGCCTACGTTTTGGTTAAGTAAATCGTTTCCGGATAGTGAAACCCTTAGGTTTTCTTGTTTAAAGAACTTTTTGGTGATGCTTGCATTCCATATAAAGCGTTCCAGATCCTCGTTAAAGGTTTGTGTCTTTCCGGTGAATTGGTAATTACCATCAGAGCCAATTTGTATTTTGCCGGGTAGGTATATGTTAAAGTTTGCATTTCCCTGAAATCCCCAGCCCTTGTTGTTGGTGCTGTTTCTTGAAGAAGAGCTGATAACGTTGTAGCTTGGTCCTCCGGAAATCCGGAAATCAAACTTTTTCTCTTTGTATTTGGATATGTTCAAGCTTCCTGAATAACCATACGATTTGGTAGTGTTTAGCTCTGTTCTTACCGTGTCTGTTACTCTTGTATAATTTACATTTCCGTTTGAACTAAGGTTTAGGCCCACACTCATATCTATAGATTTGATCTTTCTGCTTGTTCCGAAATTGAAATAATAGTTGTACGGACTTTTGTCGCTTAGATTAATAGACTGATAAAAGTTTTTCCCAAGACGATCTGTTGTAGTGTGGTTTACTATCGGATTAGTGGTAAAAGAGTAGCTACTGCTAAAGTATACATATTGGTCGCTCAGTATTTTGTAAGAGTTGTAATACAAGTTAAGGCCGCTTCTGAAAGACGGTTTTAGATCGGGATTACCAATGGTTTCATTTAATGGATCTGTATTTACCCTAATTGGCTGAATCTGATCAATGCTAGGCTGGTTGGTATTGCCATAGTACCCGAAATACAGAGATTTTTGTTGAGAAAACCTGTATTGATAAGTAAATTGAGGGTTCCAGTTTGTAAAGTTTCTTTTAAAGGTTTTATCGGTATATGCATCGAATTGTTGAAACTTTACATCACTTACCTTGGTGCCAATATTTATTGTCGATTTATTTTTCTTGTAATTGAATGTTATTCCTCCCTGGTTCGAAAGCTGATCCAGGTCAAAGTTATTACTGAACTCTCTATCCAATTCGTCATACGCTCCTGATGCGGTTTGGTTAAATGATTTACGATCGGAATTGCTGTTGTTAACACCCAGACCATAGCTTAATGCAAGTGTTATTGTTTTGGATAGTGGCTCGGTGTAAGTAATGTTGGAGTTAAATGTTTGGTTGTGTGTGTTGTTGGTTTTGAATTGGTTTACTGATTCTGTTTGGGTTTTATCGCCAAGTTCATTAAAGAATTCGCTTGTTGAATTAAGGTGTCCTTCAGTTTGGTTTTCATTTACTGCTTGTTTAACATTTATTGAGAGGGTTCTTCCTTTCTTTTTTAACTTTTTAGTCCATAAGGCGCTTGCGTTGAATAGTTTCTGGTCGCCATCATTACTTAGCTCTCTGTCGGTCGAGTTTTGTAACGAATTGTCTCCCCTTAAGGTTGATGAGATAAAATTATCTCTTGTTTTACTGTTTTTTAATGTTCCATCAACCATTATTTTTAATGTTGATGTTGTGTCTAGCTTTATGGTATACGTAAAGTCTGCTTTTTGCCTGAACATCAGGTTGTCAAACTTTTGATGCGAACTGCTGTTTGTAACGCCGTTAGACAGGTTGTTTTGAGTGAGGTTATCCCTTGTTCCCTCAACACCAATTGAGCCTATTTTGTAGTTTGAGTTGATGGCATGTTTATCACTATCCCATTTGTTTTCATAATGCAGCCCACCGCTATGAGCTGATGGAATACCTTGCCCATTGTATTGTCCGTCGAAAGAGTCAAAGTCGTCGTTGTTCCCATAGAAATATATTCCACCATCATCGCTAAACTCCATATTATTGGATGAGCCTCCGTATTTATCTCTATCTCCCCAGCCTAACCCGGTTTGGCCGGTATTTCCTGATATGCCATAAGCAGAGAACTTTTGTTTCCCCTTAAACGCGTTAAACATGGCCTGGCTTTTATAGAATTTATCTGTGCCTAAGCCGCCTTCAACTTTTCCGAAGTAACCGTTTTTCTTGTCCTCCTTCAATTTTATATTAATGGTTTTTGTCTTTTCTCCATCGTCAATTCCTGTAAATGTTGCCTGGTCGCTTTTCTTGTCATAGAGCTGTACTTTATCAACCATATCGGCACGAAGGTTTTTGGTTACCAGAGTTGGGTCATCACCAAAAAATTCCTCGCCATCTACCAATACCTTTGGTACGGTTTGACCCTGCGCAGTAATTTTTCCGTCCTTATCGACCTGTATGCCGGGAAGTTGTTTAAGCAGGTCCTCTACTTTATCGTTGGGTTGTATGGTAAAGCTGGCGGCATTAAACTCGGTTGTGTCTCCCTTAATTTTAATTGCTGCGGCTTTTCCTTGTATAATTACCCCTTCAAGTAGGGTAGCTTTAAGGATTACGCTAATGTTGCCAAAGTCTTTAGTTGATTTGGCAGAGTCTAGAGCGAAATCTTCAATATAATCGGCATAACCAGGGTAGGTTACCATGAGGATGAATTTTCCAGCTTTTAGGTTGTTTAAAGCAAATGTGCCTTCGGGGGTGGCCCGTGTGTACTTTACAAGTGTGGAATCTTTTTGATTTAATACCGTTATTGTTGTGTTTACCATCTTATAGGTGGCAGCAGTATCTACTACAGCCCCCTTGATCGAATATTGGTTCTGAGCAAACAATAACATCGAACTGAACACCAGCAGGAGTGTTAGAGAGGTTAATTTCATATTAGGAGTTTTGTTGGGTACAAGATATAACTAAAAGTTTAGTAATGAAATTAGGGAATTGTTAAAGTTTGTTAAAGAATGTTAAAACGCAGATTGTAACGCATTTTTTACCGATTAGGTTTAAGTAGTAAGTTCTTATTAACTTTGTAGCATGTCGAATTCTGAAAGTGCTAATCCTGCGGAACTTGCTGCAAGGTTTGTGAATTATACTTCTAAGCATATATTCCTTACGGGAAAAGCAGGAACGGGTAAAACAACATTTCTAAGAAGGTTAATTGAGCTTACGCACAAGAAAGCTGTTATTGCTGCTCCTACAGGTATTGCTGCTATAAATGCAGCAGGCGTTACCATACATTCTTTGTTTCAGCTGCCTTTTGGAACCTATTTGCCAAAACAGCCGGATGCGGATGGAGATCACTACAATCAGCAATATAATACACCGAAATCTATTGTAAGGCATTTAAACATGACCGCAGCAAAACGTAAGGTTATTATTGATATGGAATTGCTGATTATTGATGAGGTGAGTATGTTGCGTGCAGATTTGCTGGATGCAATAGACATGATTTTACGTTATATCAGAAGAAACAATTCGGCAAGTTTTGGTGGAGTTCAGGTATTGTTTATTGGCGACCTGCATCAGTTACCCCCGGTTGTAAAATCGACTGAGTGGAATTTACTTGGGCAATTTTATAAAAGCGCTTATTTCTTTGATGCACTTGCTCTGCAAAACAATCCGCCGATATATATCGAGCTTGAAAAAATTTATAGGCAGGCCGATGAAGTTTTTATAAACCTGCTTAATAATTTACGTAATAATACGGTAACTGCGCAGGATGTAGCTTTGCTTGAAAAGTATTACAAGGCAGATTTTAAGCCCTCGATAAACGACAAATACATTACCTTAACTACACATAATAATAAGGCCGATACGCTGAATAAGCAAAGTCTTGAAGAGCTAAAGGCTGCTTCGTATTTATATGTGGCAAAAATTGAAGATGATTTTAGTGAGTATTCATATCCTGCAGAACATATTTTAGAGTTAAAGGTTGGGGCGCAGGTAATGTTTATTAAAAATGACCCAACTGGTGAGCAACGCTTCTTTAATGGTAAGATAGCCGTCGTTACTGCGTTAAAAACCGACCTGATTGAAGTGCAGGCAGAAGGCAGTAACGAAAAGATCATTCTGGAAAAATATACCTGGAAGAATATAAAGTATACTACTGATAAGGTTACAGGCGAAATTCATGAGGACTTGGCAGGTACTTTTACACAATATCCTCTTAAACTGGCCTGGGCAATTACAGTACACAAAAGTCAGGGTTTAACTTTTGAAAAGGCGATTATTGATATTGGGAATGCATTTGCGCCCGGACAGATATACGTGGCGCTTTCTCGTCTCCGTTCATTAGATGGTCTGATTCTTACCTCTCTTATCTCAGGATCGGGTATACGACAAGATCAGAATGTGTCTTTCTTTTCGAGAAATAAGCAGGAACCAGCCCGGCTGGAAGCGCAGATAAAGGAAGAAAGTGACGCGTTTTTGCGTTCTTATCTATTGCAGTGTTTTGATCTGAATCCGCTTGATAATTACGTTTACGACCACGTGCATTCTTATACCAAGGATATCAATAAATCTGCAAAGCAAAAACATCATAAATGGGCTGCACAGCTGTTAAAGGATCTAAGTGAGCTGAAGGCACATGCAAATAAATTTCTAGGACAAATACAACGACTGTCGCAACTTAAAACAGAAGAAGGGTTGTCTGCATTATTCGATAGAACTGTTGCAGCTGAGAACTATTTTAATCCTTTACTGTCCGGATTTTCAAAGAGGATCTTTGAACGAATGGAATTGGTAAAGCAGGATAAGCAAGTAGTGGCTTTTTTAACAGAGCTATTAGAGATGGAAGGGTTGTTTTATGAGCAGGTAAAGAAAATCAGTAAAGCAACGGCATTATTAAAGGCAACCATAAATGGTGTTGAATTTACCAAGAAGGATGTTAGTGAGCTCATTGATCAGGCAAAGAGAGCGTCTCAGATGGAAAAAGTATTTGCTATGCCGGGTAAGCTTGATTTTACAGAAAAGAAATCTAAGACCTCTAAGCCGAAATCGGGTGTTGGTAAAGCCAAGGTAGAAAAGGCACCTAAAGTTGATACCAAAGAGCTGTCGCTTGTATTATTAAAGGAGGGAAAAACGATAGCTGAAATTGCAGCCGAACGCAAAATGGTAATAGGGACTATTGAAGGGCATCTTGCACATTATGTTGCCAGGCAAGAGGTCTCGGCTAAAGATATTATTGGATCGAAAAAACTGGATAAAATACTGGATGCAATAACAGAGTTGAAAACCCTGCAGATGAGTCCCATTAGAGACTACCTTGGACGGGATTATTCTTTCGGGGAAATTAAGATAGGTGTAGCAGCTCATCTTGCAGAGAGATAGTATTGTTAAATACTAATCTCCCCTTCAAAAACTTGTTCGGCCGGACCACACAAGAATACATTGGTAAACTGTTTTCCATCGTAATCAAATTGGATTTTCAGATCTCCGCCAAGAACTTTAATTGGAGTTTCTATATGTCCAATTTGATGATTGTGCTGAGCCATTGATAGCGCAACAGCAGTTACACCGGTTCCACAGGCATAGGTTTCATCTTCTACACCTCTTTCAAAAGTGCGGACAAACAGGTAATCGCCTTTATCTTCTACGAAGTTTACATTGATTCCTTCTTTTTTATAAGTTTCGTTGTTTCTTATCGCCTTGCCGTTTTGATAAACATCGTAATCCTTTAAGTTTTGCATTTCTGCTACATAATGAGGCGATCCTGTATTTAGAACATACGCGTCGCCATCTTTATTAATGGTGTCGATGTCGATCATCTGGAGGTCTACCCAATTGCCTTCTTCTGAAATCTTGGCATAATGCGGCCCGTCAACTGCCAAAAAATCAGTCTCTTGATCAATTACACCCAGGTGTTTGGCAAACGCTACTATACATCTTCCCCCGTTTCCACACATACTGCCCAGGTTACCATCTGAATTAAAATAAAGCATTTCAAAATCGTAATCTGCATGGTTTTGTAAAAGCATTAAACCGTCTGCACCAATGCCAAAACGCCTGTTACAGAGTTGTAAAACAGCATTATTATCCGTATATTTAAAGGAAAGATCGCGATTATCAATCAGAATAAAATCGTTGCCAGCTCCCTGGTATTTGAAGAAGTGAATGTTCATCTTTAATGCGTGGTGTTCATTTAACATTTTTTAACAGTATTCGTGACTTATTTCAGATGCAAATATCGTTGATATGGTATTAAATTTGACTAAATCAATGAAAAGAAAAGCAATTGTAAGCAAATATGAGACTTGTATGAGTTTACAAAAGGAAATAAAATAAATAATATATAAATGAAAAGAATAGGATTAATAGTGTTGGCTGCATTTATAGGTGGTGCAGCTGCAATTGGTGGCTACAAATTGTTAGAACCAAAAACTGCTCAATTATCGTTTCAGGATCAGCAAAAAGTACTTTTTGCAAGTAATTCTAAGATCTCTTCGGCTGGGGCGGTTGATTTTGTTGAAGCGGCGGCTGCAGTTTCGCCTGCGGTAGTGCATATCAGAACCTCATATTCAGGCGGTAGTGGCGAGTCATCTCCAATGGATATGTTCGATGAGTTTTTTGGTGGAGGGGGCAGAAGAATGCAACGTGCACCAAGAGCAGCCTCCGGCTCTGGAGTAATATTGACTCCAGACGGTTATATCGTTACCAATAATCACGTGGTAGAAAATGCTGATAAAATTGAGGTGGTGTTGTCTGACAGACGCAAGGTGAGTGCTAAAGTGATCGGTAAAGATCCAAATACAGATTTGGCCCTTATAAAAGTAGATGCAACTGATTTGCCAGTTGTAAAAATGGGAAATTCTGATAATGTTCAGATTGGTGAGTGGGTATTGGCTGTAGGTTTCCCGCTTGATTTACAAACAACTGTTACAGCCGGTATTGTAAGTGCAAAAGCACGTAGCATAGGTATTTTGGCCAGAACTCAGGATCAGCCAACTCAGCAAGAGTATGATGAATACCAAAGAACAGGTAAATTGCCTACACGTACAAACAGCAGTATTGAATCTTTCATTCAGACAGATGCGGCTATTAATCCTGGAAACAGCGGGGGTGCGTTGGTAAATGCAAATGGTGAGTTAATTGGTATTAATGCAGCTATAGCATCACAAACTGGTACAAACGTGGGTTACGGCTTTGCTATTCCAATCAATTTGGCTAAAAAGATTCTTGATGATTTCAGAAAATTTGGTACAGTTAAGCGTGGCTATATAGGTGTAATGTTTGCTCCATTAGATGCGGATCAGGCTGAGAAATTCCAGATTAAGGAAAATACCGGACTTTATGTTACTGATGTAGTGCCTAGTAGCGGAGCAGCAGCTGCAGGTTTGCAAAAAGGAGACATCATTAAAAAGGTTGAAGGTGCTGTAATTTATGATTCACCAGATTTGCAAGAAAAAATTGGACGTTTAAGTCCTGGTGATAAAGTTCAGCTTACCTATCTAAGAGATGGTTCAGAGAAAAATGCTACCATTACTTTGAAAGGAGATAATACAGGTGGCGTTTCAACTAAAACTGCTTCGACAGGAAAAGCTACCGGAGCCAGCATTGGGAAACTTGGTGCTTCTTTTGCCCCAGCCCCAGCGGCGCTAAAAGCTAAGTATGGCGTTAAAAACGGAGTGGTTGTTACTGACATACAAGAAGGTAAGGTGTTTGATTCTATAGATATTCCTAAAGGAATGTTAATTACAACAGTAAACGGTAAACCCGTGAACAGTATTAAAGATGTAGAAGACGCATTGCCATCATCAAAAAATGGAATGACTACCATTTCAGGTGTTGGACCGAATGGGAATTACACATTCAGTTTCTAAGCTCATTTTTCTATAATTGGAACGGGGGATAACGAAAGTTGTTCTCCGTTTTTTATTTATCATAATATTGTAATATTAGAATGTTTCTAAATAGTCGATTTGTATCTGAAATTAACATATTAATTCTTTTATTAAATACTTTTGCACAACAGAACTAAAATATAATTCTAATGGCTAGTTTCGGAAACGCTTTTTCCTCATCTATAGGAAAAAAATTAATAATGGGTATCACCGGCCTGTTCCTTATCTCATTCCTTGTCGTGCATTGTTTCATCAATTCACTGATTATTGTTAATGACGGTGGCTTAACCTTTAATATGGGCGCACATTTTATGGGCACCAACTGGATAATCCGCGCAATGGAAGTTGTGTTGTTTGCAGGCTTGCTTGCTCACATTGTTCAAGGATTTAGGCTTGTTTTTCAAAACCGTGCTGCAAGACCTGAAAGGTATGCAGTGAACAATGGTGCCGCTAATAGTAAATGGTACTCCCGCTCTATGGGTTTATTGGGAACATTATTGTTGATATTCCTGATTGTTCATATTTCTAAATTCTGGGTAATGTCTCGTTTTACAGGAATTCCTACAGTAGATGCGAACGGAAACCACGACCTATTTGCTGTAATGGTAGAAACGTTTAAAAATCCGTGGTTGGTGTTACTTTATGTACTGGCAATGGTTTCATTAGCTTATCACCTATTACATGGTTTTTCTTCTGCATTTCAGACATTGGGCTGGAACCACAAGAAATATACTCCGCTCATCAAAGGATTCGGTTTTTGGTTTTCAATCATTATCCCTTTGATTTTTGCATTGATGCCCATTGTGATGTATCTGGGCTATATTAATTAATTTTTGATCTTAAGTTTAAATAACATGGCAGAATTAAATGCTCATATACCCGAAGGAGAATTAACCGATAAATGGACTAAATTACGTTCTTCTATGCCATTGGTTAATCCGGCCAATAAAAGAAGCATCGAAATAATTGTAGTAGGTTCCGGACTTGCTGGCGCCTCTGCGGCAGCAACCCTTGCAGAAATGGGTTATAAGGTTAAGTGTTTTTGTTTTCAGGATTCACCAAGAAGAGCGCACTCTATTGCAGCTCAAGGTGGTATCAATGCGGCAAAAAATTATCAGAATGATGGTGATAGTACTTATCGCTTGTTTTATGATACGATAAAAGGTGGTGATTACCGTGCCAGAGAGGCTAACGTACACCGTTTGGCTGAGGTAAGTGCTAATATTATAGATCAGTGTGTGGCACAAGGTGTGCCGTTGGCAAGAGAATATGGTGGTTTATTAGACAACCGTTCTTTTGGTGGTACACAAGTTCAAAGAACATTTTATGCTGCCGGACAAACCGGTCAGCAATTGCTTTTAGGAGCATATAGCGCTTTAGAGCGTCAGGTAGGTATGGGTAAAGTTGAAATGTTTACCCGTCATGAAATGCTCGAAGTTGTTGTAGTGGAAGGCAAAGCAAGAGGGATTATAGCGCGTAACTTACTTACCGGTGAGCTTGAGCGTCATTCAGGCCATGCTGTATTATTGTGTAGTGGTGGTTACGGAAACGTATTCTACTTGTCTACAAATGCAATGGGCAGTAACGTAACTGCAGCCTGGAAAGCGCACAAAAAGGGAGCTTTCTTTGGTAACCCATGTTACACTCAAATTCACCCTACTTGTATCCCGGTTTCGGGAGATCATCAGTCTAAACTGACCCTGATGTCTGAGTCGTTACGTAACGATGGACGTATTTGGGTTCCTAAGAAAAAAGACGATCCTCGTAAGGCTTCAGAAATTCCTGAAGATGAAAGAGATTATTATTTAGAGCGCAGATACCCTGCTTTCGGTAACCTTGTTCCTCGTGATGTTGCATCTCGTGCAGCTAAAGAGCGTTGTGATGCCGGTTACGGAGTGGGTAATTCTAAGCTTGCCGTTTATCTTGACTTTAAAGCAAATACAGAGCGTTACGGCCGAATTGAGGCTAGTAAGCACAATATCCACAATCCGGATAAAGAAACCTGTATGAAATTAGGTCGTGAGGTAATCAAAGAAAAATATGGTAACCTGTTTGATATGTACGCGCAAATCACCGGAGAAGATCCTTATGAATTGCCAATGCGTATTTATCCTGCTGTTCACTATACAATGGGTGGCTTATGGGTAGATTACAACTTAATGACTACTGTACCGGGCTTATATGCTTTAGGTGAGGCTAACTTCTCAGATCACGGAGCGAACCGTTTAGGAGCTTCGGCTTTAATGCAAGGTTTGGCTGATGGATATTTTGTTATCCCATATACTATTGGTGCTTATCTTTCAAAAGAACTGGCTACTAAACCAATTCCACAAGATCACCCGGCATTTGTAGAAGCTGAGGCAAGTGCCAAGGCGATTCTTGACAAGTTCTTGTCTATTAAAGGAACCAAATCTGTAGATCATTTCCATAAAAAATTAGGAAAGATCATGTGGGAGAAATGTGGTATGGCGCGTAATGAAAAAGGTCTGAAAGAAGGTATCGCTGAAATTCAGCAACTTCGTAAAGAGTTTTGGAGCGATTTACGTGTACCTGGCAGTGCAGATGAAATGAACCCAGAGCTTGAAAAAGCTGGTCGTGTGGCCGACTTTATTGAACTAGGTGAGTTGATGTGTATGGATGCATTGAATAGAAATGAATCATGTGGTGGTCACTTCAGAGAAGAGTATCAAACTGAAGAGGGAGAGGCATTACGTGATGATGAAAACTATGCTTATGTTGCTGCATGGGAATATAAAGGTGATGTAACTTTTGAACTTCATAAAGAAGAATTGAAGTTTGAAAATATCAAAGTTGCACAAAGAAGTTATAAATAGCTAAGTACTAAAATCTCAATATTATGAGTACAGGAAATATGAATTTAACGCTTAAGATCTGGCGTCAAAAGAATAACAAAGCCAAAGGCAGTTTGGTAGATTACAAGATATCAGAAGTATCTCCTGATATGTCTTTCTTAGAAATGTTCGACGTACTGAACGAAGACCTGGTTGCTAAAGGTGAAGAACCGGTTGTTTTTGATCATGACTGCAGGGAAGGAATTTGTGGGGCATGTTCTATGTTCATCAACGGAAGACCGCACGGACCAAAAGAAGGTATCACTACCTGCCAGCTGCACATGCGCTCATTTAAAGATGGTGATACCATTGTTGTTGAGCCATGGCGTGCAAAGGCTTTTCCAGTGATAAAAGATTTGATGGTAGATCGTACTGCATTCGACAGAATCATTGCTTCTGGAGGCTTTATATCAGTAAATACGGGCAATGCTCAGGATGCGAACAATCTTCCTATTCCTAAAGTTCAGGCAGATTCAGCTTTTGAGGCTGCAGCTTGTATCGGTTGTGGTGCTTGTGTTGCTACTTGTAAAAATGCTTCCGCAATGCTATTTGTATCTGCAAAAATATCACAGTTGGCGCAATTGCCTCAGGGACAGCCAGAACGTTATCGCAGGGTTCAAAGTATGGTTGCTCAGATGGATGCTGAAGGTTTTGGTAACTGTACCAATACCGGTGCATGCGAAGCAGAGTGCCCTAAAGGAATATCATTAGAGAATATCGCACGTATGAATAGAGATTTTTATTCAGCAAAATTTGTATCTGAGGAATCTATTTAATAGATTTATCTAACGAGACAAGGGTATTACACACAAAACCCCGGCTATTTTAGCTGGGGTTTTGTGTTATTTGAGCGTTATTTAGAGAGCGTAAATGAAATCGGTATGTTGTATTTTACTCTTACTTTTTGACCTCCCTGAGTTCCAGGGGTCCACTTTGGACTTGCTTTCATAACCCTTACTGCTTCCTCATCCGTGCCTCCACCAAGTTTTCTGTCTATATGAATATTGGTTAAAGAGCCGTCTTTTTCAACGATCATAGAAATAAAAACTTTTCCCTGAATGTTTTTCTCCTGTGCTTCTTTTGGGTATTTAACTGTTTTCTTTAAGTAGTCGTAGAACTTCTCCATACCGCCTGGAAATGAAGGCTGAGTAGTTGTTGAGACAAAGTCATAAACTTTCTCTTTGGCTTCTTTCTTCTTTAAATCAGGTGCTTGTTTAGCTTTAGTAGTAATTTTTACGACTCCATATTGTGCATCTTTTCCGTATAATGTAGTTGCGGCTTCATCTTTTAATACTTCTATGGAGGCAATGTCATCCTGATTTAGATTTGCTAATTTAAAATCCTTCTGTTTTTCCCCATCGAGTACGTACAAAGGTTGTGTAGGACTATTAATAGTTGATAGCCTAGCGTCATTGATTTGTATTCCTGGTGTTTTTCCTTGCAAATCGGCAGTAGTTCTGTTTAGTGCAAAACTTATAGGAATGTTATATTTTACCCGTACTTTTTTGCCATCCTGAACTCCCGGAATCCATTTTGGACTTTCCTTTAATACCCTTACTGCTTCTTCATCAGTGCCGCTACCAAGTTTTCTATCTACCATGATATCTGTTAATGAACCATCTGTTTCAACAACAAAACTTAGAAACACTTTACCTTCTATTTTATTTTCAAAAGCTTCTTTTGGGTACCTAACGCTTTTCTTTAAGTATTCGTAAAATAGGTTCATTCCTCCAGGAAAACTAGGTTGTGTTTCTAGTGATACAAAATCATACACTGGCTCGCTTTGCACATTGATGTTTCCTTCGCCAGACCTAATAACGACTTCATTCAAGGTTTCGTTTTTATCAGTTGTTTTCGGTTTATAACCTCTTATAACGATTTCACTTAATTGGGTATAACCGCTAATAGGTGTAGGTTTTGTTTCATTGGAAGTAGTAGTAGTGTTTTCGTCACCCATCAATGTGAATGAAAAGGGAAGGCTGTACTTTCCGTCATTATTTGCTTTAAAGTCCGGATAGGTTAATATAGCTCTCATTACCTCTGCATCACATCCTCCACCTAAAGCTTTCGTAGCAACACTTACCCCCTCAATTACTCCATTTTTAACGGTAAACTTTATTTGACTCGCTCCCTGAATATTCGAATTGTAAGCATTTCCAGGATACCTTATTGATCTTTTTAAGTATTTATAAAATTCTGTCCACGATGAATCAATACCTGTAGTATTTGATGTAAGAGGAGCAACAATGGTTGTTTTGATAGCTTGTTTAACAATGTTTAAAGGTTCTTCGAAAGGAATTTCCTCAGCTATTTTTTTTATTTTCTCATTGTTTCTGATTGTTGCCGAAGACATAATCAGGGTAACTGCAAATAGAGGAACAAACATCCCGTATTTTAGCATTGCAGTTTTTCTGGATCTTGGTTTATGTAACATATAGATTCTTTTTTTAATCAATGATTTATTAAAAAAACTATTCGTTAGTGTATTTGCAGGAATTCCAAATGCACTGCTTAATAGTAATAATGCATATTGTTCTTTATCTCCCTGATAGCTTGCGGCTTCTTCGTCAGCCAGATATTCATGGATGTGTTTAACCGTTGTCTTATAAAAATAGATTACAGGATTAAACCACGTGATTATTCCCACCACTTCGAAAAAGAGTACGTCAAGTGTGTGCCATTGTCGGATGTGAATTTCCTCGTGTTTTTGAATGGTTTGAATTTGCGGTAGGTTTTGGTCAATAACTTTTTTCTTAAAAAAGGAGAATGCTGATCCGCTTTTTTTTCTTTTTAGTAAAATCTGTACAGAAATGAGCTGAAAGATAAATCTGCCAACAAAGAATAAAATACCGGCAAGGTAAATAAACACCAGCGTATTGCCTAGATTAAAGCTGTTGGCATCGTCTTTTACGACTGCCATTTGAGTGATAAAATCATTGATTTGAACAACCCCGGTATATACCGGTTGAGTAGCCGGCTGTGTTGTAAACCATTCAAATCTTAAAAAGGGTATTGCAAGAGATAATATTCCGGCAGCAACCAGATAAATTCTATTCAATAGAAAATAAGTTTCCTTGTCTAACAATAACTTATAAAAGCCATAAAATACAACTAGGTAAATATTGACTTGAAGGATGTAATGTGCCCAGGTCATCTTGGTCTGTTTTTAATTTTGTTAATCATTTTAAGAATTTCATCAACATCACTCAGATCAAGTTTCTCTTCTTTAACAAAGAAAGAGAACATGCTTTCCACTGAATTTTCAAAGTAGTTGCCCAACAGTTTTTCTGTAGCATGACGTTTGTATTCCTCCTTGCTAATTAAAGGGAAATACTTATGGGCTTTGCCAAAGGCTTCGTGATCAATAAATCCTTTTACCTCCAGAATGCGGATGATTGTAGAAACAGTATTGTAAGCCGGTTTAGGCTCTGGCAGGAAATCCATTACGTCTTTAACGAACCCTTTCTCTATCTGCCATAAAATTTGCATAATCTGTTCTTCTGCTTTTGTTAAATCTTTAATTTCCATGAATTATTAGTTTAGTGTTTAGTGTGATTTTAGCTATATGTATACTGCGCAATATTTGTATAACTAAAAACTTAGTATAAACTTAAAACTAATTATTTAGTTTTCAAAATATTTATTGAAGATTTATTTTTGAATCGTATCTTCCTCAGAATATTTACACCCTTTGTTATGATAATAAACAGATTGCTCTGGTTTACCTTACTCTTTTTTCTTAATTCGGCTGCGGTAAATGCACAGCAAGTGATTGTAAAAGATGCTACGATCAGTAAAATGGTTGATGACGTATCTGCAACTAATTTGGAAAATCTGGTAAGAAAGCTAGTGTCCTTTAATACCAGACATACGCTAAGTGATACTTCCAGTAAAAAAACAGGGATAGGAGCTGCAAGAACATGGATAAAATCAGAGTTTGAAAAATATGGCAAACTGGGAGGAGGCCGGTTACAAGTTTCTTATGATGCATTTACTCAGAAAGCAGATGGGAAGAGAATAATTACCCCTTCAGTGCTCAAAAATGTGGTTGCTGTGTTGCCTGGAACAGATCCGAGTGACAAGAGGATTTTATTGGTGTGCGGACATTATGATTCAAGAGTCACGGATGTAATGAATGTTAAAGATTTTGCTCCGGGTGCAAATGATGACGCTTCAGGTGTAGCTGGTGTATTGGAGATGGCCAGGGTAATGAGTAAAGGTCATTTTCGCAGCACAATAATGTTTGTAGCAATGGTTGGCGAGGAACAGGGGCTTTACGGGGCTGCAAACCTCGCAAAGCGAGCAAAGGAAGAAGGCTGGAATGTTCACCTGGTAATGAATAATGATATGATAGGTAATTCTTATGGAATGGAAACTGACATTAAAAATAACACAATGGTGAGGGTGTTTAGTGAAGGTGTTCCTGCTGCAGAAACCAAAGAAGAGGCAACTATGCGCCAATCTATAGGAGCAGAAAATGATGGTATGGCAAGACAGGCCTCGAGATATATTAAAGAGGTTGGAGAGCGGTATGTAGATAATCTGACTGTGAAATTGGTTTACAGAAGGGACAGGTTTTTAAGAGGGGGAGATCATACACCCTTTTCTTTGCAAGGATTTACTGCTGTAAGAATAACTGAAATGAATGAAGATTTTAATAGGCAGCATCAGGATATTAGGACTGAAGGTGGATTTAAATATGGTGATTTACCGGAATATGTTGACTATGGCTATCTGCAGAAAATAGCCAGAATGAATTTGGCAGTACTTTCAAATCTTGCTTCATCAGCCGGGGAGCCTGAAGACGTAATCATGCTGACATCAGCACTTACCAATAAAACAACGCTCAAATGGAATGCTCCTAAAGGAAAACTTCCGTCAGGCTATTATGTGTTGGTGCGCGAAACTACCTCGCCAGTTTGGGAAAAGAAGATTTTTGTAAATGATACCTCTGCAACTATTGCTTATTCAAAGGATAACTATTTTTTTGGAGTACAGTCTACAGATGCCGATGGACATGAAAGTCTGATTATTACACCCAGACCGGGCAGATAAAGAAAATGGCGGACCTAAACCGCCATCTCTTACTATTAACTAAAACTAAACTTATTTTTTGTGGTGTACTAAACAAGGTTTAGTACACCTATATATAGTACCGTTCTCTTATTTAGAGAAAGGGTTGCTTACTTTTACCATTTCAGTTTTGTTGGCTGATGAAGATTTCAAAGCAACGTCTTCATTATGGCTATTTGATATACTTGTGGCAAATGTTAAAATCATCATGATGAAAACAGGAACCAGTAAAAGTAAAAATGGCGATACGTTTGCTAACTTTTTCATAATCGTTTTGTTTTGATGAAACAAATAGAATAAATAAAAAAATGCTGCTAAAATCTTTTAGACGAAGTACATATTATCCTAGATAAACGGTTAAAATGAATAGTTTTGTGATTAGTTGTATTATTTTGCGAGTTGGTAGAAAAAAAATGCCAGTTCGTCGAAAGCGAACTGCTTAAGCACGCTAATTAATTTATTTTGGACCTATGAAATTTTGTTTAGTCATCGTTTAATGAAAAGTAGAAACTCCATTATTATACATCTTCTCTTTTGGCTCTTTATTGTTCTGTTTGTGACTGTATTGGTTATTTACAGCAAAGAACCGGTGTCTTTATATAAGCTGGCCATAAACTTTGGMTTTTCGGGATTGATCAATATTTCTATCTTTTATATTAACTATACACTGTTAATTCCCTTATTGGTAAAAGAGAACAAGAGGTATGGCCTTTACATCATATCCATCATTTTACTAATGTTGATGATGAGTTTCATCAAAACGGTTATAGCTACTTTGCATGCCGAGACTATTTTGCAGCACCTTAACAGTAATGGCGTTGCCGAGTATACACCTATTTCTACCTATGCAATTAGTGCATTGTTTATTTCGGGCTTTTTTATAGTTGTTAGTTCGCTGCTTAAATTAGCAATAGACTGGTTTGGTAATGAACATACGCAGCGTAATTTGGAAAGTGAAAAGAAGGAAATGGAATTGCAATTTTTAAAGTCACAATTGAACCCTCACTTTCTGTTCAATTCTTTGAATAACATTTATTCCCTGGCTTATCAGAAATCTGATAAAACTGCTGATGCAATACTAAAGCTTTCAGAAATTATGCGCTATATGATCTATGAAAGTAATGACAGCTGGGTTTCTTTAAGTAAAGAAATTGAATATGTGCAAAGTTTTATAGAACTGCAGAAATTGAGATTTAAAGATGGTGCAGCTGTTGAATTTACAATGAATGGAGAAATTGATAATCAACAGATCGTGCCTTTAATATTAATATCATTTGTTGAGAATGCTTTTAAGCATGGGGTAGCTAATGATCCTAAAAATCCGATTAAGATCAATATTATTGCCAATCAAAAGATATTGCATTTTAGTATAACCAATAAAAAGAATAAATATAATAAGGATGAGATGGGTGGCGTAGGCCTAAACAATGTTGAACGGAGATTGCAATTACTTTATCCGGATAGGTATAAATTAAATATTGTAAATTCGGCTACCCATTACACCAGTGAGTTAATGCTTGATATATGACAAAGTTAAAATGTATTGCGGTTGATGATGAGCCGTTAGCACTTGATATTATTGAGGACTATGTTTCTAAAGTTCCGTTTCTTGAATTAGTTAAGCGGACTGAAAATGCTATAGAGGCTTTGCAGCTTGTTCAGGCTGGGGGCATTGATTTGGTGTTTCTAGATATCCAGATGCCAGAGTTAACAGGTATACAGTTCCTTAAAATAGCGAATGGAAAGGCTAATTACATTTTAACAACAGCTTATTCTCAGTATGCGCTTGAAAGCTATGATCTAAATGTGTCTGATTATTTGTTAAAGCCGATTGCATTTGATCGTTTTTATAAAGCTGTGGAAAAGGTGCATAATCAAATGAAGATTGCAGAACCAGCTGCTGTGCCTCAATCCTTTGTAGCGACAGCTCCTTCGCCAGTGGCGTCGAATCCAATACAGGACTTTATTTTTGTTAAAACAGAGCATAAAATCCAGAAGATTCAACTTGATGATATTCTTTATATAGAAGGTTTAAAAGATTACATATCTATTTATACAAAGGCAGAGCGTATTATTACACTGCAGAATATGAAAAAAATGGATGAGACTTTGCCAAAGGGCCAGTTTGTAAGGGTTCACAAATCTTATATCATTTCGCTTGATAAAATAGAGAGTATAGAAAGAAGTCGTATTTCTATTTTTGGGAAGATTATTCCCATTGGAGATACCTATCGTGATGAGTTTTTTAAACACATAGATAACAAGAATATATAAATGGAATGGCGGCTTATAACACAGCTATTTGATTTAGTTTTGTTCTTATTGCATTCTCAGCTTCAAGAGTAACTACTTCGGGGTTTCTGCCTTCGGGTTCTATTGGATTTAAAACTGTCCATCGTAAACGTTCGCCGAAGCTTAAAGGAAAACTGCCGTAGCGAACCAGCTTCCATGAGTTTTCTATTGCCACAGGAACTATCAATGCATTTGGTACAACTTTTAACAGGGTTGCAATACCACCTACCTGAAAACTTTTTAGCTTGCCGTCTTTTGCGCGTGTACCCTCAGGGAAGATCATAGTAGACCATGTGTTTTCCTTCATCCTTCTGCCCAGTTTTATAATTTCAGAAATAGCTTGCTTACTGTCTTTGCGATCTATGTTTGCACCGCCTCCATATTTCAGGTTAAACGAAATAGAGGGGATGCCTTTTGTTAATTCAATTTTAGAAATGAATTTAACATGGTACTTTCTGAGGAACCATATTAAGCCCGGAATATCATACATACTTTGATGGTTGGCAACAAAGATGATAGGCCTGTTGAGCGGCAGATTCTGGTCGTTTTTAAATGTTATTGAAGAGCCTAAGAAAATGTCACAATAAGTGAGAAAGAAATTAAGTGCATCTACCGAAGTTTTATGGGCTTTATATCCAAACAAACGATAAGAGACCCATTGAATGGGTTGGAATATAACCAGTGTTAAAAAGAAAAACAGATAAAAGATGGGGCTAAAAATATAGCCAAAAAACTTATTCATAGTTTATACGGTAAAGCTGAACAAAATTACTGTATTTTGGTTATAAATGACCTTCCTGTAATAGAATTTTAGTTTTCAAGATAGCTGCCACGCTCATGCTATCGGTAATTTCTCCATTTATAACCATTTGGTAGGCATCATTAAAAGGCAGCTTTTTAACTACAAGCTGCTCTGTCTCCTCAGGTGAGGAAACACCAGGAGTTAGGCCTTTAGCGACATAAATAATTGCGAGTTCATCGCTTACCGAGTTAGACAGGTGCATCCGTTGAATTTCGATCCATTCTGTCGCCATCAGGCCGGTCTCTTCAATAAGTTCACGTTTGGCGCCATCCAGCGGATTTGCCAAAAGAGCTCCCCCACCTTCAGGTATCTCCCAGCTGTAGGCTTTTATCGGGTATCTGTATTGTCCAACAAGCCATGTGTTTAAATCTTCATCAAGTGGCAAAATTCCTATGGCGATATTTTTGAAATGTACTTCGCCATAAATGCCTTTGCCACCTGAAGGATTGATAACCTGATGCTCAGTTAAACTGATCCAATTGTTCTCATATATTTTATTGCTCTCGATGGTCTTCCAAGGGTTTGTACTTTCCATGTTCGCAATATACAAATTAACTAAAATGATTCTTCGTCAGGTCTGGAATCCTGTTGGTCTTGTTTTTTAGTTTTTTTGAACTTAAAATCGTTGTTGCCAAAGCGATAAGAGTAAGTTAAATTGGCCATGGTTCCCTGCATAAATCTTCTAAAATCGATTGTTGAGGTGACTCCATTGGTGGTCATACTCCATCTTCGTGTACTAAACACGTCCCTTATATTTAGGCTAAGTGAAGACTTTTTGTCTTTGAAATCATACTTAGCACCTGCATCTACGCCGTACATTGCATTTCTTTTACCCTGGGCCATTACTTCTGGTGCACGATAATCCCCCCTAATCTGAAGAGATACATTGTAAGGTAAAACGAAGTTATTGGTTAAGTTGGCATTCCAGCTAAAACCAGAGTTTTCCACAATTCCGAAAGCAGGTACTCCATTAATTTTGCTTTGATATAAGTTTACGTTAGTTGTAAAGTTCCAGGCTTTAGCAACATCAACCCGTCCGATTAATTCAAGTCCGCTTGATAGTTGTTTTGTTAAGTTTTGCGGAGTTACAATTGTGATTCCATTTTCATCAGGTTCTGTTCTTACCCTCTGTATAACATCATTGGTTTGGCGTATATATGCACTGGAAGTGAATGTTACTTTAGGCCAGAACTTACTATAGCTTAGTTCAAAAGCATGTACATCCTCCGGTTTCAGATTGGGGTTACCCTGACGGTAATTAAGCGGGTCAGATACGTCAAGAAATGGGTTGGTATCCCATCCTCTTGGCCTGTTAACTCTTCTGCTATAACTAAGCTGTACTTGTTGCTCACCTTTAAATTTTTGGGTTAAATATACGCTTGGATACAATCTTGTATAGGCTACTTTTCCAGGAATATATTCTAACTGATTCAACTTATACATCCCTAAACGAGTATCTAATGTGGCATCTTCTGCTCTTACACCCACCTGATAACCAAAATTCTTAACCTGATTTTGATAATTAAAGTAAAGGGCATGAACCTGGTCCTTACTATTAAACTCATTGGTTAGGGCGAAATTTACTTCGTATTCTCCGGTAAGGTTGTTTAACTGATCAGAAAATGCTGTGTTTTCTGCTAAACGAATTTGACTTCTGTAACCTGCTTCAATTTTCCCAGCTTTACCAATTGGTAAGGTATAATCCGTTTGAACATTGTAACTTCTGTTAAAGCCCGTTCCATCATTTCGCTGGATGTTCGGCAGTGAGCTGGCTGCATCCCCATCAATATTATAGATGTTTGTGCTGTAGATCTGATCGTTGTCGTTTGTGCCTTCAGAGAAACTTAGATTAAAGGTTAGTTCTTCTCTTGGTTTTTTAAATTTCTGGTTAAAGTCCAAGTTAAGATCATAACTACTCCCAAATCCTTTGTTTGTATTGTTTCTATTGCTCAATTCCAGAGGATTTTTACCACCATCAAGCTTATCGATATTCAGAAATTCGTTCCTGTCGTTATCTCGTGAATTGAAGCCTCCCGAAAAACTGATTACACTTTTGTCTGTAATACTATAGTCGATACCGGCTTTTATGTTGTGGCCTTTATCCTGTGATTTTGAATCGGTGTTTTGATTGGCAAAAATTGTAGGGAAGGGGCTGTCCAGATAGGTGATATTGCTATATCCGCCACCAATACGGTTGCCATAACGATAACCATAATTTCCGTAAAGGTTTATCTTTTTGTTTTGAAAACTCAAGTTTGTGCTTGCGTTATAATTATCTCGGTTGCCTGCACTGAATGCTGCGGAGCCATTGAAACCTAATTTCTTATTCTTTTTTAATACGATATTGATAATTCCTGATTGGCCCTCTGCATCATATTTTGCGGATGGATTGGTAATGAGCTCAACGCTTTCAATGGAGCTTGCAGGTATAGATTGCAGTATTTGAGCCACGTTTCCACCGGCTATAAGTGATGGTTTGCCATCTATCAGAACCTTTACTCCGGTTGAACCTCTAAGGCTTACATTACCATCAATATCAGATTGAACAGAGGGTACGTTTTGAAGTAAATCTGAAGCAGATCCTCCCTCGCTAACTAAACTTTGATCAACAGCGAAAACTTTTTTATCTATTCCAAGTTGAATGGCGCTTTTTTGAGCAGTGATAGCCACCTCATTTAGTACAGTTCCTTTGGCTGGCTTCATTTTGATTGTGCCGAGATTAATTACTTTCTGAGCATCGGAAATAGAAATGGAATCTCTAACCATTGTTTGGTAACCAACATAACTTATTTTGAAGGTAAATACGCCTTTAGGTAGACTACTGATAAGTAAATTACCATTTACATCAGTTTGTGCACCTTTAATAATTGCTTTTGTTTTTCTGTTAAGGATAGTGGCTGTAGCAAATGGTACAGTTTCATTACTTTGCGCATCAACAACTTTGGCTGTAATTTGACCCTCTCCAGTGGTTTGGGCATTAAGTTTTACAGTTGTAATACAAAAGGCAATAGCTAAAAACAGAACTTTGCACGTAGAATTCTTCATTCGGATCTTTCTTTTTTATTAGGTTTCTTTAAGGAGGGACAAAGAAACGGAGGGAAAGTTTAATAATACAGGAGTAACTATTTTATTACAGCAAATATGATCAACTACACTAATATTTTTTCTAACGACGGGATGACCTATCAGCAGTATAGAATTCTGATTGATGAGCTTTTATTACAACATAAAACCACAGGTCCTGATGATTCTGATGCAATGTTGCATTACACTAAAATGAATGTGCAACGAATGAGCAGGGTTGATAAAACGGTGAAATTAAATGAGGAATTCCTGAATGTGCTTAACAACGTAAAAAATAAATATCGGTTTCTGGTAATTTCCGAAGGATGGTGTGGGGATGCAGCGCAGATTGTGCCTGTTTTTGATAAAATAGCAACGAGCTTTCCTGATAGATTTGAACTCAGGTTTGTTTTGAGGGATAAAAATTTGCCATTGATTGATGCGCATCTAACCAAAGGTGGCAGGGCCATTCCAGTATTATTAATTCTAGATGAAAAAGGGGATGTCGTTAAGAAATGGGGCCCAAGACCTGACATTCTGCAGGAGTTACTGGCCGGTTGGAAAAGAGACAGCAGTGATATGATGGAAATTGCCGAAAAACTTCATGGCTGGTACGCAAAGGATAAAACCCAAACTACACAACAAGAATTAACGAAAATATTTAAGGATTTAACCTAATCTACAGATACTGTTAACCCTTCCTGCTGAAGAATTTTACGGTAAACTTCCATTTCAGTAAAAGAACCTTCCAAAACAGCGCATTTACCTTTGTTATGGACTTCCCATGCAATTTTTTCTGCCTGGGTTTCAGAATAGTCCAGATATTTCATCATGCAATGAATTACATGATCAAAAGTATTTACATCATCGTTCCATAATATTAAGCGGTGAACTGTTTTTAATGAGGTAAGGATCTCTTCTAATGTAAATGTTTCCTCTTTGGTTTCTGTTGACATATTACAAAAATAAGCTTATTTCAAAATAATGTTGCAGTTAAAGTTATTTTTGCTTAAAATTTGTACTAAACTCAAATATAATGCAGCGTTCAAAGATTGCCGGTATTGGCTACTATGTGCCCAAAAATGTTTATTCTAATGACGATTTATCTCGTTTTATGGATACAAACGATGAATGGATACAGGAGCGTACCGGAATAAAAGAACGTCGTTTTGCGGATAGACTTGAAGAAACAACTACAACGATGGGTGTTGAGGCTGCCAAAATTGCTATCGAACGTGCTGGCATTACTGCACAGGATGTTGACTTCATCATTTTTGCCACACTTAGTCCTGATTATTATTTTCCCGGTTGCGGGGTTCTGCTGCAGCGCGAAATGAAAATGAAAGAAATAGGTGCCCTTGATATCCGAAATCAATGTTCAGGATTTGTTTATGCACTATCTGTAGCAGATCAGTTTATAAAAACAGGCATGTATAAGAACATACTTGTTGTGGGTAGTGAGAAACATTCGTTTGCGATGGATTTTGAAACAAGGAGCAGAAATGTTTCTGTTATATTTGGGGACGGGGCAGGGGCAGTTGTTTTACAACCTACCCAGAAAGAGAACCAGGGTATATTAAGCACACATTTACATAGCGATGGTGCTGATGCAGAGATTTTGGCAATGTATTATCCTGGCGCTTCGGCAAATAAATGGCTTAAGGATAAGCCCGGATATCCTGATCAGGAACTTGGGGGGTTATTCATGACCGCAGAACAGTTGGAAAGTGGTGCCGCATTGCCTTATATGGATGGGCCTGCTGTATTTAAAAAAGCAGTGGTAAAATTCCCGGAAGTAATAAAAGAAGCTTTAAACGCCAACAATCTTACAGAGAAAGATATTGATATGTTGGTTCCTCACCAAGCTAACCTAAGAATAAGCCAATATGTACAGCAATTACTGGGCTTAAGTGACGACAAGGTATTTAATAATATTCAGAAATACGGAAATACCACAGCAGCCTCAGTTCCCATTGCACTCTGTGAGGCATGGGAAGAGGGTAAGATTAAAGATGGAGATCTTGTTTGTCTTGCGGCTTTTGGTTCTGGTTTTACCTGGGCAAGTGCTTTAATCAGGTGGTAAGCTTAATAGGCGCTAGCTTCCCTTTGCTGATCTTGTCATTTGTTCAAAGGCATCCCACATCTCATTCGGAATGGCTTCGAGACCATTAAACTGACCAGCCCCTTGTAACCACTCGCCGCCATCAATGGTAATTACTTCTCCGTTAATGTAGCCTGCGAAGTCACTGATTAGAAATGCCGCTAAATTAGCGAGTTCCTGATGTTCGCCTACGCGTTTCAAAGGAACCCTGTTCTTGAAATCGAACTTCTCTGCCAGATCGCCGGGCAATAACCGTTCCCATGCAMCTTTAGTAGGAAAGGGGCCAGGGGCAATGGCATTTGTTCGGATACCATACTTGCCCCATTCAACAGCTAAAGAGCGTGTCATGGCCAGCACACCGCCTTTAGCGCACGCAGAAGGCACTACGTATGCAGAGCCTGTAAAAGCATAGGTGGTAACAATGTTTAAAACACTTGCGGTTTGTTTTTCTTTTATCCAATGTTTGCCAAAAGCAAGGGTACAGTTTACAGAGCCCTTTAAAACAATATCTATTATCGAAGAAAAAGCATTAGCTGACAAGCGTTCAGTTGGTGAAATGAAATTACCAGCGGCATTGTTAAGCAGTGCATCAACTTTCCCAAAGGTTTTTAATGTCTCGACCAACACATGCTCAACCTGTTCATATTCCCTGACGTCGCAAGCTAGCGCGAGGACTTTTCCGCCAGTTTCTTTCTCCATTTCTAAAGCTRTTTGCTGAAGCACATCAAGCTTACGGCTTGTGATCACCAGGTTTGCTCCTAATTTCAGAAAATAGGTTCCCATGGCTTTCCCTAAACCGGTACCACCACCCGTAACTACAATTGTTTTTCCTTTTAAGGCATCATCTCTTAACATTGGCTGATTGAACATGGCTTATTTCTTTTGCAGGTTATCTATAATTGTTTTTAAAATGCTACGGGTTGCGGGGGCCCACCACTGTTTTAGCATTACTTGCAATGCTTCACTTTGATCTGCACTGGTTGCTGTAATTAAATCTTTTCTGATGTTGAGCTTACTCTGTTCCCAGGTATTACGCTCCATAGCCATGTATTTTCTGATCTTTCTCTMGGCAGCTGTGAGGATACTGGCTGGATTTACAATCTCGTCGGCCAGACCAACCTGCAATGCCTCTCCAGGGGTAAATAGTTTCCCTTCTAAAAGACTTCTGGTAGCATTAGCCTGTCCAATCCAGAATGAGTACAGCTTAAAAATGCTGTTAGGTACAATTATGCCTACCGGAACTTCATTTAGCCCGATAATGTATTTGCCTTCGGCCATTATTCTATAATCGCAAGCCAGGGCTATAACGCATCCGCCGGCAGGGCTGTGCCCGTTTATGGCAGCAATTAGTGGTTTTTTAAATGCAGTTATAGTTGCTGTAAAATTCAGAAACAGATGCCAGAATSATTCAGCTTCTTCTTCTGAATAGTTGTATAATTCTATAAGGTCTAACCCGGCAGAGAAAAAATGTTCTTTGCCGGTGATAATTACACCAGCAATATTGGGATCACCCGCTATGTTTATGAGTATGTCATTTAATTCAGTAATCATTTCACGGTTAAGTGCGTTAGATTTACCTCTATCGAGCGTGATAATGCTTAAGTGATCTTTTATGGTGACTCTAATTGTATTCATTTATATTTATTTTACTTCATAGGTGTAAACTGTACGTGCTAAATTTCCAAGCATATCCATGCCCTCTATAACGATTCTGTAGGTTCCGGGTTCATCTGAATTGAAATAGTTGAAGGCTGCTTTTCCACTTTCATTTGTGACAATATTAGGATTCCAGTAAATGGTGGTCCTGTAATCTGGTCTGTTATCAGGAGCATCGTATTTTGGTGAATAGAATTCTCTTGGTGTATAATATCCTTTGGGCGAGAAAGGAATGATGCCTGGTGTAAACGTAGATGCGCTGGAATAGCCGCCTCCGCGTTTAGTGGTAATGACTAATACACCGCCACCTCCACGACTACCATAAATTGCAGTGTTGCCAGCAGATTTTAATACTTCAATCGTCTCAATATCCATTGGGTTAATATTATCCAGAAAATCGCCTTCCATTTGCATACCATCTAAAACTATTGACATTGGTGTGCCGTTGTTTCTCATTAAATATGGAGTTCCATTTCTAATAATCAAGCCAGCAACACGACCCTGTAAACACTGCGACAATGTAGTGCAGTATTGAAGCTGGTCTGTCGTTATAATAGCATCGGCGTTACCGGCACCATTTAGATTTGAGGAATTTTTAGCTGGATTTTTTTTCTCTACAATATTCACCTCTTTTAACAAAATTGTACGTTCCAGTATTCCGCGTTTAGTTARATCGTCAAAATAGTTTTCACTTTGTTTCAGATATCCTGATAAGGCCTCATTAACATTCACCTCTATGTCGCCGGTATTTTTATTTTTAGTAACTATCTGTCCTGATACAACATCAAGAACTATATCTACACTCTTTTTGTTTTTTGCGGTTCTTGCCTGTACAATGAATTTAGTACTGTCATTAAAGATCAGGTTGTCGAAATTGAAACGTCCTTGTGCATCAGATAATGTATCAATTGCGAACAATCCTCCAGAGGAGGAGAAAAGTGATACCTTGGAGTTTGGTAAAGGTTTGCCGCCATAACTTGTAACTACTCCGCTGATTTTTAATGATTTTTCTGGTTCATAGCGAATATTTGGACCTGCATTATTAATTATATTTTTCCATAATATTCTTCTCCATCCCTGGGTTATCATTAGGTTATCTAAATCCTGTTGTGTTTTTTGATCATCATGTAAAAAGTAGTAGTTAGGTTTTTCTATGTAACCAATAAGATCTGAAGTAAGCAGCAGGGTCGTAAAAATGTTGCTTTCATTTTCTTCGTCAGGCTTTACTGATGTAGTATTGGTAACAGCTATAGAAAAACTTGCCTGCGCAGGCTTTTCCGCAAAATCTGCCTGAAGATTTACGTTAACTTTTTCCTTCCTTGCGTAGCTTTCTTTAGCGGTTGAAACCTTTGTTGTTATCTTGTCCTTAACATTATTTACAAAAACAAGGCGCTCTGCAACGGGAGTGTTCCGAGCAGAGAATAAGGTGAGCTGAATTATGCCTGATGGTAAATCTTTTTTAGGAATTGAGGTGGTTATAATTTGTTTTTGAGAAGCGGCTTTGGATATGAAATAAACATTTCCATTGTTTTGTGCAACTAGTTTTAACTCACCATTTCCTATTAGATCGGGACTCAATAAAACTTTAGCAACAACATTTTCCGTATTGCTGTTTACCGTAATGATATAACCACTTGGTAATACTCGGGGTAGATTTATAGTGCTTTCAGACCCGTCTTTATATTTTACTTTAGCAGCATAAGTTTTTCCAGGCTGTGGATTGAGTATAAAACTACCTATTCCTAAGTGTTGTGTGCTAAATTGAGTAACTTCCTGACCATCGTTATCTATTATTGATCCTTTTACATCTTCGCCCAATCCAGAAGCATTTACGGCTTTGATTCCAATTTTATTAGGTAGGCTTTCTACTAGGTTTCCGCTTTCGGGGAAGAACTGGACATCTATTGCATTTGATGTTGCTTTAACGGGAATTTCTTTGATCATCTTTTTCTTATCTGGAAGAGTCAGCGTAGCTATAATTTTTCCGGATTTGTACAAAGATGGCTGAGTATTTAAAAAACTGATGTTTACCTCTCCCTGATCATTGGTTACTGCTTTTCCTTTTGCCAGGCTTCTGAAGTTTAACTGAACCTCGTATGAGACATCACTTTGTGCATATGGAACACCTTTTTTATCTGTAAACCTGATGTTGGCATCTACTTTTTCTGCGGTATTTTGCTTGCTAAAAGCATAGCTGGTGTTTGTGTAAACATTATTAGCCCATGAATTGCCAATTTTTATGGTTTTATCGAAAAAGAATTCTGTTCCCGCATTCTTCATCCATTGGGTATATGCCCTTATTCGATAGTTCCCTTCCGTAAAAGAATCAGGAAGTTTAAAGTCGCCCCAGGTAAATCCCGAAATCACAGGCAACTTAATCTGCTTTTTAACGGAATCTTTTTCGCTGATCAATTCAACATATAGTGCATTGCTGATTGTTGATGGTTTTCCTGTTTGAGCATTTACAACGTAAGCCTTAAACCAAATGTCATCGCCGATGGCATAAAAGGGTTTATCAAGATGCAAGTGCACTTTTTCCTGAGGATACTTTTCAATATATGCCTCCAGTTTCTTTATCAATGCACTAAACGGATCGTCATCCGCTTTGTAAGCAAAAGTTATAAGTATCCCAAAGCATAGTAACAAAGGCAGAATTAGCTTACGTTTCATAAATAAGAACCTTAACAAATAAAGCCTCAATATACGAAATATTAACTTTAGAACTTATTCTTCCACATCATGCTTTCTACAGGTTTTGTGGTTTTGTTGTTGTATTTAGCGTTAGTTTTGGTGTTATACATTGTTTGAATATCGCCTTGAACCATAAAGTAAATTAATTGGCCAATTGGCATTCCGGCATATATTCTTACAGGTTGTGCGCATGAAATTTCTAATGTCCATGTATTGCAAAAACCAACATCACCTTTACCCGCGGTTGCATGGATATCTATTCCCAATCTACCGGTGCTTGATTTTCCTTCAAGAAAGGGAATATGGGCATGGGTTTCTGTATATTCTAAAGTAACACCTAGATACAGTGTGCCTGGATGTAGCACATATCCTTCTTTTGGAATTTCGAAATGATCTATTTTATTGTGTGCTTTTGCATCAAGAACCCTGTCTTTGTAAGTAGCCAGATACTTGCCCAAATGAACATCGTATGAGTTTGTGCCAAGGCATTCGGGGTTAAAAGGCTCTATTATAATGGTTCCCTTATCTATTTCTTCCAGTATTCGTTTGTCGGACAGTATCATTTTATCTAGTATTTGGACGAAATTATGATTAATTTAAGATACTTTTGCATAGTTTTCTAAAATAGAGATGCCTGTAGTTTTTAATAAAAATATTGACGAGGATACCATACTTGCTGTATGGAAAATCGAAGAAACTGAAGAGCAGCTGATTTCGGGTTTACAACTGAAGCAGCATGAGCTTGATGTGATTTCATCGTTAAATAATGGAAAGCGGTTGCTTCATTGGCTAAGCACAAGGGTGCTATTAAGAACAATGCTTAATACTTCAGAATATATCGACTGCCGCATGGATGAGCACGGTAAGCCATATCTTCCTAACCTCGGATACCATATTTCTTTAAGTCATTCTTACGATTACGCGTCGGTAATTGTTGGTAAGAAGAAGAAGGTGGGGGTTGATATTGAACTTATTAAACACAAAATAAAGAGCATAAGGAATAAGTTTCTGTCTGACTCGGAACTTGCTCAAAAACAAATTGGTGATAACACTAATGGATTATATGTGTGCTGGTGTGCAAAAGAAGCTATCTATAAATGGAATGGGAGAAAGGGACTGGAGTTTAAACGAGACATTCATATCAAGCCCTTTAAGCTTAAAGATGAAGGAAGTCTTAAGGCTCTTGTTGATCTTCCTGAAGGAGCTTTGGAGCTTACTGTGCACTATTTTAAAACTAACGATGGCTATATGTTAGGTTACGTGGTAGCTTAACTTTTCATAAAATGAATAAGAAAGTTGAATTTATAGACTGGTGTCTTGTTGATTATCAGGATGCCTGGGATAAACAGGAAGTTTTGTTCAATCAAAGCGTGGCTTTGAAAACACAAAACCGAACAAATAACACAAATCTGGAGACCCCTAATTTTTTGGTGTTTTGTGAGCATCCTCATGTATATACCTTAGGGAAAAGTGGTCACCCGGAAAACTTGTTGCTTAATGAACAAGGTTTATTAGAAAAAGAGGCAAAATATTATAAAATTAACCGTGGTGGTGATATAACATATCATGGGCCAGGGCAAATAGTGGGTTATCCAATTCTTGATCTGGATAATTTTTTTACTGATATCCACCTTTATTTAAGAACACTTGAAGAAGCGGTTATTTTAACCTTGAATGATTACGGGATTATATCTGGTCGGTATCCAGGCTATACAGGAGTATGGCTGGACGCTGATAATGAGAGAGCACGTAAAATATGTGCATTGGGTGTGAGGTGCAGCAGGTGGGTAACCATGCATGGCTTTGCGTTCAATGTAAATACAGATCTTAACTACTTTAAAAATATTGTTCCTTGTGGGATAGACGATAAGGATGTAACCTCGATACAACGTGAATTAGGCTATCCGCTAGATATGGAAGAGGTTAAAGGTAAGCTGAAAAATCATATTGCCAGTCTGTTTGGCATGCAGCTGATCTGATTCATCTTGAAAAAGGGATTTGAAATTTTGATTTTTTGACATAAAGATTATCTTTATATAAATTAAAACTCAAAAACCTATGGACTACAATTCAGAGTACTCTTCAGCAGCCGCCGCCGGATTGGGCGCCGGAACCGTTTTCTTTTGTTTAATCGTGCTAGTTATTGTCTATGCCGGATTATGGAAAACCTTCGTTAAAGCCGGAAAACCAGGATGGGCGGCTATAATACCAATTTACAATTTAATTGTCCTTATCGAAATTGTTGGTAAACCGACAATATGGATACTTTGGTTATTAATACCATGTGTAAATATTGTATTTAGTGTTTGGCTAATGAATCTGCTAAGTAAAAGTTTCGGAAAAACAGAAGGCTTTACCGTCGGACTTATTATTTTGCCAATTGTGTTCTATCCTATATTAGGCTTTGGTGATGCTAAGTATTTAGGCCCATCTGCTGCAGAAGCACAAAATGGTTTTAATAATCCAAACAACCCTTTTGGTAATAATAATCCGTTCAACGATCCATTTAACAAACCACCTACCACCCCTGGAATTTAATTGTTAGTGTTTATAACATATATCTTATCCGCCTGGTCTTCTTTCTTAGACAAGGCGGATATTTTTTTGCTGCCATGTCCGTTTAAGTATCTCTTTAAAATCGACTGTCCGGGATGTGGATTTCAACGCTCACTAATATTTCTCCTAAAAGGGGATTGGGAAAAGAGTTTTGATATGTATCCACCAACGGTTCCTCTTCTCATTACTTTTATTGTAGGGTTATCGGCAAACTACTGGTTCGGCAAAAGAAGTGATAAGCTCATTAAAACACTATATCTTATTACGGGGTCAATTATATTAGTCAGTTACGTTTATAAAATGTGGATACCTCATCCGCACTAGTAAAATTTCTCAAATCCGTATCTCTTGTTATTCCGTAAATGTCGAATATGAGATATTCGATGGTAATTCTATCATTATTACTGATATTAGCCTGTAAGAAAGGAGAGGTAAAGTCGATGGTTAATGATAGCACTACAAACACGGTTGTGAACCCGTTAAATTATCTTGCGCTTGGCGATTCCTATACCATAGGAGAGTCAGTAGAACGTTATGAGAATTTCCCAAACCAGCTTGCAAATGACCTTACAAAAAAGGGCCTTATAATAAACTCCCCGATCATAGTTGCGAGGACGGGATGGACAACCAGCGAATTGAAATCTGGAATCAAAGACTCTGGGGTACCTGAGCATAAATTTGATATTGTTACTTTACTAATAGGTGTAAATAATCAATATAGAGGTGAATCAAAAGATGTTTACCGTAAGGAATTTAAAGAGCTCCTGCAAATCGCTATTAATTTCACAAAAGACAAAAAATCGCATGTTTTTGTGATATCAATTCCCGATTGGGGAGCTACACCGCATGGCCAGCAAAGCGGACGTGATCCACAAGTCATTGCTAAGGAAATAGATGCTTTTAATGTAATAAACAAAGAAGAGACATTGGCCGCGGGTTTGAATTATTCCAACATTACACCATTTTCCAGATTAGCACTGTCAGACAAAACCTTGGTTGCCGGAGATGGCCTGCATCCCTCAGGAAAGATGTATGCCGGATGGGTTGCGAATGTTGCTCCGTTAGTATTGACGAATTTGAAATAATTATTACCTAATCTCTCTTTGAAGTAATATGTCTGTAGTCTTTAATTACCGTTTTTAAGAATTCTAATTCGTTCATTCCCACTGGCACTTTAATGGCAAGATGTGTTGAGATTCTTGCTGACATTGCATAAATTAAATCAGCATTATTTGTTCTGTAAAAAGTACTGATAACTTCATGGATTAGCTCTGCATCTCTATCTGTAAGCTGATCAGCATAGGCAAAAACGGGGGTATATTCTTCTTCTACCGGATGAAAAGCAATGTGGTTAAAGCCAGTACGGGCAACTGTTTTTATGAGTGTGGTGCCGGCTACTATATCGCCAATTCTTTGCTTGTTTTCTGTTATAGCCACACAAATTAATCCGCCTACCTGAGCGGTTAGTGTAAAATCTACGAGTCTAAACAACCAGCGGATAAAATACTGACCTAAACTTGCCTGGCCTCCGTTTAAGCTAATCACTTTTATCTTTAGTAACTTTTTGCCGATACTTTGTCCGTTCATAAAGATCTCAGAAATAAGGTCATAAAAAACAAAGCAAGCACCATAAATTGACCATATGGAAATGACAAGGATTTTTGACTGTGCAGAGCCTGTAAGTGCAGTTAATACCATAAGCAGAATTGCTACGACGATAAAAGCGCCCAAATCAATCAACCTTGCAGCCACCCGTTCTCCCAATCCTGCAACCGGATAGTCTATAGCCACATGCTGACTTGTGTTTACCTGTATTGTTTCCATATAAACTCAAACTTAGATAAAATTTAAAACAAAGAAATGTTCAGGAGAATTAAAATAATGATAGTGAATTTTTCTTGTAAAAATCTTTTTTATGCTATTTTACATGAAAATTAGAGCCCTCACAAAACCTATGAGAGAATCGTTGTTTGTTAAGCAGAATTCCAGTAAATGGAAATCCTATGAACAAATGAGTGCAGCCACACCAGATGAGCTGGCTGATAGGTTTGTTGACATTACCAATGATCTGGCTTACGCCAAAACATTTTATCCAAAATCAAAAACAACAGAATATTTAAACGGAATTGCTGCATTGCTGCATCAATCTATTTATAAGAATAAAAAAGAGGACACCAATACGTTCATTGAATTCTGGAAATTTGAGTTACCTATCCTTTTTTATACCTATCGCAGGCAGTTGCTGTATGCACTAATATTTTTTGTAATCTCAAGCTTAATAGGAATTCTGTCTGCAAAATATGATGATTCTTTCTTAAGGTTAATACTTGGAGATGGGTATGTAAATATGACCAATGAGAACATTGCTAAGGGAGATCCATTTGGCGTTTATAAAAAGCAAGGTGAGTTCAGCATGTTTTTTATGATTGCTGCCAACAATATCTATGTGTCTTTATTGATGTTTGTAAGTGGAATATTCTTCTCGATTGGGCCTGTATTCTTTATCTTAAGAAATGGAATAATGCTTGGCTCATTCGAATATTATTTCTTTAGTAAAGGTTTGGGACTGGAATCTATATTGGTAATATGGATTCATGGGACTTTGGAAATATCTGCCATCATAATTGCCGGTGGTGCAGGTTTGGTTTTAGGGCATGGCTTATTGTTTCCTAAAACATATACACGCCTTCAGGCATTTATAAAAAGTGCAAAAGACGGAACTAAAATAGCTTTGGGAATATTACCTATAATTGTGGTGGCAGCAATATTTGAAAGTTTTGTTACCAGGCATACCGATATGCCGATTTGGTTAAGTGTTTCCATTCTTGGAGGCTCATTTTTATTTATGGTTTGGTATGTAGTATTGTATCCTGCCCAACTTATTAAACGCACTCAAAATATAAACAATGTCTGATAAATTAGAATTTAGAAAGCTCAGAGAGTTTGGTGAGATCATTAATGATATGTTCCAGTTCATAAAACAGAACTTTAAGCCATTAATGAAAACCTATATTTATTTATGCGGCTTCTTTGTACTTGCCGGAATGTTAGCGGCAATAATGTATCAGGTTGGCTTACAAAAGATTAATTTCGGCTACGGTGGCAATCAGGCAAACGCCAACCCTTTCAACAGGTTTGGTCAGTTGTTCTCATTCAATTATTTCGTTGTGATCATATTTTCATTACTCAATTATACTGCAATAACTGTTTCAACCTTAAGCTTTATTGCATTATACGTTCAAAAAGGAAACCAGGCGCCAACTGTGGAAGAAGTTTGGTCATATTTCAAATATTATTTCCTTAGGGTATTTGGGAGTAGTATTGCTGTGTGTATTTTTCTTATTATTTGCCTTCTATTCTGTGGCTTGCCGTTTTTTTATGTGTTTCCGGCGATGTCTCTTTTTTATTCCATAATGGTGGTAGAGAATGGAAGCTTTGAATATTCATTTAGCAGATCTTTCAAACTCTTAAAAGATCAATGGTGGGTAACCGCAGGAGCAATATTTGTTATATGGATAATTACCTATGCATGCATGTCTATGGCCTCTATGCCAGCTATAATACTTACTATGGTTTCTGCATTTACCAAAGCATCCGGTGGTATGAGTACTTTTATCATTGTTATTTCTACAGTTATTCAATATGTATGTCAGGTGTTTATGATCTTGCCTGTTATAGGTGTTACACTCTGTTATTTTAATCTGGTAGAACGTTTGGATAATACCGGATTATTGGAAAGGATAAATCAACTTGGAAAGTCCGAAACGAATTTAAATTCTACCCCTGAGGATTATTAGCATGCGTTTACTGCTCTTCATTTTTCTTTTTTTTGGAATGCTACAGGTTCAGGCTAATGTAGAAAAGCAGGATTCTGTTGCACAAAAAACAGTCGTCAGACTGGATACGACTAAGGTTGATCTGCGTGGGTTCGATAAAAGTAAACTGGAAGCACATAGTAAAGAAACAGACTTCATTTATGATGATGTCCCTGCGCCAAATCTTAGCTTTTGGGACAGGTTTTGKCGATGGTTTTGGCGCTTGATAGGCCAAGCACTAAGTAACAAGGTGTCTGGTGGTTTAATAAAATACTTAGCAATTATTGCACTGGTTGGATTGGTAGTTTTCATTGTCTTAAAAATAATTGGTGCAGATCTGAAAATATTTTCCCGTAAGTCTCAAATAGTGGAGGTGCCCTATAATGAGTCTGATGATAACATCCATGAAATTAATTTTAATGAGGAGATAGAAAAGGCTATAGTGAATGCTAATTATAGATTGGCTGTCAGACTTTTGTATTTGCGGACACTTAAAAAACTGAGCGATAAAGACCTGATTCACTGGCTCCCTGAAAAAACAAATCAAACGTATATCAGCGAGATTAATGATTCCGATAAGAAGAAAGAATTCAGCAAGCTTACTCATCAATTTGAATATGTTTGGTACGGCGAGTTTTTTATTGACAAAGAGAATTTCAATGCCATTAAAGACACTTTTGAACGGTTTAATTTACATAGCTCATGAAGGGATTAAGAAGATATCTTATTGTGAGTGCCGTGCTTTTGGTTGGTTATCTGGTTGCCCAGTATTATAAACCCAAGCCAACAAACTGGACCCCCAGCTATTTAAAAGAAGATAAGATCCCCTATGGCACGTACATTCTGTTTCATGAAATACATGATTTATTTCCCAAAAGAGATGTGAGAATAATCCGAGATCCAATATATAATATTTTAAAGGATAAAAAGTTTAATAATACCAACTACCTTTTTATTTCTCATTCTATGGAACTTGATAAGCTGGATTTTAAAGAACTTATCAGCTTTGTAAATGAGGGAAACAATGCTTTTTTTGCCGCCTTTGATTTTGGTAAAATTTTAAGTGATACACTTAAGTTTGATATAGGATCGTCGTATAACTATTCGACAGAAAAATCTACCGGAATTAATTTCACCAATCCAAAGTTGAAAACGAAATACAATTATGCCTTCGGAAAGCAAATTGCCGAACAGTATTTTAGTAAAATCGATACTTCCAGGGTAACGGTATTGGGTAAAAATGCTAATGGGAAGCCAAACTTTATTAAATACAGTTTTGGTAAAGGAAATATATACATTTTACCAAATCCTCAACTATTTACCAATTACAGCCTGATAAATCCTTTAGGCGCGGATTATGCAGCAAAGGCCCTATCATACCTTCCCAGCTCTGCAAGTTTAATGTGGGACGAACACAATACACGAGGTAATATCGATGATTCAGCCGTTTTAAGAGTGATTTTTAGAAATGAATCACTGCGATGGGCATACTATATTGCATTGGTAGGATTGATCATCTTTGTTTTGTTTGAAATGAAGCGCAGACAGCGGATAATTCCTGTAATAGAACCCTTAAAAAACTCATCCTTAGATTTTGTTAAGGTTGTTGGAAAAGTATACTATCAGCAACGGGACAATGGAGATATTGCAAGAAAAAAGGTAAGCTATTTTCTTGAGCATATTCGAAGTACCTATAACCTTAAAACAACATCACTGAATAAAGAATTGGAAGAAGCTTTAAATATCAGATCAGGAGTGCCCCAAGAAACGATTAGCCAACTGTTTAGCATTGTAAATGTGATAAATAACAATCAGTTTGTTGATGATAACTCACTGATCAACCTTAATAAACTAATTGAAAGATTTTATAAACAAGCTCAATAAACTATGGAACCGGAAATTTTTAATGAAAGAACCGACTTAACTGAACTTAATCAGGCTGTTGATCAGATAAGACAAACACTGAGCAGTATTATTATTGGGCAAAAGGAAACAATAGATTTTCTAATTGCAGCCCTACTTGCCGATGGCCATATTTTGCTCGAAGGTGTCCCTGGTGTGGCTAAAACATTAAGTGCTAAACTTGTTGCCAAAAGCATTGATGCTTCATTTTCACGAATTCAGTTCACTCCTGATTTAATGCCTTCCGATGTATTGGGGACATCTGTATTTGACCCCAGATCTTCGTCGTTTGAATATAGAAAAGGGCCTATATTTGGACATATCATATTGGTTGATGAAATTAATCGCGCTCCTGCAAAAACTCAGTCAGCTTTGTTTGAAGTGATGGAAGAACGACAAATAACTGTAGATGGACATACCTATCAAATGGATGAGCCTTTTATGGTGCTGGCTACCCAAAATCCAATAGAACAGGAAGGGACTTATAGATTGCCCGAAGCCCAGCTAGATAGATTCTTATTTAAGATCGAAGTTAAATACCCTACACTGGAAGAAGAGATAATTATCCTTCAAAATCAACATCAGCAAAAGCTTGAGGTAGAGATAAATGCAGTTAAAGCGGTTCTAAGTATCGATAAGATTAAGAAATGCAGGGCAATAATTAAGGCCTTGCATGTTGAACCTAAACTAATAGAATATGCAGCAAGGATAACTCATGAAACAAGGAATAATAAATCACTTTACCTGGGCGCTTCACCCCGGGCATCTTTAGCAATGATCAATAGCGCTAAAGCCATTGCAGCAATGCAGGGTCGTGATTTTGTTACGCCAGAGGATATCATAAAAGTGGCGGTACCTGTTCTTGCACACAGAATTATGCTAACACCAGATAAGGAAATGGAAGGACTTACTCCTGCTGATATAGTTGGTCAAATTATTCAAAAATTAGAAATTCCAAGGTAATACCAAAGCTGTTGAAGAACTTTTTTAAGACATATTATAAAGACCTGTTTTTAGGTAAAAGGCTGTTTGCAGGAATTGGGCTTTGTGCTACTTTGTTCCTGTTTTCTTTCTTTTTGCCATGGCTTGGGGATATCCCATTTATTGCTTTTTGGACGCTGATAGCATTGGTTATTATTGATATGCTCATGCTTTATCGACAGGATAGGAGCTTCTTTTTAAGACGGGATCTTCCCGAAAGATTAAGTAACGGCGATGAAAATGAAATCAATATTTATATCGAGAGCTTTTATCCTTTTGCAACTAAAGTTGGTATTATTGATGAAATTCCTTTACAATTTCAGAAGAGAGACATCTGGTTTACCAGTAATTTAAAACCCCGTGAACACAAAACAATTAATTATACTTTAAGGCCTACCAAAAGGGGCGAATATGTATTTGGATTGGTTCGGTTGTATGTTAGTTCGCCGCTAAGCTTAATAGTAAGGAGGTTTAACTTTGGACAAGAAACAACAGTGCCAGTTTATCCTTCCTTTTTGCAATTAAGAAGATACGAATTAATGGCGATATCAAACAGACTGAATGAAATTGGGATTAAAAAAATAAGAAGAATAGGTCATAGCCTGGAGTTTGATCAGGTAAAGAGTTATGTGCAGGGCGATGATTATAGAACTGTTAACTGGAAAGCGACAGCCCGGAAAGGAGAGTTGATGGTGAATTCCTTTACAGATGAAAAAGCTCAACATGTCTATTGTGTGATTGATAAATCGAGAATCATGAAAATGCCTTTTGAGGGATTGAGCTTATTGGATTATGCAATTAATGCAAGTTTAATTCTTTCTAACGTGGCTTTGTTAAAGGAAGATAAAGCGGGCTTAATAACCATAGCTGAAAAGACCGGAAGTATTGTGCCAGCAGATAGAAAACCTGCTCAGCTTGGTAAGATTATGAGCGTTTTGTATAAAGAAAAAACAAGATATCTCGAAACCAACATGGAGGCCCTTTATACAAGCATCCGAAGCGTTTTAAAGCAGCGTAGTTTGTTAGTTTTCTTTACAAATTTCGAAAGCATGTCGGCATTAAACAGACAGCTGCCATTTTTAAAGCGTATTGCTAAATTCCATTTGCTGCTTATTGTGTTTTTTGAAAACACCGAACTGAAATCTCTTACCGAACAGGAAGTAAAAGACGTAGAAGGGATTTACATTAAAACCATTGCCAGCAAATTTGCTTATGAGAAAAAGCTAGTCGTAAAGGAACTTGCCAAACATGGAATCTTAAGCATTCTTACCCCACCAGAAAAACTGACCATAAATGTAATCAACAGATATCTTTCTATTAAAGCCCAACAGAAAATCTAATAAGACTTTAGCACTCAGGCAAACTTATTGGAATATTGGTAGCCAAACCGCCATCAGATGTCTCTTTATATTTCGAATTCATATCTAAAGCAGTTTCCCACATCGTATTAACTACGGCGTCTAAACTTACCTTGGCTTTGTCCGGGTTACTTTGCAATGCAAGYTGACTTGCTGTAATTGCTTTAATAGCGCCCATAGTATTCCTTTCTATACAAGGTATTTGAACTAAACCACCAATAGGGTCACAGGTAAGGCCTAAGTGATGCTCCATGGCTATTTCAGCAGCCATTAAAACCTGTCTCTGAGAGCCTCCTAAACACTCAGTGAGCGCAGCTGCTGCCATTGCTGAAGACACTCCGATTTCGGCCTGGCATCCGCCCATAGCAGCAGATATTGTAGCTCCCTTTTTGAAGATACTGCCTACTTCAGACGCACAGGCAATGAACTGTGTAATTTTTTCTTCATCAAATCCATCACAAAATGTTATAAAGTATTGTAATACCGCTGGTATAACTCCAGCCGCGCCATTGGTTGGGGCCGTTACCACCCTGCCAAATGAAGCATTTTCTTCATTAACAGCCAGGGCAAAACAGCTCACCCAGTCAAGCGTGTAATTAAATCCATTTCCGCCTGCTCTAATGGCCATTATCCAACTTTCATAGTTAGTGTACACACTATTGCCCATCAGCTTTTTATTAAGCGCTGCGGCCCTTCTGGCCACGTTTAGCCCTCCCGGCAAAAAACCTGAGGTATGACACCCTCTGTAAATGCAATCCTTCATTACATTGAAGTGCTGCAAAATTCCTGTTTTTGTTGCAGCTTCTGTCCGCCAGGCCAGTTCATTTTCCATTACTACCTCAGAAACTTTAAGTCCTGTAGTAAGGCACCAGTGTAACAGATCTCCAGCTTTTTCAATAGGGAAAGGTAAATCAACCTGCTCTCTTTCTTTACCATCCTCTCCTTCTTTAACTACAAAACCACCGCCAATAGAGTAATAGGTCTCGGATATTGCTTTTTCCGTTTTTAGAAACGCTTGAAAAGTAACCGCATTTGGGTGAAATGGAAGGCTTTCAAAAAGGAGAAATATCAGATCCTCATCATAGTTGAATTCAATTGGTTTTTCTCCTGCCAGAATTAGTGACTGCTCTTTTTTGATAGATTCAATAGTACACTCAATCGAGTTTACATCAAATGTTACTGGATCTGCACCTGCCAGTCCCAATAATATGGCAACATCAGTTCCATGTCCTTTACCAGTTTTTGCTAAGGATCCGTAAAGCAAAATCTTTATTTGCTCAACCTCACCTAATAAATTTTGCTGTTTTAACGAAGCTGTGAATTGCTGTGCTGCTCGCCACGGACCAAGGGTGTGTGAACTTGAAGGTCCAATTCCTATCTTAAAAATATCAAATACTGAGATCTGTTCTCTTTGCATAATGCAAAGCTAAAACTTAAAAATCAAATGCTATGATATTTCTATCCTGAAGCATACGGTCTACAAATCTTTTGTGGTTTTTGGGGCTCCCTATGGCTATCCATGTTCCACTGATGATGCCATTAGCGAGTTCCTGCTTGCCCCGGGTAAGCTTTAATTTAGAGGTCTTGATGTCTTCTTCATATTTCTCCAGACTTTCATTTTCAAATCTTTTTACGATTCTGTAAACTCTTTTAGTAAAGCGGCGTTCTACCATATCTTCTAAAAAGGGAAAAGTAAGTAAGGCCAATAGAACAACCAGTGTTACACCTATTGCCTGTTCATAATATCCAGAACCAATAGCCATTCCAATTGCGGCTACAATCCATATTACACAAGCTGTAGTTAAGCCTTTAACCTGATTGTCTTCTTTAAAAATAACACCTGCACCCAAAAAGCCTATGCCAGTAACAATATTGGAGGCAATACGATCATGGCTACTTAAACCAATTTTTATAGACAGAATGGTGAATAATGTAGAACCAAGACCAATCATGATCATGGTTTTTAGTCCAGCCTGTTTGCTTCTGAACTCTCGCTCCGCACCAATTAAACCACATAGTAGTGTTGCCAGTAAAAATTTGTTCACTTCACTAAGCGTAAGGAAATGACCGTTCTCTAAAAAATTCTCCATCATGTTTTAACTACCTAAATATAACAAAGATTTAAAACAAAAAGACCCGCTGATAACAGCGGGTCTTTTTTTATATGTGTAGGCAAATAATGATTACATCATTCCACCCATACCACCACCACCCATAGGAGGCATAGCACCACCTGCAGGAGCTTCTTCCGGATCATCAGCTAAAACAACCTCAGTTGTTAATAACATAGCCGCAATAGAAGCTGCATTTTCTAATGCTACACGACCAACTTTAGTTGGATCGATAACACCAGCTGCAATTAGGTTCTCATATACATCAGTACGGGCATTGTAACCGAAGTCAGCTTTACCTTCTTTAACTTTTTGTACAACGATAGAACCTTCGATACCAGCATTCTGGCAAATCTGACGTAAAGGCTCTTCAATGGCACGACGAATGATCTGGATACCAGTAGTTTCGTCATCATTTGAACCTTTCATGCCTTCTAACGCCTCGATAGCACGGATGAAAGCAACACCACCGCCAGCCACGATACCTTCTTCAACCGCTGCGCGGGTTGCATGTAAAGCATCATCAACACGGTCTTTTTTCTCTTTCATTTCAACTTCAGAAGCTGCACCTACGTAAAGAACTGCAACACCGCCAGCTAATTTAGCCAAACGCTCTTGTAATTTCTCTTTGTCATAATCAGATGTAGTAGTCTCAATTTGAGCTTTGATCTGGTTAACACGAGCTTTGATGTCTTCAGACTGACCAGCACCATTGATGATTGTAGTGTTGTCTTTGTCAACAACAACTTTCTCAGCAGTACCCAAATAAGTAAGGTCAGCATTCTCTAATTTATAACCTCTTTCTTCAGAGATAACAGTACCGCCAGTTAAAATAGCGATGTCTTCTAACATTGCTTTTCTTCTGTCGCCAAAACCTGGGGCTTTAACAGCAACAACTTTCAGAGATCCACGGATTTTGTTAACTACTAAAGTAGCTAAAGCTTCACCGTCTAAATCTTCAGCGATGATCAATAGCGGTTTACCAGTTTGAACTTGTTTTTCTAATACAGGCAACAATTCTTTCATGTTGCTGATTTTTTTGTCGTAGATCAAAATGTAAGGGTTTTCTAATTCCGCTTCCATTTTGTCAGCATTAGTTACAAAATATGGAGATAAGTAACCACGGTCAAATTGCATACCTTCAACTGTTTTTACTTCAGTTTCAGTACCTTTTGCTTCTTCAACAGTAATAACGCCATCTTTACCAACTTTGCCCATAGCCTCAGCGATCAATGCACCAATTACTTCGTCATTGTTAGCAGAGATAGACGCAACTTGTTTGATTTTGTTGTTGTCTTCACCTACAGTTTGCGATTGAGCTTTTAAGTTCTCAACAATTGCAGTAACTGCTTTATCGATACCACGTTTTAAGTCCATTGGATTTGCACCAGCAGCTACGTTTTTAATACCTGCAGTTACAATTGCCTGAGCTAACACAGTTGCAGTTGTCGTTCCGTCACCCGCAATATCAGCAGTTTTAGAAGCTACTTCTTTAACCATTTGAGCACCCATATTTTCAATTGGGTCTTTCAATTCAATTTCTTTAGCTACTGTAACACCATCTTTAGTGATAGCAGGTGAGCCAAATTTTTTGTCAATGATTACGTTACGACCTTTTGGGCCTAAAGTTACTTTTACAGCATTAGCCAAAATGTCAACACCTCTTTTCAGAGAGTCGCGGGCTTCTACATTATATTTTACTTGTTTTGCCATTTTATTTTTTTTGATTCTTGTTTAAGCTGAAATGAATTAAGCATTAACCAATTTCATTTCAATAATTATACTTGGATTAAAGAGTTCCTAAGATATCAGAATCTCTCATAATTAAATACTCAGTACCTTCAATAGTAACTTCAGTGCCACCATATTTACTGTATAAAACCTGATCACCAACCTTAACACTTAATGGGATTAGATTTCCAGTTTGATCAGCATATTTACCAGGTCCTACAGCTACTACTATTCCTTGTTGAGGTTTTTCTTTAGCGGTATCAGGGATATAAATACCAGAAGCTGTTTTTTCTTCTGCAGCAGCAGCTTCAACAACTACTCTATCTGCATTAGGTTTAAAGTTTAAAGCCATAACTTATTATTGTTTTGTTTTTAGATTTATAAATGTAAAAGTAATTTAATTACGCACGAAGTACATATCAGTTTTTGTGCCAAGGGGCTTAAGCTTGACAAATTTACACAGCCTTGTCAGCTAATGGATTAAGGCAAACTATTTTTGTGTCAGAGTGGCAGGGGTAAAAAAAAGCCCGGAAGTGGTATTACTTCCGGGCTTTTGCATTCTTATAGAATATAAGAACTTATTTTTTTGTAGTGTCTGTTGCTGCTGGTGGCGTATTTGCCGGAGCAGGAGCAGTATTGCCGCCACCAATTGGAGATGGAGTAGGAGTCTTGTCAAGTTGTTCCTGAATTTTAGAACCAGCTCCAGTTGCTGATGAGCCGCCTGATTTACCAATAGTTGTAATTGATAAAGTAAGCACTACAACAAGCGCTAATAAAACCCAGGTTCCTTTTTCTAAAACGTCACCTGTACGTTGAACGCCAAACATATTACTGCCAGATCCGCCTGTTGCCAGACCACCACCTTTAGGATTTTGTATCAAAACAAATAGCGCTAAGGCAATACAAACGATGATTAATAAAATAATTAAGAAAAGCATATTATGTTAGGTTGTTAAATTTTTTTTTCTATCGATTGAATAAGGTCGGCAAAGTAACGGCTTTTTTCTGGAAACATCAAACTTAATTTTTCATAAGTCTCTATGGCCTTGTCATAAAGCATCTGCTCAATATAGATGTTTGCCAGCGTTTCAGATACCAGGTCATTATGGTCCTCCGCACTTTTTTTGGCTTTATTCTCGTTATTTATTTGCTCTGGTTTAGGTGGACTTATCTGAGGCTCGTTCTTTATAAAGCTTTCAATAATTTCAGCTCCCTTTGAGCGTTGTTTAAACTCATTTGGCGAATATTCACTTTCTTCTTCATCAAATGGGCTCTGCATGTGAAATATATTCTCCACATATTGCTGCTGAAGCTCATTTGCTTTTTTATTTCTATCCGGTTTTTGCTCCTGCTCTTGCTTAACATGCTTGGGCGAAGCGTAAGGTTGAAATATTTGCTGATGCTCTTTTCTTGTTTTAGCAAGCCACCATAAAAATGTGTAAGGAAGCTGATCATCATCATATTTACTGATCACAATCGTATCATCTTCTTCAACAGGCTCTTCTTCTTTATATTCCTCAATTTGATTCTCAGTAACTTCCGAAGTTTCTGTTACTGGTTCAACTTTGAAATTTTCCTGAAAGGCGAAAAAATCTGTAGCTACAATGTTCTCTAAAACAAGGTCATCCTCTGGGTTCTCTCTGTTTTCTTCAAGAGTAATCGGAGGTGTATCAGCGTAATGATAATCACTTATGTTTACTTCGCCAATTTCATCAAATACTTCCTGGTCATCGCTTATCTTTTGTTCTTCCAATTCAGAAGGAACTTCATCAATTACAAATTCGTCTAAGGTTTCAGGGTTATTACCGAAAGATTCTGAAGGTGAATAGCTGACAACGTTGAAACCTACCGGCTCTAAGCGTTCTGTTTCATGAATAAAATTATGGAGTAGCTGTCCATTCGTGTACAGGGCAGCAGTAGCAAGATTGGCATTGCCCTCATCTGTATTCAAAGTGGCTTTTGCCAGCAGCAGATGAACGGGTTGAAAATAAGGATACTGCTTAACGAGATCTTGAAGCATAACTGTGTCATCCTGAGATGTTTTCTCAGGTACAGCAATTAATCTTGTTAGCTGTTCTTTAATATTCATATCCTGCTCCACGATGCTAAGTTAATAATTGATCTCTATTTTGACCTACCATTGTGCAAAAGCCCTGTTAAAAATATCCTCAATAAGCTGAGCAGTAACATCTTTAATTAAAGCAGGTTCTTGTGCTTGCAGGTTTCCCGCCAGTTTAAAATCTTTATAACGCTCAAAAGATTGCTCAAAGCTTTGTTTGGGATCAAGATTGTTTACGTATTTTACATTAACCGTTATCGATAGCCTGTTTGCACCTGCTGTAGGTTGCTTGTTGTCTGTTATGGCTACAGGGGTGATGCTATATCCGGTAATATTTCCAGAAAAAACACCTTGAGCATCATTCTGTGTAATACTTAAGTTGGTTTGGTTCCTGATACGTGTTTTCAATTCCTCTGTAAATTGTGAGCTTAAGGAAGCTACTACTAAAGGGGCATTGTTTTCAAAAACCTTAACGCTGATTGTTTTCATTTCAGGAGGAATGGAAGTTCCTTTTAGCCCTACTGTACAGCTACTAAAAAAGAATAGTAATATGATTATAGATAGATTTTTCATCCTTAGTTTAAATTCAATTCTTTAATTTTTCTATATAACGTACGTTCGGAGATGCCTAATTCCTGAGCAGCAAATTTGCGCTTTCCTTTGTGTTTTTTCAATGCTTTTTTGATCAGATCAGATTCCTTATCTATTAAAGATAGAGATTCCTCAACTTCTTCTGCTTCATGGGTATAGTTGTAATCCACAGGAGCATTTTGAACAGGCTTTTTAATAGTAAGGGTGGCTTGCTCATTGCCATAAGTCTGATCCACCTCCTGATAAAGCTGATTGATATAATGAGGGTTGTCTGCCATGATGTGCGAAGTATTTCCTCCACTCTGAATGATTTCTGCTACCAGCTTTTTCAATTCCATCATATCTTTTTTCATATCAAAAAGAACCTTGTAAAGGATATCTCTTTCTGTATAATCTTCTTTCGTATTCCCGTTAATTGCTACAGGTAGATTTGTGGCGCTTTCATTAGGGATGTAGTTCAGCAAAGCTGCTGCTGTAACATTCCGGTCTTTCTCCAGAACACAGATCTGTTCGGCAATATTTTTTAACTGACGTACATTTCCCGGCCAACTGTAATTGCTCAAAATCTGTATTGCTTCAGGCTCAAGCTGTATGCCCGGGCTGCGGTATTTATCACTAAAGTCTGCAGAGAATTTTCTGAATAATAAATAAATGTCTTCTTTGCGTTCGTGCAAGGCAGGAATGCGCAATGGAACAGTATTTAATCTATAATATAAATCTTCACGGAATTTACCAGATTTTACACGGTTATAAACATCAACATTGGTTGCTGCAATAATTCGTACATCTGTTTTTTGCACTTTGGATGAGCCGACTCTAAGGTACTCACCGCTTTCAAGGATACGTAACAAACGTGCCTGAGTACCTAAAGGCAATTCTGCAACCTCATCAAGAAAAATGGTGCCTCCGTTTGCTACCTCAAAATAACCTTTGCGGGCTTCATGGGCTCCGGTAAAAGATCCTTTTTCGTGGCCAAATAATTCAGAGTCAATGGTTCCTTCCGGAATGGCCCCGCAGTTTACAGCAATAAAGGCCCCGTGTTTGCGGGTGCTCATCTGGTGGATAATATGAGAGAAAACCTCTTTACCACTACCACTTTCACCCGTAATTAAAACAGACATGTCGGTTGGCGCAACCTGCCTGGCAATATCTATAGCCCGGTTTAATAGCGGAGAACCACCAATTATCCCAAAACGATTTTTTATGTCTTGTACGTCCAATGTAATCTGTGTTTAATTAAACAATTTCAGGCTCTTCAACTACAACAGTTCCTAATAAGGTTGCCGAGGTACAACGGTCTATGTGCACATATACATATTGCCCTGCGCTAACACCTTCTGTTGCCGGGAAAACCACCATTGCATTCTGATCATTTCTGCCGCAGAAATCTTTATCTGATTTTTTTGAAGTCCCTTCCACTAAAATCCTAACAGTTTTTCCAACAAATTGTTGTAAACGATATAAAGAAGTTTCCTGTTGTTTAATCAGGATCTCACTTAACCTGCGTTTTTTAACATCTTCCGGAATATCATCTTCAAACTTACGTGCAGCAAGGGTTCCTGGTCGCTCAGAATAACTAAAGGTAAATGCGAAATCATATTTCACATAGTCCATAATGCTAAGCGTTTCCTGATGTTCTTCTTCTGTTTCTGTACAAAAACCTGCAATAATATCAGATGAAATTGCGCAGTCAGGAATGATATTCCTGATCGCATCAATCCTGTTAATGTACCACTCTCTGGTGTAAGTACGGTTCATTAATTCTAATACCCTGCTACTTCCTGATTGAATAGGCAAGTGTATATAGTTGCATATATTATCGTATTTAGCGATGGTGTATAAAACTTCGTCGGTAATGTCTTTAGGGTGAGAAGTAGAGAAACGAATTCTTAAGTCAGGACTAATCAAAGCTACTTTTTCAAGCAATTGAGCAAAGTTAACTTCAATTTCAGTACTATCATCAGCATCATTACCCTTCCATTTGTATGAATCTACATTCTGACCAAGTAAAGTAACTTCTTTATAGCCCCGGTCAAATAGGTCCTGAGCTTCCGCCATAATCGAATGTGGGTCTCTGCTACGCTCTCTACCTCTTGTAAAAGGAACTACGCAAAAAGAACACATGTTATCACAACCGCGCATAATAGAAATAAATGCGGTAATGCCATTCCCGTTTAACCTAACAGGACTAATGTCTGCATAAGTTTCCTCACGGGATAATAGCACATTTATAGCTTTATGACCACTTTCTACTTCACTTAGCAGTTGTGGCAATTCACGGTATGCATCCGGTCCAACAACTACATCAACCAATTTCTCTTCTTCAAGAAATTTTGATTTCAAACGTTCAGCCATACAGCCCAGAACACCTACAATAAGTTTAGGGTTTCTGCGCTTTTCGGCACCAAATTGCGATAGGCGGTTACGTACTCTTTGTTCTGCGTTTTCACGGATAGAGCAAGTATTTATAAATACTACATCAGCCTCCTTGTAATCACCAGTAGTTTCAAATCCCTGATCTAATAATATAGATGCAACAATTTCGCTATCCGCAAAATTCATTTGGCAACCATAACTTTCAATATACAGTTTGCGGCCATTGCGCACCAAAGGTGCATCAACAATTAAAGCCTCGCCCTGGCGCTCTTCATCATGTGTCTTATCTGTAAGCTGTAAATCAATCATAAATGGTCAATTGTTTTATGGGCTTCAAAAATACGTAATTTAATTTACAAATGACAAATTGGCAGAATGCTAAATGAATATTTTGTGACAATAGCCAGCCTTATTTCTCATTATGGCCTTGATATTGCAGGCTACACAAATATGACGTCCAATAAATCAGGAAAATACAAAGTAATAAAGTGGCTTGTGGGTATTCTTACAGCCTTGATCCTCCTAGTAGGGGGTGTTGCTCTATATTTTAGTGCAAAATGGAAGCCACTACTTACCGAAAAAATAAAAGATGGGGTTTACAACGGTTCTCAGAAACTTTATAGGATTAATTTTAAAGACATTCGCCTTAATCTGATCACCGGAAGTGCAGTACTCGATAGTGTTACTTTAACGCCTGATACTACAGTTTTTAATCAGCTAAAAGAACTTCAGCTTGCTCCTGCTAACTTGTTCCAAATAAAACTGGCGCGTCTACAGTTAAGCAGAATTGGTGTACTTACTGCCTACTTTAAGAAACGGATAAACATGAATTCCATCATTATGGAGCAACCCTCCATTAATATGATTCATTATAAAGTTGTCAAAAAAACAGATACCGCTGCAGATAAGCGCAGTTTGTATGATCAGATATCTAAAACACTAAAATCCATCCATGTAAAGGCCATTAAAATAATAGATGCCGACTTTGATTATATTAACGGAGCTACTTCTAAACCCTTAAATTCAATAAAACATCTAAATATCACTGTTAAAGATCTGCTTATCGATTCTCTTTCTAAGTCTGATACCACACGTTTTTATTATACAAAAGACATCAGTTTTGAATTAACAGGATATAGAGCTACGGGTAAAGATGGGATGTATACTACAAAAATAGATACAGTTGCTGGTTCGGTTAGTAATAAAAATATTCGTATAAAAGGTCTGCAAATGATCCCACTTCATCCAGACTTAGCATTTACCAGAAAATATAAATATGGTAAAGATCGGTACGATTTAAAATTTAATGAAATAACCTTTACAGGAGTAGATTTTAATAAACTAAGTGCTGAAGGCAGTTTATATGCAAGAGCCCTAAAGGTAGGCCCTGCAAATGCGGGCATTTTTGTGAATAGAGAATTGCCTCCTCCCCCTAATTTTGATAAGGCTCATAACTTCCCTCATATTGCACTTAAAAGATTACCTATTGAAACAATTATCGATACCGTTAAGTTATCCAATATCGATGTTGCCTATACAGAGTACAATCCGATCACTCAAAAAAGAGGAACAGTGTATTTCCAGAACCTGACTGGGAATATTCTCAATTTAACTAATGACTCAGTTAGACTTGCAAAGAACAACCATGCTATTGCAAATTTAACAGCACTGGTAATGAAAACCAGCCGTATTAAGGTTACTATAAATTTTAACCTAACAGCTAGAGATGCTTCTTTTACCTACAAAGGGAATGTAGGAGCAATGAACATGCTTGTTTTAAACCCAATGGCAAAGAACATGGGCTTAGTTGAAATAGAAAGCGGACAGATGCAGGGAACTGATTTCGATATTCAAGCCAATATGAAAGGTGCTTCGGGCATTGTTCATTTCTATTATAAAGACCTTAAAATAAAATTGCTTAAAGAAGGTGAAAATGGGGGAATAGGTAAGAAGAAAGGATTTTTATCTTTTCTTGCAAATAGTCTTTTAATTGAAGATGCAAATCCGGGCAAAGGAGCGGCACTAAGAACAGCCAGGGTTACTTTTGAAAGAACACCTGCTGCCTCGTTTTTTAATTTACTTTGGAAAGGTATTTTTATAGGTATGAGGGAGACCGTTGGATTAGGCATTGTTCCCGTGAAAACACCCGAACAAGCAATGGAAAAAGTAAAGGATAAAAAACAGGAACGGCGCGAAAAAAGAGAAGAAAGAAAGAAGAAACGCGCCGAAAGAAAGGCCGAGAAAAAAAAGACTGATACCTAACGCCTGATGAATAAATTCGTATATTAGGTTAAACCACTAAGGCCTATGATCAAAAAAGTCCGAAAGAGTTATAGTACGCTTAAATGGGTTTCCGGGATCATGCTTTTCTTTATTTTACTGTTGGTTGCGGCATCCAGACACCTAAGCGTCAGGTTTCAACCAATAATTAAGGCACAAGTCAGAGACCTCGTTTTAAATGCCACGGACAGCTTGTATAGCATAGAATTTTCTGACGTCGGTACAAATTTTATTACGGGGAGAGCCTCATTGTCAGACGTTAAAATTACCCCCGATACTAATATTCTGAAAAAGATGGTTCGTCTAAAACACGCACCAAATAACATCTATTACATACAGCTAAAAGAGCTGGTTATAAAAAACTTTCATCCTATTGATCTGCTGCGATATAAAAAGGTAAAAATCGACCTCCTATTGTTTGATAATCCGGAAATTATAATGGTAAATAAACAGTTAGAGTTTAATGAACTCAAAAAGCCATTTTCTGATAAATCGCCTTATGACTACATTTCTAAATTTGTAAAGGAGCTTAAAGTAAAAACCATCGACCTTAAAAACATTTCCTTTAAATACGTTAATAAAAACCTAGCCAAACCAGAGATTGATTCCATTAAGAATCTAAATGTCACACTAAAAAACTKGTTKATCGATAAAAACTCAGTTAGGGATACCAGTAGGTTTTATTTGCTTAAAGACGTAGTCATAAATTTAAATAATTACACTTTCGCCACGCCCGATAGTTTGTATCATATCAATCTTAATCAGTTAGATTTTAGAGCATCATCAGGTAAGCTCAATATAAAGAGTTTTAGTGTTGTTCCACGGTACGATGAAATGAAGTTTGGAAAAACAGTAGGTTTTTCAAAAGACAGGTTTGATATTCAGATGAGTGACATTAGTTTAGAAGGCATTAATCTGCCTTTGTATGTTCGTAAACAGGAGCTTTACGCTACCGAGATGAATGTAAACAATGGCTCCGTATCCGTTTTTAATAATAATGAACTTCCTAAAAGAACCGAGATTAAAATAGGGAAATATCCTCATCAACTATTGCAAAAGGTTAAGGGATTGCTTACAGTTAAACAGCTTAATTTAAGTAATATAGATTTGACCTATGCGGAATTCGATAAGGATAGTAAGCAGAAGGGGAGAATCACCTTTGAAAAAACCTCAGGAAGCATAACCAACATAACCAATTCAGAAAAAATCAAAAATAAAAACCCCTATATGTTTGCTAAATTAACGAGCTACATGATGGGACAGGGTAAACTGGATGTGAATTTTAAGTTTAATCTTGCCGCAAATGATGGCGCTTTTTCTTACTCAGGAACTTTGGGCCAGATGGATGGAAGGGTGCTTAATAGAATTACCAAGCCGTTAGGAATGGTTGAAGTGAAAAGCGGGCACGTTAAAAAACTTGAGTTTAATATCGATGCAAATGAAACCCTTGCAACTGGTAAAGTCAAATTTGCTTTTAACGACCTTTCTGTAGCACTGCTTAAAAAAGAAGAAGGGCGTGATCATTTAGTTAAACAGGGGCTAATGTCTTTTTTGGCGAATGCAATGATTATTAATTCAGATAATCCTAAAACAGACGGTGTACTTATAGCGGCATCAATAAAATTTGAACGGGAAAAAACAGCTTCCTTTTTTAGTTTTATCTGGAAAACACTTTTTCAGGGGATAAAGTACAGTGTCGGTGTAACTCCACAAAAGGAAAAAAAGATAAAGGAACAAATAGCGAAATTCGAAAAAATAAAAGCTGACAGAGAAAAACGCAGACTTATCAGACAAAAAAGAAAAGCTACCCGAGAAAAGAGTAGCTTTTAATCCGTCAGTTTTAGTTTACTTTTAATAATTTACCTGCCAGGTCTTCCCATCTGTAATACTGAAATGTTTTGTTGTCACTCATCGCAACAAAAATTCCATGCTTAAAATCGGCATTAAGTGGTTTCGAGTAAATGTCTGAGCCATCACTCTGGTTGGTTGATACCTTAATACTTGTAATGAGTTGGTGGTCGTTCTTATTTTTTACACCTTCTCTGCTATAGACTTTAAAGTGGTTTGCACTTTGATCTGATACCAGGATGTAACCTGTTGTGTCCGTAGTTTTATAGATACTAATGCCCTCATTATCCTCAGTAAAACCCTCTTTGGCAAATAAGGCCAGCTCTTTATTCCCTTTAGCCGGATCAGCATAATATTTGCGAACGCCAAACTGCTCATCTGAGTAATAGATATAGCCCATCTCGTTGTCTACTGCAATCGACTCTATTTCTTTTTTGCCGCTGTAGTTTCCAAATTTGCGCTTCAGGGTTGCCTTGATGTGTCCTGTACCATCGTCTTCAAGCAAATATTGCCATAAATAAGAACCGTCTTTAGGCCCTGTTTTTCTACCGGCAATGGCATAGATTTCACCCTTAGGACTGGTGTACATTGCAATGCCCATCAGGTCTCTGTACATTTCACCTTTCTCACCTTCATAAACGGGAACACCACCATTATCGAGGGGCTTCATATCAGGTAGAGAATAGATGCGGAGTTTATGTGTCATTCTCTCTGTTGTAACTGCTATATCCGTCTTTTTACTTCCAAGCAGCAGACCATATGCGATATCAACGTTATTAGGTCGTTTTAATCCTTTTATAGTCTTGTCCTTAATGATCTTGCCTTTCAGATCAAACACATATAAACCGCCATTTTCGTCTTTGTCAGTTCCAATGATCAATGATTTTGAAGAATCTACCGGGTTAATCCATATTGCCGGATCATCAGAGTCAAATTGCACTGGTTCTGTAGTGTATAAAGGCTTTACCGCGTCATTGGTATCTGTTTTTTGTTGGGTGCAGGCCATGTTTATCGATATAAGCATCGCCGGGAATATAAATATCTGGGTGTATTTATTCATTAGGTATTAATTTAATATTTCTTATTCTTTAAAGTGGTAACTTCTTAATTAAGCTAGTTTGTGCCATATGCACCAATGTAGCCAGATGGGTCAGGTGATTTATAGGTCACCCCATTTAAAACCAGTCCCGAAGCATAATGTCTGGTAAAGTTTGTTGTACCTTTTCCAAGCGCCGGAGAGCCTGGTTTTAAATGGAAATCCCATGCGGTATTAAAAGTTGCATTATCAACCGGAATGTTCAATGGGTAATTTATGAACATAGGATCATTATCCCCGGCTGTTTTGCTGATGATATCATTTGTCCCTGCAATGATCTCTTTTGTTGGTTGGAACTGATCTACAGTAACCTGATTAAATCCATAATAGTAATTATTCCCGAATACAGACCTATCGTCCTCTGGTTTTTTTGTATCTCTTTTAATTCCAAAACGAGTATTTGCAAACATATTGTTATAAACACTTACGCGTACCGTTGCCTCTACCCAGATAGATCCTCCCTTTGCTGTAGGACGTCGCCATCCTGTATTTACCATAGTATTGTTATAAACAACAATGTAAGCCTGCGGTGTGCGGTCGCCACTGTTTGATAACTTTAATGCATTGGTGTTTGTACTGTAAACTAAATTGTAAGCAACATCAGCCACACAGCCAGATTTCAAATTGATGGCCTCGCCACCAGTAACTCCAGTAGTGTAAAAGGAATTGTTTGCGAAAATTACTTTACCACCATCTATGTAAGTACAGTCTTCCTGCAGATTTCTGAAAATGCTATTTGTTACTACTAGTTTGCCATTTACATTCGAAAACCAAAGTGCTGGCAAGTTTTCACCAGCTACTGCCTTGTACAAGTGTTGCTTCACAGAAGTTGAAGCATCAGAAGTTGTTGCACCTGCATATTCTATTATCGTATGGTCAAGCAATAACTCCTCGCAGCTTGGTGCAGCAAGAATTCCTCCCCAAAGCCTTCCAAACTTTTTTGCTTCAGTTCTAAATTCCTCTGCAACTGTAAATTTTATTGGAAAATCTGCAGTACCCTGCGCATATAAATTTCCTTTTACAATAATCTCCGGCTTTGCAACAGTATCCATTACAATTGTAACGCCCTCTTCAATGGTTAAGGATTTGCCCTCTGGAATAATGATATCGCCTTTAATAAATTGTGTACTTCCTTTTAGCCAGATTCCCGAAACCTCACCGGTAACAGTCCCGTTTCCCGTATCAGGATCCACATCAATATTGGCCTTTTTGCATCCTGCAATAACTGATGTTAAAATGGCCAGATAGATAAACAAATGTTTTGCTTTCATTTTTTCTCTTTTATAATAAATAAGATTGATTTATAATTTATAGCGCAAGCCTAACAGGTACGTTTGCTCGTAATAGTCGTTGCGGATTAATGTTTTACCATCAAACTGATTCCCGGTATCTGCATTTGCCGGATTAATACCTTTAATAAATAACTTCGAAGGTGTGTTTAACAGGTTTCCCGCTTTTATGAACACACTAAGGTTTTTCTTGAATTTTTTCTCAGCAGAGGCATCCATCTGGATAAAGCCCTTTTGCCAAAGGTCATTATCAAGGAATTGTGATACGGTATTAATGCGCGGACCTGTATAGGAGCCGGCAACCTGGGCATCCCATCCACTTTTGGTGTTTTTATAGATAAGGGATAGGTTGGCGATATGTTCCGACTGTCCGTAAAGCGGACGCGATTGCAACACAGTGATTTTTTTAGAATCGTTGGTTTCGGGGTCTATTGTCAATAAATCCTTTGGTGTTGTAATTCTGGAATGGGTATAGGTATAGTTTGCCTTTATTCCAAACTGATTAATGAATTTTATGTAGTCAATTTCCAAGCCGTAGTTCCTTGCAGTTCCGAAATTACCTGGCAGATAATAGGTGTCCTGAGGGCGGATAGGGTCTGCCTGAAAGCTATATTCAATCGGGTTTTTAATCGCTTTATAAAACGTTCCAACCAATAGTTGATCATTACTATTTGGAAATAGCTCGTAGCGCAAATCAAAGTTATCCGCAATAGCGCGCTTAAGATCTGGATCTCCTTTTTCCTTGTAGTCATCCTGAACCACACCTCCCGGAATAAGTTCATAAAACCCGGGACGGTTTAAAGAGCGGAAGTACGATGCCCTTAACTGCTGCTTTCCACTCAGTTTATACTTCACATTTACAGATGGAAGAAAATCAGTATAAACCTGATTACCCTTCGGGCGAAGTTCTCCGGCAGGGAACAGCATTGCGTAACCCTGGTTTGTGTGTTCAACGCGTAACCCCCCAACTACCTCAACTGCATCCTTACTTATGTTAAACATCCCATAACCAGCAGCAAGTTTTTCCGAGGCATCATAAGTAAGGGGATTGTTTACGGCTCCACCCGGTGTTTGAACTGTCCAGTCTATCTCAGTATAATTATTAAAATCAACCCCATATTTAGCTGCGGTATTTACCGGAGTTAAAGTGTAATTGTTAAAGAAACTGCTGCGCTGCTTGTCGCGGTATAATCCTCCTGCAGAAAATTCTACTTTGAGTTGGCCAACAGGAACTTTATAGCTAATGTCAAGATATCCGGCTTTGTCTTCATCCGTGTTACGTTCCCAGCGATGCGTTGTGCCATTTGTTTTTGCAACAGTGCGAGTGTCAATAAAATTCTCGCGTTTTCCACTTAAGGTAATGGTTGTGTTATCTGGCACTTCATTTTTGGCAGACGAATAGACTGCCGACCACGAAATCTTCAACTTGTCCGGAATAATCTGATGATCTCCATGAAGCGTGCTGTTATAGATCTGTTGTTCCGTTACCCTCGATCGTGTAGCGTATTCCAACTGTGCTTTTCCTGCGGCTGGTTCATAGCCGGTAGAGAAATCTGTAGATTTTTCATCTCTAACCTGAATGTTATTCAGATCCACGTAGGCATTATAAAGACTTAGCTTATTGTTTTCGTTGAATGCGTAATCCAGCTTACCATGAAAACCATAGCGTTTCTGTTGTTCCGAATACTGGCGTTCGTTMATGCTTGTGATTGTTGCAAACTTATTTGATGCATTGGCTGCCGACGAGCGATAGAAAGTGCCGTTGCTACCACGATAGGTGTTCTGATAGCTTCCTGCAATAATTAACCCAAGCTTATTGTCAAGAAAACGTTGCCCTATAGATAAACCACCTACTAGGTTAGGAGCAGGGTGGCTCGACTTGTAATCTGCAGTACCTCTTGGAAAGTCTGCTTGCGTGGCTTTGTAATCCTTCCCGTTAAGCTCATATGGTGATTTACGATGAACTGAAGAGGCATCAAATGAACTAAAGCCCCGATCTATAAATAGCTGACTATAACCGCCTGCAAGGTTTGCATTGATCTGTAGCTTTTGCGGTGCATCTTTCATTACCATATTTACCACCCCACCTATGGCGTCGCCTTCAAGGTTTGGAGTCAAGGTTTTATATACTTCAAGCCTGTCCAAAAGTTCCGAAGGGAAAATGTCCAAAGGAACGTAACGGTATTTATTATCAGGGCTCGGTATTTTTATCCCATTAACCAGGGTATAATTGTATCTTTTGTCCATTCCTCTTAGAATAGCATATTGTCCGTCTCCACTATTGCTCCTTTCAACTGATACACCTGAAACACGTTGAATAACATTTGCGACTGTCAGATCCGGAGAAATCTCCATCGCCTTGCCCGATACGACATTAATTAGCTGCGCAGATTTTTGCTCGATGCGTCTTGCAGTTTTTTCAGCCGAGCCATCATTTTTTGCCGAAATAACTACCTCACTTAATTCTTTCTCTTTCGTTTCAGACAGATAAATCCTGATCGTTGGATTATCCTCTTTAAGTATTGTAATCTGTTTAGATAAAACCTTATACATCACATAAGATACTTTTAATGTGAAGTTTCCTGCTGGTGGATGTTTGATCTCAAACGAGCCATCTAATCCCGTTAATACTGCCTTGTCAGTATTTTCCAGATATACTGATGCGCCTACTAAAGCTTCACCTGTTTTCTGATCAAAAACGTAACCTTTTAAACTGGTTGCACTGGCCGTGGCAGCACCAATTAATAAGCAAAAAAGAACTTGTAAAATTGACTTCATTTTCCTGAAAATTTGTTTGTGGTGGTAGTGTTTTTTAAACCGTGAGGCAAATGTGCAAACCAGGTGATGGAGTTTAATGATTGAGGCGTGTACAAAATGTATACAGCGTTACAAATGATGTATACAGAACGGATACAGCGTGAACAGTATTTTGTTAAAATATTGATTGTCAAGTATTTGATTGTAACCGAAATCGCCATTATCATTTAGTTAGCGTTATGTTAACAGTTTGTTAAGCCTCCGGAAATCGTGATTTTTGTTATAGTGTCTGTATAAAAGAACTCAGGTTTTCTCCTTGCGGAATATTCAGTTTTTTACGTAAACGGTAACGTGCAACACGCAAACTATCCTGGGAAATACCAAAAATAACAGCCATATCTTTTGAGCTTAAATTCATCTTAATAAGGGCTACTAAACGGATGTCATTTGCTGTTAAATCATCACTATGTCTTTTCAGATTGTCAAAAAAAGCCTGGTGAATTTGTTCAAATAAAGTAGAGAATTCTTTCCAATGCCTGTCATGATTAATGTTTTGATTTATTTTCTGCATCACTTGCTGTAACTGTCTCTTCTGATCTCTTTTTTCATCCTTTATCATATCAGAGATCTCTTCCTTTAGTTCTTCCAGAAACTGATTGCTTTGAATTACATGGAGCGTATTGCTGGTCAGTTCCTTGCTTTTAAGTTCCAGCTCAGCTTTAATGGCATTCTTCTGGATTTCATAAAGCATGTTGTTCTGCTCGTTAAGCTTCTGTTCGTTTCGAAGTTTCAAACGTTGACGGCTAATAGTACTTATACCCAGTAAAATCAGTAAGAGGATGATCAGGATCACTGCAACAATGATATACTGATTTGCCTTTCTCTCATTTTCAAACCTTACAATTGCATCGTCCTTTTGTTGTATTTCAAATAAGGTTTGTAATAGGGCCAGCTGCTTGGTATTGTCAGCCGTATAGATCTTCAGGAAGATATTGCGGCTTAGTTCACTGTAGTGATAGGCGCTATCATACTTTTTAATAAGATCAAATGTTTTCGATAGGTCCCTGTAGGCACTGCTAAGCTGATATTGATCATTCATGATTAAGGCCATATGTTCCGCTTTGCGCGTATAACGCATTGCTTCAGGGTACCTGCCTTTTTTTCTGTAAACGTCGCCAATGTTGTTTACAATCTCTATTTGGGCAAGATCATTTGCCGCGGCCTTGTTTAGTTTTAGAGACAATGAATAGTACTTGAGGGCCGAATCAAGATGCAGTTTGTCTTCATAAATACTACCAAGGTTCTCATAGATCTTTGCAATGCCGGTTTGATTCTTTTCCTTTTTATAGGCCGTAAGTGCCAGCTGCTGATATTTCATTGCACTTTCGTACTTACTGCTTTTCTCATAGGTCTGACCAATAAGTCCATAACATTCCGCCATGCCTGACCTGTTGCCTATCTTTATATAAATATTTAAGGCCTCCTGAAATTTAGTCAGCGCTGTTTTATATTGCCTGCTGTAGTAATAAGCATCCCCAATTTTATTCAGGTTTTCAGCCAGGTTAGCCTGATCATTATGGTTTCTAAATATGCGGTCTGCCTTGTAAAAATAATTTACTGCCTGCGAATAGGCTGCCTGATGATAAAAGATCTCGCCAAAATATTGATAATATTTTGCAGCAGAGATCAGGTCATTCTGTTTTAATGCTGTATTTAACAACCCCTTTATTTTTATAAACGCAGAGTTGGGGTCTTTCTTAATCAGTGTGCCTATATCATTTTTTCCCTGAGCCTGATTGTAAACCGCAAAAACAGGTAATGAAAAACAAAACAGAATTAAACCTATTGTTATACTATTTAAGGTAAGTTTCTTCACCCTTTAAAAGTAAAACATACAGTATTAAGCTAATGTTAAATTAAAGAGGCGCCATCTTAAGGCATAATCTTAATCTAATTTGTAAACGCGCACATAATCAACATAGAACTTTTGAGCAAATATAGAATCATCAATATCTCCGCCCCATTCGCCGCCAATCGCGGTATTCATCAAAAGATATAGCGGAGAGGTAAACGAATCTTTGTACGCTGTAGCCGGGGCCGACATGCTGAAATAATACTTGTCGTCTATAAAAACCTTTACACTATCACCCTTGCGCTCCAAACCATAAACATGGTATTTTTTATGCACATCATCCATCTTTACATTGGCGCCGCTGCTTTTATGGCCATTAGGATCTTTCAACCCACTATCAGCCCAATGGAGGGTTCCGTGAATAGTTGAAGGCGTATGACCTACAAACTCCATAATATCAAATTCTACACATTTAGGCCAGCCCACCTGCTTTATATTTGATCCCATCATCCAAAGGGCAGGCCATATGCCCTTTCCCGATGGGATCTTTGCTCTTATTTCAACACGGATGTTTCCGTCAAAGTGCTGTTTTCCAAGTGTGTTAATACTTGCCGAAGTATAATCGGCATCCTTATATTTTTCCTTTAGTGATTTAATCACAAGCTTGCCACGCTTAACATAGCAATTTTTTAATCTGGCACGTGTATAGAACTGTTTCTCACGGTTTCTTACAAAGCCTTCCTCGTAGTCCCATTTTGTAGAATCGGGAAGGCCTTTATAGTTGAATTCATCACTCCATATCAACGTCTTGCCTTTTTCCATAGGCATAGATTTAGTTTGAGCCATACCAGAAAGGGCAGACATTAGCAATGCTCCAATTAAACAGTTAAATGCTTTCATAACTAAAGGTGATAAATATTTAGCGCTATTTAAGTAACTCTTCTGGTACAGGCTTGTTCAATAGGTTTTGATAGTAAAAGCGGAAACGCTCAGCTTTATCATGAGCAGATTTTACACCTCCCCATCCATGTCTTCCACCCGGATAGATCATCAACTCAAAATGTTTATTCGCATTTTGAAGCTTATCTATAAGTTGTATCGTATTCTGCATATGCACATTGTCATCCATATCACCATGCATAATCCTCAATAATCCTTTATAATTGTTTACATAGGTTAAAACAGAACCATCTTTGTAACCCTCAGGGTTTTCTTTAGGCGTATCCATAAAACGCTCTGTATAATGAGAATCGTAAAGCTCCCAGCTGGTAACGGGTGCTCCCGCGTATCCGAAATCAAAATCGTCGGCTCCTTTAGTAAGGGCAAGGCAAGTCATATAACCGCCGTAGCTATGACCTGTAATCAGTAGTTTCTTATTGTCAACCCATGATTTGGCTTTTAACCATCTTGCAGCAGTAGTATAATCCTGCATTTCCCACTTACCCAGGTTGCGGTGCATTAAAGCAACGCCTTCCTTACCAAATTGTCCTGATGCGCGGTGATCTACAGAAATCTGTACGATCCCTTCATTTGCCCACCATTGTCCGCCAATTCCTTTCCAGGTATTGCTTACGTTGCCTGCATTTGGCCCGCCATAAATACTCATCACTACCGGATACTTTTTATTCTGATCAAAATCAGTAGGGTAGGTTATTACAGCTGGTAAATTATAGCCATCATCAGTAGGGATAGTAATCATTTCTGTTTTACCATAGTTGAACTGTGCAAAATCATCAGATTTAGTGTCGCCAAGTTCTTTAATGATCTTCCCTTTATTGTTTAATAATGTTCTTTTAGTAGGGGTAGAAACATTGGAATAAGTGCTAATGAAATAAGAACCATTGGGCGACATCATTACCTGATGAGAATAATCCCCAAATGACAATCGTTTTAAGTTCTTGCCATTGTAGCCTACACTATAAAAATCTGTTCTCGTAGATGCTTCTTTACGAGCCATAAAGTAAACAACCTTATTTTTCTCATCTACATGAACAAGATCAGTAACCTGCCATTTGCCGCTGGTTAGTGGATTTACCAGTTTCCCATCTAACGTGTATAAATAAAAATGTGCCCATCCTGTTTTATCACTTTTAAGGATATAGTGTTTTTTATCTTGAAGATATTCTATGCGCCCATCGTAATCTAAATCTACCCAAGAAGACTGTTTCTCGTCGTAGATTTCTTTTTTAGAACCATTGGTAGGGTTTACTGAATAAAATTTTAAGTTATCCTGTCCGCGGTTCATCCATTGTACCATTAAATTACTGCCATCAAAACTCCAGTAAGGAGTGCCAAAGTATTGATCATCTTTTTCGTTAAAGTCGGCCCATACAATAGAACCTCCGTTTACAGGGACAAATCCTACTTTTACTTCCGGATTAGGGTCGCCAGCTTTTGGATAGCGTGTTTTTTCTGTATACCCATGTTGCCCGGTTGATCCATTAATTGGAAACATGGGAACCTTGGTATCGTCAAAACGCATAAATGCAATGTTCTTACTATCCGGCGACCACCAGAAGGCTTTGTAATTGGTAGATCTGCCAAGAATTTCTTCGTAATACACCCACGACGACCAACCATTATAAATTACATCAGTTCCATCATTTGTATATCTGATCTCTTTTCCTGTTTCAACATCAACTGAATACAGATCGTTATTTCGGGTAAATGCTACATGCTTTCCATCAGGAGATAGGGTAGGGTTCTTCTCCTCGTCTTTATCATTTGTTAAGCGTTTTGGTTCATCCTGCCCGTATTGTATGTAAACATCATTGTTTTTAACAGATAGATTTACATTACTTTTTGGCGGTGGAGTATACGGCGTTCTTTGGCCCGATTTAACATCTACTGCATATAAGTTATGATCCTTGGTGTCCATCTCAATGTAATGGTTATCATCACTCCATCCGTTGACTATATTTATAGATTTAGTAAGCGAGGGCTGGCCACCAAAGATTTGTTGTTGTGAAAGTTTTTTGAGCTGAGCCTCTGATTTGATAATAAATAATGACATCGCTAAACAAATAAGTAGTATTTTTTTCATGCTATAAGATCCTGTTGATATTGAATTGCGCCTTAGCGCCGCGGAAATTACTAAAGTATAAGTACTTTACGAAAAATCTTCTATTTAAAGTTGTATCCTATCCCAATTTGGAATGTTTTAAGGCTCTGCTAAAGCAGCCGTCATCTCCTTTGATTAACCAAAGGAGATGACGGCGTTGGTATAAAAAAAGCGCCCTTAAAAAGGGCGCTATATAATTTTAAACAAGTACTAATCTTCAATTATACAATCCAGTTCCAACCGAATTCATCAGGAGCTAATCCGTAACGAATATCATTCAATGTTTTAGCAATACCTGCTGAAACTGTACGTGTTGAAGGGTCAGTTAACTTATAAACCTGGCCTTGGTATCCGATTTCTCCAATTGGAGTTACCGTTGCTGCAGTTCCCGCTGCAAAAGCATCAGTAAATCTGCCGTTTTCAATTCCTTCTATTACTTCTTTTACACTAACGCGTCTTTCTTCAACTTCAATGCCTGCTTTTTTTGCAAGTTTGATAATTGTATCACGTGTTACACCATCTAAAACAGTGCTTCTTACAGAAGGTGTTACCAATTTGCCATCAATTACGAAGATCAAATTAGCTGTCCCTGCTTCTTCAATAAACTCATGAGAAACAGCATCTGTCCAGATTAACTGATCAAAGCCTTCTTTTTGAGCTTCTGCAAATGGATATAAAGAACGAGCATAATTTCCAGCGGTTTTGGCGTAACCAACACCACCTTCATCTGCACGCGTATATTCAGTTTCAATTTTAACTTTTAAGGCTTTGCTGTAATACGGACCTGTTGGTGTAGTTAATAAAGCAAAAGTATACTTGTCAGATGCTTTAACACCTAAATAAGGATCTGTAGCAAACATCACCGGACGAATGTATAAAGAATAACCATCCTGATTAGGGACCCATTTATTATCAATCTCAATCAGCGCTGCAATTCCCTGCATAAAAATATCCTCAGGAATGCTTGGCATAGCCATACGTGTTGCTGATTTGTTGAAACGCTCAAAGTTTTTTTCTGCTCTGAAAACGCTGACTTTTCCGTCAGCTAAACGATAAGCTTTCATACCTTCAAAAATTGCCTGTCCGTAGTGAAGGGCAGAAATTGCAGGGCTCATAAGAATCGGACCGTAAGGTAATACCTGTAGGTTCGTCCACTCACCATTTTCGTATTCTGCAATAAACATGTGATCGGAAAACACCTTTCCGAAAGGTAATTGAGAAAAATCTGTTACTGTTAATCTGGTCTGCTCAGTCTTGGTTACTGTTATATCCAATGTCTCGTTCATTTTGACTTGTATTTTATTACTGCAAATTTAATAAAAAAAGCCTTGTTTATTCTTTATTATTTTGGATTTTGACAATGTTTACGCCTCATTTCTAAGTGTTTTCAATACACTAAGCACCCAACCCTTGCCCCATTCCTCCATTTGATCTTCTGTCCAAAGGAAAGGATAGAAAATTCTTTTCTGAAAACGTGGAGGTAAATACTTCTGCCAGTTGGTGCCACCGGTAGCTGCAATATCTACAGGATCTCTCTCCAAATACCTGACCGCAGATTTATAATGAGACAATGGCCACTCCACATTCACATATAAATCAAGCTTTCTAAGCTCATCTGCCAAAGCAGAAACATCATGCCCCTCTTTTAACAGCTTATAGTATAAGGCCGAAAAATTAGTCTCTTTCCTGTCCTTTACCAATTGCAGGAACTGCGCAGCATACTTGTTTATAAATTGCTTTAAAGTAAGCGTCTGTTTACCGCTGGCCAATTCTGTAGCCCCAAACTTCCAGTAAATGAATTCAAATTGCTCTTCAACGCTCTTATCTGCAAGTTCTTCTCTTTTGCTTTTGTCAACCAGCCTGATAAAATCAGTTGCGCAAATTTCTATCATTCGGTATTGACCAGATTGAAAACCACTTGCTGGTAACAGCGACATTCTGAACTTCAGGAACTGATCTTTATCCATCCCATTCACCATCACCTCAAACGAAGTAACCAATGCATTAAAATAAGCATTAATGCGTTTTACCCGATTGGTAAAAAACTGAACCGTTAGTTCCTKATTATCAGCAATCTGTTTGCATTCATGAAGTGCAAGTTTAAAATATAGCTCAGTAATCTGATGGTACATGATAAAAATCTCTTCATCCGGGAATGGCGTTTTCGGGTTTTGCAGGCTCAGTAGAGTATCCAGATGGATATAATCCCAATAAGTTAAGAAATCAGCATATAACAAGCCATCCAGATATGCAGACATATCCTGACCCATTGCTGCATACTTTTCCTGCAGTTTATCCAGTTTTTCCTTTATCTGAGGTGTAAGTTCCATTCTAATATAAAACCCTGAATTTTATGGTGTGCTCAATCTTTTTTAACGATTTAAACAACTGCTTGTCGTATTGTGCATTTATATCTGTAATCACGTAACCAATTTCAGGGTTAGTCATCAAAAACTGACCCACAATATTAATATCATGCTTGGCAAAAACAGTATTTATTTTAGCCATAATACCCGGTACGTTCTTATGAATGTGTATTAACCTGTGCGATTTCTCGATTCTTGGCAATTGCAGGTTCGGGAAATTACTGCTAAGGTAACTGGTACCTGTATTCATAAAATCGATCATCCTTTTTGGAATGAAATCGATATTACGTGGGTTGTGTTTTGGATCTTCAAAAACAACAACGCCCTGCTCAGTACAGGTAGCTATATCAATTTTGTTTTTTGTATTGCCAAGATAACCTATAGTTTTAAGCTTAACCGCTCTTTTTAATTTCTCAAGCTCAATCTTTTCACCATCTGCCAACAACATCATGTGTACATCAGCTACATATTTCTCTTCAAAAGTAGTTTTGTGGCGAACAGAGAAACCATCTTTTTTCAGTAACTCAATGCTCAATGGGTCTGCATCACCAATAATCAAACACAGAATCCTGTTTTTAGGATATGATATAGCCCTTGGTAAATTGTTTACATACAAGAACTCGTCAAAGCTTGGCGTAATGTGATCTGCTTTTTTAACAATGCTTTCTCTAGAAATATTCTCAGTAAAAGCATAGAATTTCTTTATCAAGCCACTTTCGCGAAGCTGAAAATCAGAATAGCCATCGCCAATTCCGTAAAGGTCGCCTTCAAGGTTTAGCTGTTGCATCAATTTTACCTTGCCACCTTCTTCACTTAAAGGGTTCGAGTGGTCGTAATCAATTATCTTTCCATCGCCGGTAGTTACAAAAGTATTGGCGTAGATGTTTTCTTTTTTAATGTGGAACTTGCTTACTACCGGAGTAATAAATTCTTTAAAGCCACCTGAAACAATCAAAACTTCATCTGCATGCTTTTTAAAGAATTCGGCATTACGCGAAAAAGAAGCAGAAACTTTTTTCTTTAAATGCGTAATCAGTTGTTTCAAATGATCTTCATTAGCCTCAAGAAGCTTTACTCTTTGAGCCAAACTCTCTCCAAAAGAAAGCTTTCCTTCCATTGCAAGGTTAGTGTAATCTTCAATCTTCTGAAAAATAGCGTCTTTCTCAGGATGTTTTTTAAGAGAGATACGGGCCAGCTCATCTAAAGCCTCTACCTGTGTAAAGGTGCTGTCAAAATCAATGATGTAAATATTTTTCTGCTTCATTTTTAGTTGTTCTTTAACCCTTCGCAAACTTCTTCGATGCTTTGCTTAAGTGGTTTAAATTGTATTCCTATTGTATGCTTTATTTTTTCGTTACTGTATAAGCTTTCGTTTAAGCTGCTTCTTGCTGCGTCGCTTGTTAATGCTGCGGGTTTTCCTGTAAATAGGGATGCCAGTTTTGCGGCTCTCCATGCAATGCCCAGCATCCATGGCTTTGCTTCTTTGGCAGGGGCTTTTACCTTAAAACCCTGTGCAATTTCTCCAAAAAACCGCTGGTAATGATAGTTTTCAGAAGATATGGTGTAACGTTCTCCGCTTTCTTTACTGTTCATTAAAGCAATCATGCTTTTTGCAACATCATAAACATCCACAATTCCTGTTGCACCTCTGGTATAATAAGAAAGACCATCTTTAACCAGCTTAAATATTGCACCGCTGCCTTCAAAACCTGCTCCTGCTCCAATAATTACCGAGGGATTTACAATTACCGCATCTAGCCCTTCTGCTATTCCGCGCCAAACCTCCATTTCACCTTCGTATTTAGAAATGGCATATGAATGTGCTTTTGAATCGTATTCCCAGAAATCTTTTTCGGTAATTAGTTCGCCCTTTTTTGCATTTCCTAACGCGGCAACGGAACTAACATGCACCAACCTAACGTTATTTTCTGCACAAAGGTTAACAATATTGCTGGTGCCTTCAATATTAACCCTTAGCAATTGGGCTTTATCCTTAGGATTAAAAGATACCATGGCTGCGCAGTGGTAAACCTGATCGACACCATCAAAGGCATCCTCAAGTGAAGAAATGTCATTTATGTCCGCAACAAACCACTCAATATCAGCGTTGTTGCTTATTGATTGCGGTATAACAGAGTGCTCGCGTTTTAATGCTTTTACCTTTACACCCGACTCAGTTAATTGATTTATTAATTCTGCTCCTAAAAATCCAGTGGCGCCGGTAACTAATATCATTTCATTTTTTTTAGGATGTTCATTAAAATATGCTCTCAAAAATAGATATTTGATGGCATACATTTATAGTACTATATGTCTTTATCCGATTTTTTTTCACCTTTAAGTACAGACAAATTCTCACCAAAAGCGGGATTTTATACCAGTCAGCTAGGTTTGAAGGCTACTTTTTACACAGATAAATTTCCTGACCTTGAAGAAAATGAATACGATATTGCCATTTTTGGAGTACAAGATGACCGTGCTTCTGTAAATAATGAAGGCTGCGGCCTTGCCCCCGACTATTTTCGTGCCCAGTTTTATAGTTTAAATGAAGGCGCTTATACCAGTAAAATTATAGATCTGGGAAATATAAAAGCTGGTGCCTCAATTTCCGACACCTACGTAGCATTAAAAATGGTAGTGTCTGAATTGATTAAGCTGAACATTGTACCTATAATTATTGGCGGCGGGCAAGACCTTACTTACGCGCAATACCTGGCTTACGAAAGCCTGGAGCAAAAGGTAGATCTGGTGGTTGTAGATAGTAAATTTGACCTTGATGAAGAAGATCAGGAAGGACTTGCTGCCAAATCAGATACCTACTTAAATAAAATACTACTTCACCAGCCAAACTACCTTTTCAACTTTAGTAATATTGGTTACCAAACCTATTATGTGAATCAGGAAAGCTTAAAGGTAATGAGCAAGCTGTATTTTGATGTGCACCGCTTAGGTGAATTTGCAGATGATATCAGTTTAACCGAACCGATTGTTCGTAATGCCAATATGCTCAGTTTCGATATTGGCGCAATTCGCTCATCTGATGCTGCGGCAAATGCAAATGCAGGGCCAAATGGCTTTTATGGCGAGCAGGCTTGCCGCATTGCCAGATACGCAGGGATGAGTGATAAGCTTACCTCTATCGGTTTCTATGAATTTAATCCTGCCTTCGATACCAACGGGCAAACAGCCATGCTGCTGGCTCAAATGGTTTGGTATTTTGTTGATGGCTATTACAACCGTAAAAAGGATTTTCCGCTTACACCAAAATCTCAATACCTGATCTACAGAGCCAGTTTAAATGACGGAACAGGAGAGATGTTGTTTGTTAAAAGTAAAAAATCAGATAGGTGGTGGATGCAGGTCCCTTACCCTACAGGAATCTCAAAGAATGAACGATTTCACTTAGTACCATGTCGTTACGATGATTATACGACTGCTGTAAATGGCGAAATGCCTGATCTCTGGTGGCGCACATTCCAGAAACTATTATAATTTTACATTTTTTATTGCGTTATGTAGGGGCTTGAATTTATATTTGAGTGCAGGCATACTATTATATATATAATAAATTGTACCAATGCTTGTTAAAATTAAAGAACACAATATGAGGAAATTATTAATTACTGCAGTTTGTTTATTGCCTGTTGCAGCTATGGCACAAGGAAAATTCACATTGCRGGCCAAAGTTGGGAACTTAAACGCCCCGGCCAAAGCATTTTTATATTATAAAACAGGAAGTACCCAGGTTGTGGATTCAGCCGTTATTGCGGGAGGTAAGTTTTCGTTTACCGGCCCCTTAACCGGAATATCACAGGCGGCAATTAGAGTTGTTCATGATGATAAAGCTCCTGCCCCAGCAGATCCGGCAGCTGTTGATTTATTTAGATTTTACCTGGAGCCAAAAACGGTTGCAGTTAATTCGGCTACCGATTCTGTTAAACATGCCGTAGTAAAAGGTTCTGCTGTAAATGATGATGATGCTAAGTATAAAGCCATAACAAAATCTGTTATGGATAAAAACGCTGCGTTAGAAGCGGAGTATAAGCGTAAAACTGATGAAGAGCGTAAGGATGAAAACTATATAAAAACTGTGCAGGCACGTAGCGAAGCACTTCAAAAAGAGTTTATAGATATTAATAAACAGTTTTATTTAGCTAATCGCGATTCTTATGTTGCTCTGGTAGCATTTGCAGGTACAATAGGGCCTGATGCTAACCCAACCGTTGTGGAGCCTGATTTTAATAAATTCTCTGCTGAGGTTAAAGCTACTGATCTTGGTAAAAGCATAGCCGAGATGTTATCATCATTAAAGAAAAATAATGTTGGTTCGTTGGCAATGGATTTTACTCAAAATGATGTAAACGATAAGCCTGTTAAATTATCTGATTTTAAAGGGAAGTATGTGTTGCTTGATTTTTGGGCTTCATGGTGCGGACCTTGCAGAGGCGAGAATCCGAATGTAGTTAAGGCATACAATACTTATAAAGACAAAAACTTTACGGTTCTAGGTGTTTCTCTGGATAAACCTGGTCAAAAAGAAGCCTGGTTACAAGCTATTAAAGATGATGGCTTAACATGGACTCACGTATCAGACTTGAAGTTTTGGGATAATGCCGTTGCCAAGATGTATGGTATCCGTGGTATTCCTGCAAATTATCTGATTGACCCAACCGGAAAAATCATTGCAAAGAATGTAAGAGGAGAAGAATTACAAAGCAAACTTGCGGAAGTATTAGGCGCTCCAAAAACTAAATAAGACCTGCTTAATTGGTTGCCAATTTTGGGGGGAATTCCTGTGGAAATTGGGGGTTTATACAATCGTTATACAATCATTACGCATTGCAAATACAATAGTGAATTGGTTAAAGAACGTGTAGTTGTTGATTAACGAATGCATGTCATCTCGACGATAAGATAAAAGAACAGGGTGTGTCATGATTTATGACACACCCTGTTTTTTTACCGTATAAGGAAGATTCCTGCTCCCTTATACTAAGTCAAAACCAATATCTTCTCTAAAATACTTGCCGTCAAAATAGATGCGGGCAGCATCGGCTGTTGCCGATTGTAATGCATCAAACTGGCTATCTTGTAAACTGCTAACTGCAATAACACGACCGCCGTTTGTTTTTACAACACCACCTTCAAGTGCTGTTCCGGCATGAAATACCAAAGATTGGCGTACATTGTCAATACCGGTAATGGCTTTACCCTTTTCATATTCTCCAGGATATCCGCCCGCAACAATCATTACGGTTGCAGCATTTTTAGGGCTGATATTTAATTTATATCCTTTTAATTTCTGTTTGGCTGTTGCAAGAAAAAGTTCTACCAGATCATTCTCGATTCTTGGAACTACACTTTCCGTTTCCGGATCGCCCATGCGGCAGTTGTATTCAATTACAAAAGGTTTTTCATTTACTTTAATTAAACCGAAGAAGATGAAGCCTGTATAGTTGATTTTATCTTTCTTTAAACCGCTAATGGTTGGAATGATAATATCACGTTCAACTTCGTCTAAAAATGCTTTGCTGGCAAAAGGAACCGGAGATACCGAGCCCATACCACCAGTATTTAGGCCAGTATCTGCTTGCCCGATACGTTTGTAATCTTTTGCTTCAGGAAGTATCACATAGTTTTCGCCATCTGTAAGTACAAATACCGAAAGCTCTATGCCACTTAAAAACTCTTCAATTACTACTGTAGTTCCGGCTTCGCCAAACTTGCCGCTAAGCATTAATTTTAATTCTTCCTGTGCTTCTTCGGTATTATCTATAATTAAAACGCCTTTTCCTGCTGCCAATCCATCGGCTTTTAATACCACCGGAAGGGGATGAGATTGCAGGTAAGTTAAACCTTCTTCTAAAGTTTTGCCGGTAAAAGAACGCGAACTTGCTGTAGGAATACCATGGCGTGCCATAAATTGTTTAGAAAAATCTTTACTGCCTTCTAAAATTGCACCTTCTTTTTTTGGCCCGATAACCGGGATTTTTGATAAACTTTCATCCTCAGCAAAAAAATCATGAATACCATTTACAAGAGGTTCTTCGGGGCCAACTACTACCAGTTCTATGTTTTCTTTAAGAACTAATGCTTTTACGGCTTCAAAATTATTGATGTTAAGATTTATGTTTTTTCCATAAACTCCTGTACCACCATTACCAGGTGCAATAAATAATTGAGAGCAAAGAGGAGACTGGCTCATTTTCCAGGCAAAGGCACTTTCTCTTCCTCCTGATCCTAATAGTAAGATATTCATCTATATATGATTTAATTGTTGGGTCTGTGTGGGCAAATATACCGCTTTAGCTAAATTATCACAGGCTAAGTTTAAATTAGGCATAAAATATGCTTAGAAAAGGTTGTTTGTCAATAGATTTCGGTTTGTAAAAGATTAAAATTAGATTTGCCGCCAACATGAGACACATTGTTACTTTATCACTTGTATTTTTTAGTCTTACCCACTTGGCCAAAGCCGAGCGGGTTGAGGGGCTAAGACTTATAACCGAAAAGTACTGCAATAAGCAGCAGGTGAACACAGAACAGGCAACTGTTCGCTCAAGTCAGCCTGACGATTCGAGGTATCCTTTTTTCTTATCTTATAGTGCTTTAACTACTATAGGAGTACTTCCTGAAGCACATATCATTAAATATAGGGCTCATAATCAAAACATCTTAAACCTTACCATAAGGGAACAGCCCAAGAATAACAGTCCCTAATTTTAGCATTCATCGTTATCCTGACCTCACAGAAGCTGTGAAGCAAATTTATTTCAGGATCTCGCACATGCCTCAATTCCTGCTAAACCGGAATTCTGAAAATAAACTTAGGATGACGCGAAGCGAAAACATTGAGCGCACTGACAACTGACATTCTGGCTTACAGCCCGGTAATGGCTTGGTTGTTGTAATTTTATCAGTTTTAATAATAGTAATAAACAAACACAAGTATACATGTTAGGATTTTTAGCCAAAGTTTTTGGAAGCAAATCAGAAAGAGATATTAAGGCATTACAGCCTATAGTAGTCAAAATAAACGAAGAGTACGCAAAATTATCAGCACTAAGCAATGATGAACTGCGTAATAAAACAGTTTATTTTAAAGATGTTATCGCTAAAGCGTTAGCAGAAATAGATGGAAAAATAAGCGGGTTAAAAACCGATGCTGAAAGCCAGGAATTGTCATTGCCTGAAAAAACAGCTATATACGATCAGATTGATGCTTTAATCAAAGATCGTGATAAGGAATTAGAAGTAGTGTTGTCTGAGATTTTGCCTGCTGCATTTGCAGTGGTAAAAGAAACTTCGAGACGTTTCTCTGAAAATGAGCAACTGGAAGTTACGGCTACTCAGTTTGACCGCGACTATGCTGCCCGTAAAAAGAATGTAACTATACAAGGTGATAAAGCACTTTGGGCCAATAAATGGGATGCTGCAGGTACCGAGGTAGTTTGGAACATGGTACATTACGATGTTCAGTTGATTGGTGGTATGGTATTGCATAATGGTAAAATTGCAGAGATGGCCACTGGTGAAGGTAAAACCTTAGTAAGTACGCTGCCTGCTTACCTGAACGCACTTGCCGGACAAGGTGTACACATCGTAACGGTGAATGATTACCTTGCACGACGTGACTCGGAGTGGAATGGTCCTTTATTTGAGTTCCATGGTTTAAAGGTTGATTGTATCGATAAACATGAACCAAACTCTCAGGAACGCAGAGACGCATACCTTGCTGATATCACTTATGGTACCAACAATGAATTTGGTTTCGATTATTTGCGTGACAATATGTCGCAAACTCCTGATCAGCTGGTACAACGCAAGCTACATTTTGCAATGGTGGATGAGGTCGATTCAGTTTTAATTGATGATGCCCGTACGCCATTAATTATATCAGGACCTGTTCCTTTTGGTGATCAGCATGAATTTCATGAGCTAAAACCACGTATTGAGCGTTTGGTTACTGCTCAGAAAGAATATGTTACCAAAGCTTTAAACGAAGCAAAAAAATTAATTAATGATGGTAAAACCGGTACAGAAGAGGGCGAAGGTGGTTTAGCACTTTTACGCGCGCACCGTGGTTTGCCTAAAAATAAAGCATTGATCAAGTTCTTAAGTGAGGGTAGTGTAAAACAAACCTTATTGAAAACTGAAAACCATTATATGGCAGATCAGTCTAAGAATATGCCTAAAGTAGATTCGGAATTGTTCTTCTATATTGATGAGAAAAACAACCAGGTTGAACTAACTGAGAAAGGTATCGAGCTGATCACGAAATCTGGTGAAGACCACAATTTCTTTGTGTTACCTGATGTAGGTACTGAGATTGCTGATATCGAAAAATCATCATTAACCAGTGAAGAAAAAATAGCTCAGAAAGATGCTTTAATGCGCGACTACTCTATTAAGGCAGAGCGTATCCACTCTGTAAACCAGTTGTTGAAAGCATATACTTTATTTGAGATCGATGTTGAATACATCATTGATGAAGGTAAAATTAAAATTGTAGATGAGCAGACTGGTCGTATTATGGATGGCCGTCGTTATTCAGATGGTTTACACCAGGCAATCGAAGCAAAGGAAAATGTAAAAGTTGAAGATGCTTCGCAAACCTATGCTACCGTTACCTTGCAAAACTTTTTCCGTATGTACCACAAGCTTTGCGGTATGACGGGTACAGCTACTACAGAGGCTGGCGAGTTTTGGTCTATCTATAAACTGGATGTAGTAGAGATACCTACAAACAGAGTTATTTCAAGAAAAGATCATCAGGATTATGTTTACCGTACTGTTCGTGAAAAATATAATGCAGTAGCAGAAGAGATCGTAAAATTAACTGAAGCAGGCCGCCCGGTATTGGTGGGTACAACTTCGGTTGAGATTTCGGAATTACTTAGCCGTATGTTGAAACTGAGAGGTATTAAACATAATGTCCTGAATGCGAAGATGCACCAGAGAGAAGCTGATATTGTTGCTGAAGCAGGACAACCTGGTCAGGTAACCATTGCAACCAACATGGCTGGTCGTGGTACGGATATTAAATTAGGCCCAGGCGTTAAGGATGCTGGTGGTTTGGCAATTGTTGGGACGGAGCGTCATGAGTCTCGTCGTGTAGACAGACAGTTACGTGGTCGTGCAGGCCGTCAGGGAGATCCGGGTTCATCTCAGTTCTTCGTGTCATTAGAAGATAACTTAATGAGGTTATTTGGTTCTGAAAGAATCTCTAACATCATGGTAAGAATGGGTATTGAGGATGGTGAGGTAATTCAGCATTCAATGATCACCAAATCTATTGAGCGTGCACAGAAAAAAGTAGAAGAAAATAACTTCGGTATTCGTAAGCGTTTGCTTGAATATGATGATGTTATGAACTCTCAGCGTTCGGTTATTTATGCTAAACGTAAAAATGCTTTGTTCGGCGAGCGTTTAGATGTTGACATGAGCAATATGGTATTTGATGTTGCGGAAGATATTGTAACTGAATACAAAGAAGAAGGAAATTACGAAGGCTTTAAGCTTGAGGTAATTAAAAACTTCTCTGCAGATACAGCTATTGATGAAGCTGAGTTCAGCTCAAAAGGCGTTCATCATTTAACAGATAAATTATTTGAGGAAGTAACTGCTTTCTATGCAAGAAAATCTGATGCAATTATTGCTCAGGCTATGCCGGTATTAACTCAGGTATATCAGGAGCGTGGTGAGCAGATAKAGCAAATCGTTGTTCCTTTTACTGATGGTGTACGTAGTGTACAGGTTCCTGTAGGTTTGAAAAAGGCAATTGATAACGGTGGTCGTGAGGTTACCAGATCTTTTGAGAAAACAATTGTACTTGCGCTTATTGATGAGTCGTGGAAAGAGCACTTACGTGAAATGGACGAGTTAAAGCAATCTGTACAGAATGCGGTATACGAACAAAAAGATCCATTGATCATCTATAAAATGGAAGCATTTAACTTGTTTAAAAACATGTTAAATGCGGTAAATAAAGAGGTGGTTAGTTTCTTGTATAAAGGTGGAATTCCGGTACAGACAGATCCTAATGATGTAAGGGAAGCTCAGGCTCCAAGACCAGCACCAACCAGATTGAAAATGTCTAAACCTGAATTTAATCAGGCTACAAGTTCAGCTGATGTTGCTCAGATGGAGGATACACGTGAACACGTGCCTCAGCAGCCTATCCGTAAGGATACGGTAATAGGAAGAAACGAACCATGCCCTTGTGGAAGTGGTAAGAAATACAAAAACTGTCACGGTGCAGGATTGTAATTTGTAATAAAGATAAAGAATGCCGATTTTTGTAAAAAAATCGGCATTCTTTTTTTAAAGCCTTGTTCATGAAACTACTATTTGCTGCGTTATTCTGTTGTTCCTATTTTGGTCTGTTTGCTCAAACCAGGGGTCAGGTAACTATAATTAAGGACCCAATGATAGATAGCTTAATAGCAAAACGCATTGCGTTAAATACAAAGGAGCCAGGGACGGGGACTGTACCCTATAAGCCGGGGCCAGTGGTATCGCAGATGGGATATAGGGTTCAGGCATTTTATGGATCAGACAGAAGACAGGTTTTTAATGAGCAATCAAGATTTAATTCACTTTACCCAGCAGTTAATACTTACATCACTTATAAAGAGCCTAACTACTATTTAAGGGTAGGAGATTTCCGGACGCGCCTGGAAGCTCAGCGATTTATGAACGAACTAAGAAGTAATTTTCCTACGCTATTTATATTCAGGGAAAAGATTAATGCACCTAATTTAGAATACAACGATGATCCAGAAAGATAAGATACAGGCACTTTCAAATGATATTTTTGAACAGGTTGTTGGCTACCGTCAGCACCTTCATTCCAACCCGGAACTTTCCTTTAAGGAATTTGAAACTTCAGCATATATTAAAAAGCATTTAACAGATTGGGGTATTCCTTTTTCTGATATGGCCAATACAGGAGTTGTAGGAATTATTAAGGGAGATCTTCCATCTGATAACATCATTGCATTGCGTGCTGATATGGACGCCTTGCCTATATTGGAAGCTAATGAGAAACCTTATACTTCTAAAAATCCCGGCGTAATGCATGCTTGCGGACACGATGTACATAGTTCTTCTTTATTAGGTAGTGCTTATATCCTGAATAGCTTAAAGGCTGAATTTGGAGGTACTATTAAGTTGATATTTCAACCTGCCGAGGAGGTTTTGCCCGGTGGTGCAAGTATTATGATTAAGGAGGGGGTGCTTGAAAACCCTAAGCCGCAATCGATAGTTGGGCAGCATGTGATGCCTCTAATTGATACCGGTAAAGTAGGCTTCCGTTCAGGTATTTATATGGCATCTACCGATGAATTGTATGTAACGGTTCATGGAAAGGGCGGGCATGGTGCACAGCCACATCAAAATATAGATCCTGTATTGATCACTTCTCATATTATTATTGCATTGCAGCAGATTGTGAGCAGAAATGCAGATCCAAGATTACCTTCTGTCCTTTCTTTTGGAAAAGTACAAGCCAACGGGGCAACGAATATTATCCCTAATGAGGTGAAAATTGAAGGTACTTTTAGAACATTAAACGAAGAATGGCGCAAAGAAGCAAAGCGCTTAATGAAAAAAATGGCCGAAGGAATTGCCGAAAGTATGGGTGGAAGCTGTGATTTTAGAATTATGGACGGCTATCCTTATTTGATAAATGAAGAGAAGTTAACAGCTAATACGCGTGCTTTTGCTGAAGATTATTTAGGTAAAGAGAATGTGGTTGACCTGGATATATGGATGGCTGCAGAGGATTTTGCGTATTACTCGCAAGTTACAGACGCTTGCTTTTACAGATTAGGAACAGGAAATAAAGAAAAAGGAACTACCTATTCTGTTCATACGCCTAACTTTGATATTGATGAAGATGCACTAAAGACATCTACAGGATTGATGGCTTATGTTGCGCTTAAGCAGCTGGGTAATTAATAGTATCATGTTATATGCGTTATCCTAGTGCACTCGTCATCCTGAATTTATTTCAGGATCTCGGACATACTACTCAAAACCTGCTCAAACGGGATTCTGAAATAAATTCAGAATGACGAGCGCTTACCAAACCAGGATTACGAACGCTTGACGATCGACTACATAATTAGAATAGATGAAGAAAATACTTTGGTTAGCTGTACTAGTTGGAATTACTTTAAAAGGATCTGCTCAGGAAATAGATCGTTTTAATCCAGATACTATTAAAACCATACAGCTTGATTCGGCCGTAAATATCTCTGCTCAGAAATTTGGTGTAGAGACTTTTATTAACGCCATTATTACTGATGAAAGCTTTTATAAGGCTTTCAGAAATATGAAGAAGTATAATTTCATTGCAGAGAACAACATCTATACTTATAATAAGAAAAATAAGGTAGACGGGCGGATCTATCGCAAGATCAAACATACTAATGAAGGCCCCGAAAAGATGGTATACCTTGCAAAACAGGATACCGGAAAGGTGTACAGAAAGAATGGCAAATACCAATTGTATACGATTGAAATGTTTGACTACATCTTTATGAATGCTTACAAAACTGAATTTTCGGAAGAAGATTCAAAGGGAGGAAAGGCAGATGGTGCAAATGCAGGGTATAAGGATAAATTAAAAACATTGATCTTTGCTCCGGGAAAACCAATTAAAGGCTTGCCTTTTATTGGTAGTAAAACAGAAATTTTTACTGCTAATATGCGACAGTATTACGATTACAGCTATTACAGCGGGACATATCTGGATTCAATTCCGGTATACCGTTTTAAGGTGACGGTGAAGAAGGATTTAAGCAACGGAACCAAAGAAGGCCTAATGATAAAGGAGCTTACTACTATTTTTGATAAGCGCACTTTCGAAATACTGGGCCGTTATGTAGATATGAAATACAGCAATATGCTGTTTGATTTTAATGTGCAGATGAATATCGAAACCAGTTATTTCGGCGACGAGAAACTGCCCACCAAAATCTCTTATCAGGGGAATTGGGACTATCCTTTAAAAAAGGAAGAACGCGCCAGCTTTTTAATTGTACATAAGGATTATCACCTTGGAAAAGGAAAGTAATTTTTTAACTTCGTAAGAAGCTCTTTAAGCTTTTATTTTTAAAAGATTATAACAATGAAAACTTACTTCAAATCACTGACGTTACTGTCTGCATTTCTTATGGTATTACTTTTCTCTGCTATGAATAATAAACCCAAAAAGATCATCTTCTTTGGAGATTCTATTACTCAGGCCGGCGTTGAGCCGGGTGGGTACGTTGACCTAATAAAAAAGGCGCTTGACCCTGCAAAATACGAGGTTATAGGTGCAGGCATTGGTGGTAATAAGGTATATGACCTTTATCTTCGAATGGAAGAAGACGTGCTGAACAAAAAACCAAATCTGGTAGTAATTTACATAGGGGTTAATGATGTATGGCACAAGCAGTCGAGCAGAACAGGAACAGATTACGATAAGTTTATTAAGTTCTATCAGGCATTGATAAATAAGATTCAGGCAAATGGTGCCAAGGTTGTTCTTTGTACCCCGGCAGTAATTGGTGAGAAAAAGAATGGCGTAAATGAGATGGATGGAGATTTGGATAAGTATTCTGGTGCTATAAGAGAACTCGCTGCTAAGAATAACCTCCCACTTTGTGATTTGAGAGCAATATTTAAGACTTATAACGCTGAGCATAATACCGAAGATAAAGACAAAGGAATTTTAACTTCTGATGGCGTGCACTTGAATGAAAAGGGCAATCAGACTTTAGCAGAAAAGTTATTGCCATTGGTAAAATAGATTTCAGCATTTTGCTGCATTTGGAAGAGAGGATAAATAATAGGGAATGATTGATCAGGATACCATAAACAAAATCACGGAAACCGCTCGTATTGAGGAGGTGGTTGGTGATTTTGTGACTCTAAAGAAGCGTGGCTCAAGTTTAATTGGAAATTGTCCATTTCACAATGAGAAAACCCCTTCGTTTCACGTGTCGGTGGCCAAGGGGATTTATAAGTGTTTTGGGTGTGGTAAAGGGGGCGATTCTGTTCACTTTATTATGGACCACGAAAAGTACTCCTACCCGGAGGCACTTAAATTTCTGGCCAATAAATATAATATCGAAGTAGAGGAGACTGTTCAGTCGCCTCAAAATATAGAAGCACAGAATGCCCGCGAGAGCTTGTACATCGTTTCTGAGTACGCTGCAAATTACTTTGCCAATGAGCTGTGGACAGGTGAGGATGGCCGGGCAATTGGCCTAAGTTATTTTAAGGAGCGTGGTTTTAGAGAGGATATTTTAAAGAAATTCCAATTGGGTTATTCGCCCGATGCCTGGGATGCTTTGATCCAGAGTGCTGTTGGAGCAGGTCATAAAGAAGAATATCTGGAGAAAACGGGCCTTGCAATCAGGAATGATAAAGGCAGGCTGTATGACCGTTTCAGAGGTCGGGTGCTGTTCCCAATTCATAATTTTACCGGAAGGATAATTGGTTTTGGTGGCAGGACATTAAAAACAGATAAAAATGTTCCTAAATATGTAAACTCACCGGAAAGCGATATTTACCATAAATCTAACGTGCTTTATGGTTTGTTTCATGCAAAGAAGGCAATTAGAGATGCAGATAACTGTTATCTGGTTGAAGGTTATGCAGATGTTTTAGCTGTTCACCAAGCCGGCATAGAAAACGTGGTGGCCTCGTCGGGAACATCATTAACTACCGAACAAATAAGGCTGATTGGTAGGTTCTCGGAAAATGTTACCATTCTTTATGATGGTGATGCTGCGGGTATTAAAGCCTCTCTGAGAGGTTTAGATATGATCCTTGAAGAAGGATTGAACGTTAAGGTTGTGCTTTTTCCGGATGGGCATGATCCTGATTCTTACATGCATCATGTTGGTTCGGGAGAGTTTAAAAAGTACATAGAAAATAACCGTAAGGATTTTATTCTGTATAAAGCCAGCATCCTGTTAAAAGAGGCTGGGACTGATCCTATAAAAAGGGCAGGTATTATTAGGGATATTGTAGAAAGTATCGCTAAAATACCTGACGACATTAAAGCTTCTGTTTTTATTAGAGAATGCAGTGGTTTGTTGCAGGTTGAAGAAAGGATATTGCTTTCTGAACTGAATAAAATCAGGGCCGCCAAATTTAAAAAAACAAGTGGGGGCAACCAACCTCAGCAGTCGCAATACCAACAAAACCCATATCAGCAAGATGGGCCGCCTGATAATCTGTTTGAGAACCCTGGAGAGTCGGCCGGACCTGCAGAGCAGGTAGAAACAGCGGATACAAATCTAATACAGGAACGCGAGATCATTCGGCTACTACTGGCATTTGGTCATGAGCTGGTTACCTGGGATAAGATTGACAATATGTATATTGGTTCTTTTATTATACAGAACTTAGCTGATGTTACTTTTGAGGATGAGATATGTAAACTCATTATTGACACATACAGAGAAGAAATAGAGAACGGTCATTTGCCGGTTGCCAGTCAGTTTATTAAAAGTGGAGACAGGCGGATTGTTGATCTTGCCATCACATTATCAACCTCACCCTATTCACTAAGCGAGAATTGGGAAAACAGACATAATATTTATGTTAGAGATGAGAGCATAAACTTAAAAGCAACAATTTTTGGTGGGCTCTATCATCTTAAAAAGAACAAAATTGGCAAGATGCTTACCGATATTACAAAAGAACTTGCAAGTGAAACCGACCCGGTAAACCAGGAGATTTTGATGCAGCGCCACATGATGATAAAGGGTGTAGAGCGGGATATTTCTAAGTACCTTGGAACTGTTATATTAAAGTAATGGCCAGTCACAACGATTTAGGTAAACGAGGAGAAGATATTGCTAAAGAGTATTTAGAAAATCTGGGTTATCGGATACTAAAAATGAACTGGATGTACGGTAGAGCGGAGGTTGACGTTATAGCTAATGAGGAAGGGACAATAATTTTTGTTGAAGTAAAAACAAGAAGTTCGACAGATTATGGTGAGCCTGAAGATTTTGTAAGCATTAAGAAGGAAAGACAACTTGAGTATGCTTCATCTGCCTACATTGAAATGAATAACAACCAAGGTGAAATTCGTTTCGATATTATTGCAATTGTTTTTGAAAATAAACACCTTTATAAAATTAATCATATTGAAGATGCATTCTGGCCAAGTTAAAAATAACACCAATTTCTTTAAGGTAATACCAATCCTTTCTCTACTATTTAGCGTTTCATTTATCTTTTCTTGTAAGAATGAACCTTCTGTTTCTGTAGTTGGGTTTAAAGCACCCGAACAAGGGCAAATGTTTGGTTTGGGTGATGAGGTAAAAGTGGAACTCGATGTTCCAAAAGACAACCAGATTAAATCAGTTACTTACCAGGTAGATGGTAAAACTGTTGAAACAAAGAACGGCACAGAGGCCATAAGTATAAAAACAAAAGGACTGGCCGTAGGATATAAGATAATTACAGCAATAACTGATGATGGGAGTAAAAAAGATACTTCGACAATTAATATTGTGTTAAGGTCGGGATTAAACCCTGAGCTGCTAACTTATAAAATTGTTAAGACTTATCCGCACGATACTTCATCATATACTCAGGGACTGGAATACCATAATGGGAGATTACTGGAAAGTACTGGTGAGAACGGTTTCTCGACATTAAGATGGGTAGATTTAGCAACTGGCAAGGCTGTGCAAAAGATAGATCTTGACAAGCAATATTTTGGAGAAGGATCTACACTTGTAGACGATAAGATTGTAATGTTAACCTACAAAGCGAATTCCGGGTTTGTATATGATGCCAAGACCTTTAAACAAATTGGAACATTTCCTTATCAAACCAGCAGAGAGGGTTGGGGTTTATGTTATGATGGTAAGCAGTTGATCATGTCTGACGGTACAAACCGACTTTATTTCATGAATAAGGATACCTATAAAGATGAACGTGTAATTGATGTTTATGATAACCTTGGGGCAGTTGATTCTATTAATGAGCTTGAATATATAGACGGAAAAATCTACGCAAATATTTATCAATACAATTATTTAGTAGTAATCGACCCTAATACAGGGATTGTTGAGAAGAAAATAGACTTGAGCGGATTGTTGCCAAAGGGATACTTTAAAACAGAAGATAGTATTTTAAATGATGTTTTAAACGGTATAGCCTGGGATAAACAAGATAAGCGTCTATTTGTTACAGGAAAGAAATGGCCGAAGTTATTTGAAATAGCGTTAGTTCCTGTAAAAAAGAACTAACGCTATTCTTTAATTATTTAGCAGGTGCATTATTAGACTTTGCAACGGGCTCGCTAATGAAGCCGTTGAATGCAATGGCTTGTCTGTAGTTACTGGTTACGTTAAGCACTGCGTATCCTTTTTCTCCAACACTTAGCGTAAGTGATTGTACATCTTTGGTGTCTTTTGGTCTAATGGTTATTAGCCAGCCACCTTTTTTCCTTTTCTCGGTTTTGTAGGTGAAATCTTTAGATTTAAATTTAATGCCTGAGTCGTTAGGATTTAAATTTGCACTGTATGCCCTGCCGTAGTAAGGTAAATATGCTTCTACACTATCTTTAGCTATTGTTAGCGTATATTGGGATCCACTAAGCTGAATTGCTCCGCTTCCCTGCCCTCCCGGAAATCTTTGGAGAACCTTATTAAGATCCATATTTGCCATTGGTAATGCTGTTGTAGCGTTAAATACCAAAGTTTTGGCTTCTACCAGTCTTGCGGTGGTTTCTTTATCCGTTTGGGCAGAAACCTGTATCGCGATGAACATGATAACCAACAGTAATGTGTTTTTAAGCGTTTTCATGATGATTTACTTTAAATGTGTTTTATATCTCAATTTACAAATAAAATAGCATTAAACCTTTTTAATCATAAAATATGATCATGCTACTCTGTTGGGTTAGAATAAATTAACATTAAAAGGTTTAATGTGATCATTTAAGTAAATACACAAACTAAGTGTTCAATACTTAACTTCTCCAGGCTTTGTATTGATTGATCAATCCGTTTGTAGATCCATCATGAGAAGAAACATCATTATTGTCTTGCAGTTCAGGTAAAATACTTTTTGCTAATTGTTTACCAAGCTCAACACCCCACTGATCAAAGCTGAAGATGTTCCATATAATGCCTTGTACAAAGATCTTATGCTCATAAATAGCTATAAGACTTCCTAAGCTAAATGGTGTAACTTTCTTTAATAAGATAGAGTTGGTCGGTCTGTTACCTTCAAATACTTTAAATGGCGCCAGTTTGTCAATCTCTTCGTCTGACTTACCTTCTTTTTTAAGTTCTGAAACTACCTGCTCTTTGGTTTTTCCATTCATTAAAGCTTCTGTTTGAGCAAAGAAATTCGATAAAAGAATTGGATGATGATCGCCGATAGGGTTTAAACTTTGTGCAGGGGCAATAAAATCGCAAGGGATTAAGCGTGTTCCCTGGTGTATTAATTGATAAAAGGCATGCTGACCGTTCGTACCAGGCTCACCCCAAATGATTGGGCCGGTTTCATAGTTTACATCATTTCCATTTCGATCTACATGTTTACCGTTACTTTCCATATCGCCTTGTTGGAAATAAGCCGCAAAGCGGTGCATGTATTGATCGTAAGGTAAAATGGCCTGAGTTTCGGCATTAAAGAAGTTGATATACCAAACGCCTATAAGACCTAATAAAACGGGGATATTGATCTCAAATTCTGAAGTTTCAAAATGTTGATCTGCGGAATGTGCTCCAGCTAATAATTGTTTAAAGTTATCGAAACCTATACTCAATGAAATTGGTAATCCGATTGCACTCCATAGAGAATATCTTCCACCAACCCAATCCCAGAATTCGAACATGTTTTCAGTATCAATTCCAAAAGCAGAAACGTCTTTTGCATTGGTTGATAAGGCAGCAAAGTGTTTTGCAATGTCATTAGCTTTTGCACCTTTTTCCAGAAACCAGCTTCTTGCAGTATTTGCATTGGTCATGGTTTCCTGCGTAGTAAACGTTTTTGAGGCAATCAGGAACAATGTAGTCTCAGGATTAACCTGTTTTAAAGTTTCTGCAATGTGGGTGCCATCTATATTTGATACAAAATGCATGTTTAAATGATTTTTGTATGCCTTTAAAGCTTCGGTAACCATTACAGGGCCTAAATCAGAACCTCCAATACCAATATTAACAACATCAGTTATCACTTTGCCAGTATAGCCTTTCCAGCTTCCGGAAATGATGGCATTACTGAATTTTTCCATTTTTGAAAGCACCTGATGGACGTCCTTAACAACGTTTTTGCCATCTACTAAAATTTCACCGTCGGCAGGTTCGCGTAATGCGATGTGCAATACTTGTCTGCCCTCTGTCTGGTTAATTTTATCTCCACTAAACATTGCCTTTATTGCTTCATCTAATTTGCATTCTCTGGCTAATTGAATGAGCAGAGCTATAGTGGTATCGTCAATTCGGTTCTTCGAATAGTCGACCAAGATATCTTCAAATATTAAGGAGAATTTCTCAAATCGGCCTTCATCTTCTGCAAATAGCTGTTTTAAGCTTTTTTCATTGATGTTAATAAAGTGATCGGCCAGGTATTTGTAAGCGGCGGTTTCTGTAAAGTTTACTGTTGGAAGCATAATAATTAGTGTTTTTGTAAATGTAGCGGTTTATTTTATTTCACAAAATTTGATTGCAGAGATTTAATATTTTAATGATAAACATAGTTTCATCGGAAGTTCATACAAGAGAATTATTTTAGCTATATTTAAATATAATAGGCAATCCATTGCCATAAAAAAACTAGCTATGATTGAAAATTTAAAACAATTGGTAACAGAAAATGTTCAGGACGCTATTGTGAATAATAGTGCAGTTCCGAATGAGCAAAATGACGCAGCAATTGAAGCCGCATCAGGTTCTATTATTGATGCGCTTAAAGAAAAGCTGTCATCAGGAGATATTGGAGGTTTAGTAGATACATTTAAAAATGGAGGTACAGGTTCAGTTGTTGATCAGGCGTCATCCGGTTTTACAGAAAAACTGGCGGGGTTGGGTATCAACATGGAATCTGCAAAAAGTATTGCTGCTTCTATTATTCCTACAATAATGGAAAAATTTGTAAATAAAACTAACGATCCAAATGATAATTCATTTAATATTAAAGACGTATTAGGTAACCTTGCAGGGCCGGATGGTAAATTCGATCTGTCGGATATTACAGGAATGTTTACAGGAAATAATGATGGTGCGACTGGGGCAGAGGGTAAAGGAGATGGAATTGTAGATAAACTAAAGGGGCTTTTTAATTAATTCTCCCTCTTTTAACAAATGGCTATTTAAACATTGTTTAAGTAGCCATTTGTGTTTTATATTATATATTTGTGATTATGACTAAAGAACAAATTCAGGATTTAAGGGACAGAGTAGCGTCGCTGAGGAGGTACCTTTGACGTTGAAAACCGATTAGAAGATATTCGTATTGAGCAGGAGCTTACCCTGCAACCAAATTTTTGGGACGACCCAAAGAAAGCAGAAAAACATATTGCTGAAATCAATTCGAAAAAAGTGTGGACTGATGGCTGGCAGCACGCCAACAGCCTGATGGAAGATACCCAAGTGCTTTTCGACTTCTGGCAGAGCGGAGATGCCACTGAAGCAGAAATGCAGGAACAGTTTGATCTCTGTGTAAATGCCATAGAAGATCTGGAGCTGAAAAATATGCTCAAAACCAAAGAAGATCAGCTGAATGCAGTAATGCAGATTACCGCGGGTGCCGGAGGTACAGAAAGCTGCGATTGGGCTTATATGTTAATGCGTATGTACTTAATGTGGGCTGAGAAAAATGGATACAAGGTAAGTGAGCAGGATTACCAGGAAGGTGAGGTAGCGGGTGTTAAAACAGTTACAATTGAAATCTCGGGTGAATTCGCCTATGGGTATTTAAAGGGAGAAAATGGGGTACATCGCCTTGTCAGAATCTCTCCATTTGATTCCAATGCGAGAAGACATACTTCTTTTGCCTCGGTTTATGTATATCCACTGGTTGATGACACCATAGAAATTGAAGTAAAGGATTCGGAGATAGAGTTTGAAACGTTCCGGTCGGGTGGTGCCGGGGGCCAGAATGTAAACAAGGTAGAAACTGCAGTTCGTTTATATCATAAACCTTCGGGAATCATTATTAAGAATCAGGAGTCGCGTTCACAGCTTCAGAATAAAGAAAATGCTATTCGCTTATTGAAATCGCAGCTTTACGAGATCGAGATGCGCAAGCGTATGGAAGCTACAGCCTTGGTAGAAGGAAGTAAGAAAAAGATAGAGTGGGGCTCGCAGATCAGGAGTTATGTGCTGGATGACAGGAGGGTGAAGGATCATCGGACCAATTACCAAACCTCAAACCCGCAGGCTGTGCTGGATGGGGATATAAACAACTTTTTAAAAGCATACTTAATGGAATTTTAAAGATGAAATATTTTACCTCGTTATTAATGATACTGATGTGTACAGCTAATTTGAATGCTCAGGAAATAGTTAAATTATATCCCGGCGTAATACCGGGATCAAAACCAGCACCTGCAGATTTTAAAGAGACCGCTCCTGTTGGAGATGACGGAATTATACGGATCAGTAAAGTATCTGAACCAACGCTTACTGTATTTTTACCTTCAAAGGAAAAGGCTACTGGAGCAGCTGTTATCATTTGCCCGGGCGGGGGCTATGGTATTTTGGCTATTAATCATGAGGGGTATAATGTTGCAAAGCGATTTAATGATATAGGTGTAGCTGCATTTGTGCTGAAGTATCGCTTACCTAATGATGCAATAATGGTTGATAAATCATTTGGGCCATTGCTGGATGCAGAACAGGCTATCTATCTGGTAAGGGGGCAAGCTAATAAATGGAACGTTGATCCAGCAAAAATTGGTATTATGGGCTTTTCTGCAGGTGGCCACCTTGCTTCGACATTAACGGTTCACTACAATGATGTGAAAATTGAGAATAAAGAGAAGCTTAGCCTGAGACCAGATTTTTCTATCTTAATTTATCCGGTTATTTCATTTATTGAATCACCACATACAGGTTCTGCAAATAATCTGGCAGGTGCTAATGCAACGCAGGCACAAAAAGAATATTTTTCCAATGAGAAACATGTAACGCCACAAACACCACCAACATTTTTAGTTCATGCTAATGATGATAACGGTGTGCCGGTACAAAATAGTATTATTTTTAATCAGGCATTGGTGGCTAACAAGGTTAAGGCAGAGATGCATTTATATCAAGGTGGCGGACATGGTTTTGGTTTGAATAACAAAACCACATCAGACGACTGGTTTGAGCGGCTGACGAATTGGATGAAAAGTAATAAGTTTCTATAATTTAAAGCTCAGTATTTGCCAGAATATCCTGTAATTCCTTAAGCTCTTCAACCTTTTCTTTTGAACCCAGATTCTCATAAGCAGATATCAGGTTGCGGATAACACGCCTGATGATCTCTACGTTGCTGCAGGGTGCGTAAAATCCTGGAAGAGGGTCGAGGTTTAGCTGTCGGAGAAACTGATCAACGTCGTGTTTACCAAATATGGCCCCCTTGTTAAATGCGTTAATGTAAAAAAGAACTCCAAATTCCTGTTCTTCGCGCTTACTTTCGTCTATATATCCTAAAATAAAATGCTGAGGCAGGTTTACGCCATATACAGGGATATCCAGTTTTTGCGCAAGTGTAGAATAGATGATGGCAAGCGAAATCTGATTGCCTTTTTTACTTTCCAGTACTTGGTTTATATATGAATTCTGTGGGTCGTGGTGGTTTTTTGTATTTCCACTAAAGCCGTAAATGTTATAAAAGATATGGTTGATGAGTTTTATCTTTTCAATAGAACTCATTTCGTATTGCAATCCTAACCAGATTTCTCTTTTGATTTCTTCAATCTGAAGAATCACCTTATCCTCATCAAGATCAGGATATTGATAGCGGTTAATGACTAAGGCCCCTTGTAACAGATCAAATGCTCCGCTTTGATACCATAAATTAAGATCTTCCTTGACATTTGAAAACTGTATCTTATGTACAATATTTTCTATCCTTTGTTGAAGCAAAGAATCTAATGAATGTTCCCAGGCATTTTCAAGGTAGTCAATGACTTCATTGCCATATTCAAGCAGTCGTCCCTCAACGTGTTGATAGATTTCCTGATCGGGATCATCAAGAAGTTTTACTAAAGCAGTTATTTCTTTAATGTTTTCCATTAAACATACAAATTTGAATGCCTATTTTTGCGGCTATGGTTTTTAACTTTATCAGTGATTATCTGAAGCATCGCTTTACCTCTAAAAGCAGGCATGGTACCCATTCCCCATTTGTTTATAAACTTACGGATGAGGTAATTTACGATTTTAAGTCTAAAAGTGAATATAAAAGCATTGAAGCGCAGAGAAAAAAACTTTTCAATGACGATTCATTAGTAACTGTGACCGATCTGGGTGCAGGTTCTCATTTAAATAAGAACCGAACAAAGAAGGTAAGTCAGATTGCGAAGAACGCATTGAAGAATCCTGCTTTGGCTCAATTGATTTATCGTTTAGCAAAAGACAATAATCCTAAAGCTATTATTGAACTAGGTACTTGTTTAGGCATAACTACGGCTTATTTATCGAAAGCTTGTCCTGAAGCAGATGTTATTACAATTGAGGGTTGTCCGGAAACTGCGAAAGTTGCGCATAATAATTTTAAAGAACTGGATCTTGAAAATGTTGAATTGCAGGTTGGAAATTTTGATGTATTACTTCCTGACGTTATAACTAAAGCAGAAAAGCTTGATTTTGTTTACATTGATGGTAATCATAGAAAAGAGGCTACATTAAATTATTTCAATTGGTGCTTACCTAAGATTCATGAAAACTCCCTGCTCATATTTGATGATATATATTGGAGTAAAGGAATGAAGGAAGCCTGGCAAGAAATTAAGAATCACCCGGAGGTTGTTGTTACAATTGATTTGTTTTGGATAGGGTTGGTTTATTTTAGAAAAGGACAGGCTAAGGAGCACTTTAAGATAAAGTTTTAAAATGCTTCAGCTAAACTGATGTAAAAACCGGTTTGGCGTTTTTCATTTGCGCGTTTTTCGCCAATACCATAATCAACGCGTACACTTAATCCTTTTTCAGGATCAAAGAAGTAACGCCCACCAGCTCCATATGAAGGTTTAAAACTTTTGATGGATAGGTCGCCATTATCAAATACTTGTCCTGCGCCACCAAATATGACAGCGCCAAACCTGTTGTTGTAACGATAGCGTAACTCTGCCTGGGCGGCAAGTAAATTCCTTTCTCTGTATCGCCCGGTATAGTAGCCCCTCATTATTTCGTCGTTACCCATTTGTTGTAATAAGTAGAAGGGTATGTTCTTGCCTTGCACAGAGTGGAATAATCCATTTACCCCGATGACAAATTTGGGCGATAAGGACCAAAAATTGCGAACATTGGCTTTTATTAAACTTCCTGTGAAATTCTCTCCTCCCCAAAAGTCTGGTGCATATTGATAGGTTACCTTTCCGTAAAAGCCTTTGGTTGTATAGTTGTTAGAATTTCTGGTGTCATATGTCTGGGAAATTCCTGCATAGAATACAGAACCTCCTATTTTGTGGATTAGTGTTTGGTCGGTGGTAAAAATGCCTCCCACTTCTTTATCGGTAAAATGATAGTTTTCAAAGCCAAGAGATAAACCACTGTACATATGAGGTAGGAGTAATTTTTCGGCTTCTAGGCCAACTTTAACATAGCCTTGAATGAGTCTGTCTTCGTTTGCCTCAAGAGTTTCATTGCCTACACCATAAAAATCGAAGGGCATTCTTTTAAAGCGCACTTCAGCAATGTAGTGATGCGTGTTTTGTTTTGTCCAAACATCTCCTTTCAAGGAGATGTTATATTGGCCCTTAGTAGATGCAGAAAGCACAGTTGAAAAATTTGAACTGCGATTTGTAAGGTCTTTCCTGTCTAGATAAGTAGAATAGAGTGCACCAATGCCAAATTCAAGGCCTATTTCTTGTGTATATCTAAAAACCGGAACGGGCATAAAACTAGGCCTGCGTGAGGAATCTGTTTTATTAGATAGATAGCGCTCTATTAGTTTCTTTTGCGCCATTGAACTTAGGGCTATTAAAACAAATACGGTGCACAGGGAAATTCTCTTCATTGGCCTAAAATAGTAGAAAAATTTAATTATCAGTTCTGCCTAGCAACTTTAAGGCCAGTGTTTGAAATTGAATCCTAAAGTTTGGAACTTATCCTAACTAGATTTTTACATGATGAGAAAAGGTCGTTATAAGAAGAAAAACAGTGTTGTTTGTATTGTTAAGATAGAATCTTGCTTTAGATAAGACAGGTAGTCGTACCGGTTTTTAAGGAGAGGTGAAGTACAATTAGGGCATTAAGATTATTTGCCTATTTTTGCGGCAACAAAATTAAGATCAAAATGAGTACAACAAGAGGACCTATATCTCAATTCATGGAGCGCAATTATCTCCATTTTAATGCAGCCGCAATGATGGATGCAGCTAAGGGATATGAAACGCACTTAGATGAAGGTGGTAAAATGATGATCACGCTAGCTGGCGCGATGAGTACCGCAGAATTGGGAATTTCACTGGCTGAGATGATTCGTCAGGACAAAGTATCAATTATTTCATGTACAGGCGCGAATCTGGAAGAAGATATTATGAACCTTGTTGCGCACTCACATTATAAACGAGTTCCTAACTATCGCGACTTGAGCCCTCAGGATGAATGGGATTTATTAGAGAACCATTACAATCGTGTTACCGACACTTGTATTCCTGAAGAAGAAGCATTTCGCAGATTGCAAAAACATATTTATAAAATCTGGAAAGATGCAGACAATGCAGGAGAACGTTATTTCCCGCATGAGTTTATGTATAAAATGTTGTTAAGCGGAGATTTGGAACAATATTATGAAATTGATCCTAAGAATTCATGGATGCTGGCAGCGGCAGAAAAGAATTTGCCAATTGTTGTTCCGGGATGGGAAGATTCTACAATGGGTAACATCTTTGCCTCATATGTGATGAAATCAGAAGTTAAAGCAACTACCATGAAAAGTGGTATTGAGTACATGGGCTGGTTAGCAGATTGGTATATCAAAAACAGCGATGGTAAAGGAATTGGATTCTTTCAGATAGGCGGTGGTATAGCTGGAGATTTTCCTATATGTGTGGTTCCAATGTTGTATCAGGACATGGAAATGGAGAATATTCCATTTTGGAGTTACTTCTGTCAGATCTCTGATTCGACAACTTCATACGGCTCATATTCAGGGGCAGTTCCTAATGAAAAAATTACCTGGGGTAAGTTGGATATAAATACACCGAAATTCATTGTAGAATCGGATGCGACTATAGTGGCGCCACTGATCTTTGCGTGGATATTAAAAATGTAATTTAAATTAACAAGTCCTGCTTTGAAAGTAGGACTTAAAATGGAATCAGTGATTTTTAAAAAAATGCTGATTTTCGTCGTTTAAAGCATAAAAAACGAACTATTTAGATTGATTATAAATTGTATTTACTGTCATTTATTTGTCATTGGTAAGTTAATAAATTTTACTTTTGTGGACGTTTTGGTGAAGGACCTAAGTTTAAAAGCCAATTGCGTTTATAAAGTTTTTTAAAAAATAGCATAAAATACTCATTATGAGGGATATCTCATTGATCGTTAGAAGAGTTTGGAAGTCGGCATTCATGTTTACGGCTCTATCTGTTTTAATCGTTTCTGCAACACAGGCACAAGATGTAGTAGAGGGCCGCAAACTATTTAAGGATAATTGTAATTCTTGTCACCAGTTAGATCGTAACAGTACTGGTCCGGCATTAACAGCAAAACTTAATGAGCTTGATGAAGCTTTTGCAATCAAGTGGATCAGAAACTGGAAAGCGTTAGTTGATGCAGGAGACAAGCAAGCCATAGAGGCTTCTAAGTTCTCAGCTGCGGAGATGACAACATTTCCACGTTTGACTGATGATCAAATTAAAAACATTATAGCTTACGCTAAGGCAGGTGAGCCTAAGAAAGAAGGAGATAAAGCAGCAACAGAAAGTGCTTCTGAAGGTGTTTCCAGTTTTTCAATCGCAGGGGTTGCCGCAATTATCCTGATATCTATTATTGTATTGATCGTTTTAGGTCGTGCGATAAAAATGTTAGAGCGTTTGATACTTCAAAAACAAGGAGTTGTTCTTGCGGAAGAAGATAGCGTTTCTTTAGGTACAGGTGTTAAAAGATTATTTAAGAATAAGAAATTTGTATTTTTCTTCATCCTGGGCTTAATTATAACCTTAGGTTCATTTGGCTGGATGGGTATGTGGGATACAGGTGTTCATACTGGTTACCAACCGGTACAACCGATCAAGTTCTCGCATGAGCTGCACGCAGGTACCAATCAAATTGATTGTCAGTATTGCCATGCTGGTGCATTTAAATCGAAAAACTCAACCATTCCATCTTTGAATGTTTGTATGAACTGTCACAAATCAGTGCAGGCAACAGAGAAATATGATGGCGAGATTTCACCAGAGATTCAAAAGATCTATACTGCCCTTGGATATGATCCGGCAACTATGACTTATGATCACTCAAAAGAAAAACCAGTTGAATGGGTTCGTGTTCACAACCTTCCTGACTTCGCTTACTTTAATCACTCTCAACACGTAGTTGTAGGTGAAGAAGCTATCAGAAAAGAGAAAGGTTTGAAACCTAATGAGCCTGTTTGCTTTGCATGTCATGGTCCGGTTGATACAATGGAAGAGATATATCAATACTCTCCACTTACCATGAAATGGTGTGTTAACTGTCATAAAGACACCAAACTTGAAGTTAAAGGAAATGCATTCTATGATAAGATTATTGAAGCGCATGAGAAAATCAAGAAAGGTGAGAAAATCACTCCTGCAGCTTTGGGTGGTTTAGAATGTGGTAAGTGCCACTATTAATTAGAGTTTAATAAAAAGAACGTTCGATAAACAGTAATATAGCTTAAATGGAAAGCAATAAAAAATACTGGAAAGGCTTAGAAGAGTATAAAAACACTCCGGATTTTGTTGAAAATAACAAAAACGAATTTGCTGAGCCACTTCCAATAGAAGATGTTTTAAATGAAGCAGGGTTAAGTACAGTAACTCCACGCCGTGACTTTTTAAAGGCTTTAGGCTTTGGGTTAGGTGCGGTAACGCTGGCAGCTTGTCAAACTGCTCCTGTTCACAAATCAATTCCTTACCTGGTTAAACCTGAAGAGGTAGTTCCGGGTATACCGAACTATTATGTTTCAAGTTTTAACGGACAAAGTGTTTTAGTTAAAACAAGAGAGGGAAGACCAATTAAAATTGAACCAAATCCTAATGCAGGAACGTTTAATTGTGGTACTGATGCTCAGGCTCAGGCTTCTGTATTGGATCTTTATGATGTTTCAAAACTTAAAGCTCCTGTATTAAAAGATGCAGAGAGTAACTGGGCTGAGATAGATAAGTTTGTACAGGCAGAGTTAAATAAGGCTCAGGCTTCAGGAAAGAAAATTCGTATTGTTTCATCTTCAGTAAGCAGCCCCTCTACTAAAGCGGTTGTTGCTGATTTTACAACTGCTTATCCAACTACTAAGCATGTTCAGTATGATGCTGTTTCTTATACAGGTATTATTAAAGCAAATGAAAATAGCTTTGGTAAAGCTGTTATTCCTAAATATAACTTTGATAAGGCTGATCTGATTGTAAGTTTCGGAGCAGACTTTTTAGGTACCTGGATTAGCGGAGAAGAATTTACTTCACAGTACGTTTCGAACAGAGATCACAAATCTTTGAAAGCTGGTAAGATGTCTCGCCACTTCCAATTCGAAGCTGGTATGAGCTTAACAGGAACAAACGCAGATACCCGTGTACCGGTTAAATTATCAGAAGAAGGACCTGCTTTAATTGCCTTATATAATGCAATTACCGGAAACGCTTTAGCTGGTGCTGCTTTACCTAATAATGTTACTGCTGATAAAGCACTTAAATTAATAGCTAAAGAATTATTACAAAATAAAGGAAAGTCACTTGTAGTTTCAGGTTCGAATGATGTATCTACCCAAATATTGGTAAATGCAATTAACTCGGCAATTGGTAGCTACGGTACTACTATAGATCTTGATAACCCTTGTAAACGTTACGCTGGTAATGACGCAGAATTTGCTGAGTTTATCAACGAAATGAACAGAGGTGAGGTTGCTGCAGTATTTTTCTTAGATAGCAACCCTGCTTATGACGTTGCAAATGCTAAAGGATTTACTGATGGATTAGCTAAAKTTGGTTTAAAAGTTTCTTTCTCTGACAGAAAAGATGAGACTTCAACATTGTGTAATGTAATTGCCATTAACCATAACTATTTAGAGTCGTGGGGTGATGCTAACGCATATGAAGGATATTATTCAATTGTACAGCCAACCATTAACCCTGTGTTTAACTCACGTCAGGCTGAGGAAAGTCTTTTAATCTGGTCTAACGGTCCGGTTAAAGAATATTATCAGTATGTACGTAATAACTGGGAAAAAAGCATTTTACCTGCTTTAGGTAAAACATGGCAAGATGTATTGCAAACAGGGGTTTTTGCTTCGGCATTGAAACCTGCCGGCACATATACATTTAGCTTATCGCTTGCAGCTGTAATACCTTCGATTGTAAATAACAGTAAGGCTTTAGCTAAAGATATCGAGTTACAGGTTTACGAAAGTATTCCGATGAGAGACGGTAAACATGCAAACAATGCATTCTTACAAGAATTACCTGATCCTGTTTCTAAAGTAACCTGGGATAACTACATTGCCTTAGCACCTAAATTTGCTAAAGAATTAGGCTTTAAAGAGTTTGATATTGTTTCGATAAAAGACGATAAAGGTTATGAAATTGAGTTACCTGTGCTTATTCAGCCAGGACAAGCTCAGGGAACAGCTTCTGTTGCTTTAGGTTACGGACGTACAAAGGTTGGTAAAGCTGGAGATAACGTTGGAAAAAATGCTTATCCATTTGTAAGCTTTACTAATGGTACTTCTAAGTATGCAACTACCGTTAAGCTTTCTGGAACAGGAAAAACTGAAGAGCTGGCTCAAACGCAAACTCACCACTCTTTTGAGGGTAGAAATATTATTCGCGAAGCTACTTTTACAGAATATAAAAAGAATCCCGCTGCTGGTTCAGGTAATGACCACGCAAAGCATAAAACTTACGATCTGTGGGATAAATATGAGAAGCCAGGTAACAACTGGGTTATGGCAATCGATTTGAATGCTTGTACTGGTTGTGGTTCTTGTATTGTTGCTTGTAACGTGGAAAATAACATTCCGGTTGTAGGTAAAACAGAGGTACGCAGACGTAGAGAGATGCACTGGATTCGTATTGACCGTTATTACAGCTTTAATGTTGAAGGTGAAGGTCATGCAGAAGAGGCACATGCTCATGGCGAACATGGAAATGGCATCAATTCAGTAACTAAAGAGAAAGAAATTGCTCATTTAGATAACCTTGATAACGTTTCTGTAGTTCATCAGCCAATGCTTTGTCAGCATTGTGATCATGCTCCTTGTGAGACTGTTTGTCCGGTATTGGCAACAGTACACTCATCAGATGGCTTGAACCACATGGCTTATAACCGTTGTGTGGGTACACGTTATTGTGCAAACAACTGTCCATATAAAGTGCGTCGTTTCAACTGGTTTAACTACTGGAATGATTCACGCTTCGATAACTACTTGAATAATGAATTTACTCAGTTGGTTCTTAACCCTGATGTAACTACGCGTTCAAGAGGTGTTATGGAGAAATGCTCTATGTGTATTCAGCGTATTCAAGCAGGTAAATTACAAGCTAAAATTGAAAAACGCCCGTTAAAAGATGGCGATATCAAAATGGCTTGTCAGCAAGCTTGTTCTGCCAATGCAATCATCTTTGGAGATGGCAACGATCCTAACTCGGAAGTATCTAAAGCATTACGTAGTGAACGTATTTACTATGTTTTAGAAGAGATAAACGTACAACCGGGTATAGGTTATATGACAAAAATTAGAAATACAGATACAACAGTACAAGCGTAAGCTGATATTAAAGAAAATAAATTATGTCAGGACATAACGAATCAATATTAAGAGAACCATTAATCACCGGCAAGAATATCACGTATGCAAAAATTACGGACGATATTTTAATGCCAGTTGAGAATAAGCCTAACAGGGCATGGTGGATTGGATTTATAATTGCACTTTGCGGTGCTACCCTTTGGGTAGTAGCTGTGGGGTATACCTTTTGGTTCGGTATCGGAGCATGGGGTTTAAATAAAACAGTAGGATGGGCCTGGGATATTACCGGTTTCGTATGGTGGGTAGGTATTGGTCACGCAGGAACGTTGATTTCGGCGGTATTATTACTTTTCCGTCAGAACTGGCGTAACTCTATTAACCGCTCTGCTGAGGCGATGACCATATTTGCCGTTATTTGTGCGGCTACATATGTTGTATCTCACATGGGTAGACCATGGTTAGCATATTGGGTACTTCCTTTACCAAATCAGTTCGGATCACTTTGGGTTAACTTTAACTCTCCACTAGTTTGGGATATGTTTGCGATCTCTACTTATTTCTCGGTATCGCTTTTATTCTGGTATACAGGTCTTTTACCTGATATCGCGACTATTCGTGACCGTGCAACCGGATTAAGACGTAAAGTTTATTCAATCATGTCATTCGGATGGGCTGGAAACGTTAAGACATGGCAACGATTTGAGGCTGTATCTATCATCTTAGCTGGTATCTCTACACCTCTGGTACTTTCGGTACACACGATTGTATCTATGGACTTTGCAACTTCGGTAATTCCAGGATGGCACACTACAATCTTCCCTCCTTATTTCGTGGCAGGGGCGATCTTCTCAGGATTTGCAATGGTGTTAACCTTATTATTGGTTGCACGTAAAGTATTAGGTCTTGAGAACTACATCACCATGTTCCACATTGAGTCGATGAATAAAATCATTATCTTAACCGGATCTATCGTAGGTGTTGCTTACTTAACAGAATTCTTCATTGCCTGGTATTCAGGTTCTGAATATGAGCAATATGCTTTCATCAACCGTTCAACAGGACCTTACTGGTGGGCATACTGGATGATGATGACATGTAACGTGATTTCTCCGCAGTTGTTATGGTTCAAAAAGATCCGTACCAGTATTGCAGCTACCTGGATCTTATCTATTGTAGTAAATATAGGTATGTGGTTTGAGCGTTTCGTAATCATTGTAACTTCATTACACCGTGATTACCTACCATCGAGCTGGGCTATGTTCTATCCATCTTGGGTTGACGTAAGTGTGTTCGTAGGATCAATAGGTGTGTTCTTTACGTTGTTCTTATTGTTCTTAAGAGTATTGCCTTCTATTGCTATAGCAGAGGTAAAACTATTACTTAAGAGTGCAAGTGAGCAAGCTAAACTGGAGCAGATTAAAGAAGGACATCTTGAAAAAGAACATGTAGCAGAATACATTGAGTCTTTAGAGAAATTTGATAGTGTTAAACAAGAAGATTACGCAAAAATATAACAATGAATAATATCAAATATATTTTAGGCAGTTTTGGTGATCCTGATGAAATGATGCATGGAATTCAAAAATTGCAGGATAATAACATTAAGATACATGATGTTTATACACCTATGCCAATCCACGGTATTGAGGCAAAGCTTGGTGTTAAACGTTCAAGGTTGGATATAGCAGCTTTCTTTTTTGGAATTACTGGTACAATGACCATGTTGTCATTTGTGTACTTTGCTGCAGCGTATGATTGGCCAATTAACATTGGTGGTAAACCGCATTTCGCATTACCGGATTTTATTCCAATTACGTTTGAGCTTACCATCTTATTTTGTGCTTTTGGTCTGGTTGGTTCTTACTATGCTTCAACCCATTTGTTTCCGGGAAGAGCTCCAAGAGTAATGGATTTAAGAGCAACAAATGACAGGTTTATTATTGCTATTGATGCAAAAGAAAATGCTGAGCACAGTAAGATAGATGATTTATTAAAAGAAGCTGGTGCTTTAGAAGTAAAGTATAATGAAAGGAAGTATGTTAGCTATGAATAGGAATAAAGTAGTTTTAACCTCGTTTTGTATTCTTGCCACTGCTGTTATTTTTTCAGCATGCAGAGATAAACGTAGTACGGGTTTAGAATACGCAAGGAATATGTATGATCCGATTGCTTATAACCCGGATCAGGCAAATAAGAACTTTGCAAATGGACAAACCGCACAAACTCCACCGAAACATACCGCTCCGGTTGGATTTGTTGAGGAAGATGTTTATCCAAATACAAAAGAAGGTTATGAAGAAGCTGGTGTTAAATTGATAAACAGTTTACCATTAACCGAACAGAATCTTTTACAAGGTCAGCATTTATTTAATGCATTTTGCTCACCTTGCCATGGTAAAGAAGGTGATGGACAAGGTCACCTTGTTAAATTGGAAAAAATTAATGGTGTTCCATCATTTCATGATCCTGAGAAAACCTCTTCAAGGGGCGGTTTAATGAAAGATCTATCCGCAGGTAAGATTTATCATACAATTAAATATGGTGTTAACATGATGGGTTCATACGCATCTCAATTATCACCAGAAGAGAGATGGAAAGTAGTACTTTATGTACAACAATTACAAAAAGCAAAATAGAAAAGAAGAAATAAATGGGAACTCATAATTATAATTTAACTGAGCAGTTTGAGTTTACAGGTAAAGCAAAAAACCTAAGCATAATCGCTATAGTAATAGGATTATTGGCTATAGGCTATGGCTTTTCGGCTGAGGCGCTTCACGAGCGTACTTTTGCTAACCTGTTATTAATGGCTTATTACTTCGCTTGTGTCTGCATGTCGGGCGCATTCTTTTTAGCTGTTCAATTTGTAGCACAAGCAGGTTGGTCTGCTTCTATACTACGTGTACCTGAGGCAATGGCTAAAGCACTACCAATTGCGGTAGTTATTTTAATTGCTGTTATGGCTGCAGGTTTATATACTCACAATTTATATCATCACTGGAACGCTCCGGGGTTAACAGATCCTAACAGCGAAAACTTTGATAAATTAATACAAGGTAAATCAGCATTTTTAAATGTGCCTTTCTTTATGGCTCGTCAGGTAATCTTCCTGGGAGTATATAGTTTTTTTGCATTATTACTTGCCAGATTATCTAATAATGAAGATTTAGAAGGGGGCTTAAATTCTTACAGAAAGAGCTTTAAGTATTCTTGTGTATTTCTTGTAATCTATGGATTTACTACCCCAATATTTGCTTTTGATACTGTAATGTCACTTGAGGCACACTGGTTCTCTACTATGTTTGGCTGGTATAACTTCGCAGCAATGTGGGTTAGCAGTTTAGCTACTATTGCCATTATCCTTATCTTGTTAAGGAAATCAGGTTACATGGCTTGGGTAAACAACAGTCATTTACACAACTTAGGTCAGTTTATCTTTGGTTTCTCTATCTTCTGGACTTACGTATGGTTCGCTCAGTTTTTGCTTATCTACTATGCAAACATGCCTGAGGAGACTGTATATTTTTACAAAAGATTTGATAACTATGAGTTTTGGTTCTACCTGAATTTAATTTTAAACTTCCTTGCGCCATTATTGCTGTTGATGGACAGAGATAATAAAAGACAAGAAAATATTTTACTTACAGTGTCGATCATTGTATTATGTGGTCACTGGGTTGATTATTACCAAATGATCATGCCTGGAACTGTAGAAGAGCACCATGGTTTTGGTATCATTGAAATTGGTACAGCGATAGGTTTTGTAGGTTTGTTTACCTTTACCGTTTTAAATGGATTAAGTAAAAAACCTTTGATCGCAAAGAACCATCCATTTTTACAAGAAAGTTTAAATCACCATTTATAATAGGTGATCTGGATAGGATATAATAAATAATAGTATAATAGAAGTACAGTGTTACTACTTTTAAGAAAATGAGTCTAAGAAAATTAATAAGTAATAAAACAATAGCGGCACTAGCAGTGATTGTAACTGCATTTGCAAATACAAGCGCGTTTGCGCAGGCTGCCGCTGCAACAGCAGAGAAACCTGTTGATATGGGGCCGGTTTATAAAACCGCGACGTTCTATGTTCTTGCATTTTTACTGGTTTGCTTATTTGTAGCAATAGTTGGTAAGGCATTAAAGGTTTATGAATTGACCCGTGAGGCACAGGATAAACCAAAAGGAATTAACTGGGATGCAATAAACGGAGGTTTATTCGCCTTATTCCTTATAGTAGGTTTATATGGTGTATATTGGGAATATACGGTTCATGGTAACATGATCTTACCTGAGGCTGCTTCTGAGCATGGTAAAAAGATAGATCAGATGTTTAATATTACATTGATTCTTACCACCATCGTTTTCATTGTTACACACATACTTCTATTTGCTTTTGCTTATTTCTACAAACACAGCGGAAAAAGAAAAGCTTATTACTATCCTCATAACAATACCATTGAGCGTATCTGGACAATCATTCCGGCGTTAGTTCTAACAGTTCTTGTACTTATGGGATTCCTTACCTGGAGATCTATATTCTATAAAGTTGAAGATCCTAATAACAAGCCTATCAGTATTGAGATAACTTCATCTCAGTTTGCCTGGGCAATTCGTTACGCAGGTGCCGACGGTGTGGTAGGACTTAAAAACTATAAATTAATTACTTCAGACAACGCTTTGGGTATTGATTTTAAAGATAAAAAGACATTGGATGATCAACTTGCAGAAGTAATGGTTATTCCAGTTAATAAGCCGGTTCGTTTGATTCTTACCAGTAAAGATGTGATCCACAGTTTTTATATGCCACATTTTAGAGTTCAGTTGAATACTGTACCAGGTATGACGTCATATTTTGAATTCACTCCTACAATTACTACTGAGGAGATGAAAGCTAAAACAAATGATCCTAAGTTTAAATATTTGTTCTTATGTAATAAGATTTGTGGTGATGGTCACTACAAAATGCAGAGAGAGGTTAAAGTTGTTTCACAAGCCGAGTATGACGCATGGGTTGCTGAATTGCCAACATACCTAACTGATGATTTAAGGAAGCAATTTAATTTGCCTGTAGCTTCGGCTCCTGCAAGTGAACCAGCTGCTGCAGCTCCTGCTGATACAGCTGCAAAAGATACTTCTGCAGTTAAAACGAATCAAATAGCTTTAAAAAAATAACAATACTGGAATAGCACATTATGTCAACTATATCATTACACGATACACATAACCACGATAGCCATGATGATCATGGTCATCACAAAGAGACTTTTTTAACGAAGTACGTCTTTAGTCAGGATCACAAGATGATCGCTAAACAGTTTTTGATAACTGGTATTATCATGGCTGTTATAGCAATGGGCTTATCTATATTGTTCCGTATACAATTAGCATGGCCAGATAAAAGTTTTCCTCTTTTAGAGACATTTTTAGGTAAATGGGCTGAAGGTGGGAGGATAAAACCCGACTTTTATCTTGCATTAGTTACCATACATGGTACCATCATGGTATTCTTTGTATTAACAGCTGGTTTGAGCGGTACTTTTAGTAACTTATTGATCCCTCTTCAAATTGGGGCAAGGGATATGGCATCGCCATTCCTTAACATGCTTTCATACTGGTTCTTCTTTACTGCGTGTGTGATCATGATGAGTTCATTCTTTATACAAACAGGACCGGCAAGTGCGGGATGGACGGTTTATCCGCCACTATCTGCATTACCAACTGCAATTAGTGGTTCTGGTTTAGGCATGACTTTATGGTTGATCAGTATGGTACTTTTCGTTGCATCATCTTTAATGGGTGGTATCAACTATGTAAGTACTATCTTAAACATGCGTACTAAGGGAATGGATTTGTGGAAAATGCCATTAACAATCTGGGCATTTTTCTTAACAGCTGTTTTAGGTATCTTATCTTTCCCTGTATTAGTTGCAGGTGTTGTATTGTTAGTGTTTGACCGTAGCTTTGGAACAAGTTTCTATCTTTCTGATATTGTTATGGGTACTCAAGTATTGCCAAACGAAGGTGGATCACCAATCTTATGGCAACACTTATTCTGGTTCCTGGGTCACCCTGAGGTATATATTGTAATCATGCCTGCAATGGGATTGTCTTCAGAGATTATGTCTGTGAATTCAAGAAAGCCAATTTTCGGTTACCATGCAATGATTTATTCACTAATCGGTATTACCATCTTATCATTCATCGTTTGGGGTCACCACATGTTTGTAACGGGTATGAACCCATTATTGGGTGGTGTGTTTATGATCACTACTTTGATTATTGCTGTTCCTTCGGCAGTTAAAACATTCAACTGGTTAGCTACACTATGGAGAGGTAATATCAGATTTACTCCAGCTATGCTGTTTGCTATTGGTATGGTATCATTCTTTATCTCAGGTGGTTTAACTGGTATATTCTTAGGTAATGCATCTTTAGATATTAACTTGCATGATACTTACTTCGTTATTGCTCACTTCCACCTTGTAATGGGGTCTGCTGCAATATTTGGTATGCTTGCAGGTGTTTATCATTACTTCCCTAAAATGTTCGGAAGATTAATGAGCAGTAAACTTGGTTATTTACACTTCTGGATCACATTTATTTGTGCTTATTTAGTGTTCTTCCCACTACACTTCTTAGGTCTTGATGGGGTTCCTCGTCGTTACTATGCATTTACTGAGTTTGAGTTTATGCAGAAATGGGTTACTGTAAACATTTTGGTTACATGGTCTGCAATTATTGCTGCAATGGCTCAAGTTGCATTCTTATTTAACTTCTTCTATTCTATTTTCAAAGGCAAAGTATCATCTCAAAACCCTTGGGGTGCGAATACATTAGAGTGGACTACTCCTGTAGAACGTTTACATGGTAACTGGCCAGGTGAGATTCCAACTGTTTACCGTTGGCCATATGACTATAGCAAGCCAGGTGCCGAGGAAGACTTTATTCCTCAAACTGTGCCTTTCTCTCAAACTATGAGCTCTAATATGCCACATGATTTTGAAGGAAACGCTGAAGCTGAGCGTATACAGAGAGAGTGGGAAGAGAAAGAAGAAGCTGCAGGCAGAACAAAATTAGACTAGCATATAGTTTATAATATGATGGGGTATCTGCAGTAGGTAAATACTTACAACAGATACCTCATTTTTTTTAAATCTAATACACACCATGGTTCCTAAATCTGAGAAGAGATTTATCAGGCTAAACCTTATAACGATAGTTGTAACCTTATTGCTAATCTTGGCAGGGGGGATAGTACGTAGTACAGGTTCTGGTATGGGATGTCCGGATTGGCCAAAGTGTTTTGATCAATATGTTCCTCCAACCTCGGCTTCGCAACTACCTGCAGACTACAAAGAAAAGTATGTAGCTGAACGTGTTGTAAAGAATGAACGTTTTGCTAAAACACTTGATAAGTTAGGTAAAGGACATCTTGCAGATAGCATAAGACATGATGAATCTATCTTACAACCAGAGACTTTTAATGTAGCAAAAACCTGGACGGAATATTTAAATCGTTTGATGGGGGCTGCAACCGGGTTTTTATTAGTTGGATTAGTTATCTATTCTTTTACCTATCGTAAAACAGCCAAACGTATAGTAGTTTTAAKCTGGGTGAATCTGGTAGTGGTCGCCTTTCAGGCATGGTTAGGTTCAATTGTTGTGTCAACCAATCTGGTTCCATGGATTGTTACGGTACACATGTTATTGGCTTTAGTAATTCTGGCCATATTGGTTTATACCTATAACTACGCACAGCAGATGCATAAGGCAGTAACCATAGTTATGGCTAAGGTAGTATGGTTAAAGGTTTTAATCTTTTTAGCTATAGTGGTAAGTGTGCTGCAAATTGTTTTAGGAACCGAAGTAAGAGAGGCTGTTGATGCTGTTTCAAAAGCTTTAATGTATAATGACCGCGAAAGCTGGTTAACCAGAGTAGGCAAGATTTTTTCTTATCATAGAGACTCAGCTATGGTTGTGCTTATATTGAACATCATTATATACAAGCTTGTTAAAGATAGGTTTAATGGTAAAGCTACCGCTTTAATGGTAGCCAATTCCATAGCAGTAGTTTTGATTATTCAGATAGTAACTGGATTAATATTGTCGAACTTTGCATTGCCTCCTTACGCTCAGGCATTACACATTTTATTTTCAACCTTACTATTTAGTCTGCAATACTATCTGTTCTTGTTAGTTTACAAAACAGATACTTACAATCAAGAGCATTAATAATATATAATTTGAAACAGTTTTTAACAGATTTTTCTAAGCTCATTAAATTCAGACTTACCTTTCTGGTAGTGTTTTCTGCATCAGTTACCTTTTTAATTGGGTCGCAGGTAGAAATCGCTGGAGTGGTTCCTGGAATAGACTGGACCAAATGGCTTATTTTAATAGCTGGGGGCTTCCTGGTTACCTCTGCAGCCAATTGTTTCAATGAGGTAATAGAGGTTGATCTGGACAAGTTAATGACCAGAACCAAGGACCGTCCAATGCCTGCCGGACATATGACCACTGGCCAGGGTTTGGTATCGGGGTTAGTAATGGGAATGCTTGGCACGTGGTTATTAGGGAAATTAAATATCGAAACAGGATTGTTATCCGTATTCTCGATATTTTTATATGCTTTTGCTTACACCCCTTTAAAGCGCAAATCACCTATCGCAGTATTTGTTGGGGCCATTCCGGGAGCTTTGCCCCCACTAATTGGTTACGTGGCAGCTCACGGAAAGATAGATGAAATTGCAGTAATACTTTTCCTTGTACAGTTTGTATGGCAGTTTCCTCATTTCTGGTCTATCGCATGGGTACTTGATGATGATTACAAGAAGGCCGGATTTAGATTGTTGCCTACTACTAAAAGAGATAAGGCAAGTGCATTTATAACATTTATCAGCACCTTAATATTAATTCCGGTTAGCTTGTTGCCAACATTCTATGGATTTGGTGGCTATTATATAGCTGGAGTGTCACTAATTGCGGGATTGGTGTTTGCATGGCTGGCATTTAAAATGTGGGTTAATATGGATTTGGCAAGTGCAAGGAAGGTAATGTTTTGTTCCTTCTTCTATCTTCCATTAGTGCAGGTGATTTTATTTTTTGATTTTATAGCTAAATAATTTAAGATGGTACACACATTAAATAAAGAGGATATGAAGTCTGCAGCACCTATAGATACTAAACCTAAGAAGTTTGTTATCTGGTTGTTTGTGGTTTCCTCAACTATTATGTTTGGAGGTTGGACAAGTTATTACATTGTTTTTGCAGCCTCAAAAGGTAAAGGCCACGGTTTGGTACTGCCTGATGTTTTCATGTATAGTACAGCTGCATTAGTAGGTAGCAGTATCTGTTTATTCCTGGCATCAAGAGCGCTAAGGAACGGGCAGATTCAAAAGCAGAGATTGTTCTTGTGGTTTACTATTGCCCTTGGATTAGTATTTGGTTACCTGCAGGTAGAAGCATGGTCGAGCTTATACCATAGCGGAGCAGCAATGGTAAATAATAATGCTGCTATTTCTGTTATTTATGTGGTTTCTGGTTTCCACTTACTGCACATTTTTGCAGGTTTATGTATTGTATTGAATGCCCTAATTGGGGCTTATAAAGAAATGCCGATAGAAACACGCAAGTACCGGATGGAAATTGCTTCTATATTTTGGCATTTTATAGATATATTATGGATATATCTGTATGTTTTTTTACTTTTGAACAGTTAGATTTTTTAACAAACTATTACTATTTACAAAATGAGTTCATTATCACAATTAGATCAGGTAAAAACTACTCCATGGAGTGGGGGCCGCTCGCCGTGGTCAGTAGAGTACGGCAAAATAATGATGTGGTTTTTTCTGGTTTCTGATGCATTCACATTTTCGTCATTATTGATCTATTACGGAGCGCAGCGCTTCAGTAAATTTACATGGCCAGATCCGGATTTGGTTTTCCAATCTATTCCAGGCATAACCGATAGTGGTGCTCCACTTGTATTTGTGGGTATTATGACGTTTATTTTGATCATGAGCTCGGTAACTATGGTACTTGCGGTAGAGGCTGGTCACAGACGCTCTAAGAAGGAAGTAGTGTGGTGGATGATTGCTACTATTATAGGTGGTTTAATGTTCCTGGGTTGTCAGGCTGCAGAATGGACACATTTGTTCCATGAAGGGTTTGGCTGGGGAAAGATTCCAACCATGGAAACGCTACATCATTTGTTTACCGGTGAGGTATCTACAGTATCTGCACTTCAGTTCTCAAATCTATTCTTTACAATAACAGGATTCCACGGATTCCACGTATTTAGCGGAGTGATCATTAACATCATCATCTTATGCATGACTATTAATGGTACTTTTGAAAAACGCGGACATTACTTAATGGTTGAAAAAGTTGGTTTATACTGGCACTTTGTAGACCTTGTCTGGGTATTCGTGTTTACATTCTTCTATTTAGTTTAATCTTTCTCAATTAAAATATTATGTCAGAAATACATACAGACCACTCTCACGACGAGCATGCACATGGTGAACATGCTGGGTTAGATAAAAAGAAAATTTGGCAGGTATTTGGTATCCTGCTTGCAATCACGGTAATTGAGTTTATTATTGCTTTGGTTCTTATACCAGGTGGCCACATGCCTCAGCATATAGGTAACTTCGTTTACATTGCCTTAACTTTATTAAAAGCATTCTATATCGTTGCGTACTTTATGCACCTTAAATATGAGAAGGTAGGGCTTCAGGTTTCTTTAACCGTCGTTTTTGTTTTTATCTTTTACTTTATTGTTTTGATGTTAATTGAAGGCGGCTACTTACACCTACATATGCCTTTAGTTTAATGAAGGGTACTCCAATAAAAAAAATATTAATCCTGGTCACCATATTAGCGGTACCAGGATTTTTGTATTATTTACTCCAGGAAAAAGGCAAAAACAGATACAGACCGCTTCCTATTTTTGGACATAAAGAAGTTGCTGCTACATTTCACTCGGTTAGAGGGACACAGATTCCCGATACGATTTACCATGTAGTAAATGATTTTAAGCTGATCAACCAGAATGGAGATTCTGTTAGTTTGAGTAAATATGGAAGTAACATTTTAATATTAAGTCTGTTTTATACCAAAGGAGATGCGAATGGTGCTGGAGCGACAACTAGGGCTATGAAAGGTTTTAATGAAACCTATCAGCATGATAAAGCAGTTACTTTTGTAGGAATCAGTATTGATCCTGAAACTGATAAACCAGATGTACTTGCAGGTTATGCGAAGACACTTTCTGCAAAGGCAGGCAAGTGGGATTTACTAACGGGAGATAGCACACAGTTATCGACATTGATAAAAAAAGGATTGTCCTTAGATGCCCATCAGGAAAAGATTGGCACTGAGAACAAATTTATTCATAGCAATATGCTAGTATTGCTTGATAGCCATCGTCGCATTAGAGGCTATTATGAGGCCACAAATCAGGAGGCCTTAACAAAGCTGGATGATGAAATTAAAGTGTTGCTGGCAGAGGAGTTGAGAAACTCCAGAGACGGAAGATAAGAAGTTCCAAATAGATAGAATATGAATTTTAATGATAAGTTTTTTTTAAGATTAATATGGATTGTAACAGCGGTTGTGTTACTTGTGGTTATCGCGTTAAAGTTAGTACCACCTCCAGAGCCTACACCATCTTTCATCTATCTATTTCCACATATAATAGGAGGCATTAATGCAACTTGTGCAATACTCCTTATTGTGTCTTTAATTTTTATAAAAAAGAAAAACATCCAGGCCCATAAAGTAACGAATGTTATCACATTTATCCTTTCGGCAATCTTCCTCCTTTTTTATATCGTTTTTCACCTCTATGAAAAAGATACTAAGTATGGAGATGTTGATCATAACGGGGTATTGTCGGCAATTGAATTGGCCGCAGTTGGATCAACCCGTTATATCTATTTCTTTATACTGGCTACACACATTATTCTTGCTATTGTTGTTTTACCCTTAATCCTTGTGAGCTTTTTAAGAGGATTTAATATGCAGGTGGAACGTCACAAAAAAATTGTTAGGTGGGCTTATCCGGTATGGCTGTATGTTGCTGTAACTGGGGTAATAGTATACCTAATGATATCACCTTATTACAATTTTTAGACTGGTTTCTGACTATTCTTAAAATGTGTTACAGTTTCTTTGCTTATATTTGCAACATGAAAAAGGTAGCAGTTATCTTCCTCTTTATGATCCTGATCACAGTATCATCGTCAAATAATGTGAATGCGCAATGTGCCATGTGTACTGTGAGTGCTGAACAAAGTGTAAAGAACGGTAATACTCAGGGAAAAGGTTTAAACTCAGGTATTTTGTACCTTTTGGCTATTCCTTATCTTCTAATATCAGGAATGGGCGTGTTGTGGTATATAAAATATCGCAAAAGAACTGTTAATTATGCAGAAAACGTCTAAGTTATACGCCCTCGTACACGGTAAATGCCCTCAATGCAGGAGAGGCGATATCTTTACGGGAAGTCTTTATGGCTTTAACGTACAGCACACCAATACCATTTGTGGCCATTGCGGTCAACGTTTTGAAATTGAGCCAGGTTATTTTTACGCGGCCATGTATGTGAGCTATGCTATGAATTGTGCAGAGATGATTGCATTAGGTATAGCTACTTATGTATTTTCAGGAGGTAATCTTGAGTTTGAATCTTTATGGCTTTATCTTACTGTAATCTTTACAGGATGTTTAATTTTGGCACCTTTCAATTATCGTTATTCCCGGGTGATTTTATTACATTGGCTTTCTCCAAAAATAAAGTATAACGCCTATTACGACAAGCCATGATTAAGTCAGAAACATTAGCTTTTATTAAAGACGTAGCTCAAAACAACAACCGGGAATGGTTCGCAGAAAACAAGGGTAGGTATGAAACTGCGAAAACAAATGTATTGGCATTTATTGATCAGTTGATACCCAAATTAGCAGCTGTAGACCCTGAATTTCCTATCGATACACCAGCAAAAAAATGTCTATTACGTATTTATAGGGATGTTCGTTTTAGTAAAAATAAAGATCCATATAAAAATAACTTTGGGATTTCTTTTAGTATAAATGGGAGCAATATACATGGTCCGGGATATTATCTTCATATACAGCCGGGAGAATGTTTCCTTGGCGCTGGATTTTGGATGCCTGAAGCTCCTGTTTTAAAAAGTATAAGAGAAGAGATAGATTATAATACTTCCGAATTTCTGAGCATAATTGATAACAAAAGTTTTAAAAATACTTTTACGCTAAGTCAGGAAGATACGTTAAAAAATGCCCCGAAAGGCTATGATACTGATCATCCTCAAATAGAATTTCTAAAACTTAAGAGCTTTATAGCAGTGTGTCCTTTAAGGGATGATGAATTCCTAAAACCAGGAATCGTTGATAAGTTGAAAACTGCTTTTGAAAATGTTTATCCTTTTATTCTATTTTTGAGAAACGCAGTAGCGCAATAAACTTATTGAAAAACGCGTATAGGGTTAGAGCTCTAAATGATGGGCTTGCGCGAATTTTCCTGATCACTAAATTAATAACACATTAATGAAAAAAATTAGCTTATTCTTATTCGTTGGGCTGTTTGCCAGTGCATTCAGTTCGTGCGTAGTTCTGTCTCCTAAAAAGTATAAATCATTACTAGCAACACAAGATTCATTAAAAACAGGATGGGGAGAATCGCAATTAAAGAATGAAAATCTGGAGGGTCTGATTGCAAGGTTAAAAAAAGATACTACCGGATTAAGCAGTGCATTAAACGATCTGAAGAACAAGTATTCCGAAATGGATAGCAATTATGCTAAACTAAAGAATAAGAGTTCTACGGAGATCAACAAGCTTTCGAATGATTTAAAAACACGTGAGCAACGCTTAAAAGAAGTGGAAGAGATATTACGTAAACGTGATGAGGCTACCAATCAATTAAAGGAAAAACTGCAGCAGGCACTTCTAGGATTTACTAAAAACGGTTTGACTGTGGAGATTAGAAATGGTAAAGTATATGTTTCTCTTACTGATAAATTGCTATTCCCTTCTGGAAGTATTATTATTGACGAGAAGGGAAAACAAGCTTTAAGTCAACTGGCAGATGTATTAAAGCAACAGCCCGAAATTAACATCGCTGTTGAAGGTCATACAGATTCTCAAAAAATAACTAACCTGGGACAAATTAAAGACAATTGGGATTTAAGTGTTTTGCGATCAACATCGGTGGTGCGCTACCTGACAGAAGTTAGTAAGGTTGAGAGTGTGCGTATGACAGCAACAGGGAAAGGCGAATTTCAGCCGTTGGATGCCAATACCACAGCGGAGGGCAGAAGCAAGAATCGTAGAATTGAGATCGTTCTTTCGCCTAAATTGGACGAGTTGTATGATTTGATCAAACAATAATGTCAATTATTCTGAAAACGCACAGAACGCCTAAAACGTATTATTGCGCATAAAACGCACAGAGCGCATATTACGGCACATATTTTTTTAATACAGGTAATTTTAGTCAGTCTCTCCTTGTACCTGACCCTACAAATGGTTCGGTTCAGGTTAAGTAATAACAGGTGTTACACACGGGTTACCTACCTGTATTATAGGTGTATCGGAGATCTGTACCCTTATGAAAGGTACCTAATGGATCTCCGCCACCCAGATGTCAAAGAAAGGGCTTAGCAAGCCGAACAGAACAATTACAGGGTTGATAGTAAGTCCAATCTTTAAAAAGGACTGTCGAAATCTTTGAAAGTGGGCAATATCAGGTCTTTGTCAGAGAGGATCAGATCTTCTTTTGCAATGCTACTACTCCAATCGATGTTGATATCAGCATCATTCCATATTACACCAATTTCGGAAGCCTTGTCATAGTAATTAGTTACTTTATAGGTGAAAATAGTATCATCCTCAAGAGTTAAAAAACCATGTAAAAATCCTGGTGGAACCCATAATTGTTTATGGTTATCGCCACTAAGTTCTATACTGAAATATTGGCCAAAAGTTTCAGACTGTTTTCTGATATCTACTGCTATATCTAAAACGCTGCCTTGTAGAACCCTTACTAACTTACCTTGCTCAAATGGAGCTTTTTGAGCATGAAGTCCACGTAAAGCACCTTTCTGAGAAAAAGATTGATTGTCTTGTAGAAAGGTAGCATCAATACCTGCGTCTGAAAACAACTTTGAATTGTAGCTTTCGTAAAAATATCCCCGGTTGTCTTTCCAAACCTTGGGCTCAATAACCAGAAGGTTAGCAATGGGAGTCTCTATAATATTCATAAATAGGATTAAGCGATATATTCCATCAGAGAGGTAAAGGACACCTGCTGATTTTTAAAATTTTCATTCACTTCGGCTAGTAAAGCAGGTGCAAAGTTATCCTGGTAGGCTAAGTAATTATCCATGTTTTCGGCTATATACTGCGCACAGTATGTTACACCTTCATTTGGAGAGTCAACTACTTTAAGAAGCCTATTGGATACAAATAATCCTGTTTGCATTACTTGTGGAATGTGGATCTCCTGCATCCATTGAAGCCAGCGATCTGCTGAGTTATCTTCGATAATTGTGGTTACATTGTATAATAACATGGTGCAAAGATAGAACTATGTACCAATATTATCCCCACGAAGTTTCCTAAAACGCTTACGGGCCTCTGTGGTAAACATACTACCTGGATAGTCACTAATCAGTTTCTGATATAATGCTTTAGCTTCTTCATTATTCTTCAGGTTTTTCTCATATAGGTCTGCTAATGTAAATAGCGCATCGTCGGCCCAAAGACTGGTTCCTTGTTGGTCTATAAGTTCTTTAAGGACCTTTATGGCGCTATTTATTTCATTTGTTTTGATATATATTCTGGATTTTGCCATTAATATGTCATCAGTCAAGCTATTGTTTGGGAAGGCGATTGCAATGCTGTCCAGTTTTATGAGAGCCTTTGCAGGAAGATTTCGAAACTGAAGCATCTCCGCATCAGCATACATTTTAAGTGCATTGCTGTCTACCTTAGATTGAAGATTATCGGAAATCATTAAACTCAAGTTTAATGCATCATTAGCAATTAATTGAGATGTTGATGCCTTTAAAACATCTGCCTGGGATTTTGCATAGGAGAAATTGCCCTGATAAAAAGAAAGTTTTGCTGAGCGGAAATGAGCTTCGTTTCCTACAGCTTGGTTTTCAAACTGCTTAGCCACCTGTTCGTAAATTAAAAAAGCCTCCCAGGGTTGTTGTGTCAATATATAAATATCTCCAAGATCGAGTTTCATCTGGCCTGTTTCGGCTGCAGAAAGGCCGGTGATAGTTAATGCGTCTTCTAACGTTTTTTCAGCCTTAGGTAAGTCGTTAAGATAATATGCTTGTAAGTTAGCCAGTTTCTTCATTGCAAAAACTGTTTGAGCAGTTTTTCCATACTCATCAATTATAGAACCGTATTCTGTAGCAAGATCTGTAATTGCTTTTTTATCAAATTGACCCGTGATTACCAGCTGATATTTTGCATCTATCATTTCTACCTTTGCGGGTAAAAAATATGGATTCTCCTTGCCTTTACTTACAATGTACTCAAAGGCCTTTATAGCAGTAGTATAGGCTTGATTAGCAATAAAAGTATTGGCCGTATTGAATAATATAGCTCCATCATCCTTAACTCGTTTATCCTGTGCTATTAGCTGCCTTAATGCCATTTCGTATTCTTGCTGCTGAAGATATTGCCATATTAAAAGTTTGGTATAAATCTCTGTTTGCGGTTCCTTCTGTATTTTTTTTAACAAGGCAGCTTGTAAAATAAGGTAATCGGCGTTGTCTTCAAAAATAGAAGAGAGTACACTTTCTGCCTGGAGCAATAATTCAGGCATTTGAGCGAGTGCATTAATGTACTCCTGCACAAGCATGTTCTTATCCTTTTTAAAACGATATATACTTAAAAGTTCGTAAGTGAAAATCTTTTCATTGTTAAGCATCTTTCTTCCTTGTAAGAAGGTTGATATAGCGAGATCATATGCCTGAAAGCTATAGAATATATTAGCAACCTCTCTTATCTTAAACTCATCTGCCGGCAAATTGTTCAGCGTTTCTGAGTATGCCTTATTTGCCGCATCTATTTGTCCCTTTTCCTGATAAACACGGGCAAGAGCCATTGTATAATGTAAGTTTTTTGGATTTTGTTTAATTAGTTTTTTGGCAATCTTTTCGGCCTCATCTAGTTTTTTGAGCTTAATAAGGGAGGTATACCAGAGGTCAAAATAAGTATCATTCTTAGTCGCATTGAACAATTTCTCCAGTAAAACAGAGGCTTCCTGATACTGGCCTTGCTGGTAATATTGAAAAGCCAATCCTTCATCAACGCTGCTTTGAGCTGAGCAAAGAAAGCTTGTATAAGAGAATAATAAAATCAGAATTAATTTTTTCATCAGGGATGGACTATCAATAGAGTCCCTAAAATAATGATTTGAATTCTAATTTCCCTTCTATTGGTAAAAACATAAAAGCGTATTTTAAATGTTACTCAAGGAATGTTTTCTATTATTTAATATTTATTTTCTTTGGTTATGAGGCAATTATTGATTTGACGGGTTTTAAAGATTGTTTCTAAGGAACTGATAATTCATATTAGTTAAATATTTAATTTATTTTGAGCATATTGAAATGGGGGTTTAAGGTAACAATATTGGTGTAAACTGATTTACACTGGTAGGGTTCCGTAGCTTTGTAAGCAGAAAAATGATATGGTTGTATTTAAAAAATATTTTTTTCTTTTCTTATCACTTTTTGCTTTAGCCTGTACACAAAAGGGGGGAGTGAGAGTTATGCCTATCGACGATTTTTTTAAATCGCAAAATAGGATAGGCTATAGGGTTTCACCAGATGCCAGGAACTTGTCTTATCTGAAATTAGAGGGCAAGAATCAAAATTTATATGTTGAGGATATTGAGACAGGTAAGGGGAAAAAGATAACTCAATTAAAGGAAAAGAGCATTATCTTCTATTTTTGGGTAAGTAAGGATGAGCTCATTTATTATAAAGAAACGGATCCTGCGCTTAGGCTCTCTGATATATTTATTATTAATAAGGATGGTAAGAATGAGCGGCAGCTAACGAATAACGAAAAGAGCAGAATAAAGGTTCTTGATGATCAATTGATGGACGATAAATACCTGCTTGTCTCGTCTAACAAAAGAGACTCAACAGTTTTTGATGTTTATCGTTTAAATGTTCGTAATGGGGAAATGCAAATGGCTGCAAAAAATCCGGGAAATATTACAGACTGGACCACAGATTCTGAAGGTAAACTCCGATTGGCAACAAGCAGTGATGGTGTAAATGAAACATTGTTATACAGAGAAAGCGAAAACGACGCATTTAAGCCGATAGTAACAAATAACTTTAAAAATACGTTAAGACCAATTGCTTTTGCTAAAAATAAACTAAACGTTATTTATGCTATTTCCAATGTAAACCGTGATAAAGGGGCCTTGGTTGAGCTTGATTGTAAGACCGGGAAAGAGATTAAGGTTTTGTTTGGTGACGAGACTATAAATATTACTGACGCTCAGTATTCAAGGAGAAAGCAGAAAATGTCTTTTGTTGTTTATGAAACCTGGAAAAAAGAGAAGCATTATCTGGATGATTCGGTAAAATTAATTTACAATAATCTGGATAAATTACTCCCTAAAACAGAAACAAGGATAATTGATAGGGATAAAGCAGAGACCGTTTTTATTGTAAGAACGTTTACCGATCGTAATCCAGGGTCCTACTACCTTTATTTTTCTGAAACAGGGAAAATTCGAAAATTGAGCGATTTCAATTCAGCTATTAATGAAGACGAAATGTGCGAGATGAAACCTGTCAGTTATGTTTCAAGAGATGGGATGAAAATAGAGGGATATCTAACATTACCTTTAAAAATGAAAGCCGAGAATTTGCCGGTTGTAGTGCTGCCTCACGATGGGCCAGTGGCAAGAGATATTTGGGGTTATAATCCAGAAGTGCAGTTTCTTGCAAACAGAGGGTATGCTGTTTTTCAAGTAAACTACAGAGGGTCTACTGGTTATGGTAAAGCTTTTATGGCTGCTGGTTTTAAAGAGTGGGGATGTAAAATACAACATGACATTAATGATGGCGTTAAGTGGCTGATCAGTAAAAAAATTGCCGATCCTAAAAGGATTGGAATATATGGAACTGGTTTTGGTGGATACATTGCACTTAATGGTTTATATTCTGAAAATAAGACTTATGCATGTGGTGCTTCAAATTCTGCGGTGATTAATTTATTCACTTATTTGAAATCAATACCACCATTTTTAAAACCGAAATTACAAATGTACTATGAGGTTATAGGAAATCCACTTACTGACGTAGATAAAATGCGCCAGTCTTCTCCCTTGTTTCAGGTAGATAGGATAGAGAAACCTTTGTTTATTGCTCAAAACACCAAGGATCCGAATATAAATGCTGGTGAAACCATACAGTTCGTAAAAAATCTCCAAAAGAGAAATATAAGCGTGACTTATTTGGAAAATGATGGTGATCCATTCTATAGTAAAAACGATGAGGGACGACAAAAACTATATACAGCTCTTGAATCGTTTTTAGAAGTTAACCTAAAAAAGAAGTAAATTCAACCTCATGTCTTCAGAGAAGAAAAGCGGTTATCGTAAGAATTTTCCATTAATACTCACTTTCATCATTTTGATGTTGGTGCTGTTTATGTTGTCGCTTTTATTAGCCTATAGATTTAGTACAAAGTATATAGAAAACCAATTTGTTTCTGAAAAGGTAAACGTACTTGAACAAAGCATTAGGCCATATAATGATTTCTTTCAGAAAAAACTACCTGAGGTTTCTTATTATAATGGTTATCTGGATTCGGCCACTGCATCTAACTTTGTTGACACCGTGTTGCTGGAATATCCCTTTGTATCCAAGGTAATCTTTTATGATTCTGAAGTTAAAAATACCCCGGTAACTGATGGTTTAAATATCGGAAAGTTCTCTTTTGGCCCTAAAAGTATTTATCAGTTTGGAAGCTTGGTTCCAATGGATTCGGTTAAGCTATTCTCAAGTGATAATACCCGTAATTTCATTGCAGGGGACGATTTTAATGCCTTAGCATTGAAGCTGGTATCGTATATTGAGAGTTTGGATACCACTCGCGTACCTAGCCAGGATGAACTGTTTAGTAACTTTAGTAATGTACGGTCTAACAAGATTACCTATTTGAATATACCGAGGATAGAGGATCTTAAGATGTACAAAACAATGATGAGAAAATCTTTAAATCCACAGCCGATTTATCAGCAGGACATGCTTTCTTTTCAATTGGATCCATATAAAATCAAGATCATCAACTCTAGACCTCTATTATATCAATATATTAAAATTGAACCGTTAACATATGATCCGCTTGAAACCTCTTCATTATATGTTACTACTGAGATAACCTTGCCGGGACCATTTTCAGATTTTAAGCTTTATTTTATCTCTTCTAAATCCTTTATTGATAAGGAAATCCTCAGTTATTTCCTTCCGATTGCTTTAGGTGTATTGTTGTTTTACAGTATTTTGGTATTGGTGGCATTCCTTATCTATAGAAACTTAAATATTAATCAGAAGATGTTTAAACTGCAGTACGATTTTATGAATAACCTTACTCATGAGTTTAAAACTCCGGTAAGTGTAATTAAGATTGCAGGAAACAACATTAAAAGTGCATCTAGTTTAACCGAAAGAGAATTAAAACTTTATGGAAAAATTCTTGATGAAGAGGCTGATAAGCTGAATGGTTTAATGAACAAATTACTTGCCTTTACTCAGATTGAGAATAAGGCAATACAGCTAAACTCCGAGAAAATTAATATTAATGATTTTATTGAAAGTACGGTTGAATCACATAGACTTAAACACCCCGATTTTGATTTTACTTTTGATGTAAGCGGATTCAAAACATTTGTTACCGATCCGGTATTACTGGGAAGTCTTTTTGATAACCTGGCAGAAAACGCCTATAAGTATTCGCCACAAGAGCGGAAACGGCTTCACATTTCTGCCAGACTTATTAAGGGAAGAGTAGTATTCCGGTTTGCGGATCAGGGAATAGGAATTCCTTCGTCAGAAATTAATAATATATTTAAGAAATTTTTTCGCATACAAAACCAGTACAACCAGAATGGGAGCGTTGGTCTGGGTTTGGCTTTCTGTAAGGAACTCGTTAACTTTATGAGTGGCGAGATTACGGTAAAAAGTAAAGTTGATAAAGGAACAGAGTTTAAAATTGTACTGCCATATAATGACTAGTACCATTATACGTTTGCATTTATATTCAAATAAATAAAAAATTATGTCTAAGGGAATTAAAATACTGATAGTTGAAGATGACGAGAATTTACGCTTTCTGGTTGTACATCGTTTAAAAGCCGAAGGCTATGATGTTTTGGAGGTTGGTGATGGTTTAACTGCCGAAAAAATGATAATAGATGAGCAGCCTGATATTGTTCTTTTAGATTGGATGTTACCTGGTAAACAGGGTGCCGAAGTTTGTGAAGAAGTACGAAAACAGGGGTTCGAGAATTTGATCATCATGATGACAGCTAAAGCTCAGGATGTGGATAAGATAGATGCTTATAATTTTGGAGTTTCAGATTATGTAACTAAACCATTTAATATGGATGTTCTGGTTGCAATGTTGGATAGTAAGGTTAAATATCTGCTTAATAATGACCGTTCAGAGATCCATCGTTTCGGAAATATGGAACATCACCCTAATATCCATACACTATTCAGAAACGGGAAAAAGATAGAGCTTACAATTCTTGAAAACAGGATTTTACTTTACTTTTTAAGGAATCCGAATAAGGTAATTAACCGAGATGAACTTATGTTGGTTGTTTGGGGGTACAATTCTGATGTGAATACCAGAACTCTTGATATGCACATTGTACGCTTACGTAAAAAAATAGAGCTTAATCCTGATAATCCGCAATTACTGCAAACGGTAAGAGGTGTTGGATATCGCTTTAACCCAGCGTAACTTATTTTTATAACTGCGTAATCCAGGTAACGAGTAGTAATGCGAGGTATTGTAGAACCATGGTTCCATCAAGATAGAAGAAATAGTAGTATTCATTCTTTTTGATATTGGATTTAAAGATCAGCCAGCCCGTTAAGATTATGGTTAGGGTAAGGGCAACGATGTCTCCTACTGTTGCCTGTCTGAATAGAATTAACAGCAAGACATAGAGGCCGAGTAAAAATTGGCAGAAGACGTAAGCTTTTTTTTCTCCAAGCATTACAGGGATTGTTTTAAGTGCATACAGCTTATCTTGAAACAAATCTCTGATGTCAAAGGGAACAGTAATGGCCGCAATAAATAAAAAGCGTTTGGCTACAAGTAAGAGGGTTTCGGCCGAGGAGATATTGATCTGATAGCTGCGTTCAAGTTCAACTATTGGTAGCAATACACTGCTTATAGACCAAACAAGAGCGATCAGAAATAGCTTAATTCCCGGGATATTTCTTAAACCGATTTGCTGCTTATTTAGTGTTAGGAAAGGTACATTGTAGCCAACAGCCATTAATCCGGTAAATACCATCAGCAGTTTAGATTCCAAGCTTAAATACCATAAGCCGAGTGGAATTAAACACAAAATACAAATCAGTGTAATTGAAATGATTAGGCGATGATGTGAAAATATCCATCTAACTCTAATGTATGGTGAATTTCCTGGGTCTTTAGGCTTGGCCAATAACATACTAAAGTTGTAAAGACCTACTGTAGCAAAGAATAAGAATGCAAGTATATATTTATCTGCAGGAACATGTAAAAGATGATAGGTTACCAAGCCCTGGGCAACCGCACAAATACCTATAAACAGGTTGCTGAATAGCAGGAAATCAAGAATAGAAAGAAGTATTCTTTTAATCATTTGCAGAGAGGCGGTTAATTTAATTAGGCCCGCTTCAATTCAAATATCGTTATTTCCGGTAAAATTCCAACCCTTCCTGGATAACCTAGAAAGCCATAACCAACATTTACATAAAGTTGTTGATTTTGTTCTTTGTAAAGACCAGCCCATTCTTTGTATATGTATTGTATAGGGCTCCACTGATAATGTTCAGTTCTTACGCCAAACTGCATGCCATGAGTATGGCCACTAAACATAGCATCTATTTGTTGATATTTTTTCAAAACCTCTTGCCTCCAATGAGAAGGATCGTGAGATAGTAGTAGCTTTACAGGTAGATCATCTGTGTCTTTAGTTGCCAGGTCCATCCGGCCATACTTTGGAAAACGGCCCATTCCCCAATTTTCAATCCCTAATATTCCAATCTCCTCGCCATCTATCTTTAACCGGCGATGCTCATTCATCAGTAAATCCCAACCCATTACTTTATGGGTTTTAATTACATCCTGCAGGTTCTTAGCTTTAGCAGCTGATGGTGCGCCACCAAAATGATAATCGCCATAGTCATGATTTCCGAGTACGGAATACACTCCAAGGGGTGCTTTAACTTTACTGAACAGATCCTGATAGTCGCGCATCTCAGTGGCCATATCATTAACAAGATCTCCTGTGAAAAAGATAAAGTCAGGTTTTTCTGCCAGGAGCATTTCTACACCGCCCTGTACCGCCTTCTTATTATAAAAACTTCCAGAGTGGATATCCGAGATCTGACCAAATCTGATTCCTTCAAAAGCCTTTGGGAGGTTCGGGAGCACTAAAGTCCTCCTTTTTATCTTATAGTCGTAGGCGCCAGAGGAAATGCCCCAGGTAAGAGAGGTCAAGGGAATAGCAGCTGTGATTAATCCAGCTTTTATAATAAACGACGATCTGCTTATAGGTTCTCCAACCATAGTTTGGGGCTCTTTCTCAGTCAAAACTGCTGTGTTTTTTCTTTTGAAGAACCTGTTTATTTTAACAATTAATCTCCTTATGTCATCAATCAATAAAAACGGCAGCATTACTATTTTACAAACCAAGGTTAAAAAGAATGCCACAAGAATAACTGATCGAAGGCTTAAATATAAAGGTAAGTAAGAAGGAACATAAATCGCTGCAAACACGCCTATTACAAGAATACCGGTGTACGTCCACCAAATTATTGAAAACAGTTTTTTTGTAGTTGGCTTCCATTTTTTAAATACGGATAATATTGCCCGATAACAGTAGTAATCGAAAGCCAGAAGTAAAACAGATAAAATTATAAGTGCGGGTAGTCGTCCCATTTAAGTATTTTTATTAATAAGATTACCTGAAATTAATGTCATCGTCGTCGTCATCACCAAGTTCGGTGTTAAATAAGCTTTCAAACATATCTGAGAATCCGAATCCCCCTTCAAGATATTTTTTGTTTAACTGTGAATATTCCGCCAAACCATGCAGTACAAATTCCATTAACAATAAGGTTTGGTTTTCGCTTAGTTTAGGATGGAATTTTTTAACCAGATCATATAGGCCGTTAACCTCCCTAAGCTGCTTTTCGTACTTTGCCTGTGTAAGGGAGTCGGCTATATCTAGTGTATTTCCATCTGTGAACCATTCGGTTATGTTAGTGTATGGGTTAGCGGTTTTACTTTTTTTGGCTCTTTCCGGATCAGGGAAATAGCGAGCAAATAAACTTTTAATTGCTTTGCCGATGAGTGTATTCGCAACCTTTGCAGGTCCTTCCAATTCACCTTCGTAAACCAGTTCAATTTTTCCGGTTACTGCTGGAATAATGCCTACCAGGTCAGAAAGTCTTATGGATGTGCTTTTCTCTCCATTAATCAACATTCTTCGTTCTGCAGTACTAATGAGGTTCTCATAAGCGGTAATGGTTAACCTTGCTGAAACCCCCGACTTTTGATCAATAAACTCACTTTTTCTGGCCTCAAATGCAACTTGTTCTATCAGATCTTTAACCAGGCCATCTACTTCGATGTTCGCTTTTTGCTCTTCTGTTATTTTTGCTTCCTGGAAGGTTATCTTTCTGGAAATGTCAATGGTTTTAGGATAGTGGGTTAGGATTTGGCTTTCTATGCGGTCTTTCAGCGGCGTCACAATAGAGCCTCTATTGGTATAATCTTCCGGGTTTGCAGTAAAAACAAATTGTACATCTAATGGCAAGCGTAACTTGAAACCTCTTATCTGAATATCTTTTTCCTGTAGCATATTAAATAATGCCACCTGTATGCGCGMTTGCAAATCGGGCAGCTCATTAATTACAAAGATGCTTCTATGAGCTCTGGGTATTAAACCAAAATGAATTACCCGTTCGTCGTTGTACGTTAATTTTAAGGTAGCAGCTTTAATTGGATCAACATCTCCAATCAAATCGGCTACGGTTACATCGGGAGTAGCCAGTTTTTCAGTATATCTTTCGCTACGGTGCTGCCAGCTAACAGGGGTATTGTCGCCATGAATTAATATTTCATGCTTTGCGTACCATGAAATAGGGTTCAAAGGGTCATCAAAAATCTCACTTCCGCTTACGTATGGAATATACTCATCTAAAAGATTTACCATCAGCCTGGCAATACGTGTTTTTGCCTGACCGCGTAAACCCAACAATAAAATATTATGGCGCGAAAGAATAGCCGTTTGCAATTCCGGAATCACGGTTTCATCATATCCTAAAATGCCTTCAAATCCAGCATCCTTATTTTTAAGCTGAACAATCAGATTCTTACGAAGCTCGTCTTTTACAGATAATGATTTATAGCTTGAGGCCTTTAGTTGGCCAAGTGTTTTTATGTTGTTGTAATCCATGTCTTATCTTTTCGAATTGAGCGCTTAGAACTTATCTGACTGTTTTCCGTCTGTTCTTTATATAATCTTCAAATATGTATTCTCCAAGGCCGGTTAAGGAACTATAGAATGCTCTTCCTCCGTTGATCTGGGTAAATTCTCGTACAAACTGTTGCAGGTAAGGATCCTGGGCTATCATAAACGTGGTAATTGGGATATTTAGTCGTTTGCATTGAGCCGCCATATTTAAGGTTTTATTAACCACCTTTCTGTCAAGCCCCATACTGTTCTTGTAATATCTGCCGTTTTCTTTTAAACAAGTTGGTTTACCATCCGTAATCATGAAAATCTGTTTGTTATGGGTTTTACGACGGCGTAGTAAATCGGCTGCCAATTCCAATCCGGCAAAAGTATTTGTGTGGTAAGGCCCTACTTGTAAATAAGGCAAATCCTTAATTGATATAGGCCATGCATCATTGCCAAATACAACAATATCCAGCGTGTCTTTAGGATATCTGGTTTTAATTAGCTCTGCCAACGCCATAGCTACTTTTTTAGCGGGCGTTATCCTGTCTTCGCCATATAGAATCATAGAATGTGATATGTCTATCATCAGTACGGTCGATGTAAGGGTCTTATAGTCTTTTTCCTCTACCTCCAGATCTCGCTCTGTTAACGTAAAGTTAGCAATGCCGTGGTTTATTTGGGCATTCTGGATTGACGCGGTAATGTCTATCTGATCTAAACTGTCACCAAAAGTAAATTCTCTTCTGTCTGCATTTTTCTCTTCGCCAATGCCTGATATATTGGTGTTGTGGTTACCCTTTCCGGCTTTTTTTAACTGGCCGAATATCTCTTCAAGGGCAGATTTACGTATGGTTTGCTCTGTTTTGGCAGTTATGCTTAAGTCACCATTTGCCGGGTTCTCTTTCAAATAACCTTTTTCCTTAAGGTCATCAATAAAATCACCCATCCCATATTCGTTATTTGTGAACTTATATTTCTTGTCCAGCTCGTTCATCCAGGCCAATGCCTCCCCGGCATCGCCTGCAGTATAATTCAAAAGCTGGGTGAAAAGCTTAAGCAATTCATCAAAGCCACCTTTCGGTAAATCATCGGGTTGGAAATTAGAAAAATGGAAACCTCTCATATATTCATTATAAACGAATTATCGAAGGTAAAAGTTTGAGGTGTTAATAATGTTATCCAGTTGTAAAAATACCTCAGGCAGAGAAGTTTCGGCAGCCTATTTAGGGCTGCCGTTTGCCAATGCTCTCTCAGCTCTTTTTATTGCCAGGCGTTCTCTCCACTTAGCGTAAGGAGCTTTAAATGCCATTTTTAAAATACTGTCAACACCTCCTTTAATAGCAAGGTTAAATACACTCTGGGCCTTTCTTGTAATTGACGCATCCCACGCTCTTAGGCTTAACGAAAAAGAGCCGTCAAGATATTTCATCCAATGCCACATACCGGTAGGCATAAACAGGGTATCACCGTGTTCAAGAAAAACTTCATAACCTTCAACCCCCTTAAGTGCTGGGAATTTCTCAAAATCAGGATTGGCTACGTCATAATCTTCTAATGCGTAGGTTGCATTAGGGATACAGTACAAGCGCTTCTTCCATTTATTATCAAAAAGGATAATGTGCTTTCTTCCACCGAAGTGGGTATGGAAAAGGTGAGGTAAATCTATATCGTAATGTAAAAAGGTAACCGAGTTCGATCCTCCAAAAAACATAGCGGGCATGCTTTCAATAAAGCCTCCCATTAAATCTTTAGGAATAACAATATCATTTACCAGGTTAGGAACATGTTTAAACAGATTAAAGAAAAAGATCCTCAGTTCTGTTGGTTTAGATTTAATAAGATCAAGATAATCCCCAAATCTCATCTCTGCTACAGATGCATTAATCGGTTTCGACGGATCAGCCTTAGAATTGTCCATCAAGCTAACTTTCAGATCTCCTCCTATTTCTTTTAAATAGTCGGTCGTCCATTTTTCTCTTGCCGGCCATGTTTTAGTCAGTCCTTTAATGATCAAAGGGCGTCTGGCATCTAAATAATTTTTTTTAAAATCAGCGGGGCTGATGCTCTCAACGGTATCTACCGGCTTTAAAATAAAACTCATAAGTTTTAATGATAAGATACGTGTTAACGGCGAAATGCCTGTTTACCGACCTTATTTAAAACAAACTTAGATAAAAAAATCCTTCTCTTCATAAGGTCATTCTTAATTTATTTCATAGCTACTATTTCAAATAAATTAAGATTAGATCATTATTAACAGGGTTGCTGACTGACGAGCGCTCTGTTTGCTCGTTTGATAGCCAGTTTCTCTTTCCAGGTCATGTACTTTTCTTTGAAATTAGCTTTCATAAAATCATCAAACTTACGCTGAAKGGTAAGATTATATAAACTTTTTACTTTTACCGCTAATGATTTATCCCAGGCCCTTAGGCTAATAGAAAAAGACCCATCAAGATATTTCATCCAATGCCAGTAACCCGTAGGCATAAATAAAGTGTCGCCATGCTCCAGAAATGCTTCAACTCCTTTAACACCTTGCAGTGCCGGAAATTTATTAAAGTCTGGCTTTTCAACATCATAATCCTCTAATGCATAAGTAGCATATGGAATTTGATAAAGGCGCTCTTTCCATTTGTTTTCAAAAAGGATCACATGTTTGCGACCGTTAAAATGGGTATGAAAAATATGAGCAAGGTCTATATCATAATGCAAAAAAGTAACGGAACCTTTTCCACCAAAAAACATGTTTGGGTAGCTGTCCAGGAAACCGCCCATCAATTCTTTCGGTGCACGATAGTCATCCAGTAGTTTAGGTGCTTGTTTAATGGGGTCAAACAAAAAAATGCGGAGGTCGGTAGGTGTGTTTCTAATTAATTCTACATAATCTGCGAACTTCATTTCAGCTGCTGAAGCATTAATCGGTTTTGAAGGATCAGCTTTAGAGCTGTCATATAAGGGAACAGTTCTATCGCCGACAACAGATTTCATGTAGTCTAAATTCCACTTGTCGTATGCAGGCCATGTCTTCGACATGTTTTTTATAATGAGCGGTTTGCGGGCGTTCAAGTAGTTCTTTTCGAATTCCTCTTTGGAAATATCATTAACGATATCGATTGGTGATAAGTCAAACTTCATGTTAATTCAATATTAAGATAAAGCAAAATTATAGAAAAACGATAGTGAAGGGAATTGCAGATATCAAAAATTGAAAATCCCTGACAAAACAAAAAAGCCGATGCTTTTTAATTACATCGGCCATATTGATCACCACCCGAAAGTCTTACTTCAATGAAATTTTCAACGCTTATAAGTATATATACGTTCAAATCTTAATGACGGATTTCTCTATTCATAATAAGTTATATGCTGATTAATCTTTTTGACGTTTTAATTGTCATACCAACATAATCCAACAAAACAACTATGAAAACAGCCATTAAGATCCCCTTCTCTTTTGTATTTGTTTTGTTTTTTATTACCCTATGCTCTTTTTTTCAAAAGGAATCAGTTACTGTAAAATTGAAATTCCCTTACAAGCAAGCAGGACTAAGTGAGCGACAGGCAGCCGAACACATGCTAAGCAGATTTACTTACGGCCCCAAGGCTGGAGACGTAGATCGTGTTCTGAAAATAGGTTTAGAGAAATGGTTTATACAACAGCTGGAAGGCAGCTTACAAGATGAAGAGCTGGATAAAATGTTGGCCCAATTTGATGATATCAATTTAAGTAATACTGATGTAGAAAATAAATATCCCAGATCTGCAAGAGTATTGCGTATGGCCATTAAAGATGGAGCTATAGATAAAGATTCGGTAAATAAAGGAAATCAGGCAGCGTATAAAAAGCAGATTAAAGAGTATATGGAAATGAATGGACTAAAGCCCCAACAAGAGCTATATCGTCAGTTTATTAACCAGAAAATTTTAAGAGCTGCTTATACGAATAATCAATTACGGGAGTTACTTACCGATTTCTGGTTCAATCACTTTAATGTCTCTTTGACCAAAAACCAATGCGCTTCTTTTGTTCCTGCTTTTGAACGGGATGTGATCAGACCCAATGTAACTGGTAAGTTTAACGATTTGCTGCTGGCTACGGCTAAGTCTCCTGCAATGCTTATCTATTTAGATAATTTTAGTAGCAGCGGGCAACCTGCAGCTGTCAGAAATGATTCTGTACAAACAAAAGGTGGCAATAAGAATAGGAAAGCACAGGTTAAAAAGAAACAAGGGGGATTAAACGAAAATTATGCCCGTGAGGTAATGGAATTACATACACTTGGTGTGGATGGGGGGTATGACCAGAACGATGTAACGCAGGCGGCAAGGGTATTAACGGGCTGGACTATCGCTCCAATGGGCGAAGATGGATATGGTGCAGGAATGAAAAAGCTGATGGATAATGTTGGGGAAACTAATCTTGAAAAAAGAGGGTTTGTGCATCAGGGAGATTTCTTATTTGTGCCCACCTGGCATGATAATGGAGAGAAAACAGTGCTTGGCAAACGATTCTCTGCCAATGGTGGGTATGAGGAAGGTGTAACTTTACTAACCATGCTTGCCCATCATCCTTCTACGGCAAAATTCATTTCAAAAAAGATTGCAACAAGATTTGTAAGCGATCAACCGTCTCCACGGCTTATAGATAGAATGGCAAAAACATTTATTAAAACAGACGGAGATATAAAACAGGTAATGATCACCATGGTTTCTTCTCCCGAATTCTGGAAGGTTGATGCTTTAAGGGAAAAAACAAAGTCGCCTTTTGAACTTGCCATTAGCGCAGTACGGAGTTTAGATGCTCAAATTACACAACCATATCAGTTGTTTAGCTGGATCAACAAAATGGGACAAAAGATGTACTATTATCAGGCTCCAACAGGATTCCCAGATAGGGGTCAATATTGGATTAATACCGGAGCATTATTAAACCGAATGAATTTTGGTTTGGCACTTGCTTCTCAGCGCATCCCAGGAATAAAGGTTGACCTGGCGGCTTTAAACAATAATCATGAACCCGAGAGTGCTGAGGCAGCTTTAACAACATACAGCAAGATCATTATGCCCGAACGTAATCTTGACGCTACCATAAAGAGATTGAAACCTATGCTTAAGGATCCCGATTTAAATAAAAAAGTAGAAATAGCTGCTGAGAAAAACACGCCCGTAGCATCGAATATTGACAACACCGAAGTTATGGGAGGCGTTAAAAAGGGTAGAATAACTAAAAAAGAAGATGTGAAGAATTCAGAATTGGCTCAGGTAGTAGGTGTAATTCTTGGTTCTCCTGAATTCCAACGTAAATAGATTTAAATAAAAAACTATCATGACATCAAGAAGGGGATTTTTAAAAGCAGGAGGACTTGCCTTATTTGGAATAGGGATGGGTGGAGTACCAGGTTTTCTGGCCGATGCTGTTGCCGGGATAAAGCAACCAGGCCTTTTTGAAAGAAGGAAAATACTAGTTTGCATTTTTCAGCGGGGAGCTATGGATGGACTTATGGCGGTAACTCCTTTTACAGACGAATATTTAAGGACTGCGAGACCGTCTCTGTTTATGTCAGCTGCTAAAACTTCTGCAAATAAACCCTTGATAGATTTGGATGGCCGTTTTGGGTTACACCCTTCAATGGGCTCCTTTGAACAGGTATTTAGAGAAAAAAGAATGGGAATAGTACACGGAATAGGTTCTCCAAATAATACACGCTCTCATTTCGACGCACAGGATTATATGGAATCAGGTACGCCTTTTCAAAAAGGTACTGAAAGTGGGTGGCTAAACAGAGCCGTTGGCTTGCTTGGGCACGACGGAGTAACGCCCCTCAGAGGAGTGAGCTTAACTTCATCCTTACCAAGATCTTTTTATGGTGATAATCCCGCGGTAGCCATTAGCAACCTGCAAGATTTTAACATTCAAATGAGGGGTAATGTTAATGGAGCCAACATGGCTGCTAAAAGCTTTGAAGATCTTTACGATCAAACTTCCTCTGGTCTATTAAAAGAAACCGGGAAAGAGAGTTTTGAAGCCATAAAAATGCTTCAAAAAACAGATGTGAAAAATTATAAACCCACCAATGGAGTTATCTATCCTAATTCAGCCTTAGGAAATTCTTTGAAGCAGATTGCACAGCTAATCAAAATGAATGTAGGGATGGAAGTGGCATTTGCTGAATCGGGAGGATGGGATACTCACTTTAATCAGGGAAGAGAAACCGGAATTTTTGCAAGAAATGTAAATGATCTCAGTGAAAGTATTATGGCCTTTTGGACAGACATAGATACGCTGCAAGATGACGTAACGGTTATGACCATGACTGAGTTTGGCCGAACAGTAAAACAAAACGGAACCGGAGGGACAGATCATGGCAGGGCTTCCTGCAACTTTATTCTTGGAAATGGAGTAAAGGGAGGATTAGTACATGGTATAGTGAATCCTCTTGCAATTGAAAACCTTGAAGATGGAAGAGACCTTGCAGTTACTACAGATTTTAGAGCTGTGTTTAGTGAGGTTGCCGATAAGCATTTAAGAATTAATAATGATAAGGTGCTGTTCCCAGACTGGAGTGGCTCAAAAATAGGAGTGATGAGTTAATAAGGGTGTCCAAAACTTGATTTAAACACCCTTATAGGCCTTACGGCAGTTTTTTAAAATCAATTTCAGGATGTTCTTTTCCAGATGATTTTCTTTGTAAAGGAGTTTTTATTGGAGTGAAATCATTAAAAAAGCCACAATTCTTTAAAAAGAATGACGAATCTTCTGTTCCTCCTGCATAATCCTTCCTGTAATTCTCTCTTGCAGTGGCATCAGCTGTAAATGTTGCTGCGGTAACTTCATGCCAATTACCTTCAGAATCAATGGCCCATTGATTTTTATATTTTGCTTTGCGGGATTGATCGCCTGTTGATGGAGAGAAGTTTTCTAAGAAGGAATGGAGTCCTTTTAAATACTCTCCGGACTTTGGACGTTCAAAGCTGGCTACAAGTTGCCAGTTTCCTTTTTCCAAATCCTTAAAATAGGCGGTATATATCGTCGTTTTTTTGTCTTTATTAGGTTGTGCTCTTATTAAAAAAGCATAACTTTTTCCAGCTTTCCATGGATAAAACATATAGCTCTGACCGCCAGAACCCTCATTGCCGAATTCGCCTGTTTTTGTTGTGCTTCCTTTTTTAAGCAATACAACCTTCATGCTGTCTGGAATGGATTTAGGATCGTCAGTGGAGAATGGGCTCCAAATAGAAAATAAAACCCTACGCTCAGTTGGTGAATTTACCTGCATCCCGAAGTATCCTCCGCTAAAGCCATTCGACATAAAGTACGTACCTAATTTATCTTCACCTACCGGAACCTGAATTTCATTGTAAAACCATTCCGTATTGTTTTCTGCTTCAGCAGGGATTTTGTAACCCAAATGTACAGATGGGCCTCTGTGACCCCAATAAAAGTAATTGCCTTCATCGTTTTTAACGTAAGCAGCACCTTTTAAAAGCTCTTCGCTGCCACTTACAATTAAATCAGATACCTCTGCAAAAAAACCTCCTGTTTTAGAAAGTCCTTTTAGCTCTATCTTCACATATCCAGGCTGTTTAATGGTAATGCTTCCTATTTTAACTATAGCAGAGCCCAGATTACCTACTTCTTTCACAAGAGTCGTGCCCTCGGCAGTGAGACTTATTTTACTTTTCCCCTCCGGGACACTTAGTTTTAAAGAAATCTCTGCTTCTCCGGAAGATTCTGTTCTAAAATAGATGGTAATTACATCGCTAGCGGCAGACCAATTGGTTATACCTTCCTTTTTAATGCTGGCTGTCGAGTTTTCGTTTACCCATCCATTCCCGCCAAGCGGTATGGTAATGGTTTCAGGTTCTGCGCTATTTTGGGCTTTTGCTAGGCAAACTGTGCTAAGTAAAAACTGAAATGCAAGCAGAAACAGGGTGGTTCTTTTCATGTTCATTTATGTGTGGTTTGTGTTATAAATTAAATGTATGAAAACCATAATTAAAATGTTGAACTAAATTTAAGTCAAACGTTTGCGCTAATGTTTTAACCAAAATATAATTAGGTTCGAGGGTGGATAATACAATCTAAGAATACAAATGAGAACTTTTTTAACAACCCTATCTCTATTATTGGCTACCTCGGCTGTAATTGGACAGCAATTGCCGTCTGAACTGCAAACCCCCGAAGTAGTCTCAGTTAATAGAATGCCAATGCGAGCATCAGCTTTTGCTTTTGAAAACAAAAATCTGGCTTCTAAGAGAGAGAAAGAAAAATCCGATTACTTTTTAACCTTAAATGGCCAATGGAAATTTAATTGGGTACAGGACCCGCATAAGCGTCCGGATGATTTTTTTAAAACAGATTTCGACGATAGCAAATGGGATAATTTTAAAGTGCCTGCCAATTGGGAAACCAATGGATATGGCTTGCCTATCTATGTAAATCAGCCATACGAATTTGCCGGCCGTAAAAATACCGGCGCTAAAATGAATCCTCCTTTTGATATTCCAGTAGATAATAACCCGGTAGGGTCTTATCGTAAAAAATTTAGTCTGCCTCAAAATTGGGATGGCCGCCAGGTATTTATTCATCTCGGGGCTGTAAAATCCGCGTTTTATATATGGGTAAATGGTAAAAAAGTAGGCTATAGCGAAGACAGTAAACTTGCAGCAGAATTTGATATTACCAGGTATATAAAGCCCGGAGAAAACCTGGTTGCTTTGCAAGTGTACCGCTGGAGTGATGGAAGTTATTTGGAGTGCCAGGATATGTGGCGTATTTCGGGAATTGAGCGAGATGTTTATCTGTATGCTACACCAAAATTAGATGTAAGAGATTTTAAAGCAATTGCAACACTGGATAAATCATATAAAAATGGGGTTCTTTCATTTACTGCCGAAATAGACAATTACAGAATAGACAATAAAACCATGCACAGCAAGCCTGATAGCTTCGCTATAGAATTAGACTTGGTAGATTCTAAAGGTAAATCTGTTTACAAAGATGAAACAAAAGGGGTTAAAACAGCTCTTGGAAATTTTAAAAGTACGGTTAGCTTTAATACACAGGTAGAAAATGTTGCAGCATGGACTGCAGAAACACCAAATCTGTATACACTATTCATCACACTTAAAGATAAAAAAGGAGAAGTGCTGGAGGTTATTCCTCAGCGCATCGGTTTCCGCACTGTAGAACTGGTAAATAATAACTTTCTGGTAAATGGTAGGCGGGTATTCTTTAAAGGTGTTAATCGTCATGAGCATAATGCAACCCAAGGGCATACACTTACCCGTGCCGATATGAGAAAAGATATGGAGATGATGAAAAAGCTGAATGTAAACTCAGTTAGGCATTCTCATTATCCTCCTGATCCATATTGGATGGAGTTATGTGATGAATACGGTCTTTATGTTGTTGACGAAGCGAATATAGAATCTCATGGTCGCTATTACGATCTGGCATATACACTGGGTAATGATAAACAATGGAGAGCTCCTCATTTGGAGCGTATTAAAAGAATGTATGAACGCGATAAAAATCATTCGTCGGTAATCACATGGTCGCTTGGAAACGAAGCGGGAAATGGGGTTAATTTTTATGAGGGTTACGACTGGTTAAAGTCAAATGACATCAGGCCGGTACAATACGAACGCGCAGAAGAAGATTACAATACAGATATGATTGTGCCTCAGTATCCAGATCCGAATTGGCTTAAGGAATATGCTAACAGCAAACCAGACAGACCCCTTATTATGAGTGAATTTGCGCACATTATGGGCAACAGTTTGGGTAACTTTAAAGAATATTGGGACGTTATAGAAAGCCAGCCTAATTTACAGGGAGGCTTTATTTGGGAGTGGATAGATCAGGCAATTGATACGGTTAAAAATGGTAAACGCATTAATGCATATGGTGGAGATTTTCCATTAAGCGGTCCCGTTAATCAGGATTTTAGTGATAATGATTTTTGTGTAAAAGGTGTTGTTACCAATTACAGAGGAATGACACCAATGGCTGTTGAGGTAAAAAAGGTATATCAGTATATTAAAACAGCTTATAACGGGTCAAATAATATCAGCATCAATAATTCTTATTTCTTTAAAAACCTTGATAACGTTGGGCTGGCATGGGAACTTCTGGAAAATGGTAAGGCTATAGAGAAAGGTAATATAAGTGCTTTAAATATTGATCCAAGAACAGAAAAGGAGATCAGCTTACCAATTAAAACCAAGGTTAAGGAAGGAGCAGAATACTTTTTAAATATTTATTATAACCTTAAAAAGGAAGAACCGTTTTTACCGGCGGGATATAACATCGCAGCAGAACAATTTGCATGGAACGGTACAGCCCAACCTGTTAAAATAGCAACTGCTAATGGCAAGCTATTGATAGAAAAAGAATCAGGTAAAGCTATTGTAAAAGGCAAAGACTTTTCTGTAGCTTTTGATATGGCAGCGGGTACTATGAGCAGCTATAGTATTAAAGGGGTTCAAATGCTTGCCGAAGGACCAATCCCGGCATTCTGGCGTGCACCTACAGATAATGATATAGGTGCAGGTTTTAACAGTAGCTTAAGGAAGTGGCGCAATGCTTATACAGAAGGTAAACTAAGTATGGCGGATCTTAAACAAGATGGGGCGGGTGATGTGACTGTAACATTTACAAAAGAACTGGTAAATGGTGATGCTTCTGTAACGCAGACATTTACAGTAAGGGCAGATGGAGTGGTTAAAGTAGACAACAAGTTTACAGCCATTAAAGGAAAGTATCCGCTAATGCAGCGTATCGGTAATGATCTGCAATTAAGCAAAGAGTTTAGTAAAATAAATTTCTATGGCCGCGGCCCTGGAGAAACCTATTGGGATCGTAAAACAGGGTCCTCTATTGGCCTGTATAGTCAAACTGTTGATGAGCAGTATTTCCCATATGCGCGTCCACAGGAAAGCGGTAATAAAACAGATGTACGCTGGGTGAATTTTACAGATAAAAAAGGAAAAGGGTTAAGCTTTGGTATGGCCGATAGCTTATTGAGCTTCTCAGCACTTCCATATTCATTGGATGATCTTGACCCGGAAGAAGAGAAACAGCAGTATCATTCAGGCGAACTTGTTAAGCGCGATAAAATTTACATGCACATGGATTTGATCCAAAGTGGTGTACAAGGAATCGATAGCTGGGGTTCTATGCCTTTACAGGAATACAGAGTTCCTTTTGTAAAACATGAATATTCTTACTGGATAAACCCAATAAAATAACCAGAAAAAGGGAGCGTAAATTTACGCTCCCTTTTTTAGCTTCTATTCCCTTTGTTCTGATTTTGAAATGATTGCGCAAACGTTTGCAATTTTTATCATCTTGCAGATTGCTGGTGAAGTGTTAGGTAACTTTCGCAGTTCTAAGGTATTTAGAGAATCTTAAAGGGAACAATCTTTTAAACAAAACTCCCTTCACTTCTTTACCCCCAATGTACACTTCCTCCTTATTTAGTTTTACTGCCTGAACGATCTTCCTGGCACAATCTTCCGCTAACATACCATTTTCCTGTGCAGCATCCATGGTGCCCTGCGGTGTACCATTTGCCGTTAATGCATTAAGCGTAACATTCGTTTTAATAAAACCAGGACAGATAATTGTAATGTTTATCTTTTTGTCATACACTTCAGACCGAAGTGAATCAAAGTATCCATGCAATGCGTGTTTCGATGCTGAATAAGCAGAGCGCATCTTTGTGCCAAACTTTCCAACCAGGCTGCTTATGCAAACAATATTACCACCTCCATTTGCAATCATATTAAGCAGCACTGCTTTGCTTAGGATGGTTGTTCCCCAAAAGTTAACATTCATTAAACGTTGTTCAGTTTCGAGGTCGGTTTCCAGAGCCAATCCACGCTGACTAATTCCACCGCTATTGATCAGAATGTCGATATGACCATAAATACGAATAGCCTCTTCGGCTTTTCCGCTTAAGGTGGCTGTATTTTCAAGATCTAAGGACAATACATGAATGTTTACCGGATTCTTGCAGTTCGTTTTAACCCGAAATAACTCATCACGATTGCGTGAGGATATGATCAATCTTGCGCCTGCTTTATTATATTCATAAACCAAAGCTTCGCCAATTCCAGAGGATGCGCCGGTAATCCAAACAACTTTACTATTCATTACTTAATATTTAAGGTGATCATCTTCTGTTATAAACAATTCAGATGCGATATGATCTGCAAACAATTTCCCATCTAACGTTAAAACAAGCTGGTCACTCTGATTTTCTAACCACTTCTTTTCTATAAAAGGCTTTATATTTTTAATAGTGTCCGTTAAGAACACCTTGCCAAAATCAGACTCAATTTTAGTTAAACTTGTACCCCACATTGTCCTTAATGAGGTCATAATATATTCATTAAACCTATCGTAAAGACTAAGCTCTTCAATCGTTTCGGCGAGTTTTCCAGCTTGCAATTCGCTTAAGTAAGCTGTATTATTTGCGATATTAAGATATCGTGTTTTACCGCTAAAACCATGAGCAGATGGGCCTATCCCCAAATAAGGAATCCCGCGCCAGTAATTGGTGTTATGAACGGCGTACTTGTCTGGTTTGCTGAAGTTCGAAATCTCATAATGCTCAAAACCACCTTCTTTTAGTTTGTCAATAAGTGTAATAAATTGAGAAGCACTCTGTTCATCATTAACAGGCGTTTGTTTGCCTTTTTTTATTGCACTTGCAAGTGCAGTGCGTGGCTCAACAGTTAATGAATATGCCGAAATATGTGGTGTTTGGAATTCAATAGCTTTATTAATATTGCTTAGCCATTTGTTGTCTGTTAGTAAAGGATAGCCATAAATAAGGTCGATGCTCAGGTTTTCAAATCCTGCATCCTGACTGCGTTTTATGCAGGTTTCAGCTTCGCCTGCATTATGGGCCCTGTTCATCCATATCAGATCCTCATCAAAAAAAGATTGTATTCCTATGCTAAATCTATTAACGGGTAACTGCCTTAATTCGCTGATCTTTTTTGCATCAAGATCATCAGGGTTAGTCTCAATAGTGATCTCAGCATCCGATGAAACAGAGAAATGTTTAGTTATGGTATTAAATATTTTTTCAAAACCTTTTGATGGAAGTACTGATGGTGTTCCACCCCCAAAATAAATAGTACCGACCTGATCTGTTATCCTGGATTTTTTTCGAATAATTTCCTCGCATATGGCATCAGTCATCTCATCAATGTATTTTAAAGAGGTACTGAAATGAAAGTCGCAATAACTACAGGCTTTCTTACAAAAAGGAATATGGATATAAATGCCGGACATCTGGCAAAAATAAGGTATAAAAATGACTTGTGTACAATAGAGAGATTAATCTGGCACGATCAGCGAAGGTAATTACTAATTAGTTTACGACGTTCAAAAGAACTTATAATCTCGTTTTCCAGTGGAGTATGTGAGATCATAGTATTACCATCCCATTTCTCACTGTTGTATGGAATGTTCTTCATCAACCCCACATCGTCGGTCTTTGGTGTGATAGTCATGTATTTCTCTTTCGAAAGCGTATCATCATAATCGTACATTAAGATCTTTGCATCATAAAACAATTTCTTAGCCGTCACAAAACCAAATGCAGCTTTGCTGGTGAATTTAATATCAGCAAAATCAAGAACAGTAGCACCATCTGCAGTCTTTTTAAAGTTCACTATAGTATTTACTTCTGTGTCTTTTAATTTTAGTGGACCACTCAGGTCAAATGAAAAGTTAACGATCTTCCCGTCAAGTTTCAATACGTCGTAATTTTCAGTATCAATGAATATCTTTCCAACGAACATATTATCTGTCTTGTTAGTTTTAGGCGTGCACATAATCACAGCAATTTCATGCATATTACTTCCTGTTATATATTGGCTGATACGGCAATCATATAGAGAATCCGGTCTTTTCGTTACTGGTTTTCGTACCACATTACTTGGTAAATATCCCGTAGACATAAAGCTAAAGAAGCTAAAGTTTGTAAAGCTGATCATACTTTTCTCCAGATTAGCATACCTTGTTTGTAACGGTTGCCAGCCAGTCATGGCAAAACTCTGCCATTGGCCGTTAAATATAGCTTCCTGCATGCCGGTGTAGGTATCACCCTCCTTAGTGAACTGTCTGATGTATCCTTTGCCGTAATACTTCCTGGTAGCATGGGCATACACCTTTTCAAATGCTTTCCTGATCAGCTGGACTGCATTGTCTCTGCCAACCAACACCGTGTCAAGGCTGATGGATGCAGGACTAAGCACTATCGATAACTGTTGCGTGGGATCTGTCACCGTAATTTTTTGTGTTTGATAACCAACGTAAGATATGTTTAATGTAACAGGAAGGGCATCTGCATAAATCTCAAAACCGCCTTCATCATTACTTATGGTAGCATTTTGAGCCTGTTCATTGTAAATGCTTGCATTGGGCAAGGGCTGTTTATTAGTTGAATCTGCAACAGTTCCATGCAGTTTAATGCCTTGATTTGCCTGGGCAAAAAGTGCTGGCGTACAAAAAATAAAACTAAGGCAATAAAGAATAAGAATCTGATAAAATCGCATAGAGATAAAAATAAGAAATAAAAATAGGAGCAATGGTATTGCGCAATACCATGCTCCTATTGTAGGTTGTTAACCTCTAAAGGGTAACGGTAGCACTCGCTTCCCAGCCGTCATTGCTCGCTTTAGCAGAAAGACTCCACGCTGCAAACTCCATTCTCTCTTCAAGCTCTTCTACTTCGAACATTTTAACCAACTCTGGCTGATAGCTCTGTAATTCTTCGGTTGAATTTTTCATAATAGTAAATAATTAATAGGTAAACCGGATGAAATTAAATAGACATCAGTAAGCCACCCGGCCTAGCTTTGCTGACGTAACCCGCGAGTTTTTTAAAATAAAATGGTATAACATCCTMCCCACTAACCAATAAAAAATAAATACAAAAAGATATTCACTTTTCAAGTTGTTGAATGAAAGTTCCATTCTTATCATTTTCATAAACAGATCTAACAGGATAGCCGGAAAATGAATTATACTATCAAAGTGGCTTACAAGCATAAATCCCATATAAATCAGAATAAAAGCAGTGTTAGCCATACCGTAAATAATTAGCCATTTATCTGTTCGGCTAAACGCAGCCGGCAGATGTTTGCTGCGTGAGAAAACTGCTCCGAAAACGTCCTTCACCAGTTTGTTTGCCTTTGGCAGCAGATTTGGTGTATTGGTAATATCTGAAAATACCCAGTAACCATCCATACGCACAAAAGGATTCAGTTCGAACAATATTTTCAGATTGATGAGATAAAAGGCGGTTAGCAGGGTTTTGTTGCCTGTAAAATAAAAAATCAGAAACAGACAAACAGCATAAAGGAGTTCATTGGTTGCACCCGCCAGATTTACTATAATACGACGCTTTTTAGGCACCTGCCAAATGTTGGTTACATCTGAATACAACACAGGAAAAATAAGATAAAAGGCAAAACCGACCTCCCCGTGTTCCACGCCCGCTGCACGAGAGGCCGCGATGTGCCCAAGTTCGTGTATAAGCACCGAAGGATAAACCAAACAGGCGAGAAGTAACAGGTTGACATTTGTCCATTCGAAGGCCTGCTGCGACGGATAACTAATCAATATCCAGGCAACTACTCCCGCAAGTATACTGATCAACACGAAAAATAAACGTGGTGAATACAGGAAACGAAAGGGGGCCGACAAAGCTCCTGCTACCGAAGGTGAAAAAAATGGCACTTGCAGATGCAGGTATTTCCCCTTTTTCTGAACTTTACCATTTTCTTCTTCTGTTAGTATTTGAAAGCCGGACAGCTTTTCCTTTGTAAGCTGACGAAATGTTTCGGTACTCAGGTCTGTATTAAAATGCAGGTTAAAGGCCTGTACAGCTGCTTCATAATCATGATGTTTCTGAAGTAGCTGCACTAGCGTCGCGCTTGCCTGATTAAGCAGCATATGGCGGCCATCCATGGTTTTTAATACCCATCGGCTATTGTCTGTTTCTGAAAGAGAGAGGTCTTTAACTAGCATGGATCAGGGAATATTTTTGTTCGTACAAATGCAACGTATTTAATACTGTAGCCGTAGTGAAAACACGATTATGATCGTCTATTATTACATTCACGCCAAATGAGCTTTTACGCCATTGCTCAACAGTTTCTAACTGGATAACATTTGTTGCCGGAAGTAACAATACCCGGTTGGTGGGCCAGCTACCGTCGCCGGTTTGGTTTCTTAAAAGCCATTCTGCACCTTTCTGTATCTCTTCTGTATAGTGCTTATCGTTGAATTGTAGTAGTGCTTTCATGGCTAGCGCGGTATACAATGCACTGGGCTCATTTACGGCAGGATTATACCAGCAACCATCTGAGTTTTGTATATTACTTAACCAGCATGCCATCCTTGCCGCAGCATCTGCATATTTCTTTGTCTTACTAAGTGCCATTAGGCTAAATGAGGTGGCATAGATTGGACTTGTCCACCAGTACGATGAAATATATCCTTCATCGTGTTGTTGTTTGAGTAAATAACCAATTGTATCGTCATAAGCCTCATTGATTTCCATAAAAGATAATACACAGGCAGCTACAGCCGACACACAGTTATGAGGCATTAACCAACCTGCAACGCTTACACCTTTGTCTAAACCGAGCTTTTCCCGCAGCGATAATTCATTGTTATAAGTCGCCCACCCACCATTACTATGCATAAACGAGCGCCAGTTAACCACGGTCGCCTCCGGTACATTTACCCCCCTGTTATTTTGCATCCATATAAAAAAATTAATAGAGTCCGCGTCAGCGATGATATTTTCATTATACGCCGCTCCGGTTCGGGAAAGTAATTGTTCTGATGCTTTTGCTATCAATGCTTCGTTCCCGGGTATATCCGAAAGCTGCAGAACAACATAAGCTGTAATCCAATCTCTGCCAAAGCCGGCCGAGGTCAGAAAATCGCGCCAGTAACCATCCTCCTGTAAGGAGCCCGCCATAAAATCTATTCCTGCAGTGGTTGAGTGCTGTATTGTTCTGGCCTGTAAATGATCGGTGCTTTTTTTGGCCTTGTCCTTTGTTTTCTCAATAAGCAGACTTATCTCCCGTATCTGATTACGGCATCTTTCTTCTTTGCTTGTGATAAATGTCACAAGCCTGTGAAGCTGTGTTTTTGCAGCTATTGTTTTTGCAAGCCGAAAATGATCAATGGCATTCTCTAAATTTCTTACAGCTATGCCTGAAAGAAAGAGATAGCGGTATTTAGCGTCACTTGAAACCGCCGATAGATTATGCCCTTGATCTTTAATTGCTTCCTCAACCTGGCTGTGGGTATATGTCCATTGTTGTTCTATTCCGTCTTTTTTAAAATCGTCGAGATCATCAAGATATTGAAATCCGATATGCAAGTGCTGCAGACATTCTAACCAATCAGGAGTATGCTGAAAATCCTTAGGCATCAATCCATTCAATGCATAAACAATGGCATTACATACTGCAGACTTACCGGAAGCAATTTTTTTAAATACTGCTTCAGTAATTGCGGGTCTTTTTTGTGACCATTGTTTTTCTAACAAGGTGGTGTTGAAGTACTCTAGTTTGCAGGCTTCAAAGTACTGCCAGAACGGATTGCTATTCTCGTACAGCCTCCCCAGCTCTGCTGCTGATCTCTCGAAAAAACTAAAAAAAAGATAAAGATTTGTTTTCTTCTCTGTCGTTTCCGTCTGGCTATCAGTCATATGGTCATAAACCAATAGTGCCCTAAAATAAAGGTAGCTGGCGATGCCTAATTTTTCAAGTTTGGCTGCCGGTATATTAATATCATTTTTCCCATTCTCTGTAAGAAGGGGAATTAAGTTAAGATAAAAGCTATGCGAATGATATAAATCCGGAGAAGTAAGCGCTTCTTTCGTCGCATTTTCTAGGAAAAGCGTGTTCACATATTCACTAAACTGGTCAGTAGTTTTACTCATAATTTAACTCTTGACTTAAACGAAAATTGTAAAAACCAGTAATATTTATTTGGATTTTTACGCTCTAAAGTTTTAGAAATTAAATTTAATCAGTGAGATCTGTCTGGTCAATCACTGAAAACCAGTATTTTTACTTTAATGCTGTTACATATGTAAGGTTATTTTACCGCAAATTTAGTGGTCGACTTGCAAGTATGCTCTATTGAAAAGCTACCGTCATTTTTTGATGTAAAATGCTTAGCAACTCCATTTATAGCTAATTCATACTTTTTGCCAGGAGCCAGCCCCTTGATTGTAAATAGATATTTGTCAGGCGAGGTAACGGTCCATGAATATGCATTAGCATCCCATGAATTAATCTCCATGTTTATGCTACGATTGCTTGCGGAATTAATCTGAAGCAACATCACATCGTCATTGTGCGGATAATAAGTAAGTATATTACCTGCCTTATTTGCACCAAAGCTCTCTTTGCTTTTTATTGAAAAACCATTGGTGCGCATTAAATAGTTGTTAACGCTCAGTTCCAGGTTATAAACTGTGTTGCGGTTTGTATAAGAGAATTTGGTTCCATTTAGCGTGCTACTCATATTCGGTTCCAATCCCATCCTGTTCCATTTTGGCCTGACTCCATAAATATCCCTGTATAAAGCTGTAATACTTGTACTTATGCCAGCCAAAATATCATCACCCAATCCAAGTTGAGTAGTTCTGCTATACCGCTGAGAAGAGAGCCCATCCTTTTTATACTGGTCCAGCAAGTTATTGATGTATTTAAGTGCAATAGCCTTATCGTATTTAGCATAAGCCCTTATACCAAGGTATCCCCAGGTTGGAAATATATCACCATTTTCATATTTTGGGAAAGGCCAGTTGCCCTCACTAACCTCTTCTCTTTTAAAAGAATCAAAGCACAATGGCCAGTGAAAAAGATTCTCAGCTTTAGATCTGTACTCTATCTGATCAAGGATCAACGCTATTCTTTTTGGGTCATCGCATATACCAAACGCTATAGCCGCAAAATTTACTGGTGTAACCAGATTATCGCCATGTACAGAGCCATCTTTGTCTCGCCAATATACATACTGCTGTTTAGCCGCCGACCAAAATCCACCTTCCTCAACCGGCTTGTTAAAAGCGGTTTTTAGGCGCGAAGCTATGGCCAAATAGTGATCTGATTTTTGCTGGTTGCCCAATATCCTTTCGCATTTAGACCATAGGGTCAATGCTTCATACATCTGTGCATTTACAAAAGAATTCTCAAAACTTGCCCACACAATATCTAACCAGTCGCTTGCTTTTTTATCGGCAATGCCATCATTCATCATCTCAAAAATCCCATTATTATTCGAATCGCGTTTGATCAGCCAATCCAAGGCTTTTTCTACACTCAATTGATGAGACCGCAACCAATCAACATTTCCGTTTAAATCAAATTGCTCGCTGGTATTAATCACGTAGCCTGTTTGAGAGTCTATTGTATAGCCCCACATTGCTTCATAATATCCGGTCTTAGAATTATATGTTCCCGGTATCTCATCACCAGCAGCATTGTGCCAGCGCGATAAAACACGGCCATCACCAAGCATGGCCTGGTCCCGCTCCTGATCTAGTGTTGCCGACATGTTGTTGGTATAGTTCGGGTCATTTACCGCCATCCCGATCTGTGCAAAGAAAGGCTCATGCAAACATTTCCAATTCGTTAACCAGCCATTTGCACCTATTATATTGTTATCTACTACACCATATCGCCCGGTTGTGTTTAGCAGTTCCCGTACTGCCACGGCATCAATACCCGCCAAGGTTCCCCTTGAATATTCGCGGTTATAATCCACATATTGCAGTTCAAAACTTACTTTAAGTTTTCCTTTTTTAACTTCAAAAGGAGCAAATACATCGGCCTTGCCCGACACAAACCTGCTTAAGTCGTATCGCTGTTTCAGTTGTGTATCTGTTACTAATTGCGTACAGGTAAACTCATTTTTCTCGCTATGCGAATACTTTGAAGCAATCTCCTTGCCTTTATCAGTTTTTGCTGTAATACGCAATGCATCTCCAGATTCGGTATTCCAGAAAGTTACTCCGCCTGTATGCACGCCATACGTATCGTTTACCTGTTTAAGGTATTTACACCAAACCATGCCACCATTATCCATAATTCCCCCTTTCCAAACAGATAGGTCAGTAAAATTCCATTTAGGAAATGCCATATCTTCCAGACTAGCAGCATTATTGTAATCACGTGTGATATCCCAAATTATCTTGTTGCCATTCAATTTGAAATCCCACACTTCTTTCACTGAAATTGTGCCATTTCCATAGCTAATGCCACTTAACGTTATCCCATTCGCGTTTTTAGTAAGCGTGATATGCTTATTATCATCGGCCGAAGAAAAGGTTGCATTACTTGTTCTGATTCCTGTATAAACCCCTGACGGAGAAAGCGTATTTTTCCCATTTAAACTCAATTGTTTAATTACACAGCCATTTGAATAATCAATTGTAATTGATGTTTTTTTATCAGGAACAGTGATTGTAATTGTTTTGGCACTAACATTATGCTTAATATCACGGTTCTCTATTTCAATAGAAAAACAGGTGTCTTGAAAAAGGAACAGAAAAAAGGAAAGTAGTAGGATAAATCTCATCATTATAAATTTTGGGTATATCTATCAAAGCTAACCGTAAATCAAAATAGCGCTTTTATAGTAAAGAACATTTTCTTTATACTTTTTGATACTTGCTTATCAGGCCAGAACAGTACAGGATGGCTAAGGATTTCATAGCGTTAAATTTGTGGTAATGATGAAAACCATTTATATTCCAATGAGAACAAGATTCCTTTTTTTACTTTGCTTCCTTGCAGGTATTGCAAGTCCATTTTCTGGTCATACCAAAGAAAAACCAAAACCAAAAATCATCAATATTGTGAATTTTATCCGTTTGCTAGAACCCAGAGATCCAAAGATTACTGAGGATGTGCTTTATCAAACGGTAGTTAAGCAAGTAGAAATGATGAAGAAGTACCGTTTAGGTGGGACTTTCCTATTACAGTATGATGCACTGATGGACAGCCGTTATCAAAAGCTGCTAAAAAGCCTACCTAAGGATGCTTTCGAAATTGGTGCATGGTGGGAAATTCCACAACCAATGGTAGAGAAAGCCGGACTGAAATGGCGTGGACGTTATCCTTGGGACTGGCATGCGGATATTGGTTTTTCTACAGGGTATTCTCCAGAAGAGCGTGAGAAACTGGCCGATGTGTACATGGCCGATTTTAAAAGCATATTTGGATATTATCCTAAATCCGTAGGCTCTTGGTTCATTGATTCTCATACCTTAAATTACCTGTACGAAAAATATCATATTATAGCCTCCAGCAATTGTAAAGATCAGGTAGGTACAGATGGCTATACCTTATGGGGTGGCTATTGGAATCAGGCTTATTACCCAAGCAAAATAAATTCGTACATGCCGGCACAAAATGAAAAGAACCAATTACCTGTTCCCATTTTCAGAATGCTTGGAAGCGATCCGATCCGTCAATACGACAATGGTTTAGGTACCGACAGACAAGGGGTAATTACACTTGAGCCTGTTTATCCTGATGCCGGAGGAGATTCTACCTGGGTAAACTGGTTCTTTAAAGAATTTGTTGAAGGAGAGTCTATGGAATTTGCCTACACTCAGGCGGGTCAGGAGAATTCGTTTACCTGGGATGCAATGTCAAAAGGTTTTCAGATTCAGTTACCGTTAATTGCAAAACTTAGAGACGAGAACAAAGTAAAAGTAGAAACATTGGCAGAATCCGGACAGTGGTTTAAAGATAATTATAAAGTAACCCCGGCAACTTCTGTTACAGTAAATACAGACCTTCCGGGAAGCAACCGGAAAACTGTGTGGTTCAACAGCAGGTTCTATAGGGTTAACTTATTGTGGGAAAACGGATCTTTAAACTTTCGTGATATTCACCTGTTTAATGAGGAATTCCCTTCTGTTTATACCAAAGATAAAGCAACCTCTAATGAGTGCTCTTTTTTTACACTTCCTTTTGTAGACGGTTATATCTGGAGTAAGCCCGGCACTATAGCGGGTATGCGTTTTAAAGCCCTGGAGAATGGCAAAGAAGTATTGCTTGAAGGAGGGAATCCTGTCATCGAAAGCCCGGCTACAGGAAAATTACACATCATATGGCCTTTAAAAGACAAGGGTGCATCGTTGGTTATGGATATTGATGAAAGGCAAATGACATTAAGTGTTAAAGGTGGCAAGCCTATCAACTGGTTCTTGGATATGACTGCTGCAGAAAATGCTGTGCTTCCGTTTAAAGCAATCAATGCCAATAAAATTGATTGCCAGTTTGAAGGAATGGACTATTCTATTACAGCAATTAAAGGTACCTTTAGTAAGCCAGATGATAAAACAGTTTTCAGGATAAAGCCAATTAAGAATACTGTGCAGGTTGATTTTTCTGGTAAAAAGTAGAGCGATTTAATCATATGCAAAAATTTACAACAGGTTTTTTAATAATATTATTGATAGCTGGCGGATTTATTGGACACGCACAAACGGTATCCACAGCCTCACTGCTTAAAGAAATGACAGATTTTAATGCTGTTACTTATTGGCCCAAGCCTTATTACAGTGCAGGGCAGGCCAGCAGTTACGATCGTCATTCCATTTCGCCGGATAAACCAGGATGGTTTGCCAATGGCGATAACTCACAATTTATAAGGGTAGAGCAGAATGAAGGGCATAAAGAATATGTTATGCTCGATCAGGAAGGCCCCGGTGCACTGGTGCGTTTCTGGCTAACCACTTTTAAAAGAGCGGGCAAACTGAGAATTTATTTTGATAACAATCCCATACCGGAAATTGTTATACCATCTTACGATCTGATGAAGATCGACCTAAAACCGGGCCCAGCCTTATTAATCCCTCATTCCAGTTATCAACCATTAGAAAAAGGAGGCAGTACACTTTATCTACCCATGCCTTACGCAAAACACTGTAAGGTTACCTGGGAAGATGCACAACCCGAAATAAAGGAACCCAGATATTATCAAATCAATTTCCGCAAATATGACCCAAGTACAACCGTCAGAACATTTAGTTTAAAGGAGGCTAGGAGTTTAACCACTTTACTAGATAAAGTTAACACGCAGCTTTTAAATCCTGTTAATGTTAGTAAAGGAAAACAGTCATTAATAAATCAAACTATTCTGCCAAAGCAAACGGCATCTGTAAACCTGCCCAAGGGAACAAATGCAGTTAAATTCTTAAGCATTGAAGTTTCAACGCAGGATAATCAAAGTCTAGAGAAGCTGTTGAGATCAACCATACTTAAGATCAAGTTTGATGGCGAGCAAAGTGTTGAATGTCCGATAGGTGATTTTTCAGGATCAGGAGTAGGTGGCAGGCCTTTGCAAAGTTGGTATAGAACTGTTACTGGCGATGGAAAAATTATATCCAGGTGGACAATGCCTTATCAGAAATCTGCTACTGTATCATTAGAAAACCAGAGCGATCAGTCGGTTTCCATCACATTAAAAGCAATCAGTCAGCCTTATTCATGGAATAGTAACAGTATGTATTTTCATGCACATTGGAAGTTTTCAGAAAAGGTTCCGATAAAGAAATGGGATGAGACATCCGGAGCTATTGAATGGCAGCTTAGCAAAATTAAAGGCAAAGGCATCTTCCTTGGAGATAGTTTTGCAGTATTCAATCACATGCATACCTGGTATGGTGAGGGTGATCAGAAGCTATATGTAGACGGCGAAACCTTCCCTTCAGAATTTGGCACAGGAGCCGAAGATTATTACAATACTTCATGGGCTCCAGTGGTGCTTTATCAATCTCCTTTTGCCAATGCACCTCGGGCCGATACCGAAGATTCTTATGGTCACAATACTTTTACCAGAACAAGGAATCTTGATGGCGTAACTTTTAAAACAGACTTTAAATATGATCTGGAAATGTTGGGCTGGGCACATGGCGAAGCCGACTGTGCTGCTACAACTTATTGGTATGGCTTTAGGTAAAACTAAATAAGAACCTTACTTTAAACAACACATATGAAAAGATGTTTACTATTAATGCTAATCGTTTTTGCGACCAATAGCCTTATGGCACAGCTTGGTGTGCGGTACGATCCTAAAATTCAAAGCACTAAGAACCTTCAATACTGGAGGCCTAAAGGTGATTTGTTTGTTGGTGATTGCATGCCTTTTTCGCGAAACGGCACTTACTCGTTTTATTGGCTTCTAGACTCCGCGCACCATGCAAGCCTTAAAGGATTAGGGGGCCATCAATGGGTTTTAAGTACCACAACAGATCTAAAAACCTGGAAGCAACATCCAGTAGTGCTTGGAATTGATGAGGAGTGGGAAAAATCCATCTGTACAGGTTCCATCGTGTATTATAAAAATAAATACTATGCTTTTTATGCAACACGGCTAGTCAACAAGGAAGGACAGGTAAACGAACAGCTGAGTTACGCAATAAGCCCTGATGGTGTTAACTTCGACAAGCAAAAACCAAACCCGTTTTATACCTCAGCTCCGGGTTATAGCAAAAGAGATTTCCGGGACCCAAAGGCGTTTGTTGATGAGAAAACAGGAGAGTTTCATTTATTTGTATCCAGCTGGCAAGAGAATTCTGTATTGAGGCATGCCGGAGGCGCTTTGGTACACCTTACTTCTAAAGATTTAAAGAACTGGATTGTACTTGACCCGGTATTAACCGGACAATCATCAGTACCAGAGTGCCCGGATTATTTCTTATGGAATGGCTGGTATTATTTGGTATATGGCGACAATGGAGATACCTATTACGTAAAATCTAAAAGTCCTTATGGCCCTTGGGAAGAGCCCCGTTACCAAACCATCAATGAGTCGTGGACAAATGTTGTTAAGACTGCTGAGTTTAAAGACAACAGACGTATTGCAGCCGCATGGATTCCTTCTAGAGATCAAAACAAGGATGATGGTGGAGAAAGGTTTGGCGGCAATGCCATCTTTCGCGAAATTATACAGGAAGCAGACGGGACACTAAGTTCAAAGTTCCCGACCGAGATGATCCCTGAAACTGGAACAGAGATTCAACCTGATCTGGTTGCCGATCTGCACGCTTCTATTGTCAGCAAAAACAGTATTTCAATTAAAGCACCTAATGGAGTAGGAGCAGCCCATGCAGCGGCTATTCCATTAAATAGCCGGATTACTATGGAAATAGAAACAGCTGGTTCGGTTGATGAGTATGGACTGTACTTAAGATCACGCGAAAAAGCAGAGGCTGGTTACCGACTAAACTTCTCACCAAATAATCAAACCGTAAGCCTTGGTAATACAATGATCAGAGCTGTTAGCGGTTTAAACAAAACCATTAAGCTTGATATAATAGTGAAAGACGATATTATAGATGTTTCAATTGACAACAAAAGATGCATTGTAAACCGTACTCCAGAACAAAGAGGCGGGTTTTTATGGTTTTACTCCAAGCATGGTGAAGTGAAATTCAAATCCATTAAAGTGAGCCCGCTTAAAGAAGAAAATTAATAAAATTTGAACTCCCGGTTAAGGGAGTTCAAATCCGTACTTGCTGTAAATGGCACGGGCCTCTTTACTTACAAGAAAATCCATAAAATCTCTAGCTGCTTTAGGATGCGGCGCTTTTTTAAGCTGACCGGCATAGTACTGAGCCTTGATGTTCTCGTTTTCGGGAATCTCAATGTACTCAATCGGGTGACCAATCATTTTCTGATAATGTACTTCAGAATACCAAACAGGCCCTGCATCACTTTGCTCATATAAAATGCGCATGGGTGTTTGCCTATGATGAATTTGAGTAAGGTATGTTGTCGAATCCTTCACTTTAGTTTCCATTATGGTGTTTCTAAGCGCATCTCCACCTACTTTTCTATAAGCTTCCTCAATGCGTTTTCCAATTCCTTCCCATTCAGGATTAGGCATGCTCACACGCACATCGCTGCGGCCCAGGTCAGCCAGCTTTTTTACTTGCTTTGGGTTTCCTTTTCGGGTCATTATAGCCAGTTTATTTTTAGCATAAAGCCCAGTTCTGCTAAACCAGTCCTTACTTTCATCAATTCTGCTTTTGCCGGCAGTGTATACATCTGGCTTTAATGTTATCCGCATGTTGCCAATAACAATGCTACCTGCTTCAATCTGCTTTGCTAAAATACCAGGAGGAAGGGTTTCTGCAAGCACCCGGGTATACTGCGGGTATTTAAGCTTAAATGATTTCATCAAATCATCAATAACCATAAACTGGTTGCCGGCAAAAAATACAACCAGCTGAGGGTCATTTATGTCGCCATAAATATCAGGGACATTATCAATCCCGGGAATTGTAAACTTCACCTTTGAATCGGGAGGTGTATTCCATGGCGGATCGAAACGATGATCCTGAGCCATTACAGTAGTGTTGTTAAAAAATACTACTGTTAGTATAAATATGATTAGTTTTAATTTGCTCATTATTGTTGGGTTAAACCTTCATTTTAAAGAATATTTATGGATGTACAATTGCCCATCCTTCATAGTGGCGCAAAATAATTTCACCATTACCACTCGGCGCATAGTTAATGAAATCATACAAAGAGCTCTTCTCAATTTTGCGCTCCCTAATTGTATTTTCACATTGAACAAGATCTACTCCACGAGATTTTAAATCGAGTAAAGTTTCTTTAAAGGGACCTTTTTTATCGAACACTGCTACGCCTCCGCTAAAGGCAATAAGCTCAATATGAAGTTTTCCCTTTAAGCGCGGATCTTCCAACGCGTTTTTAATATTTCTTAATGTTCCGGCTATCTTTTGCTCATCACCGCTGTTTAATGCATAAAGCGCATAATATTGTTTGTTCTTGCTTTTTGCCGGTTGAAATTCCTGACTGTTTTGAGCCATGGCCGGTTTGATGGCAGTGAATAATAAGATTGCAAATATTGCAAAGATGTACTTGGTTAGATTTTTCATTTATGTTTTTGTTTTGTGTGCATTTTTAATTGGTTGATATGGGCCATATTTGTGTTGTTTTTCCGAGAATTGATCTCCGTAGGGCCCATATGGAGCATCTACAGGTTTCTTCTTTAAATCGGGGTAGTCTTTGTGTTGATCTTTGTGAGGACGTGCCTGCGAGTTAACAAAAGCCGCTATGTCCCATGATTCCTCGTCTGTTAATATCGGATTTTTGTAAGAAGCACCAAAAGGCATATTGTTCTTAATAAAACCCGCAAAGTTAGAGAGGCGATAAAGTCCGGCGCCATCATTATAACTTAGTTTACCCCACAATGGTGGATAAACAAAGGTCTTGCCTCCAGCTGCAGCAATACCTTCTCCATTTTCGCCATGACAGCTTCTGCATTTTGAGGAATATAGCAATGCGCCTTTCTTAGGGTCGGCAGGGMGATCCAGCACGGCTATTTTTTCTGTACCCCTTCCATACATGCCTTCAGGTTCTTTAACACCCTGATTAAGCCATTCCATATAAGCCAGCATTGCTCTTATTTCTTTGGATGCAGAATCTGGCATTGTGCCATTCAGGCTACGCTCAAAACAACCTTTAATTCGTGCTGCGGGGCTGATTATTTTCCCTGAGCGAGCAGTAATCTTCGGGTAACTACTCATCACAGCAGCATAGTTATTACCGAATATCCTGGTGCCTGCATCTAAATGACAATTTTGGCAATTCAATCCATTGGTAAATTTACCCAATCTTCCTTTAGGGCCAAAGTAGGCAGAGGTATTTACAATCAAATCTTTACCATAGCGAATCATTTCGCCCTTGGAATTTTTTGGTATAGTGTGCTCTTCAGGAGCCTGCCATACATCTTTAACAACTGGAGTGGGTTTTGTTTCGCTTAAATTATGCTGTTGTATGTGCTTGCCCGGTTCGTTACAACTGCATATTAAGGCGGTGGTGCTAATAATAGCGAAGAGTTTTAATTGGTTAGTTAACATAAGGTTTCATTTGTGTGTTATCCAAAGATGGCATTAATGAAGCCAATGCAAAAGATGTTTATAGTTATAGGTCATAACAAAAAGTTATTAAAGGTCATTACATAATTCTATGGATATTTATATATTGTGCCTATGATATTCGATTTCAGGTTACAAGTATTTCAAACAGTTGCACTAAAACTGAGCTTTACCAAAGCAGCTGCCGAACTCTTTATTACGCAACCTGCCGTAACCAGACATATTCGTGAGCTCGAAAAACAGCTAAATACTGCTTTGTTTGTTCGAAACGGGAATCATATTTCCTTAACAGCAGCGGGCAATGTTTTATTAAAGCATACCGCGAAAATCTTTGAAATTTATTTACTTATCGAAAACGACCTGGCTCAGTTAAGTGATGGCCTAAGGGGTAACCTTCGTATAGGGGCAAGCACAACATTGGCACAAACTTTCATGCCCAAAATCCTTGCTTTATTTAAAACAGCTTATCCCGAAATCGTATTTACATTTACCAGAGGGAATACGGAATCTATTACACAACTGGTAATAGATGGTAAAATAGATGTGGCAATGGTAGAAGGGCAGATGCATTATCCACAGATAAACTATGAAAAATTTAGTGACGATGAATTGGTTTTGGTCACAAAGTCTGACAACCCACTAGCCCGCAAGGGCGAAATTACTCCGCTGCAACTACTGGACTTGTCGTTGGTGCTTAKGGAGCATGGCTCTGGTACACTGGATGTTATATCAAAGGCACTAAGCGAGGTCGGCATAAACCTAAAAGACCTCAAAATTGAACTGCAGCTAGAAAGTAATGTCAGTATTAAACAATACCTTCTTCATTCAGAAGCTGCAGCTTTCTTATCCATGCAAACTATTATTGGTGAACTAAAAAGGAACGAACTTAGTATTGTAGATATCAAAGGAATAGAGATGTTTCGCACTTTCCAGTTTATTCAGCTGCATGGCAGAACTTCAAAAGTTATAGAATCATTTAAGCTTTTTTGCAGAGGTCATATTAACATCTGATCAGCTTAGTATTGATGCTACTGTAAGCAACATCAACATTCCTAATCCCAACAATATCAGCGTTGGTAATAATAGCGATTGATGAGTTTTCATGGGTGGATGTTTAATAAAAGCACATCCAAATTTCAAGCAGCGCAATTGAATTTAATAGTAAAAAAACGACATCTTTGCTAGAATATTAAGCATAAAATGATGTTTCAAAATTGATTAAATAGCAAAGTTTCCAGCACGAAAGTCGCTTGGAGTAACATCAAGAAATTTTTTAAAGGATTTTATAAGATGCATCTGATCATAGTAATTAAACTCATAAGCTATTTCGGTCCAGCTTTTATCAGGAAAATTAATTTTATAATGCAGCAGGTTTTCAAAACGAACCATGTTGCTATATAATTTGGGGGTAGTGCCAATTTCTTTTGCGAAATTCCTTTCCAGCTGCCTGTCTGATAGCGATACCTTAGGCAAAAATACAGGTGCTCTATTGTTAAAAATCAGGCTTGTCATTTGATTTACCGCTTTAGAGGGGTAAATTTTGGCGTGTTTTAATGCCATTTGTAGCAAGTAAGGCTCTACAATTTCAATGCACTCATTAATGTCACTACAAGGCATCAGTCTTTCGGTTATTTCTTTAAATATACTGGCAAATAACAGCTGTCCATCAATAGCCTGATTGCAAAAAAGATTTGCCGGAATACCCAGTAATCGGTACAAACCGGCAGGTTTAAATTTGATAGTGAACGAAACAAAATGACCACTAATTGCAATGATATATTTTTTATGTGTACGCGGACCACGAATGGTACATCTTGCAAAAGATTCAGTCTGATTAGAATTGCAGTTAATCGTTTCGAAACTGTCGCCCAAAAAGAAATCAATAGAGCCCATTACACGTAAGGGCATGGCTTTAACCACAGGTTCATGTTTTGGTACAGTAAGTATCCTGAAAACATATTCAGATACAAAAGCCTGAAGCGCTTCAGTTGGGGCCGTTTTTTTAACAACCGAGTTGTAGGGATCCATACTTAGCCAATATAGGGTTAGTTAAAGATAAACATTTTTATACTACAGAAAAAGTTATAATCCGGCTCTGTACTCAGAGCATGCACGGAGGTAGCCGGGCTTGGACAAAATCGAGACAGAATAAGGACTGAGAGCAGATTGCTTCGGAAAAAAGGTACCTTTACCCGAAGCAGTCTCAAAGCAGTCTCGAACTAGTCTCGAACTAGTAGCGATCCAGCTAGGTCTCATTAAAGATGCTATTGGCATGATCTTCAAAAGTTTTATCTAAATTTGGGGCGATGAATTTGAGTCGTGTTATACTAATTGTCTCCTTATTTTTTGCCTTAGGCTATAGCCGGACTTATGCACAGATAGTACCGCAGACTGTTGATTCTGTTGTAACAACAACTTACAAACGTAAATTTGTAAAAGATCCGGCTTTTCTTGCCCGTCAGCAATTTGTTACGGATTCTATAATGACCCACAGTTGGCTTTTTCCAGATTCAATGGTCCATAAACACATGATTATGGATAGTATAATTAAGGCAAATGTTGTGGGTCGTTCTAATCTTATCAGCAGATATAAAGAGCTTACCACGATGAAGGTAAGTAAATACAGATTGGGCAAACCAGTACCAAAAGGTTCAGTTTGGGTGCCGGCTATTGTAGCTTTGCTTTTGGTTTTGTTTGCAGTGTTAAAAATATCCTTTAATAAACAGTTACAAACAATTGTGCAATCTTTTTTTAGTAACAGGGTTTTGAACAATCTTAATAAGGAAGATAACCTGTTTACATCGTGGCCTTTTTTACTCTTATTTGTTCAGTTTGGCTTTACAATAGGAATGTTCTTTTACCTTGTTTCAGGCTTTTATCACATCTCTTTTCCAGGTACAGGTTTCCAGTTTTACCTGAGCATTTCTATACTTATTGTGGTTTTATACATCATGAAAATAGTTATTTTAAGGATATTAGGGTACCTTTTTAACATTCAGAAGCCGGTTAATGAATATGTTACAATATTATATTTGAGTTATTTTAACCTCTCTTTAATCTTCATTCCACTGGTTATAGCATTCGCATTATCCCCCTTAAAATATGGCCCATACTACATTGCTATCTCTTTTATACTGTTAGGCGTGATCTTTGCTTTTCAGTTCATAAGGGCAGGGGTTAATATTTTATCTCATCATCGATTTTCAAAAGTCTATTTGTTTTTGTACTTTTGTGCCCTCGAAATTTGCCCTATATTAATTTTAATCAAGGCAATAGGATTATAACCGTGTAATTTGTAAAATGCAAGAAAAGACAGAAGATAGGTTGCGTAAGGTAAAGAGTATCTTAATAACATTACCGAAACCAGAAACAGAGAAATCTCCTTACTTTGATTTGGCAAAAAAGTATAACTTGAAAATTGATTTTAGGTCATTTATTCATGTTGAAGGAGTACCTGCCAGGGATTTTAGAAAGGACAAAATTACGTTAAGTGATTTCACCTCCGTGGTATTTACCAGCAGAAACGCCGTTGATCATTTTTTCAGAATTTGTGAAGAAATGAGGTACGAAGTTCCTGCCGATCTGAAATATTTTTGTATTTCAGAATCTACTGCTTTATATCTGCAGAAATACATTCAGTATAGAAAGCGCAAGATCTTTTTTGGAAAGCAAACTGCAGCAGATTTAGCCGAGGTTTTGAAAAAACACGCAGGTGAAAAGTTCCTTTACCCTTGCTCTGACGTGGCTACTGAGGATACTATGAATTTCTTGCAGAAGAATGGTTATGATTTTACTCCGGCTGTATTATTTAAAACAGTTGTTTCAGATCTTTCGGATCTGGCAGAAGTTTTTTATGATGTGATCGGGTTCTTTAGCCCATCAAGTATTCAGTCGTTGTTTACTAACTTCCCTGAATTTAAACAGAACAATACCCGTATAGCTGCTTTTGGAGTAAATACCCACAAAGCTGTTAAGGATGCGGGCCTTATTGTAGACATTGCAGCCCCTTCTCCAGAGGCTCCTTCTATGATTATGGCTATAGAAAATTATATTAAAAAGTCTAACAAATAATGCTTAACATACAGTTAAGCATTATTTCTTTAAAGTTTAATAATTAAGTTCATTTGAACTAAATTCTGTTCATTTTAGTCTTTAAGCATATTTTTACCCCCAATAATTGTTTATATCAATCATTATTGATAAAATTGTTAGGAAATTGCTTGATGCTAATTATGAGAAACAGATACTTATTAGGTTTTTTTATCGTTGCAATATTTCTTTCCAGTTGTGGAAAGGGCGGCCAGGGCGAACTGGTTGGTGTATACAATAAAAAATTCAGAAATAATAGGATTCCCTTKGGTATGGTTTACATACCTCCTGGTAGAACCCTTATAGGTATATCTGATGAGGACATCAATAACTCTCAGAGCTCGCCTAGTAAAATGACCTCCTTTAGTGCATTTTTTATGGATCAGACCGAGATTACAAATGCTGAATACAGGCAATTTGTAAACTGGGTTAGAGATTCAATTGCTGTAACCAGTTTAGGCCCCTCTGGTGCACCGAACTATTTTCAGGCACAACCACAAGGACCGGCAGGCTCAACTCCTCTTGGTGGAACAAGAAATATCGACTGGAGAAAAGTTGGTAACGGATCACAACTGTGGAGTAATAAAAATGGCGGATACGGCAGCAAGTTAACCGATATGTATTATAGCGGAGCTGATGCGATTCCCGGAAGAAACGAAATTGATATCAGAAAATTAAGATATGCTTACAGCTATGTAAGCACTGATCTGGCTGCCGAAGGAAGAAATGATCCTTCTAAAAAGAGACAGGATTTTATTGTTACTTATACAGATTTGCCTGATCCTTCTAATCCCAATCATCACCCATCTATTCCAGTTTACCCTGATACGATGGTTTGGAAAGTAGATTATTCCTATTCGCAGAATGACCCAATGGTTAAAACTTACTTTAACCATCCGTCTTACGATGATTATCCTGTTGTTGGTGTAAACTGGGAGCAGGCTTCTGCATTTTGTGTATGGCGTACACGCTTCTATGAATCAGTAGCGGTAGCAAGAAAACAACCGCTTAATTCAAGACCCGAGTATCAATTACCAAGTGATGCTCAGTTCGAATATGCTGCCAGAGGTGGTAACGTGAAAACCAAATATCCATGGGGAGGGCCATATGTGCGTAACACCAAAGGGTGTATGCAGGCAAACTTTAAAGTTGGACGCGGAAACTATTCAGATGATGGTGGTTTGTATACCGTAAACGTAAAATCGTATTTTCCGAATGATTACGGATTATATAATATGGCTGGTAACGTTGCCGAGTGGACTATAACTGCTTACAACCCATCAGCAGCGCCAATGCTACACGATTTTAATCCTAATTTTACTTATGTAGCTAAAACTTCGGACAGCAAATACAAAAAACGTAAGGTTGTAAGGGGTGGCTCATGGAAAGACATAGGTTTCTTCCTGCAAAACTCTGTTGGTACTTATGAGTATCAGGATGAAGCAAGATCTTATATTGGTTTCAGATGTATTTCTTCATATCCTGGAACTGATATTTCTTATAAAAACTAAACGAACAAAACCCAAAACCGATAATCCTTATTTTAATAAAATGGCAGCAAATAGAAAATTTGATAAGATGCACCTAGCTATATCGCTTGGTGCTAGTGTGGTAATTCTTGGAGCACTTTTCAAAATCCTTCACCTTGGTGGTGTTTGGGGTAATTATATGATTGGTGCCGGACTAGGGGTAGAAGCAATTCTTTTTGCGCTAACCGGATTCATTCAACCTGACCCTGAACCAGCATGGGAAAGGGTATATCCTGAATTAAGAGACGATTTTGATGGGGAACTGCCTAAGGCTTCGGCCAGACCGGTTGCTGCACCTGCTGCAAGTTTTTCTTCAACTGCGGCCTTAGATAAGATGCTTGTAGACGCTAAAATTGGTCCTGAATTGATTGAAAGCCTGGGTACGGGTTTACGTACTTTTGGAGATAAAGTTGCTGCTATATCTAATGTAGCTGATGTTTCAACTGCAACAGCTGAATTTACAGGTAAAATTAAAGGTGCTTCGGCAAGCTTTGATAGCTTAAACAGTGCATTTGAAAGAGCTACTTCTCAATTGGTAGAAATGGGTGAAAGCAATGTTGCTTCTAAATCTTACCATGAGCAGGTAAATACATTGGCTAAAAATTTATCAGCTTTAAATGCTGTATATGAATTAGAACTACAGGATTCAAGTGCTCATTTGAAATCTATGAATAAGTTTTACCAGAACTTATCGCTTACGATGAACAACTTTAATGAATCAATGGAAGATTCTAAACAGTTTAAAGATGAAGTAGGTAAATTAGCTAAAAACCTGTCATCGTTAAATGCTATTTATGGCAATATGTTATCTGCTATGAACCAGCCACGCGGATAATTAGTAATTATTTTATTTATTAATTAACCAAACAGACCTATTTAGAATGGCCGGAGGAAAACAGACAACGAGACAGAAGATGATCAATATCATGTATTTGGTATTGTTAGCTATGCTCGCCCTAAACGTATCAGATACTATATTAAATGCTTTTAAAAATATCAATGATAGTTTAGTTAGTTCAAAAACTAACGTAAATACAAGCATTGAACAATTATTTACATCATTTCAAAATACAAAACTTAAAGATGAGCCGGCAAGGGCTCAACCAATATGGGATAAGGCCAACAAAGCCAAAGCCTATGCAGATGAGTTGAATAATTATGTGCAGAAGCTGAAAGATAAGTTTAATGCCGCAGGAAAAGGTATTGATGAGGAAACAGGTGATCTTGTTGAAAGAGCAAACCTTGATATTGCACAGGGCATTATGATTAATCAGAAAGAAGGTCAGAAGCTTAAAGTTAAGATCAATGAAACCCGTGAGAAATTAATTGCCTTACTGGATGAGAAAGATCGTGCAGGTGTAACCTTTACGCTTGAGGCCAAAGACGCTGAGAAAAATATTAACGGCAATAAAAAGTGGGAGGATATTAACTTTAGCGAAGGCACTCCGCTTACTGCCGCAAATACAATTTTGACCAAGATACAGTCGGATGTTAAAAATGCTGAAGCTGAAGTTGTAAAGAAATTATTCGGTAACATGGATAAGGCCCTTGTAAATTTAGATCAGTTTGAAGCGGTTGCTGTTGCACCAAGTTCATATGTGGTACAAGGCCAGCCGTATACTGCTCAGGTTTTTTTAACGGCTAGCGACTCTAGATCTAATCCTGAAATTTCGGTTGGCGGAAATGCTTTATCTGTTAAAGAGGGTAAAGGAACTTATTCTGGTAGCACCGGCAGTGTTGGTGTTTTTAGATGGAAAGGGATTATCCGGGTTAGACAAACCGACGGACAGATTAAAGAATATCCAACTGCTGAGCAAAGCTATCAGGTAGCTAAGCCTTCGGCAACGGTATCACCAGATAAAATGAATGTTATTTATGCCGGTATTCCTAATCCATTCTCAGTTTCGGCGGCTGGTTTTCCTTTAGAAAGCGTTCGTGCTTCTATTTCAGGAGGATCTATTTCTGGCGGTAATGGTAAGTACACTGTTAATGTTGATGGTGGACAGGTTGGCAAAACTTTAAGTATTAATGTTTCTGCTACTAACGCCGGTAAAACATTAAATCTGGGTTCTCAGCAATTCAGAGTTAAAGGATTGCCTACTCCGAGAGCATATGTTAAAGGAAAAGCCGGAGGTAATGTTCCTTTGGAATGGCTGGAAGGTGCCGGTGGAATTGAGACACAGCTTGAAGATTTCGTTTTCGATGTTAAATTCAGGGTGATCAGATTTTCTGCTACCTTTATTAATCCGAAGGCTGATGCGGTTACCATTCAATGCAGTGGTGGTGGTTTTAACGGACAGATTAAAGGGGCTTTAAATTCTATTAAGCCAAATGCAACTGTTATCTTTAAGGATATTGTTTGCGAAGGGCCAGATGGAAGACAAAAAGTTTTAGACGGAATTACATTTGTAGCAAAATAGAATATTATGAAAAATGTCTTAGGTATTGTTGCATTATTGTTGTTAAGTATGGGTGCATTTGCACAGGTCCCGACAGCTCCGGCTAAGGTGGATTCACTTAAGAAAACTAAGATTAAAACACCTCCAAAGGATGGTTTTGCCGTAAGAAAGGACATCGATAGTAATGTGATGGTTCCATATGCTGATGTAAGGGAAGAGGATGTTTATTATGCGAAAAGAATTTGGCGTGAAATTGATTTAAGAGACACCATTAACTCGGTTCTTAAAGCTGAAGATGCTAAACTAATTGATATTTTATTAGAAGCGATTGGCAACGAGGAGTTAACAGTATATTCTAATAAAGATACTACCGCAGGGAAGATTCTTGACGATAATGATTCGTTTCGCATTGCTTTGACTGCTCAGGAGGCTTTGCAAAGTGCAAGAGGGGTAAGTGAAGGTGTAGCTGATTCTGCAACGGGTAAAATTGCCGAACCTTCTTTAAGAAGATTAAGATCGGATGAGTTTTTAAAATACAGAATAAAGGAAGATTGGATACTAGATTCTAAGCGCTCTGTTTTTGAACCAAGAATAGTTGGTATTGCGCCAATGAAAGAGGTTGAAGGACACTGGCAACCGGTATTTTGGGTTTATTATGATGATGCACGTGAGCTGTTAAGCAAAAAACGCCTTAATAACCCGGGTAATGATGCTTCTACTTTAACTTTTGATGATTTTTTTGTTAGAAGGTTGTTCTCGAGTTATGTTGTTAAAGAAACCAATCCGGGAAATAAAAATATTACGGATATGTTAGGTCTTACCGATCCTAAAGATCCTAGAAAGCTTTATGAGTCTGAACGGATAAAGAAATCGATCTCTGATTTTGAACAGAGTCTTTGGGAGTATTAGAACGGATTTTATTTTAACCTTTTCGTCATCTCGACTTTAGGAGAGATCTCTTGAACAATACAAACAAGAGATCTCTCCTAAAGTCGAGATGACGTGTTTTATACCCTATTGTATATTGTATAATCCTATTGTTTAAAATAATTGAGCAGAGTCTGTACCTGTTTTTTGTTTAACACTTCTGCAAGGGCTGCTTCTGATGCCTCTTTTATTTTCTTTACGGACTTAAAATGCCTTAACAGCTTATCGGCAGTCGTTTTGCCTATACCATCTATTTGTTCCAGTTCTGTTTTTAATGTTCCCTGATCTCGTTTTTTTCTATGAAAGGTGATACCGAACCTGTGCGCTTCATCTCGTAGTTGTTGAATCACTTTTAGTGTCTCAGATTTCTTATCCAGGTATAGGGGATAAGAATCTCCCGGGTAATACAATTCCTCTAAACGCTTGGCAATTCCAATTACGGTAACCTTTTTGTCTATACCCAGCTTTTTTAAACTCGTTAAAGCTGATGATAGCTGGCCTTTACCGCCATCAATGATGATAAGTTGAGGCAATGTTCCTTCTTCTTCCAGCATACGCTTATATCGCCTGTAAACAGCTTCTTCCATTGTGGCAAAATCATTGGGCCCTTCAACGGTTTTAACATTAAAGTGTCTGTAATCTTTTTTTGATGGCTTGGCATCCTTAAAAACTACAATTGCGGATACCGGATACTGACCTTGAAAATTGGAGTTATCAAAACATTCTATATGTTTTGGCAATTGAGTAAGCCTTAGATCCTTTTGCATTTGCGTAAGGATACGATCAGTTCTTAAATCAGGATTGAGCTTTTCGTACTGGTTTAACTTTTCTTTTTTGAAAAACAGCACATTCTTTTGTGAGAGCTCGAGTAGTTTTTTTTTCTCACCCAGTTTGGGTACAGTGAACTTCAGATTGGTATCGAGAAGTACAATGTCAAAAGGAACAATGATCTCTTTAGATGTACTGTGGAATTTTGTTCTGAACTCCGTGATGGCGATGGTTAGTAATTCCTCATCGGTTTCATCTAATCGTTTCTTGATTTCGATGGTTTGAGTCTGAATAATACTGCCATTCATTACCTTTAGGTAATTTACGAAAGCATACCGCTCATCTGAAGCAATACTTACTACATCTATATTGGTAATTGCACTGTTTACTACGGTAGACTTACTTTGGTATTTTTCTAACACCTGCAGCTTTAGCTGGTATTGATGGGCGTATTCAAAGTTTAGCTGTTCAACAGAGTTTTTAATTACCTGCTTTACATCTCGTATTACATTTCCTATTTTTCCATTAAGGATATCCTTGATTTCCTCTATACCGTTGTCGTAATCGTCATGCGTTTGATAAGCCTGACAAGGGCCTTTACAATTACCGATCTGATACTCCAGGCAAACTTTAAATTTGCCTTCGTTAATGTTTTTATCGGTAAGCGGGAGATTGCAGGTACGAAGCGGGTATGTTTCTTTAATTAGGTCAAGTATGGTATGCATCATGCCAACAGAGGCATAAGGGCCAAAATAGGTAGACCCATCTTTAACCATTTTTCTGGTCCAGAATACACGCGGGAAGGCTTCCTTTTTGATGATGATCCATGGGTATGTTTTATCATCCTTAAGCATGATATTATACCTTGGCTGGTGCTTTTTTATGAGGCTGTTTTCGAGCAGCCATGCATCAATTTCAGTATCAACAATGGTAAAGGATATTTTTCTGATTTTGGAAACAAGTACCCTTGTTTTTCCATTCATCTGATTATCCTTATTGAAATAGGAGCCAACCCTGTTTCTTAGGTCTTTTGCCTTACCAATGTAAATTAGAATGCCCTCGGTATCCCAAAACTGATATACGCCGGGTTTATGAGGAATATCACTAACAGCCTTTTTATATTCAAAAGCACTCATTGACACTAAGGTAGGTTAAGTTGGTTAAAAACCTAATTTCTCATCAAGCTCCGTTTTTTGCTCCTGCTGCTGATACTGGTTACAGTCAAAAGTGATGGAAACACCGCTTTTAGGAGGTTCGAAATCTGCTTTAGAGATATTTAATTTAGGGTTTGCATATACACGTTTCATGAAGCCGGCAAAAATAGGCAGAGCCGTTGTAGCTCCATCACCTTGTGCAGTACTGGTAAAGTGAAATGCACGGTCTTCACACCCGGTCCATACACCTGCAACCAATTGCGGACTGATTCCCATAAACCATCCGTCTGAATTGTTTTGTGTTGTTCCTGTTTTACCGCCAATTGGAGTTTTAATGCCAAACCTGCCAGCTAGCCTCCAACCAGTTCCGTTGGTAACTACACCTCTAAGCATACGGGTCATCACATAGGCCACTTCTTCGTTCATTGCCGGAACAGGGATTGGTTTTTCGCTGTGCAAGACCACACCGTTTTTATCTTCTATTCTTAGAATATAGGTTGGTTTTGTCCAAATACCTTTATTAGCAAAAACACTGTAAGCGCCAACCATATCATAAACAGAAGCATCGAATGAACCAAGAGATATAGACGGGTAAGCCGGTACTTCTGATGTAATACCCATCTTTTTAGCCAGTGTAGCCACGGCAGTAGGGCCTACTTGTTTCATCAGGTAAGCAGCAATATAGTTTTGCGAAAGTGCAAGTCCTTTTTGCAAAGTCAGGTAGCCCGGAACGGTACCTCCGGAACGCGGGGTCCATGGTGGACTTCCCGGAACTTCTATTGTAACCGGTTCGTTAAGCACAGAAAAGCATGGAGAATACCCGTTTTCAATTGCTACGGCATAGGTAAATGGTTTAGCGGTTGAGCCCACCTGCCTTGTACCCATTTTAACCTGATCATATTTGAAATGTTCGTAKTTGATACCACCAACCCAGGCTTTAACATATCCTGTTTGCGGATCCATGGCCATCATTGCATTTCTTAAAAGCATTTTGTAATACTTTACAGAATCAATAGGCTTCATTAAGGTATCTATATTTCCTTTCCAGGTAAAGATGGTTAAACGGGTGGGAGTATTAAAGTCTTCTTTAATTTCTGCTTCCGATTTACCTTCAAGCTGTAAAGCTCTGTATCTGTCAGATCTTTTAACACCCTGTTCTATCTGGGCTTCTTTTCCTTTGAATGGGTTTCGTCCTTTCCAGCTGTTGATAAACGACTGCTGAAGGGTTTTCATGTATTCCTTTTGCGCATCTTCAGCTGCAACCTGCATGTCGTAATTTAAGGTTGTGATTATCTTTAACCCATCCCTGTCAAGATCATATGGAGTTCCATCTGGTTTTGTTATAGAACGCTCTTCAAATATTCTCCTGATATCATTCTTTAAAACAGCCCTAAAATATGGTGCAATTCCGTCGTTAACAGTTGCTGCGCTAAAGTGTAACCCTAGTGGTTTTTGTTGCTCAGCATCAAATTGTTGCTGGGTAAGCAGGTTTTCTTTTAGCATTAACCCCATAATTGTATTTCTTCTGGCTAAAGACCGTTCAGGGTTTCGGGTAGGTGAGTATCTGGTGATTCCTTTAAGAATACCAACCAGGGTTGCTGCCTGTGAAACAGTTAATTTATCTGGCGTTGTGTTGAAATAAACCCTGGCGGCCGATTTGATACCATATGCCTGGTTGCCAAATTCTACCGTGTTAAGATACATCACAATAATTTCTTCTTTGGTATAGTTGCGCTCTAGTTTTACGGCAATAACCCATTCCTGAAATTTCTGTAAAATACGCTTGGCAAAGTTTTTTTGTCTTCCTTCTTCTGAAAACAGGTTTAAAGCAAGCTGTTGGGTAATTGTACTACCCCCTTGTTTTTTCCCGATTAGGGCATAAAAAAATATGGTAAATGTACGTTTGAAATCGATACCTGAATGTTCTCTGAATCGGATATCCTCGGTTGCAATTAACGCATTAATTACGTTTTCTGAGATTTCCGGATAGGTAACATTTGATCTGTTTTGTACAAAATAGGTGCCTAGAACCCTTCCATCATCAGTTACAATTTCTGATGCCTGGTTACTTTTAGGGTGTTCAATATCTCTGAATGATGGGAGCTCTCCAAATAATCCAAATCCGATGCAAATGATAAACAGGGAAAAGAGAATTATTCCCCCGATTAATAATTTCCATAATGTAAAGTTATACTTTCTGATGTCTTCCTGCGAAAGTGCTTTCCTCATTTTTAATAGTTGTTTTTATAAAATTCTATGTACTTATCCAGCAAAGCTTTACTGGTAAGTTTTTCGAAATTCTCTTTGCTGATGATGAAACTTGTGTAGATATTAACGGGAACTTTCATGATTTGTTTTAGCTGTGGAGTGATTCCGGATGCATAGGTTTTTGCCTCGTCAAAATTACTAAAGTTCCCCACATAAATGAGTTGATCATTGTCAAATTCTTTTAATTGGTGTTTCAGACCACTTCCGGCATAGTTTCCGCGGTTAAACTGACCAATACCAAAACGTGACGAGCTTAGTGTTAATGAGGCATCGGATACATCTATTACATAATAGTAAACTGTTGATGTTGCTGTGCTGAATGGGCCGTCGACCTTTACTTCGGTAGCTTTAGGCACATCTGGAGCTGCTTGCAGAGGGGATGCAGCCTTAACCGGTTCCTGAACTTTTGCCGTTTGTTCTGGTTTTTGGGAAGCAACTGGTTCCGGTGCTTTGGCAACGGTTGGTATTGATTTGGCCGGGCCGAAAAAAGGCGGTTCGTTAGGATCAAAATCTATCAGTGCAGTATCCCTTTTTTGAAAATCTGAGAGATGATCATTGATATAAGCTGCATTTTCCTTAACAAGAGGAGTGATCAGTTTGTCGTCTGGAAATTGCTCTGTTATGCTACTAAAAGCGGTTAGCAGGGCATCTACGTTGTTTGTTCTCCCAATTGCAATTGCTTTTAAATAGGCAAACTGTGGTGCAAGGAAACTACTGGTGTTATTTTTCGAGATTTCATTTACACGATTGATTACGGTATTGAAATCTTTCTTTAAGTACTGCTCAAATAGATCGTTGTATTGTTTGTTTGTTGCTGTTTCAAGTTCTGATTGCTTTAATGAGAATGAAGGATCTATAATGATTTTCGCATACATGGACGAAGGAAAGTCTTTTAAAACTCTGCTCTTGAAATCTGCAGATTTTGCTTCATCACCCCCCTTGTTAATTAAAAACAGGCTATAATAGGTTGCTGCCAAATGATTGTTGGCAGGGAATCTACTCAATAATAACTGATAAACTTCTGCTGCTTCTTTAGGGCTATTCAATTCCTGTAAGTAGAAACTTGCTATTTCGTAGTAAGCATCAATGATCTTTTGATTGGATTTTGCAAGAAGTTCCGGTGTAACAGGCAACGCATCGGTATATTGTTTTATCAGGGTTTGAGGGTCTTTAACAACGGGAGCGGCTTCGTCGGGCTCAGTTGAGGTATTAATGTTATTCGCAATTTCCTGTGAAGTTTCCTGAGCCGAGGTTCTAATGCTTTGACGCCAGTTGTTCTCTAACTTTCTATTTCCCCATTTTCTTTTAAAGTCTGAAAATCCTATACTTACTGCAGCTGGATTGCTAAAATAAAAAGAGCTTTGTAGCTGGGCAGTGTTGTTACGGCCATAGTTTGGTTGGTAACCTGCTGTTGAAGCTGAATTGGTGTTTGCAGACTGCTGAGTTGTGGCTACGGGAGTTGCAAGCTGTTGTATTTTTGCAGCCCTGTCTGCCTCTGGCAATTTTGCAATGCTTTGTAAGGTATCTTCGACGCTTATAATTTGATACCTGTTGGTTAAGTATTGCAGGTTTTGGTTTTTCTTAAGAATAAGCTCGTATCCCGGGTAATTTTTAGGAAGGGTATTAACCGTGCTGTCATAATAGGATTTGGCTTTAAGGTAATCTTTAAAAACTTTGAAGTTTAAATCGGCGATTCTTAAATAGCTAAGACCTTTTTGATATTGGTTTGTAGTGCTTTTTTGAATAGATAACTGATAGTATTTTAATGCTTCAGTGTATTCTTCATCTGCAGCATGGCTTTCTGCGATTTGAAAATATACCTGATCATTGTAATCAAGGTTTTTGTCGTCCTTTAAGAGCCTAAGCAATTGATCCTGTTTATTTGCTTTTTGTGGGCCTCCCTGAAGTGTTCTTAGCTTAATCTGATTAAGATTAGCGTTGAAATACATTTCGAAAGGAGCGTTACTTTTTACTACTTTTCTATAGTTTATTAATGCATCAGGATAATTTTTTTGTCGCTCATAAAGCTGAGCAAGTATATAGGTCCAACGTATTCTGTTATCAGTTCCAGTACCAGCTTTAATTGCATCTTTTAAATAGGAAATGGCGGCTGCATTGTTGTCCAGATAAATACACATTTGGGCAAGTGTAGCAAATGGTTCGGCAAGGTTGCTTTTCTTTTTAATATCCGGAAGGATAGATTCGAGTGAGTCTAATACTTTATTGGCCTCACTGATTCTTTTTAGCTGCATAAGGCTTCGCGCTTTCCAATTGAGTGCTTCCAATTGGCTGTTTACATTGCCTTTGTAAGTTTTAGCGGTATAATCAAAATATTCTGTAGCGTTAAAATAGTTGCCATTAAAAAAGTTGGCTTTCCCTAACAATATATAAGCATCGTCAATATAGTTGCTGTAGCTTTTTTCAAGGATGATGGTTTGGGCTTTTTTAATAATATCATCCATTGGTTTTAGGTTCAGGGAGGTGCTTACCTCATTGTTATCCGTTTCCGGGCCTAAATAAACCGGGAGTATCTGGTCGTAATTATCAACATAGGTTTCGGTAATTTCCTGTTGGTGATTTATTAAGAGAACTTTAGCGTTATAGATATAATTATAGCGAGCAGTTAAGTTCTGCATACCTCTGCTCGAAGCGGTATCTTTTTGAGAGCTGCAGGAATATATTATGCAGAGGCATAAGCTAAATAATATTATCTTTAAATTGTAGATCGCGTAATTTTTCAAAAAATATAGATTAAGTTGATGCTTAATAAAAACAAAATATATACAAAAGTATTTTATTCATCAATAACTTCTTAACAAAACCCATTTTATTTAAATATATCAGTTTATGGTAGATCCTGAGGAAAAGAAAAAAGGCTTAAAGACATTTGCTAAATACTCTTCAATTAGTTTTCAAATGCTTGCAACAATAGGGGTTTTTGCATTTATAGGCTATAAAATTGATGAATACAGAGGGAGTAAAACGCGTATTATTACGGCTATATTTAGTTTAATTGGGGTTGGGGCAGCTATGTATCAGGTTGTAAAACAGTTGAATAAAAACTAAAGTCGATTATTTTAAGCCGAGGTAAATACCTACTTTTGTAAAAAATATAGATTTTGAGCCTAGCACGTTTTACCGTTTCCTATTTACTTTATTGTATTGTTTTGGCTGGTATAGCCTATCTGTTGCCAGTTGTTTTTCCTGATACCCGGATTTTGACCAGCAAATTTTGGCTGGTATATTTCTTCTTTGCCATTATCACCTACATCGCTTATTTCTGTGCTGATTTAGGCCTTAAACGTAATCCTGAAGTTGGAATAATGGCCATTATGGGGTCTATCGCCGTGAAAATGTTTTTTTCTTTGGCTTTTGTGCTGATTTACAGCCTAAATGCTAAGGAAAAGGGGCTGATTTTTGTGCTGAATTTTTTTTCTTTATATTTATTGTTCAGCTTCTTTGAAATATACTCTTTGTTACGTAACTTGCGCCACCAAAATAAATAGTAAAAATCTGCGACTAAATGGATTGTAGCCACGTTTTTGAGTTTAAAGTGAAAAGGTTAATTGTTGTTTTTACGCTTTTTTTAGCGTTTCTGTCGGTTTCGTCTAGGGTTTTTGCTCAAGGGGATACTGCAGTTGTTTCTGCTGATACTGCCGTAACTGCGGCTCATGTTGAAGGTGCTCATGGTGCCGAACATGGTGAGAAGAAATTTGAACCAACCAAGGTAATTATGGAACACATTGCGGATTCGCATATGTGGCATCTTTGGGGTCACCTTTCAGTTCCTCTTCCTGTAATATTATACACTCCAGCTGGTGTAGAATTTTTCTCTTCTGGTAACTTTCATCATGGTGAGCATGATTATACCGGATCTAAAAACACTTATCGTTTGGTTGAAGACAAGATTAAAATTGTTGGAGCCGATGGTCAGGTGGATGAAGCAGCTTCATCTAAAATTCTTGATTTTTCTATCACCAAGAATGTTGCTGCAATGTTTGTTGCAATAGCAGTTATTCTGATCATATTTATATCGGTTGCCGGTGCATATAAAAAACGTGTTGGTAAAGCACCTAAAGGTTTGCAGTCGTTTGTTGAGCCAATCATTATTTTCGTAAGAGATGATATAGCTAAGCCGAATATCGGACATAAGCACGCTAAGTTTATGCCTTATCTGTTAACCGTGTTTTTCTTTATCTGGATTAATAACGTTTTAGGTTTAATTCCTATTTTCCCAGGGGGCGCTAATGTAACTGGTAACATCTCGTTAACATTTGTTCTTTCATTGTTTACCATGATCATTGTGAATATCAATGGTAACAAATATTACTGGAAGCACATCTTTTTACCTAACGTACCTTTCTGGTTATGGCCGCTTATGGTTGTAGTTGAGGTTGTAGGTGTGATTTCTAAACCCTTTGCATTAATGGTTCGTTTGTTTGCTAACATTACTGCAGGCCACATTATTGTGTTGAGTTTGATCTCATTGATATTTATTTTTAAAACATTGGCTATTGCGCCGGTATCTGTTGCTTTCGTATTGTTTATGGATGTATTAGAATTACTGGTTGCATTTTTACAAGCCTTTATATTTACATTACTTACTGCTTTGTTTATTGGTATGGCAGTAGAAGAGCATCATTAATTAGAAACTATTTTTTACAAATTATATAAATTAAATTAGTTATGGTAGGTTCAATCGCGGCGATAGGTGCCGGTTTAGCAGTAATTGGTGCCGGTATCGGTATCGGTCAGGTAGGTGGAAAAGCAATGGAAGGTATTGCTCGTCAGCCAGAAGCTGCATCAAAAATTCAGACTGCAATGATTATCGCTGCTGCCCTTATTGAGGGTGCTGCTTTATTCGGTGTGGTAGTTGCATTATTAGGCTTAGGTGTTTAATAACTCAAACTGAAAAAGTTTAGGCAGGTATTTAACGATTGGTTATTTACCTGCCTTAATAAAGTAGAATAAGTTTAAAAGTATTATATAAAATGGAATTAGTAACCCCTACCATAGGATTAGTTTTTTGGACAGCAGTCGCATTTGTTTGCTTATTAATATTGCTTAAGAAATTTGCATGGAAACCCATTCTTGCTGCTATTCATGAACGTGAGCAATCAATTGATGAGGCTTTAAATAAAGCTGAACTTGCGAAACATGAGATGGCTCGTTTAACTGCTCAGAACGAGGAGTTGATGAAAGAAGCCCGTGCTGAGCGCGACCATATCTTAAAAGAGGCTAAAGCCCTTAAAGATAGTATTGTTCATGAAGCTAAAACACAAGCTCATAATGAAGGTACTAAGCTAATCGAGAAAGCTAAAATTGAAATTGAAAATCAGAAGAAAGCTGCTTTAGCAGAACTTAAGAGTCAGGTTTCAACTTTATCTTTAGAGATTGCTGAGCGTGTATTACGTAGCCAGCTTGAAGATAAAGCAAAACAGCAGGATTTAGTTGCTAATCTTTTAAAAGATGTTGAATTAAACTAATTGATAGTTTGTTTAGCTAGATATACCAAAGAAAATGTCAGAAAATAAAGCAGCATCGAGATACGCCAAATCATTAATAGATCTTTCTACAGAGCAAAATGCTTTGGAAGAAATCAAAAATGATATGGTTCTTTTAGAACGAGTAATTAATGATAATTCTGAATTAGAAGCTATCCTTAAAAACCCTATAGTTCCTTTAGATAAAAAAGCAGGGATTTTAGAAAACATATTTGGTTCTAAGGTTCATCAGGTTACAAAAGTCTTTATGAAATTGGTTGTAAGCAAAGGTCGTTCTGCTATTTTATTTGGTACAGCAAAAGCTTTTATTGCTCAATACAACTTTATTAAAGGTATTGTTACTGCAGATGTAACGTCAGCTGTTGAACTTACACCTGCAAGCAGAGCTGAAATTGTAGCTATTGTTAAAAAGGAAATAGGTGCGAATGAAGTTGTTGTTAAAGAAAAAGTTAATGACAAATTAATTGGCGGCTTTATTTTAAAAGTTGGAGATAAACAATTTGATGCAAGTATTTCAAGTGGTTTAAATAAACTTAAAAAGGAATTTGCTCAGGGAATTGTTTAATCCTGAGATGAAATAATAAGAGATAATAAATACTGAATTTACAAAAGAAATAATATAAAATTATGGTAGAGGTAAGACCAGACGAAGTATCGGCAATTATCAGGCAACAATTGGCGGGCTTCAAATCAGAAGCAGAACTTGAAGAAGTTGGCACCGTATTGCAGGTGGGTGATGGTATTGCCCGTGTTTATGGTTTAACTAAAGTTCAATCGGGCGAATTAGTTGAATTTGAAACCGGCTTGCAAGGTATTGTTTTGAACCTTGAAGAAGATAATGTTGGTGTGGTTCTATTGGGCCCTTCAGACAAAATCAAAGAGGGTGATACTATTAAACGTACTAAGAAAATTGCCTCTATTAAAGTTGGTGAAGGTATGCTGGGACGTGTTGTTAATACGCTTGGTGAGCCAATCGACGGTAAAGGACCTATTTTAGGTGAAACTTACGAAATGCCGATTGAGCGTAAAGCACCAGGTGTAATTTATCGCCAGCCGGTAACTGAGCCTTTACAAACTGGTATTAAAGCTATCGATGGGATGATTCCTATTGGTCGTGGTCAGCGTGAGCTTGTTATTGGTGATCGTCAGATTGGTAAAACAGCCGTATGTATTGATACCATTATCAACCAAAAAGAATTTTATGAAGCAGGTAATCCTGTATTCTGTATATATGTAGCTTGCGGTCAGAAAGCAAGTACTGTAGCAAACATTGTTCGTACTCTTGAAGAGAACGGTGCAATGCCATATACAGTAGTTGTTGCTGCTTCTGCTGCTGAACCTGCTCCATTGCAGTTCTATGCTCCTTTCTCAGGTGCAGCAATAGGTGAGTTTTTCCGTGATACTGGAAGACCAGCTTTAATTGTTTATGATGATTTATCTAAACAAGCTGTTGCATACCGTGAGGTGTCATTGTTATTACGTCGTCCACCCGGTCGTGAGGCTTATCCAGGTGACGTGTTCTATCTTCACAGTCGTTTGTTAGAGCGTGCTGCAAAGATCAACTCGAATGATGAGATTGCACAAGCGATGAACGATTTACCGGAATCGTTAAAAGGTATCGTTAAAGGTGGCGGTTCATTAACTGCATTGCCTATTATTGAAACTCAAGCGGGTGACGTTTCTGCATATATCCCTACCAACGTAATTTCAATTACTGATGGTCAGATCTTCTTAGAAAGTAACTTGTTCAATGCGGGTATTCGTCCGGCCATTAACGTAGGTATCTCGGTATCACGTGTGGGTGGTAATGCTCAGATCAAGTCAATGAAAAAAGTTGCTGGTACATTAAAATTGGATCAGGCTCAGTACCGTGAGTTAGAGGCGTTCTCTAAATTCGGTTCAGACCTAGATGCTGCTACTAAATCAGTTCTTGATAAAGGTGCACGTAACGTTGAGATTTTGAAACAAGGTCAGTTCTCTCCTGTAACTGTTGAGAAACAAGTTGCTATCATTTATATCGGTACTAAAAACTTAATGCGTTCAGTTCCTATAAATAAAGTAAGAGAATTTGAAGCTGAATATTTACAGCAATTAGAATTGCGTCATCCAGAAACGTTAAAAGCTTTAAAAGCAGGTAAGTTTGATGATTCAATCACTGGAGTATTAGAAACTGTGGCTAAAGAGCTTTCAAGTAAATACTAATAAAGCTGAACTGAAGATAAAGAAGAATKGCTAATTTAAAAGAAGTAAGAATTCGAATAGCATCGGTACAATCTACTCAGCAGATTACCAAAGCCATGAAAATGGTTTCGGCCGCTAAGTTGAAGCGTGCAACTAATGCTATCATACAGTTACGTCCTTATGCTACCAAGCTAAAAGAGATCTTAGGAAATCTTTCAGCTAGTTTAGAGGGATCATCGTCACCTTTTATACAAGAGCGTGAACCTAACAAGGTTTTGATCGTTGTGGTTTCTTCTAACCGTGGTTTAGCTGGTGCGTTTAATATGAACGTAATTAAAGCTACTAATAATTTGATTGCCGAGAAGTATAGCGAACAGTTGAAAAATGGTAATGTAAGTATTGTAGCTATAGGTAAGAAATCTCAGGATTTCTTTGAGAAACGTAACTACAACGTAATTGGAAACAATAACGAGGTGTATTCTGAACTTACTTTCGAAAATGTTACCAAAATCACTGATGCTATCATGGTAGGCTTTGCCAAAGGTGAGTATGATAGAGTTGAACTGGTATACAACAGATTTAAAAATGCTGCTGTTCAAATTTTAACTACTGAACAATTAATTCCATTAACTAATGGCCAGGATGCTACAGAAGAGAAATCTACTAACGTAGACTATATTTTAGAGCCTTCTCAGGAAGAAATAGTTGAGCAGTTAATTCCTAAGTCAATTAAAATTCAATTATACAAAGCTGTATTGGATTCTCATGCTTCTGAACATGGTGCCMGTATGACATCAATGGATAAAGCAACTGAAAATGCAGGCGACTTGTTGAAAGCTTTAAAGCTTTCGTACAACCAGGCTCGTCAGGCTGCAATTACCACAGAGCTTACAGAAATTGTAAGTGGTGCAGCTGCTTTGAATGGGTAGAATTGAGTGATATAAAAAGATCAGCGTTATATGCTGTATTAGTTTAAAAAATATTATTTTTGCGCAGTACATAAAAACAGTAAAATGGAACAGACACCAAAACACAATACAGAAAGCATGAAAAGAGCTAACGAGATCTCAATTTATAAGTTGATGACCGTTGGGATTTTAGTTGGTATTTTGGGCGTATTTTTACGCTTTGCTGGTGACTCTACCACATTGTCTATTATTTCATGGGCAATACTTTTAATCGGTTCTATAATCGCTTGTAAAGGTGTATTCAAAATATTAGACGCATAGTATAAAAATATTTTTTTAGAAACGTCCTCATTAGCAAAAGCTGGTGAGGACGTTTTTTTTTGTAACGTTTATATGATTTACATTAAAATTGATCTTATTTATTGAAATTTTTAGGTTACCTAATTTAATATTTGGTATTAAGGAAAAAACCTAATCATTAATACTATGAAAAAATATTTAATCTATTGTGTATTCGCAATAGCCATGTTTTCGTGCAACAGTAATAAAGATTMAAAATTAGAAAATTCTGACTCCGCAAGTGCCAATCTGGAGGCAACAGATTCACTTCTAGCTGAAAAGATCATCAAGACTGCAGATATGCGTTTCAGGGTTAAGGACGTTCAGAATACGAAAGAGAAATTAAGCTCAGCAATAAAAGCCGAAGGAGGAACCATTGCAGAGTTCACGGTTCAAAGCAATATCCAACAAACAGAAAAGGTAAAATATTCTACAGACTCATTATTGGAGCTTACTTCCTACCGCACGGAAGGATTTATAATAGCAAAGGTTCCTTCAGATAAGCTGGATGAGTTCACCAATAAAGTAGCAAAGTTTGCTGTTTTTATAGATCAGCAATCGCTTAAAATGGACGATCAAAGCATTGTCTATTTGAGCAATAAATTAAAGAATGAAAATAGGGTTGAGGCTGTAGAACAACTTAATAAGCATGCCAATAAGAAAAGTAATAATGTAGAAACCTCGCTATCTCTTAAAGATGATTACGTAGATAAAAAGATAGAGAATCTGATGATTGACAGTAAAGTTCAGTACAGTACAATTACCCTTAATTTTTATCAGAACAATACTGTTAAGAGCATTCTTGTTGGAAATGATGATTTGTATAGCTATCGTCCAAATTTCTTTACCCGATTGGGATTAAGCTTTCAGAACGGATGGTACATCTTTAAAGAAGTTATACTTGTTGCAATGAACTTATGGGTTTGGATATTAATTGGAACAGCAGCGTATTTCGGCTTTAAATATTATCGTAAAAGAAAAGTAGTTAACGCAAATCAGGTTACTGCTTAAGACGTTTTTTATTGTCTTTGGCAAATGCTTCCCAGCCGGAGTAGGATTTACCTGCTCCGCTGGTGCTTACCCTCTGAAAAGAATGGCAAACAGCAACAGCTAGACCATCGGTTGCATCTAGAAATTCGGGTGTTTCCTTAAAATTTAATAGTCGCTGTAACATGGCGGCTACCTGTTCTTTACTGGTATTTCCGTTGCCTGTTATGGATTGTTTGATTTTCCGGGGTGCATATTCTGCAATGGGGATATTTCTGGATAGGGCAGCTGCCATTGCTACACCCTGTGCCCGACCTAATTTTAGCATAACCTGAATGTTTTTCCCATAAAAAGGAGCCTCAAGTGCCAGAACATCGGGTTTAAACTCATCCAAAAGGAGAATGGTTTTTTCAAAAATGCGCTGTAATTTCAAAAAGTGATCGTCCATATGATCCATTTTAACGATCCCCATGGTGATTAATTCAATTTTACTTCCTTTCTCTAACACTACTCCATATCCCATTATTGAAGTTCCCGGGTCTATACCCATGATCACCCTTTCCTTTTTTTCAGCCAACATAAAACAATATTAAGCATATTTGCAGATAGTAAATACAAAAAAGTTGACATCGCGGTACAAAAAAATACTTTCCTACTTTATTAAAACAGCAATTGTTGTATTTGCCTTTTGGATCATTTACAACAAACTGTCAAATAATGAGAATTTAAACTCATTTAAAAATTTATTAAAGCAAATTCCTGAATCAGAAATTATCCTGGTGATGACTACGGTTATTGTTCTTATGCTTTTGAACTGGGGGCTGGAAGCGCTAAAATGGAGAAGGTTAGTTTCAGGCATAGAGAAAATTAGCATTTGGAGATCTATTGAATCTGTATTCTGTGGATTAACCTGGGCAGTGTTCACACCCAACAGAATTGGAGAATATGGTGGCCGGGTCTTCTTCCTGTCGCCTAAAAGAAGGATTGTAGGTGTAGTGGCCATGGCGGTTGGGAATATAGGCCAAATGGTACTTACCAACGTGTTTGGCGCAATAGCACTATGTATTTTCATCTACAAGTTTGTAAATATAGATTACCGCTTGTTTTATGCCCTGGTAATCCTTTCAATAATGTTCTGCTTGTTTTTTATCATTTTTTATTTTAATATAAAATGGTTAAATGGAATTTTGGTGTCCATGCGTTTTACACGTAAATACAAAAGATTCTATGGGATTCTTGCAAGATATCAGAAAAGGGAGCTGCTAAACATATTGTTGTTTTGCTTGTCAAGATACGTTGTGTTTAGTACCCAATACTTTATCCTTTTCTATTGGCTAATACCTGAATTACATTATCTTGATATCATGATGATGGTGAGTATTCTGTTTTTTGTGCAATCGACTTTACCTTCTCTTGATCTTTTTGATATAGGGGTTAGGAGTGTTACGGCATCATACTTTTTTGGCTTCATAACAGATCAGAATATTGCAGTTATAGCGTGCACTGCTGGTATCTGGCTAATAAATATTATAATTCCTGCTATATTAGGAACTTATTTCGTTTTTAAACTTAATTTCTTTGGAAATATTCAGCGCAGTTAGTTACCTCTCCTCTTTCTTAACTATTTTATATGTAATAGTGGTTATAGCCTTTATTAAAGGGTGGCATAGCCTTATATATTTTAAGACTTCTGAGGGTGAAGGAAAAACCAGGGTGTCCATTTTGGTAGCCGCACGTAATGAAGAAACAAATATTTCAAATACTATTGATGACCTGCTTGCTCAAAATTATAATAAGGAACTCACGGAAATTATCTTCATCGATGATCATTCTACAGACAGAACCGCTGAAATTATAAGATCGTATGCAAGCAGAGGTGTAAAATTAATTTGCCTTAATGAGGATCAAGCTTTAAACTCCTATAAAAAAAAGGCGATACAAACAGCTATAGGACAGTCGACCGGTACATTGATAATTACTACTGATGCTGATTGCAGAATGGGGCCAGACTGGTTAAAAACGATAATCCAGTTTTATGAGGCAGGAAATTATAAAATGATTTCCTCACCTGTTGCTTATTTTCAGGAAAAAAGTTTCTTTGAGCGGGCACAATCGCTGGAGTTTCTTTATTTAATAGGCTTGGGTGCTTCAACCATAGGGAACAAACAACCGTCTACCTGCAATGGTGCCAATTTGGCCTATGAGAAGGAAGCCTTTTATGAAGTAGGTGGATTTAAAGGAATTGATGATCTCGCTTCTGGTGATGATGAATTACTTTTGCATAAAATAGCAGCTCGCTTTGATAACAATGTTGGATTTTTAAAGAATAGAGATGCTATCGTTTATACACATGCGAAGCCCACATTAAAGGAATTCATTCAGCAGAGGAAACGTTGGGCTTCAAAAAGCACCAGATACAAAAACAAGTCGATCATTGTTCTTGGTGTTTGCATATGGTTGTTCAACCTAAGTGTACTTATGAACCTGGGTATTGGTTTGTTTATAGGGTTCTATTTTAAATTGGCTGTATTTCAAATACTGGCAAAAATAATAGTCGAATTCTTATTTTTATATGATGTAACTGGTTTTGCAAGAAGGCGAAAATTATTGCTTCTGCTGCCTGTGTTAAACATATTGCACATGATATACATCGTTTATATTGGTATTGCCGGCAACTCCGGAAAATATAACTGGAAAGGGAGAATGGTAAAGTAGTGGAAGCAAACAATAGCCCTTCAAGAAAAGTCTGGAAACGGTTTAGAAAGAATAAACTAGCCTTTGGTGGGTTGTTATTTATTGTTACGCTTATCATTATGGGTATTCTTGGTTATGCAATTACTCCTGATCAAACCCCGAATGCGAATACCATGCATCTTCAGCTTACAAATAAAAAACCAGGAAGAACCTTTGATTTTTTAATTGTCAGTAAAAACAAGAACATTAGGAAAGTTAATTTCTTTGAGAAGATGCTTTATGGCCAGGAGGCAGACTTTAAGAGTGTACCTATCACTTCTTACCGTGAAAGCCAGGGCAAAGTTTATGCAAGAGAATATATTGGCGATGATGAGCAAGCGGAGGAAACAAGTTTCCCTTTAGTTAAAGGTACTAACCGCTATACGCAGACTTTTTGGCTAGGCACTGATGTTTATGGACGAGATCTGTTAAGCAGATTGATCCTGGGAATTCGCGTGTCATTGTCGGTAGGGTTAATGGCTGTACTTATTTCCCTTTTTATTGGAGTTAGTTTAGGGGCCTTGGCAGGTTATTTTGGAGGTAAAACTGATGCTGCAATCAGCTGGTTTATGAATGTGATCTGGTCGCTACCATCCCTATTACTGGTCATTGCAATTTCGTTTGCCCTCGGTAAAGGATTCTGGCAAATATTTATAGCGGTTGGGTTATCTACCTGGGTAGATGTTGCCCGTTTGGTACGCGGACAGGTAATTGCATTAAAGGAGGTAGAATTTGTAGAAGCATCAAAAGCACTTGGATATTCTACTCCAAGAATCATCATAAAGCACATCCTACCTAATATTGCCGGTCCAATACTTGTGGTTGCTTCTGCGAATTTCGCTTCGGCAATACTTTTAGAAACAGGATTAAGCTTTTTAGGCTTTGGGGCACAACCTCCAATGGCTAGCTGGGGAGGTATGATAAAGGAGCATTACGGATATATTATTATGGATGCTGCCTATCTGGCTATTCTACCTGGACTTGCAATTATGCTTACCGTATATGCGTTTAATTTATTAGCTATTGGACTAAGAGATGCATTTGATGTAAAGTCGCAAAATATCTCTGTATAGGCACAACTATTAAATTTACTAACTTTGTTGTAATATGCTATTGAACTGTTACCAGAATGAATTATTAGAAGCCGGATGTGATGAAGCAGGGAGAGGTTGTTTGGCAGGGCCAGTATTTGCTGCTGCTGTAATTTTACCTCCTKATTTTATTGCCGGAGAGTTAACTGATTCTAAAAAGCTTACTCATAAACAGCGTTGTAATTTAAGGGTAATTATAGAAAGGGAAGCAATTGCCTGGGCTGTAGCAGAAGTTGATCACCTGGAAATAGATAAGATTAATATCCTCAATGCATCCTTTCTTGCAATGCATAGAGCAGTAGAAAAGTTAGCCATAAAGCCAGAATATCTGAGCATAGATGGAAACCGTTTCAAAGCATACCCAAACATTCCTCATACCTGCATTGTGAAAGGAGATGGTAAATATTTAAATATTGCAGCAGCGTCTATTCTTGCTAAAACCCATAGAGATGAATTTATGGAAAATATATCGATCCAATATCCTCATTATCAGTGGCATCAAAATAAAGGGTATCCTACAATAGTACATCGGATGGCTGCCTTAGAGCACGGCTTGTCGCCATTTCACCGTAAAACTTTCACAATTAGCAATCCGCAACTGGCCCTATTTTCCGAAAACGAAGGATAATTAGTATTTTCACGTGATTTGAAAATATTAATTCTGACAAATAGGGTCCCCTTTCCGCCAAATAGTGGATATCCCATAGTAGTTTATAACACTATTAAGGGGTTGCTACAACTTGGCCTCGAAATAACCTTATTTAGCATCAACACTAATAAACACAGAGTTGATGTGGATGATATTTATGACCCTGTTTTTGACAGCATAAAATTCCATTCCTTTAGCTTGGATACCGAGGTTAATGTTTGGGGAGCGTTATTTAATGTTTTCTCTAATCAGTCTTATAACGTTTCAAGATATTTTGATGATGAGGCGGCTAAACTGCTTGAAGATATTTTAAGGGAAAATGAATTTGATATTATTCAATTCGAGGGGCTGTTTGTGGTGCCTTATCTGGATATTGTTAAAGCGAATAGTAAGGCCAAAGTGGTTTATAGGGCGCATAATATAGAGTTTGATGTTTGGGAGCGTATTGCAAGAACCGAAAAGTTTACACCAAGACGGATGTATTTACAATTTCTTGCGCGTCGTTTAAAGGTTTATGAAACCGAACAGATGAACAGGTTTCACCAGGTTTTTGCTATAAGCGAGCAAGACAGGCAAAGTATTCTTCGGTTTGGTTGTGAAACAGCTCTTGAAGTTTTTCCGGTAGCACTAGACTTTAAAAAATATGTTACCGACCCCTCTAAAACCAGCTTTCCTACGTTGTTTCATTTAGGGGCTATGGATTGGCGACCAAATAAAGAGGGATTGGAATGGTTTCTTGATGAAATATGGCCGGATATAGAAAAATTGAGTAGTGAGCTGCGATTTTATATCGCTGGAAAAAACATGCCCAGAGAGTTTTTTGAGTATGACTCTGAAAACCTGGTAGTAGAAGGTGAAATTTTTGACGCAATAGAATTTATTAATTCTAAAGCGATTATGATAGTTCCGCTGTTGTCTGGCAGTGGGATGCGGGTAAAAATTATCGAAGGTATGGCCATGAGCAAATGTATCATTGCAACAAGCATGGCCGCCGAAGGAATCAAGTGCGAACATGGTAAAGATATTCTTATAGCCAATACTGCCGACGAGTTTTACAGGTCTATACTGCAATGCATCACCAACCCTAAAAAATGGCGTGAAATAGGTGAAAATGCGAGAAAAACGGTAGAGCGTGATCACGACTTTTTTTCCATCTCTAAAAGGATGTTGAATATCTACCAAAAGTTAGTAAGTGCTTAAATTTTATATACCTTTGCCCACGTTTTTACAGATATATAATATGAAGAATACCGCATTAACAGATAAACACATCTCTTTAGGGGCTAAAATGGTGCCATTTGCAGGTTATAATATGCCAGTTCAGTACGACGGTATAAATGCAGAACATGCTGTGGTTAGAAACGGCGTTGGCGTTTTTGACGTTAGCCATATGGGCGAATTTATTTTAAAGGGCGAGAATGCGTTAGACTTAATTCAACGTGTTACCAGTAATGATGCTTCAAAACTTTATGATGGAAAAGTACAATACTCTTGCCTTCCAAACGAAGACGGAGGCATTGTTGATGATTTGTTGGTTTATCGTATAGATGAAAAAACCTATATGCTGGTTGTTAATGCATCTAACATAGATAAAGACTGGAACTGGATTCAGAAATTCAATGATAAAGGTGTAGAAATGCATAATATTTCTGATAAAACATCTTTACTTGCGATACAAGGACCTAAAGCGGCCGAAGCATTGCAAGGTTTAACTGATGTTGATCTCGCTTCTATGGAATATTACAACTTCGTAAAAGGTACATTTGCAGGTGTTGATAATGTTGTGATCTCTGCAACTGGTTATACTGGTGCCGGAGGTTTTGAGATCTATTTTGATAACGAACACGCCGATAAAATCTGGGATGCTATTTTTGAAGCAGGTAAACCTTTCAATATGAAACCTATTGGCTTAGGTGCCCGTGATACTTTGCGTTTAGAAATGGGTTTCTGTTTATACGGAAATGATATTGATGACGCTACCTCTCCAATTGAAGCAGGATTAGGATGGATCACTAAATTCACTAAGGAATTTACCAACTCTGATGCTTTATTAGCTCAAAAAGAAGCTGGTATTGCGCGTAAACTAATAGGATTTGAAATGATTGACAGGGGGATCCCTCGTCATGACTATGAAATAGTGKATGCCGAAGGGAACGTAATAGGTAAGGTTACTTCTGGTACTCAATCTCCGTCTTTACAAAAGGCAATAGGAATGGGATACATTTCAAAAGGCATGGATAAAGAAGGAACCGAGATTTTTATCAATATCCGTAATAATAAAATTAAAGCCAAAGTAGTTAAATTCCCTTTTTATAAATAAAAGCCATATCCTGTCGATGCAAAAAAGTATAGAAGTTTGTTTAACGCCCGCATTATTAGATCTGTATGCTATTGAAGATAGCATTGTGGTAGTTATTGATGTGCTCAGAGCGACTTCTTCCATCGTGTATGGAATAGATAACGGCGCAACTGCAATTATACCGGTAGCAAACGTAGAAGATTGTCTTAACTATTCTGATAAAGGATTTTTACTGGCAGCAGAGCGTGACGGACAAGTGGTAGAAGGATATGACTTCGGGAATTCACCTTTCTCCTATACAACTGAAAAGGTTGGTGGCAGAACTGTAGTGCTTACAACTACTAATGGTACAAAAGCCCTTCATATGGCGAGAAAACGAGCGCATCAGGTAGTGATGGGCTCTTTTTTAAATCTACAGGCCCTATGCAACTGGCTTAAAATTCAGGATAAAAGTGTTTTGTTACTTTGTGCAGGATGGAAAGATAAATTCAATCTGGAAGATACCCTGTTTGCCGGAGCTGTAGTTGCTGAATTGCGTAAGGAATTTACTCATTTCGATGATTCTTCTGTAGCTGCAGAAGACTTATATAAACTGGCCAAAGATGACCTTAGAAGTTATCTTCATAAATCTTCCCATAGCCACAGACTAGCTGAATTAAATATAGAAGAAGATGTAAGGTTCTGCTTGCAGTTAAACCTTTGTCAGGCGATTCCAGTTATGGATGGTGATGCTTTAGTTTCTTTAAAAGCTACTCCAGTTCTTTAATCGGAACCTTTATCAGATTCTTTAGGCTTTCGTTACTTTTAATGGTTTTCAACGTTTCTTCATATGCGAGCCAATAGATAGTTTCGGCTTTTTTCATGTCAAAAGTACTGATCTCACCCATTCCTTTTGGCTCGATTAGCACATTACAGAAGGCGGCCTTTTCTTCCATATCTTTATTTACAGACATCAGCCCCGCTCTTGCCATTAACGCCGTAATCTTGGTGATTTTTTCAACGGGTTTTAAGTGGTTGCATGACGATCCGATAATGAAATCGCAGTTATTTAATAAAGGTTCAACCGGAAAGTTATTTAAAATGCCGCCATCAACATACATCTCATTATTTATCATAATCGGTTTAAATATGCCCGGAATGCAGCTAGATGCTTGTATGGTCCTGATCAGGGGCCCTTTGTCAAAGTATACCAATTCTCCTTTGCTGAAATTAGTTGTAGCAATGGTAAGTGGGATTTTTAGGCTTTCAATTCTATCATCAGGAAAGTATTCTTTAAATAAGCTTGATGTATTTTCAATATTAATTAAGCCTAGTGAGCCTACCGCAGGTCGAAGGAATTTTAAGAGTTTGGTCTTTATAAAAATATTTAAAGCATCTTCAGGATCGATGCCTGAAGCAAATAAGGCTCCTGCAATTGAACCTGCACTGGTTCCGCTAATGTGACTAAACTTAATGCCGGCATTTCCAAATGCCTTTAAAACACCCAGGTGTGCAATTCCTCTGATTCCGCCACCAGATAATACGATTCCTATTTTAGTCATTTAGCATTATTTAGGTTTGTACTTTGATAAATTTAATATTTTTTGAGCATCCTGTTCAGCCATCAATTGCTGTAAGGTAACATCTTTATTTTCCTGCATGTACTTTCTTATAATCTGCCATCCGGTCCAGATACCTAATTTAGGAGCTGACTCGTTCTTCTCTCCAAGTCCGGGCGTAAAAGGGCCTTCGCTCAAAAGCACCTGTATCTTCTGGTAATCGGTTTCAAATAATAGGTTGTTCTGTAGATAATAGGCCCAAATGTCGCTTTCAAAAGTCTTACACCAGTCTATATGTTTTTGAGTATATCCTATTTTAACTGAATCCGGAACTTTCTCATCAAGCACCTTGTCCATAAAGTATAAAATTTTTCCGTTATGAATCATCTTTGAAAGTAAGGTTCTGTCTTCGTCCCGTTCATGAAATAGTTCTTCTCGTGCATAAGTCTCAGTTATTCGCGGAACAATGTATTCAGGAGTAAAACGTCGGGAAAGGTAAGTTGGTACACTTTGCACTATGGCTTTGTAAAATTGGTTGTTTTTTCCCATAAACATATCCAACCCAATGCCCATGTAATTATCGCCAATTGGCGTCTGCACAGCAAAACCAGAAACAAATGATATAAACTGAGGAACTTTTGCTTTAGGATAATAGTAAAGGACGTATTTAAAAGTTTCAGATAAGTCTTTTTCTATTGGTGTTATGTCTTTAAAAACACTATCCACCTCTTTGTTTAAATCTGAGTACGCAGAATCCTGGTATAGGGTGGTTAAGATCTCTTGATTTGTATAGTCAAAATTACCAACCATCCTATGCACATAGTCATCGTAAAAAGTACCGTATTTCTTTGTTAGGAACGCATTGGTCTCACTTAGATTTTTAGATTTTCCGGCATATAAATCTCTATCGAACCGGGCAATTTTGACATCTAAATGTATTGCGCTAACATCAGGTTTAGTACTTTGGGTACACGAAACAAGTAGTGACGAAAAAAAAGCCGACACAAATAGAAAAAATAGATAGCTTTGGTGGAATTTTACGTTATATATCATTGTAAACAAATATAAAGTAAGTTTATTCAAGCTTCATAGGCATTAAAGGAAAATATATTTATATGAAACACACATTTATCGCGATATTATTATTGTTTGTAACAGGAAGCGTTTTTGCACAAGATTCTTTATCTCCATATTACGGTTTCAGACTTGGATTAACCGCTCATCCAACAATAGGTTGGGTAAAACCACAGGTGGGTAAAAGTAATGGAGTTGCTCTTGGATTTTCCTATGGTTTAATGGGGGACTTTAATTTTGCTGAGAACTATAGTTTTGCAACGGGTGTTACCATCACTACAATTAATGGTAAAAGCACGCAGATAATTACTGAAGAAACTACTCCTCCAACTCAAATACCCTATGAACTTAAGTATAAGCTTCAATATATCGAAGTGCCACTTACAGTTAAACTAAAAACTGTTAAAATTAATGATATCCGCTGGTATGGCCAATTTGGTTTATCAAATGATTTTAATATCGGAGCCAAACAGGATGCCGATGCCGCAGGAAAATCAAGCTTGCGCGATGAGAATATTTCGAAAACAATTAAGCTATATCGTGCCGGCCTGATATTAGGTGCAGGAGCAGAATTTGACCTAAGTGGAAATACAAGTATTGCAGCAGGACTAACGTATAACAATGGCTTTACCGACATTACCACCGATAAAAATAATAATATCCGCAATCATTATCTTGGTATTAATTTTGGCGTTTTCTTTTAATAAACTTACTTAGCAGTACTTTCTACAATTACAAGCTCATGAATATAGCACTGGCGCAACTCAACTATCACATTGGTAATTTTGAATACAACACAAAAAAAATAATCGACAACATTCAGTTGGCAAAAGATAAAGGAGCCGACCTGGTTGTATTCGCTGAGCTGGCTATTTGTGGTTATCCACCACGTGATTTCTTAGAATTTGATGAGTTTATTGGTCTGTGCGAAACTGCTGCACAAGAAATTGCAGCTCATTGTAAAGGGATTGCCTGTATTGTAGGTTTGCCTGTTAAAAACGAGGTGCTTGCAGGAAAAGATTTATACAATGCGGCATATTTCATAGAGGAAGGAGAGGTAAAAGCCATTGCAAAAAAAGCATTGCTTCCAAATTACGATGTATTCGACGAATACCGTTATTTTGAACCTGCCACTCAATTCGAATGCATAACTTTTAAGGGCCGTAAAATAGCCCTAACCATTTGCGAAGACTTATGGAACATCAACAACAATCCATTGTATGTTTCCAATCCGATGGATGAATTGATTAAGCAAAACCCTGATCTGATGATTAATATTGCGGCGTCGCCATTTTCATATTGCCATGATGATGAAAGGGTAGTGGTTCTGGCAGATAATGCTAAAAAATATAAACTTCCTTTATTGTACGTTAATCAGGTAGGTGCGCAAACTGAAATCGTATTTGATGGCGGTTCACTGGCATTTGATAAAGAAGGTAATCTTCTGGATGAAATGGCTTATTTTAAAGAAGAGTTAAAGATCTATGAAGTTGAAGGTGATTTAATTAAAGGATATACGCCCAAAATACATAGAACTATTACCGACATAGAGCAGATTTACGAAGCGTTAGTCTTGGGTATTAAAGATTACTTTGTAAAGTCGGGCTTTAAAAAAGCAGTGTTGGGCCTTTCAGGAGGTATAGATTCGGCTATTGTATGCGCCCTGGCATGTAGGGCTTTAGGAGCGGAAAATGTAATGGCGGTGTTAATGCCTTCAAAATATTCGTCTGACCATTCTATTCAGGATGCACTTGATCTTGTTAGAAATATTGGTTGTCAGCATGAAATCATTCCAATTAAAGAGGCGGCCAATGCGTTTGACAATATGATGGCGGCTGCTTTTAAAGGATTACCTTTTAACCTTACTGAAGAGAATATTCAGGCAAGATGCAGAGGGATCATTGTGATGGCGATGTCTAATAAGTTTGGCTATATCCTTCTAAACACATCAAACAAAAGTGAATGCGCGGTAGGGTATGGTACACTATATGGTGATATGTGTGGCGCAATTGGCGTAATTGGAGATGTATACAAAACCCAGGTTTACCAACTGGCTAATTATATTAATAAAGACGGAGTGGTAATACCAGAAAATTCCATTGTTAAACCACCGTCGGCAGAACTTAGGCCAGGCCAAAAAGATTCAGATTCATTACCTGATTACGATATCCTTGATAAGATACTGTTTCAATATATAGAGCTAAAGCAAAGTTCATCAGCAATCATTGCACAAGGCTATGATGATGCGCTGGTAAGAAGGATCATTAAAATGGTAAATACGGCAGAGTTCAAGCGTTATCAAACACCGCCGATATTAAGGGTTTCTCCAAAAGCATTTGGTATGGGCCGCAGAATGCCCATAGTTGGAAAGTACCTTTCTTAGTTACTTTTTAACCCACTTTCTGTAAGGAATAATTAGTGCGAGCAAGCCAGCCAATACAGATAGAATTTTAGGAATAAAATCGCCATTTCTTACATAAAAAGTAAGATCATCATTTAAATTGATATCTGCTTTAATGGCTGTTCTGGTCCACCATTTGGTTTGCTGTATAATATCGCCTTTCTGGTTAATGAAACAAGAAATACCCGTATTGGCTGATCTTACAACATACCTGCGGGTTTCTATAGCTCTTAGTTTGGCATATAACAAGTGCTGGTCCTTTCCTGATGTATTTCCCCACCAGCCATCATTGGTTACAATAGCAATAAACTGTGCGCCATTCTTAACAGCTTGGGCCACCCAACCTCCCCAGATCGATTCATAGCAAATTACAGGTACAGCACCTACTCCACCATACGAATAAAATACTTGAGGGTCTTTTTGCCAGCCATAACCACCTACTGTTCCTCCAAAACCTTCAAAAACCGGTGCTAATACTGATAATGCTGTGGGAAAAGGCATTTTCTCTACTCCTGGTACCAATTTAGATTTGTGATAGAATTGTACATTAGCAGAGTTCTCTATCTGTAATGCGGCATTAAAAACATCAACATAGGTGCTATTATCATATTGTCTGGCCGAAGGCGTTTGTTTGTCGTTGTAGAACTTAATACTCTCAATGCCACTAATAATACTGCCATTTTTGTATTTTTCAAGGAATTTCTGAGCATCCAGGAATTCAGAATTGGTGCGGATTCTATCTTCATCAGAGCGATCTGAAATTGCTGTTTCAGGCCATATAAAATATTCGGTACTTGGCTGAGCAACGGAGTCGGATAAATGAGTAAGGATTTTAAGCTGCTCACTTGAAGAAATACCACCAAATTTTTTGTAAGGATCTATATTGGGTTGTACAACTACTACGTTAACAGGAACCTCTTTTTCTTCGTACTCGTAGTATAAGGTTAGGGACAATGCAATCGGCGCTGCAATAATCACAACCCACAGAAGTGCAAATTTAAATCGGGCAAAGCCAATAGCAGTACCCGGTTTAAGTGCTTTAAAGGCCTCATAAGCAATAATGTTACTTAGTAGTATCCAGAATGAACCGCCATAAACACCAGTGTATTCATACCATTGCGCAAGCTGATGCATGCCCGATAGGCCATTCCCTAAATTCATCCATGGAAAGGAAAGATCCCAGCTCTGGTGCAAAAACTCCATTGCAATATAAAAGCATATTAGCCCCAAATAGGCAATGTATTTATTTACCAGTCTGCCTAGTCTGTAATATAGCCAGAAAGCAAAAGTCATGAGCAGTGCTCCTAAGCCATAAGGGATAAGCGAAACAAAGAAAGATACCACAGGGCCATTTACTGAACTTATGGCATTATACACCCAATAAATAGATGCGGTATTCCAAATTAGAAAGGTTAATCCTGCTGTTAGGAAAATACGCTTACCTTTTTTAGGATTTTCGCTTTGTTTAATTCTTTCTAAGGCAATAAGTAATGGAACAAGACCAACCAGTAATAATGGAGTGGTAAACTTAATAGGAGGCCAGGCCAGCCACATTAAAAACGCACTTAGTAAAGCAAGGAGAGCAGTGTTTCTGAATTTCATTATAAGCTGTCTAAAATATCGGCTTTTTTAGCTTCATATTCTTCCTGCGTAATAAGGTGTTTATCATACAGGCTTTTTAGTTTTCTTAGCTTTAATGTAGTTTCATCTTCTGGTTCTTCTACCGGTATTGCAGGCGCAGCAGGGGGTGGAGAAAAGAATGCTTGTGGCTCGTCTTCTTCCACTGGTTCCGGAGCGGGCAATGTATTTACAGTTACTGGCGATGTGGATGATCTTCTTTCTTCCAGATCAAGTTGTCTTTGTTGCTCTTTAAAACTTTCTAATTGCTCATATGCAGCCTGATATAACTTGCGGGCCTGCACTTTAGGGATATATTCTGTGATGATATTTTCGCCATGTAAAGGCACGCAAATGAATTTAGAACCAAATAATTCTTCTTTAAAGGAAACTTCTTTAATGCTCTTCCAGGAAATGTCTTTAAAATTCATGGTAATTCCAAAATTGCCAGGCTCACAATAGAAGATACGCTTGTTACTTACTGCAATACAATCAGGTAAAAGATTTACCGCCGGCTTTTTTTGTACAGCCATGTAAATCAGTTCCTCATTGCTGGTTAACATATCATTTAATTTACCTAAAACTTTTTCTACAGCTTTAGGATCCTGTTCGTCACTTAAAAATCTATCTATTAATATCATGTTATTTTCTTATAATAATTTCAGTAGTGAGCTATCAAAAATTGAACCCTAATTATCGCGATCATACTTAGCTTTCTTTTTTACTTCTTCAGCTCCCGCAATACAAATTACGAATTCTCCTTTTAATATATTGTTTTCAAAATGTGATTTAATTTCGGTTAAAGTACCTCTCACAGTTTCTTCATAAAGTTTGGTTAACTCACGACTTACCGATGCCTGACGATCTGCACCCAAATACTGTGCAAATTCCTCAAGTGTTTTAAGTAACCGATGCGGGCTTTCATACAAAACTATTGTCCTTTCTTCCTCAGCCAGTTTTTTAAAACGTGTTTGTCGTCCTTTTTTTACGGGCAAAAAGCCTTCAAAAACAAAGGCGTCAGAAGGCAATCCTGAGTTTACCAGGGCAGGCACAAAGGCCGTAGCTCCAGGCAAGCACTCTACTGCCAAATCATTTTTTATTGCTTCCCTAACCAAAAAGAAGCCAGGGTCGGATATTGCAGGTGTTCCGGCATCTGATATCAAAGCTACCATTTTACCTTCTTTCAAAAACTTAATGATTTCTGAGGTTGCCTGATGTTCATTGTGTTGGTGATGTGAATATGCTTTTTTATCAATCCCGAAATGCTTCAGCATAGGGGCGCTGGTACGGGTATCCTCTGCAAGGATCACATCAGCTTCTTTTAAAATCCGGATTGCCCTGAAGGTCATGTCTTCAAGATTTCCAATAGGGGTGGGCACAAGAAATAGTTTACCTTCCATAATTATTAGGTCTCGTATTGTGCTACTGCATTCGCAATGACGAGTTAAGTTATTATCTTTGTTTAAAAAATAAAATAATGCTGCAAGTTAACTATATCCGCGAAAATAGAGAGAAAGTTTTAGAAGGACTAAGTGTACGTAATTTTAAGCACCCAGAACTGGTTGATGAAATTATTAAAATTGACGAAGAACGAAGACAAGTTCAAACCTCGCTGGATAACCTTTCCGCAGTAGCCAATGCAGCTGCAAAACAGATTGGTGAACTAATGCGTAGCGGAAAGAAAGAAGAAGCAGAGGTACTTAAAGCAGAAACTACGTCAAATAAGGAAGAGCATAAGAACCTTTCAGATCAGTTAACAGAAGTGGAAGACGCCTTATATGGTTTGATTGTACAGCTACCAAACCTACCTCATCACCTTGTAAAACCAGGGAGTGTAGCTGAAGACAATGAAGTTGTTTATGAACACGGCAATCCTGCCGATTTACCGGAAGGTGCACTGCCACACTGGGAATTGACTGCTAAATACGATATTATAGATTTTGAGCTTGGTACAAAAATAACCGGCGCAGGTTTTCCTGTATATAAAGGCAAAGGCGCGCGTTTGCAAAGAGCACTTATTAATTTCTTTTTGGACCACGCAACAGAAAAGGGATACAGAGAAATGCAAGTGCCTCATTTAGTTAATGAAGCCTCAGGTTTTGGTACCGGACAGTTACCTGATAAAGAAGGACAGATGTACCATGCGGGAGTAGATAATTTATACCTTATACCAACAGCCGAGGTGCCTGTAACTAACCTTTATCGTGATGTGATTTTAAAGGAAGAAGAGCTTCCCATAAAAAACACAGCATACACGCCGTGTTTTCGCAGAGAAGCAGGATCATACGGCGCGCATGTACGTGGATTAAACCGCTTGCATCAGTTCGATAAAGTTGAAATAGTACAGGTTGTACATCCGGATAAATCTTATGAAGTTCTGGAAGACATGAGTGCGTATGTTCAATCGTTGCTTCAGGAGCTAGGTCTACACTATCGTGTATTGCGTTTATGTGGTGGCGATATGGGCTTTACCTCTGCAATGACTTACGATATGGAAGTATGGAGTGCTGCGCAACAACGCTGGCTAGAGGTATCTTCAGTATCTAACTTTGAAACATACCAAAGTAACAGACTTAAATTAAGATTTAAAGGTGCTTCTGGTAAAACGCAATTGGCACATACATTAAATGGAAGTGCACTGGCGCTACCTCGTATTGTTGCCGCTATTCTGGAAAATAACCAAACTGAAAAAGGAATTAAAATTCCTGAAGCTTTGGTAAAATATACAGGTTTTGAATACATTGATTAAATAAGATCAAAACTTCATAAGCAAAAAAAGCTTCCCAATTGGGAAGCTTTTTTTATAGGTAGATGTAAATAAGGTATTCTATAGAATAAGAATTAATAATAAAATAATGATGATGATTGCACCAACTGAAAGGTAAACACCGCCACCTAACGCATTTGCTTGTTTTTTCAACCCTCTCAATTCTTTACGTAACTCTTTCTTCTCAGTTTTTGACAACTGAGATTTGTCCATTGAACGGATCTCCTGAACACGGTCAGTGATCTGTTTTAGCTGAATTTGCTGCTCGGCAGTCATCTCAGTTTTAATCTTGTCTGTCTTTCCTGCGGCAGAAACTGTGTTTGCGCTGATTGCCAATGTGAAAACTAGCACTAAAGAGTAAATTAATCTTTTCATACGATTTGAATTTTGTGATATTATCTAAATAACAAAAAACCTACCAAAAGTTATTGGTAGGTTTTTTAAAGGTATTTCCTTAAAACTGTATACTCAAGTAGTCACTACTACTATTTAATTTCGAATACTGTATTCATTATATAGTTCAGTTTTATTTTTTTAAAGTCAATCTCCGGTGCAGCAGCGCCTGCCATATCAGCACTTTCAGCTTTCATCATCATTACATTACGATACATTGGCTGTGGATATTGTTCATTGTTCACTTCCTGGATGTCAATTACACTACCTAATTTATCCCCAAGGGCTTCAACCAGGTAAGACGCTTTTTCTTTAGCAGCCTGTAGTGCTTTAATTTTTAGTTCTTTTTTAAGTGTTTCAATTTTTGAATAATCATAACTGTCAACGTTGGTATAAGCGATTCCTTTAGGATCAATAGAACCAATGATATCATTCCATTTATTCAAATCAGATACTTTTAAGCGATACTGTTTGCTAGCCAGATAATCAGGGTTTTTCTTTTTCTCCGTAACTATAGCATAGCTTGATAAATTGTTGATGGTTAGGTTTTCTTTGTCGATACCTGCTTTTTGAACAGCAGCATACAACTGGCTTTCCAAAGTAGTGATCTCCACCTTTTTCTTACTGTTGTTATCTTTTAAATATTCTTTTAAAGAGATACTGATGTAAATAATGTCTGGAGTAACTTCGGTTTCCGCAGAACCGCTAACACTAATCTTTTTTCTTAAATCTACTTGTTGAGCCATAGCGCTTATACTTAATAAGGAAACGAAGGCAAGGGTTAATAACTTTTTCATAATGATAAATGTTTTTCTTTTGTGTATTTAATAGTTAGATGAAATTACCATACCAATTCCACAAATCATTAGCACAAATCATAAAATTATTCTTCAACTATCTCATTATTAGGGCCAATTTCTTCTTTAAATTCTTCCTTAAAATAAGTTTTCTGGAACACAAGTATGATGATTACACCAACAGAGATGGCCGCGTCTGCAATATTAAATACCGGTCTGAAAAAGATAAAGTCCTCTCCGCCCCATATTGGAAACCACGAAGGAAAATGACCTTCCCAGATGGGGAAATAGAACATATCTACCACTCTTCCATGGAACCATCCTGCATAACCATATATTACGCCATACAGTACTGAATCTATAATATTTCCTAGTGCACCTGCAAATATCAATGCCACGTTTAAGATAAGACCACGATGGTATTTCCTTTGGATCAGGTAATGTAATCCATAACCGATACCGGCAACGGCTGCTATTCTGAATAATGATAAGGCAAGCTTACCAAACTCCCCGCCAAACTCAAGTCCAAAGGCCATCCCGTTATTTTCGGTAAAATGAATAATGAACCAATTGCCAATGATCTTGAACTCCTGACCCATAAACATATTGGTCTTGATCCAGGTTTTTAAAACCTGATCGGCAAGCAAAACCAGGAAAATTATTAATAAAGGTTTTGTATAGCCTTTCATTACGACTGCTTCAGTTTAGCTTCCATGCTTAAAGTTGCGTGCGGTACAGCACGTAAACGTTCTTTCTGAATCAGTTTACCTGTTTCTCTGCAGATACCATAAGTTTTATTCTCAATACGCACTAATGCAGCCTCTAAATTTTCAATGAATTTTTTCTGACGTGCAGCCAGTTGGTTTAATTGTTCTTTTTCAAGAGTTGCAGAACCATCTTCAAGCGTTTTGTAAGTGCCAGAGGTATCTTCTGTTCCGTTAGAATTAGGACTGCTTAGAGAGTTCGTTAAATCAAGAAACTCTTCTCTGGCCATACGTAATTTTTCCTGAATCAATTCTTTAAATTCTTGAAGTTCACTGTCAGAGTACCTTGTTTTTGTAGCTTTTTCCATAATAATTATTGTTTGGCAATCGAAATTTGTAATTCAACATCATCGATTACTATTTTGTTTCCATTATCTAAACTTTCTGTTAATTTAACCTCATCCGCTAAAATTTCCGAGCAAATGTATGTTTTATTTTGAGCTACAGCTGCAGCTACTAAATTATGGTTTTGTAAAGTCACAGTAATTCTATCTGTAACTTCAAAATTAAGTTCTTTTCTTAAATTCTGAATTCTGTTAATTAGTTCACGCGATAATCCTTCCTGTTTCAGTTCGTCAGTTATCGTAACATCAAGAGCAACAGTTAAGTTACCCATATTAGTTACCTGCCATCCTGGTATATCCTCAGCAATGATTTCAACGTCGCTCAACTCGATAACATAATTAGTGCCAGTAATTTGATATTTCCCTTCATTTTCAAACTGACTCAATTGTTCCTGTGTCAAGTTGTTTACTACTTCGGCAACCATTTTCATGTCTTTACCAACCTTAGGGCCTAGCGCTTTAAAGTTAGGTTTGATCTTTTTGGTAATGAAGCCAGCAGTGTCGGTAATATACTCAATATCCTTAATATTCGTTTCTGATAGGATTAATTCTTTAACTAATTCAACCCTTTCAGCAAATTTATTATCAAGTACCGGGATTAGGATTTTAGCCAAAGGCTGACGAACATTGATACTTGTTTTTTTACGCAGCGACAATACCATCGACGATATGTCTTGTGCCAGATGCATGCGTTCATTCAGTTCTGTGTCAATCAAGCTCTGATCAGCTTCCTTAAGTAGGGCAAGATGTACAGATTCAACATTATTAGCAGCATCTCCTGCAGTTAAATTCTGGAATAACCAGTCCGCAAAGAAAGGAGCTATAGGCGACATCAGTTGCGAGATACTGGTTAGGCAAGCATATAAGGTTTCATACGCAGCTTTCTTATCCGCAGTCATTTCGCCCTTCCAGAAGCGGCGGCGTGATAAACGGATGTACCAGTTACTCAAGTGTTCATCCACAAATGACTGAATTGCTCTTGCAGCTTTTGTAGGCTCATAAGCAGCATAGCTTTCATCCACCTCTGCAATTAATGTTTGCAGTAAAGATAGAATCCATCTGTCAAGCTCACTGCGTTCAGCAACTGGAGTGAGCTTATCCTGGTCTATTTCAAACTTGTCAATATTTGCATAAAGGGCAAAGAACGCATAGGTATTGTAAAGCGTTCCAAAGAACTTGCGGCGTACCTCTGCAATTCCTTCAATATCGAACTTTAAGTTGTCCCAAGGATTTGCATTAGATATCATATACCAGCGTGTAGCATCCGGGCCGTACTCTTCCAATGTCTTAAACGGATCAGCTGCATTGCCCAGGCGTTTAGACATTTTCTGCCCGTTTTTGTCGAGTACCAATCCATTTGAAACTACATTTTTATAGGCAATTTTATCAAAAACCAGTGCTCCAATAGCGTGTAAGGTATAGAACCATCCACGAGTCTGGTCAACTCCTTCGGCTATAAAATCAGCAGGGAAGTCTTTTTGCTCATCAATTTTATCTTTATTTTCAAAAGGATAATGCCATTGCGCGTAAGGCATTGCGCCAGAGTCAAACCATACATCGATCAGGTCACTTTCACGATTCATAGGTTTTCCCGAAGGTGAAACCAATATAATTCCGTCCACTACATTCTTATGCAGATCTACTAGATCATAATTGGTTTCAGACATGTTGCCGATCTCAAATCCTTTAAAAGGATTTTCTTTCATAAAGCCGGCTTCTATTGACTTTTCTATGGCATTATATAACTCTTCAACAGAGCCAATTAATATTTCTTCTCTTTTGTCTTCCGTTCTMCAGATTGGCAAGGGAATTCCCCAATATCTAGAGCGCGAAAGGTTCCAGTCGTTTGCATTTTTTAAMCAGTTTCCAAAACGGCCCTCTCCTGTAGACTTTGGTTTCCAGTTGATGGTCTCGTTCAAATCAAACATCCTGTCCTTAATGTCAGTTACTTTGATGAACCAGGAATCCAGAGGGTAATATAATAACGGTTCATCAGTTCTCCAGCTGTGCGGGTAACTGTGAACATACTTTTCTACCTTAAACGCTTTATTTTCTTCTTTCAGGCGGATAGCAATTTCTACGTCTACTGATTTCTCAGGAGCCTCACCTTCGTTGTAATATTCATTTTTTACATATTTCCCTGCCAGATCACCTACGTGAGCAGTAAATCTTCCCTGCAAGTCTACCAATGGAACCGGAGATCCATTCTCATCCAAAACCAGCATCGGAGGGACCTCAGGTGTGGCTTCTTTAGCTACTTTAGCATCATCGGCACCAAAGGTGGGCGCTGTATGTACAATACCTGTTCCATCTTCTGTAGTCACAAAGTCTCCGGAGATCACACGGAAAGCATTTTCAGGATTTTGGTATGGTAAAGTATAAGGTAAAAGCTGTTCATATTTAACACCTACCAGGTCTGCGCCTTTACACCCCGTTAAAATTTGATAAGGGATCTTTTTGTCACCCTCTTTGAAATTACTGAAATCTTCCTCAGCAGTGCTTTCAAAGTATATTTTATTAAACTGTTTTCCTACCAGGTTCTTGGCTAAGATTACATTTACAGGAAGGTAAGTATATTGATTAAAGGTTTTTACCAGTACATAGTCTATTTTTGGACCTACAGTCAGCGCTGTGTTCGATGGTAAAGTCCATGGCGTTGTTGTCCATGCCATGAAATGTATATCTCCAAACCCTGTCAGGAAAGCAGGTAATGTGTCAGGTAACGATTTAAACTGGGCAACTATGGTAGTGTCGGTTACATCACGATAAGCTCCCGGCTGATTTACCTCATGTGAGCTTAATCCTGTTCCCGCTTTTGGAGAGTAAGGTTGGATGGTATAGCCCTTATATAATAAACCTTTATCGTAGATCTGTTTCAAAAGCCACCAAACCGATTCCATATATTTCGACTTATAAGTAATATATGGATCATCCATATCCACCCAATAGCCCATTTTCTCGGTAAGGTCGTTCCATACATCTGTATAACGCATTACGGTTCTTTTGCAAGCCTCATTATACTCTTCAATTGAAATGGTCTTTCCTATATCTTCTTTGGTGATGCCAAGTTCCTTTTCAGTTCCCAGTTCTACAGGAAGTCCGTGAGTATCCCATCCTGCTTTTCTTTTTACCTGAAATCCTTTAATAGTTTTATAACGGCAGAAAATATCTTTAATAGCACGCGCCATTACGTGGTGAATACCAGGCATTCCATTTGCAGAAGGCGGCCCTTCGTAAAAAGTAAATGGGTTTGATTTTGATCGGGTCGAAATGCTTTTTTCAAAGATGTTCTCCGCTTTCCAAAAATCAAGTATCTCTTTTCCTATTTTCGCTAGTTCTAACTGTTTAAATTCCCTATACATCAATCAAGTATCTCCAAAAATTAAGGATGCAAAGTTAAGTTATTAGAATGAGAAATTGAAGTGTTGTTTAAAGCTTTTAAACAGCCTAGTGCATCTTGATAGCTCCTGGCGGGTGTTTCGGTATTTGCTCGGTTTACCTTGTTCGCAAAAAGTACCTTAAAGAAAATAAATTTGCATTTTCGCAGTTATTAAAATAATACTACATCCCTATTTACTCATGAAAAACCTTGATTTTTCTATTTTTCCCGTAATAAAGACCTCCCGTCTTTTACTTAGAGAATTAGCTGCCCAAGATGCCCTGCAAATTCACATGCTGCGGTCTGATCCTAAAATTGCGGCCATGACTGGCAGAACACCTTCTACTGGTATAGAAGATGCCATGGCTCACATTTATAAGATTGGAAAACTCATAGAGAACAATGCCAGTATTTACTGGGCAATTTCTTTACTTGACAACCCTTCTTTAATCGGAACCATCTGCCTCTGGAATTTTGATGCTGAAAATGCCATTGCAGAGATTGGTTACGAGCTGCTTCCCGATTTTCAGGGAAAAGGATTTATGAGAGAGGCTATTACTGCTGTGATAAAGTATGGATTTGAAGAATTGAAAGTAAAAACAATAACAGCTTTCCCTTCAGCAAATAATATCAGTTCAGTAAAAGTTTTAAAGATGGCTGGTTTTAAAAGAGATAACAAAGTCTATCCGAATTCGCACGGCGATAGTGTAGATAATGTGGTTACGTTTTCTTTAACATTGCCAGAATAACTCAAAAACCGGTATAAATTTTTCATTATTCTATTACAATTAAGGATTTATTATGATGTAATTAATCCCCGATGTTTTATTTGTGTAGTTCACCAAATGTAAACCTATTAATAAACCATCAATTAGAATTCATGAATTTTTTTTATTGCAGAACGAGAACGAAACTTAGTATTTGTATAGTCCTTGCACTTTTCGGAATAACTGACATAGCCAATGCACAAAGCAAAAACAGTCAAAAGTTAACGGATTTTGTAGACCCATTTATTGGGTCGGGCTCACACGGACACGTTTTTATTGGAGCCAGTGTTCCTTTTGGAGGCGTGCAAATTGGCCCCGATAATTTTTATAAAGGCTGGGACTGGTGTTCGGGATACAATTATCAGGATAGCGTAATCAGAGGCTTTGCGCAAACCCATTTAAGCGGTACCGGAATAGGCGATCTTTCTGATATTGCCATTATGCCTTATACAGGAAGTGCTAAAACAGATAAGGGCCAGGAAAAGGTTCCGGGAAGTGGCTATGCTTCACTTTTTTCCCATAAGAATGAACAAGCAAAACCAGGTTTCTATTCGGTAAAACTGGGAAACGGCGTCAATGTAGAGTTAACCGCGTCCGAGAGGGTAGGTTATCATCGGTATCATTTTCCTGCAGGAAAAGAGGCACATGTGATCATCGATTTAAAAGAAGGTATTAATGATCAGTCTACCGATACCCATATTGAGCAGGTTGATGATTTTACATTCAAAGGTTATCGTAAATCATCTGGCTGGGCTAAAGATCAATGGATCTATTTTGCCATAAAATCGTCAGTAGCCATAAAGAACTTTGCATTATACAATAACAATACGCTTTTAAAAGATAAGGCGGCAACTGATAAAGCAATAAAGGGGCTCTTTAATTTTGATCAGGCACCTGCTCTTTTAGAACTTAAGGTTGGAATATCGCCTGTAAGTTCAGAAAATGCACTTGATAATATCACTGCAGAAATCCCAAAATGGAACTTCGAGCAGATCGTAAAACAAGCAGATGATAAATGGAACAAGGAACTATCCAGGCTTACGGTTGAATCTAAGAACATCACAGAAAAGAAAATCTTTTATACAGCGATGTATCACACTATGATCAACCCATCATTGTTCAATGATCATAATGGCGATTATCGTGGCGCCGATAAAAAGGTATATAAAAGTGGCTCGTTCGCTAATTACAGTGTTTTTTCAACCTGGGATACTTATCGGGCAGCTCATCCGCTCTATGTACTTACACAGCCTAAACGTGCTGCTGATATGATAAATTCAATGCTGGCCATTTATGATCAGCAAGGGCATTTACCAATCTGGCACCTTATGGGAAATGAAACAGGTACAATGGTAGGTATGGCAAGCAGACAGATTGTTGCCGAGGCCTATCTTAAGGGGATAAAATTTGATGGCGAAAAGGCCTTTGAAGCTTTAACAAACAGTTCAGAAGTGAATTTACTTGGCCTGGAGTATGCTAAAAACTTTCAGGTAATACCTAGTGATAAAGAAGGAGCTTCAACCGCCAAAGGAATGGAATATGCAATAGGGGACGGAAGTATTGCACTAATGGCGCAAAAAATGGGAAAGGGAAATGAGTATAACAACTTCAAAAAACGTGCTGAGAACTATAAGCTATACTTTGATCCGGCTGATAAATTCTTTAAAGGAAAACTATCAGACGGCAGCTGGACTCCTGGCTTTGATCCGTTTAAAAGTAAAAACGTACTTTACTCAGAAGGAAATGCCTGGCAATACAACTGGCTTGTTCCTCAGGATGTAAACGGTTTAATCGGTTTGCTGGGCGGTAAAGAAGCCTTTAATCAGCGGCTTGATCAATTTTTTACACTACCATTTCAGGACGAGGGAGGGTTGGAGGATATGACGGGGCTGATTGGGCAGTATGCTCATGGAAATGAGCCTGGGCACCACATTCCTTATCTGTACAACTACGGTGGACAGCAATGGAAAACGGCTGAAAAGGTAAGACATATTTTAAAAGAAATGTATCATGATCGTCCAGATGGCATCATCGGAAATGAAGACTGCGGACAAATGTCGGCATGGTATGTATTTTCGTCTTTAGGGTTCTACCCTGTATTTCCGGCCTCTGGAACTTATGCCATCGGGAGTCCGTTATTTGACAAAGCCACAATTAATTTAGAGGGCGGAAAAAAATTCATTGTTGAATCTGTAAGCAACAGCGACAAGAATATTTATATCCAAAGCATTCTATTGAACGGGAAAAAATATGAGGAAAGCTATTTACAGCATGCCGATATTATGAAAGGTGGTACACTAAAAATTACAATGGGAAGTAAGCCAAACTATAATTACGGCAAATAACCATTACCCCAGTATTTCCTGAAAGGTTTTATTAAAGCTTTCTGCATAAATGGCTTTATATTCTTTATTGAAATTCTCGAATATAGATTTAGCCAGAGAGTGCTTACCTAAAAATACAAGAGCCTGGCATTTAATTGCCATGGCTTCTTCATTTACCGGATCAAAGTTAAATACACAATCCGCTAAAGATATTAAAAATTCAGGATCATCCGAGATCTTCATGCTTGCCGCCATATGGAGGTAAGTATCGATGATCTCGTTTGAAATTTCATACTTCAAAGGATCCAGCCAGCTGTATTCTGCATTTGAAAGAAACCCACCCCGAGATACAATTTTTGTAAGATCTATGATCTTGTTTTTGTTGATGTCGGTTTTGCTTTTAACAATATTCAGATATTCTTTATAGTCTATTCTGATCTTGTCGTAATCGATCAGCATTTTCCAGTAACCGGTCTCTTTAGATATCTCACAGCTATCCATGCTTTCCAGAAGCAGCTTCAGCTTTGCAATACTAACAGATCTGTTATTCCTGGCGCTGCCAACAGACTTGTCGGCCCATAAAATCTCTTCCAGTTTTTCTGAACTAACGCCTCGTCCCCAGCGCACGGTAAACAATAATATTAGCAGGAAAAGCTCTTTTATTACTGGGGTAAAGAGCTTGGTAATATCTTTTCCTTCTCTGTCAAATAGCTGAAGGTCGCCAAACAGAAACATGGTATTTCTTATATCATCAGGCATATCAGTATTTTCTTGCTTTATGTTTACCAGTTCAGGTTCTTTAAGGGTTATTACCGGTACTTTAACTGAGGGCTTAGCTAATGTCTTTTGGTTTCTGATTCGTTTGTATCCTAAATATAACATGCACAGAATTAGCGCTCCTGAAATTACCATATACCAGTTTATTGTAAAACGGGGTGGGGTATTGTGCACTGCCTGTTGTATTTCGGGAGGGGCATGTAAAGTATAGATCTTAACGGAGGAACTGTTTGCTTTCTGATCATAATAAAGCAATACGGCTACAAACTTTTTGCTAACCTTACAATAATACAAGTCTGCAAACGATGATATGTCGTGGAAAGTATAAGGAATGCGGCTGCCTACAAATTCATAGGAAGGATTTTTAAGCGATCCCTTGATCATAGCCAAAGAAGAATTAAATATGTGGTTTACAAACGTGAGGGCATAAAAAGATTGTTCCTTCTCATCAATAACCATGGAGTTTGCGAAAGCGAATTCTTCCTTTCCGGGATTCAGCTCAAATAGCTTTTTGAAAGTTTTGTGTTCAACATCATAAAAGCTGAGGTCGTAGAGGTTCTTTGGATTCAGAATCTGCTGACCGGTCGTACTTCCATATCCTCCAAGTATGTAAGCGCCGTTTTTCGTTGCACCCAGTGCAGCAAGGTAGCGTGGAGTAAAATCTCCGCTTGTTTTAACCGAACTTAGTTTTTTATCTTTAAAATGATAGCGCTGAACATCTCGTTTATAGTTATAATGTCCATAGCCCCCAATAAAATACAGACTGTTGTCATTTGCAGAGTAGAACTTGTTTAAATGCCAGAAATTTGTAGGTACGTTTTCGCCAGTATACTTGCTATCCCATGTGTTATTGCTAAAATTGAACCCACTCATTAGTGAAAAATCTACATAGAAATTTAATAGCCCCAGTTCATTTTGATAAATAGATTGATTTCCATAAAGCATTGGCTGCAATCCGGATTTATAATCGGCGATAGTTGTTTTTTCCGTTTTTACATCGTAAGTCTGCAAGGATTTTTCAGTTACTACAAATACCCGTTCGCGATCAGCATCAAAGGCAACACTTGCCGATCCTGCAACCTCAGCAGATTTAACGAGTTCCCATTCAATGTGCATTTTTCTAATCCAGTTCGGATTAATTACTCCGGCATTTTTTCCTTTAATCTTTTCTGTTGCACTTAATCCGGTATATTCATTTAATGGCCAGTGATGTGTTAGCTTGTCATCCTCAGTTATTTTTATCTCTTTGATCTTCATTGGCGGCACATCCTTCACTTCATGTTCCTTATAATTATTGGCACCAAAGCAGATTCTGTAACAATTCTTTTTTAAGGGGATTTTCTCACGATAAACTTTGCCATCAGCGGTAAGAACCAGTTCCTGGTTTTCCTGATCAAACCTGAGCTTTATGTTGTACCAGTTTTTAAACAGCTTGTCTAGTTTTATATCGAACTCAATGTTCGACATCTTATCACCTATAACCAACTTAAGATGGTTTTTTGCCTCCAGGCTTTTATCGTATATAAGGTCGATGTTTCGTTTTTCCTGATCTACAATTCGGAATATATAACCAAAGTAATCGGTATGGCCTGTCATAAAAGAAAAATCGAACGATAGCTCAAAGGTGTTATTGAAACATAGTGGATCAGCAGCGGTCAGGTCCAGTCCTGTTCTTTTTTCCTGTATAGTCTCATGCCCCGTAAAACAAAGGCCATAATACTGTGCATTTGTGATCTTCGGAGTTATAAAAAGAAAGGCAAAACAAGTCAGGTAGAATTTTAATCCCATAGTCATATCTGGTCTCGCTAAGATAAGCAAATTTGGCAAATCCCCTTCCAATATAGCTTCTATGTGGAATATGAAATTTTTTCTAAGATTTTTTCTCCAACTAAGACATTTTTAAGCCTTTTTTAAGGCTATTAAATTACTTAGTGTTTAAATAAACCAAATATTAAACCAAAACTAAGTATGAAAAGACTACTATTTTTCTTACTCGCATGTTGTATTACAACCTATACATATGCGCAGAACATTACCGTAAAAGGTAAGGTTACGGATGCCGCCGGCGGGCCTTTAATTGGTGCCGCGATAAAAGTGAAGGGAAGTTCAGGAGGAACTTCAGCCGACAATAACGGAGAGTTTTCTATCTCTGTTCCCACAGGTTCTTCTCTGTTAATTTCCTTTGTTGGTTTTCAACCTAAAGAAGTGCAGGTTACAAGCGGCGGGCCATTAAATATTATACTTTCTGACAGCGGTAACAGCCTTGGAGAAGTGGTTGTTGTAGGGTATGGTACACAGAAAAAAGCCACCCTTACCGGATCCATTGCCTCTGTTTCCAATGCCGAGATCTCAACAACCAAAACACAGAACGTACAGAACATGCTAACCGGTAAAGTTCCCGGGCTTCGTGTTGTACAAAGAACATCAGAGCCTGGTGTTTTTACCAATCAATTTGATATCCGGGGCTTTGGTAATCCGTTAATTGTTATTGATGGGGTACCGCGCGATAATATTACTCGTCTTGATCCTAATGAGATCGAGAGTATTTCAGTTCTAAAAGATGCAGCTGCTGCGGTGTATGGAGTAAGAGCTGCTAATGGGGTTGTACTCGTAACCACCAAAAAAGGGAAATCTGGCAAGCCGGAAATTACTTATGCTGCTTATTATGGTCAGCAAACACCAATCGGATTGCCTGAGCCTGTAGGTGTAATTGACCGTTTCACGCTAATGAACGAGAAGACCATGCATAGAGTTGATGGACCTGTACTAACGTATAACGATGAAGATTTTGCCCCTTATCGTAATGGAACAAAAACAGGTACCAACTGGTATGACATGACAATGCGTGATTTTGCACCTCAGTTCCAGCAAAACCTTAGTGCCAGTGGCAGTTCAGGTGATACTAAGATAGATTATTTCATTAACCTTGGTTATGCCAGGCAAGAAGGAATCTGGAAAAGCAATTCCTTAAAATATGACAGGTATAATCTGCGCTCTAACTTAAACGCCCAGATCTCTAATCGTTTAAAAGCCTCTTTAAAACTTAACGGTATTTTAGAGAATAAAATGAATCCTAAAGTTCCTTCCTGGCAGCTGTTTTCGCAATTATGGAGAGCACAGCCAAACGAAACCTATTATGCAAATAATAATCCTGATTATCTGTATAAGCCAGTTTTCGAACATCCCGGAGCAAATTCAGATAGTGATTTATCGGGTTACCAAAAAGACCAGAACAGCTGGTTACAGAGCCAGTTTTCATTAGACTATCAGGTGCCATATCTTGATGGATTAACCGCAAGGGGATTGTTCTCGTACGATGCCAGAAATAACAATTTTAAGGATTATAGAAAAGGTTATAACGTATATGATTATAATGCAGCAAGCGATTCTTATACCGCCTATAATAAGAATGGTCCCGATCAGTTGCTTAGAAGGTATAGCACAACACCTAACTCATTATTGCAACTCTCGTTGAATTATGTAAAAAGTATAAAGAAACATAACATAAACGCCTTAGTACTCTACGAAGAAGGTACTTCGAGTGCCGATAATTTTTTTGCACAGCGTGATCTTGCCTTGCCTGTTGAATACCTATTTGCCGGAAAAGCACTAGGCCAGGTGGCAAATACCAATATTGACGGTGTATCTGAAACAGCAACCAGAGCTGTAATAGGCAGATTGAACTATGATTTTTCAGGGAAATACCTTGCCGAGTTTAGCTTTCGTTATGATGGTTCTTCGAGGTTTTCTGATAAGAAACAATTTGGGTTCTTTCCGGGTGCTTCTGTTGGATGGCGCATATCTGAAGAATCTTTCATGAAAAATAATTCATCACTGTCATTTATCGATAACCTGAAAATCAGGGCGTCATATGGTATTATGGGCGATGATGGAAACGTAAGGTATCAGTTCCTTTCGGGCTACGATTATCCGTTTAATGGAAACAGAGAAGCACTTGGTGGGGGTTATATGTTTGATGGCGGTTTTGTTAACTCAGTTGGCTTTAGAGCAGTACCAAATCCAGACCTCACATGGGTAGAGGTTAAAACAACCAATATCGGGTTAGATGCTGAATTGTGGAAAGGCAAACTTGGGATTACATTTGATGCATTTAAACGCCGCAGKGATGGACTTTTAGGCAACCGTTTGGTAACTGTACCCGGTTCATTTGGTGCAAATATGCCACAGGAAAACCTGAATAGTGATGAAACGCGCGGGCTTGAACTTGCATTAAGTCACAGAAATAGGTTCGGAGAGCTGGGCTATAACATCAGCGGAAATGTATCGTTAACACGTACTAAAATTATTTATGAAGAACTTGGACGTGCAGGAAATTCACAGGAAAACTGGAGAAACAACAAACTCAACCGCTATAATGATGTATGGTTTGGCTTTGGGTATGTAGGACAGTTTCAATCATTTGAGCAGATTGCCAATTATAACCAGTTTACCGGTAGAGGTACACTTCCTGGCGATTACATTTACGAGGATTGGAACGGCGACGGGACTTTTGATGATCTGGACCGTTATCCAGTTGCTACTGCCATTAATCCAAACAGTACCAGTGCTGATGGAAACGATGCCCGGCATAACTATCCATTGCTAAATTTTGGGCTTAACCTTGGTTTCGATTACAAGGGTTTTGATCTGAACCTGCTTTTCCAGGGCGGCGCGATGTCTTATGTTTCCTATCCTGAAGCCTTTAGAGAGCCATTGGCCTTCGATGGAAATGCGCTGGATATGTTTATGGACAGATGGCATCCTGTTGATCCCAAAGCAGATCCTTATGATCCCGCCAATAAATGGGTACAAGGATACTACGCTTATACGGGAACGGTTATTAACGACAATTCGCGCAGGGCGATTCAAAATGGTGCTTATATGCGTTTAAAGAGCGCTGAGCTTGGTTATTCACTTCCTAAAAAAATACTTACAAAAATAGGGATACAAGGATTACGCGTATATGCCAACGGATACAACCTGCTAACCATTACGAAGATTAAAGGATTAGACCCCGAGCGCCCTTCAGAACTTTATGGGTACATCTATCCAATCAGCCGTACAATTAATTTCGGAACAAGCATTAGCTTTTAATAAGGATCCAGACAAATGATTATGAAACAATTAAAATATATAGCATTTATGCTTCTTTTTGGAGCAGTATGCGCTTGTAATAAACTGGACATTGCCCCTGTAAATATTGTACAGGATAAGGATCTGTTCACAGATGCGGGAATGCAGGCCTATATGGCCGCTCTCTATAGCCGCATGCCTATTGAGGATTTTAAATACAGTGCCGGCGATGGCACAGAAGGGTTTAATACCTGGAATCAAATCGCCTTACCCATGTTAAATACCGGAGAAAATGCCAATCGAAACAACGGAGGTTTTGTAAATCCTGCCAGAGGGTACTGGAAAAGCGGTTACCAGGTTATTCGCTATTCCAACTATCTGATCGAAAATTTACCTGCTTATGCCGCGTCACTAACACAGCCAAAGGTTGATAAATGGATAGCTGAAGCACGTTTTATTCGTGCTTTTACATATTTTGCTTTGGTAAAGCGTTACGGAGGAGTACCTATTACAAGTCAGGTTCAGGCTTTAAATGCCAACGTAGAAGAATTGCAGATTCCAAGAAGCAGTGAACAGGAAGTTTATGATTTTATACTGGCAGATCTTGATTATGCCATTACAAACATGAATGAGGCAAGTGAGCAAAAGGGACGTGTAAATAAGAATATTGCTGCGGCATTTAAATCGCGCGTTGCGCTTTTTGCCGGTTCAAAGGCCAGATATGGTACTCAATATGTTGTTGATGGCATAATGCTTAATGGCATTCCGGCGGCAAAGGCCAATGATTATTTTAAATTAAGCTTTCAGGCTGCAAAAATGATTGAAGGTAAGTATTCTCTTTATAAAAAAACATGGTCGCCCACAGATAAAATTGCTTCTGCAAATAATTATGCTGCACTTTTTCTGGACACGGAGAGTCCCGAAACGATCTTCTCAAAAGGTTATTCCTTTGTAGAAAATGTACATAGTTTCGATGCAGTTTATTCGCCGCCACACATGACTTCAACTTATGGCGATCGTTTTAATCCTACTTTGGATTATGTAGAGCTTTTTGATGGATTGCCAAAGAATTCACGTGGCGAGATACAGACCACTAAGCCTGATGGAACCTATATCGTATATGATTATGTAGAACAGCTTTTTGAAAATTGCGAGCCAAGGTTAAGAGGCACAGTTTTATTGCCGGGCCAGGCTTTTAAAGGACTGCGTACCGATCTTCGTCGCGGAACATTTATCGAAAGTATAGATCCGGCCACCCCTATACAAAAGTTGGTGCCAGAGGGTTCAACAGCAGCTTATTCTTCCAATCCATTTTATAATCCAAACGTAAAACAGGCAGGAACATGGAATAGTCAGGTGCCAATTGTATTGTCTACTGGGCAGTCAATTAACCCTACTGGCCTGGATGGCCCAACTTCTTCAAACAATGCCACCGTTACCGGTTTTCATGGACGCAAATATCTAAATCCAAATGTTTCAGCGGCGCTTACCAAACTCCATGAGTCTACTCAGTCGTGGATTGAAATCAGATATGCAGAAGTATTGCTAAACCGTGCCGAAGCAGCGTTAGAACTTGCACAGCATGGTGTAAATAACTTAGACGGTGTTGACCTTCAAAATGATGCTTTTGTACAAATCAATGCCATTCGTGAGCGGGCAGGAGCGGTATTGTTAACAGATCAGGGCGAGCTTTCTGCAGGTGCGGCACTTGCACCGGGAACCGGTGTTGGGTCATATGTACTGGCGCCAACAAGAGGATTGCAGCTTGTAAGGATAGAGCGCAGAAAGGAACTTGCTTTTGAGCATAAGCTTTGGTGGGACATGCTGAGATGGAGAACTGCCGATCTGGAAGTTAATTCGAGAATCTGGAGAAAGCTTAATCCCTTCCTGTTTGCTAAAGGATCGGTTCCTGAAGCGCCAGATTATGTAAAGGGCAAGTATATTTTTGATGCCAGACTGGAAGAGCGCAATTCAAGATTTACCGTGGCTACTAAATATTACTATGAAGCTATTCCGGGTGCTGAGATTGCAGCAAATCCTAAGCTAAAACAAAACGAACAGTATTAACCATTACAGAAATCAGGTATGAAAAAGATATTATTTATGTTATTGTTTTTTGCAGGAGTGGCAGCATTGCATTCCTGTAAAATTGACGATTATGAGGCCCCTTCGGCAGTATTGCAAGGAACAATCCTTGACGATAAAGGACAGGGTTTACAGGCTGAACAAGGCCAGGGGAACACCAGAATCAGAATGGAAGAACTGAGCTGGAGCAGTACACCAACCCCCATGTTTTTAAATATTAAACAAGATGGTAGTTATATAAACAACAAGTTATTTGCCGGCAAATATCGCATTAGCCCAATTGAGGGTCCCTTTTATCCGGTAACAGCAGAGGAAATTGATGTCAAGGGTACAACAACCCACGATTTTCATGTAGTGCCGTATGTAGTTGTAGAATGGGTGGGTGATCTGGTAGTTACCGCCGACAAAAAGATCTCTGCTAAATTTAAGTTTAGCAGAAATGAGGCGCCAGCCGGACAAACCAAACCTACCGTTGCTGATTACAGGTTGTTCGTGTCAACTACAAAGTATGTAGGCAACAATAATTTCGATCCTGCAAATGGTCTGGTAACCGTTATCCCAAATGAAAATACCGAAGTTGCCATCACCACAAATGCAGCAATGAAATATGCCACTACTTACTATGTGAGGGTAGGCGTAAGGGTAAATGATAATTTCAAAAAGTACAATTATACCACAGTAAAAGAGATAACAGTAACCCCATAATTTATTAGGTTAGTTAGTTAAGCGGCGAGGGCTTTGGCTTCCTGAGCCGCTTTTCTTATTTAAAACCTAACTGTACATTTATGTACATAGATTGTACGGAAATGAACAATAAATCGCCGGCATAAATATAAATGGCCGATATTTAGGTGTATGGAGTTGTTTCTGAGAATGGCATATCTTTGGCGTAAGAGATGAAAAACCCCGGATATGTTTTTAATCAACTTTAGAATAGCTTTAAGAAACCTTTGGAAAAATAAAGGTTTTTCTCTGATCAACATTGGAGGGTTAGCCATTGGTATGACCTGTTGTTTAATGCTCCTGATGTATGTGGGTTACGAATGGAGTTATGATAAACAATTTAAGGATATAGACCGTATATATGCTGCTAAACTTACCCTAAATGTAAATGGGAAACTTTTAACAACAGACGCAACCCCAAATAAGCTTGCAGGTGCTGCTTTGGTAAGCTTGCCCTCGGTAGAAACTGCCAGTAGGATAGCTATGGGCGAGTCAACGAAATTATTTGGTACTGCCAATAACAATTTTAAGTTGACTACCCTAAATGTTGACCCTGGCTTTTTGAAGATATTTGATTACAAGTTTATTCAGGGAAACCCCGAAACAGCTTTAAGCGAACCCAATTCGGTTTTACTTACTGCCTCAGCGGCTAAGAGGCTATTTGGAAGTGTGAACGTTTTAGGCAGCAGCGTAAAGTGGGATAATAGTAAGATCCTGAAGGTCTCTGCGGTAGTAGAAGATCTGCCAAAGAACATGACCCATCAATTCGAAGCACTGCAACCCTGGTCATTTTTTGAGCAGGAACATCCCGGAGAGAAGGACAATGGTTGGGGAAGCATTACCTGCTTTACTTTATTCAAGTTAAAAGACAAAGCTAGCTTCGAGGTTACAGATGCTGGAGTAAGACAGTTGATTAAGAAAAATGATAAGGAGACTACTCTCCAGGCTTTTCTTTTTCCCTTTGGCAAATACCATCTTTATGATCATTTTGAAAATGGTAAGTCAGCTGGAGGAAGGATTGATCAGGTAAGGCTGTTCATTTTTCTGGCGTTCTGTGTTCTGCTAATTGCCTGCATTAATTATATGAACCTTTCAACTGCACGATCAGAAAAACGTGCAAGAGAAGTAGGAGTGCGCAAGGCACTTGGTGCTTCCAGAAAAACGCTGATTGGTCAGTTCGTAATGGAGTCACTTGTGCTTTCATTAATTGGTATTTTGATTGCATTTGTACTGCTAGAGGGTGTGCTGCCCTATTTTAATAATCTGCTGGATATCTCTATCCAAATCAATTACAAGTCACCCTACACATGGGTAACACTACTCTCGCTAATCTTATTCACAGGTGTGCTTGCAGGAAGCTATCCCGCGTTTTATTTGTCATCTTTTACACCTGTAAAGGTATTAAAAGGCTTTACCGGAATAGGTAAGTCCTCATTGCCGATGCGCAAAATACTTGTTGTGGTGCAGTTTACCATCTCAATTTGTATGATCGTTTGTGCTATTGTGATCTATTCCCAAATCCAATTCATGAAAAATAAGCCGTTAGGGTTTAACGAGAATAACCTGGTGCAACTGGATCTGGAAGGCGAGTGGTTAAAGCTGCAGAAGCTGGAGATCTTTAAAGCGGAGCTAAAAAATGCTGGCGCGATTGTTTCGGCAACAGAATTTGCAAGTTCATTTACTCAGGGAGGCACCATAACCGGAGATATTAGCTGGCCAGGTAAGGCGGCAAATGATAATTCTATAATAGATTATCGAAGTACAGGTTTCGATTTTGTAAAAACGATAGGTACGACTATGGTGATGGGAAGGGATTTCTCACCTAAATTTGTTGCTGATACAGCAACATCATTACTGCTAAATGAAAGTGCCGTGAGAACGATGGGGCTTAAAAATCCGGTGGGCTCTAAAATTACCTGGGGCGATCAATCGCTAAATGTAATTGGTGTTGTTAAAGATTATACAAACGAACAGCTGGGTGCAAAGTCAAAACCTACCGTATTTTATTGCAACATTGCTCAAAGCAAAGTATTGCTGCTTCGTCTTAATCCGGATCAATCGCTAAGCAAATCAGTTCAGTCTATCAAAGACATTAGCCTTCGACTMAATCCTTCTTATCCCGCAGATCTCCAGTTCGTTAATCAGGGTATGCAGCAGAAGCTAAAAACAGAGCGATTGCTCAGTGTGCTTTCTAATCTGTTTGGTTGTTTTGCTATTTTTATCTCTTGTTTAGGCTTGCTGGGGCTTGCTTTATATATTGCGGAGCAGAGAAGTAAAGAAATCAGTATCAGAAAGGTTCTTGGTGCCGATTTGAAAAGTATTCTTGTTCTATTGAACAAGGATTTTATAAAACTGGTTATTCTATCAAATATGATTGCTATTCCAGCTGCTTATATTATTGCGGTAAGGTGGCTGCAGAAATATGACTATAAAGTTGCCATGACTGCCTGGCCGTTTTTAATTGCTTTATTTTTGTCTGTATTTATTGCCATACTTACAGTAAGCTTTCAAACCGTCAAGGTTGCAAAGGCAAATGCGGTTGATGCATTAAAATATGAGTAAGTTCTGAAACAAGTTCAACAAACATTGTTCCGTCATCTCGATTTCTATGACAAAACCAAATCATTTTTATAAATGGTTTGGTTTTTTATGACGGCAAAGATTCTGTGGATTATTTTGTTTCTAACAGCATTCAGGACACTCATTTTGTTTTTACCATCTTGAACCTTCTGTTTATAAT
>NZ_JBFTKO010000009.1:0-235198 GCF_056395985.1 Pedobacter sp. 05T44
TCTTTTTCTGTTTTGCAAATCTTTTTTGAAACTCTTTTTCACCTTCCTTTTTCACTGTTTCCCTTCCTCCGAAGCGGGATGCAAAAGTAGGAAAATTCAGCCACCACGCAAACATTTATACACTATTTCTTACAAAATATCCCTAACTCGCTAAACCACAACCAGAAAAATTAACAGCAGGTTAAAATCAGGTTAATTCTTTATCTTAAAATACCACAGAAGGTAAAACAAGGCCGGCAAAAATGACTCCTCACATTATATATATACTATGTGCGTAATCACATCAAATTCTACACTATATATAGTATACATAACATTAGGTATAATACCCCATCGCCTGACACCTTACATCAAAAAGCCTTACAAACGACAAAATATCGTTCAGAGTCGTTTCAAAGTCGTTCAGAGTCATTGGAAGGTCGTTAAAAAAATACACCTCAACTATTAAAATGTACTCCAATAAGCAAGAATCAAACAAGACAAATCAGAACCACGTAAACAGAAAATGAATTATCTTTATAGATTGGCACAAATACAATATGCTATTATGGATAACAACACATTGTCAGCATTCCTTCAAGGAAAATCACCTTCCTCGATTGAGCTTTTTAATCACTTGGTTTCATGTTACCAACAATTAGGCGAGGTGAAATTCCATACTACCAAAACAATGATAGCTTTCTCATCCCGCATCAACTTCGCGTACGTTATACAGTTTGGCAAAAACTTTATTGATGTTGTATTTCCATTTAAACAACCATATGAAGACAATATGTGTTTTCGAAAAATAAAACTTGTTCCAGGTAGCGATGATTACAATCACCACCTCCGAATATATTATAAAGAAGATATAAATGACGAGGTGTTAAAGTATATGTCTATGGCTTATAAAAATGGAAACGTTAAATTATGTTAAGCACTTGACAGGATGAATGCCTTTACATAGCTTAGCGTCCTATTATTTTTAATTGACGGTATCGTATTATTAACTTATCTTTGCAGAATGTTTAAAATTAAACACGTATTACTATTAAGTTTCACCATTATAGCCCTTACTATTGCTGGTTGTAAAAGTCAGTTTGAGAAGATCAGACTGAGCAACGACGTTGCAAAAAAGTACCAGGAGGCCATGAGGCTATATAACAAAAAGAATTATTCTAAGGCATTGATCTTATTCGAAGACTTGTCTCAAAAATACAGGGGAAGAGCTGAAGCCGAGGAACTGAATTATTATTACGCACTGACTCTCTTTAAACTAAGAGATTACACAACTGCAAGATATCAATTCAAATCGTTTGCAGATAGCTATCCAACTAGTAAATATGCTGAAGAGTGTAGATATATGAGCGCTTATTGCTATTATCTGGATTCTCCAAGACCTAGCTTAGATCAGGAAAATACCTATAAAGCTATTGATGCATTACAGCTCTTTATTAACTTCTATCCAAAAAGTGAACGTGCTGTAGAGGCTGCAAAATACATTGGTATTCTGCGTACTAAACTTGAAGACAAAGCGTATGCAAATGCAAAAATGTATTACGAAATAGGTGGCAATGGTGGTGAAGCATCTAACTACAGAGCAGCTGTTATAGCACTAAAAAATGCACAAATCGATTATCCTGATATTAAATATTCAGAGGAAATGGATTTATTAATGATCAAATCACAGTACGCTTTTGCTAAAAACAGTATTGAGGAGCGTCAGGAAGACCGCTTCACAGAAGCAATTACTTATGCCAATGAATTTGCAGAAGCGCATCCTGAAAGTAAATACTTAAAGGAAGCAAACGCCTTAAAGAAAGATAGTGAATCTGGAATAGAAAGTGCTAAACGCTTTATAGCTGAACGCCTTGCTAATTATGAAAAATATAAATCTCAATTAACAAAAGAAGCTAAAAGAGATAGTTCTGCAATTAATACAATTAAAACCCCCAACAGATAATGAGTACGAATAAACCCGCAATACCAAATACTACGGTTACTAGAAATGTTAATGATCTGGATCAAAAAACCGGAAACATCTATGAGTCTTTAGTAATTATTTCTAAAAGGGCTAATCAGATTTCTAATAACATGAAAGAAGAGCTTCATGGCAAATTAGCCGAGTTTGCATCTTCTAATGATAATCTTGAAGAGATTTTTGAGAACAGAGAGCAAATTGAGATCAGTAAGCATTATGAGCGTTTACCAAAACCTTCATTAATTGCTATTGATGAATTTCTGAACGACAAAATTTATTACAGAAATCCCGCTAAAGAGCAACAATAATATCACGCATAGGTATTAAATTGCATCAATGCATTATAAACCATGCTAAAAGATAAAAATATTATTCTAGGCGTTTGCGGCAGCATTGCAGCATACAAATCAGCAACCCTGGTAAGGCTACTGGTAAAGGCTGGCGCAAACGTCAAAGTAATTCTCACTGCAGATGCGGCAAACTTCATCACTCCGCTCACACTTGCAACACTATCAAAACATCCTGTTTACACTCAATACTTTGAAGAAGAAACCGGAGTTTGGAGTAATCATGTAGAATTAGGTCTCTGGGCGGATTACATGCTCGTTGCGCCCGCAAGCGCAAATACGTTAGCAAAAATGGCTACTGGATTGTGCGACAATCTACTAACTGCAGTTTACCTTTCAGCAAAGTGTCCTGTTTTAGTTGCACCGGCAATGGATTTGGATATGTGGAAGCATGAAACCACTCAAACCAATATAGATAAACTATTGTCATACGGCAATCTTCTCATTTCTCCTGGCAAAGGAGAATTAGCTAGCGGCCTATATGGTGAAGGCAGAATGGCTGAACCTGAGGAAATCGTTTCATTTCTATTAGAAACAATACGTAAAGATCTTCCATTGCTTGGGAAACAAGTGCTGGTAACAGCAGGACCTACTTATGAAGCTATAGATCCTGTACGCTTTATCGGAAATCATTCATCTGGCAAAATGGGTTTTGCTATTGCAGACCAGTTTTCTCGCTTAGGTGCTGACGTAACATTAATTACAGGACCAACAGCTGAAAAAAGCTCACAACAACTCAAAAGAATAGATGTTGTAAGCGCAGCTCAAATGCTAACTGCATGTCAAAAAGAATTCCCTACTGTACAAATTATGGTAATGAGTGCTGCCGTTGCTGATTATACACCAGTAACTACCGCTAGTCAGAAAATAAAAAAAACCAGCGGGGAGTTCAACCTGGAGTTAAAAAAGACAGAAGATATTCTGGCTACTTTAGGCAGACTAAAAACAGAAAATCAAATACTTGTTGGCTTTGCCCTTGAAACTGAAAATGAGGAAGAACATGCAAAGGACAAGCTTACAAGGAAAAATCTTGATCTCATTATCCTAAATTCCTTAAATGACAAAGGAGCAGGTTTTAAGATGGATACCAATAAAATAACTATCTTTAATAAAGCATTTGAGAAGACAGTTTTTGAAATGAAATCAAAAACTGAGGTTGCCAAAGACATTTGCAATGAAATTTTAAAGCTTGTTTAAGCATGAAAAAACGCTACTTACTTATCTTACTTTTCTTTTTTATTTGCCAAACCTTTGTTAATGCTCAGGAATTAAATGCAAGAGTTCAGGTACAGGCTCCTACTATCCCTAATATGGACAGAAGAAATCTGGAAGTTCTTGAAACTACCATAAGGGAATTCTTAAATAATAATAAGTGGAGTAACGAAAATTATAGCCCACAGGAGCGTATCGAATGCAATTTTGTAATCACTATAACTGATTGGGATGGCAGCGCTGCCTATAAAGCAGAGGCACAGCTTCAATCTAGCAGACCAGTTTACGCGTCGGCTTATAACAGTACGCTACTTAATCTAAGTGATAAAGATTTCGATTTCAACTATGCTGAGGGCCAATCATTAGATTTCTCCGATCAAACTTATATTTCCAATCTTAGTTCTTTACTAAGTTACTACGCTTATACCATTATTGGCTTAGATAAAGATAGTTTTAGTCACCTTGGCGGCACTCCTTTCTATAAGAGGGCCTCTACCATTCTAAACAATGCTCAGGTATCTGGAAATAAAGGCTGGAAAGCCTTTGATGGGTTACGCAACCGCTACTGGCTAAATGAAAATCTACTTAATAAAACCTTTGAAGAACTTAGAGTATTTATTTACGACTATCATTTTAACGGGCTTGATCGCTTGCAAGAAAATACCGGCCGTGGAGTAAAAAAAATGATAACCCTACTTAGTGGACTAAAACAAATGGACAAACAGAAATTAGGTTCTATTTTTCCCAACTTCTACTTTTCTACAAAAGCAGATGAGATTGTGAATGTCTTTTCTATTTCTACCGGAGATCCATCTGATCGTATAAAAGCATACAACCTGCTTGTCCAAATTGATCCCGCCAACATCAATAAATACGAAACGCTTAATCAGGCAATTGCCCCTCTTAATCAAGGTCTTAAAAACAATTAAAAAAAAATGTTAAAAATATTTTGTTTATACGAATACATTCGTACATTTGAATACGAAACAATTCGTATAAACAAAATATGGCAGCATCAATAAACCTTAAGCCTACAGAAAGTGAACTAGAGATCTTACAGATATTGTGGGAAAAGGGTAATTGTACGGTTAGAGACGTTCATGAGATTTTAGAGAAAAGCAAAGAGTCTGGTTATACCACTACGCTAAAACTAATGCAGATTATGCACGAGAAGGGACTTGTTAAACGCGACACGTCTTCTAAAACTCATATTTATACGGCACTTCTCAATCAACAAAAAACAGAACAGCATCTCGTAAATAAAATGATCGATAATGTTTTTAACGGATCGGCGGCGAGATTAGTAATGCAAGCACTTGGGAACCACACCGCAAGTAAAGATGAAATTGATTCGATAAAAAAATATCTTGACGAATTAAGTAAGTAATAAACCTAAAGAACCAACTATAAACACATGGAAGCAATAGTAAACAACCTCATTAAAGCTACCGGATGGAGCATCTTCCACTCTCTATGGCAAGGCGCCATCATTTATGGTATATTGGTAGCTGTTACAAGTGCATTTCCTAAAATTGATGCAAAAATCAAGCACAATATGGCCTATGGTGCATTGTGCCTTATATTTCTGGGGTTCTGCATCACATTCTTTACACTGTTTAAACTTCCGGTAAATAGTGTTGCGATTGCGTCTAATCAAATTTCCAATGTACAGCAATCCGAATACCTTATTCATTTGCCTCAGGATATGAGTAGCATAACAGAGAACTTTTTCCCTTATCTGGTTAGCATATATAGCATTGGCATATTGTTTCAGCTATTTATCCTGGCTATTGGCTATAAGAAATTACTAGATTTAAAATGGGCTGACCGTACTCCCGTTCCAGCTTCATGGCGCCCGGTTTTTGAAACTATGGTGGCTAAATTAAATCTTCGTCAGAATATTGAATTCTATTTATCCTCAAGGGTAAATGTTCCACTGGTTATAGGTTATTTAAAACCAGTGGTATTATTTCCAATTGCTTTGGCATCTCAGCTTGATATAAAACAAGTTGAAGCAATATTAATTCATGAGCTTTCGCACATACGAAGAAACGATTATCTATTAAATTTAATAAAAACCGGTATTGAAACCATACTCTTCTTTAACCCATTTGTATGGCTGGGCGGCCGACTAATCAATATAGAACGTGAACATGCTTGTGATGATCTTGTTCTAAAATTTACTGGTAGCCCACTAACCTATGCACATGCACTTTTAAAACTTGAAATATTAAAAAACAAAACCACTCCTGCCCTCTCAATGGCAGCAACTGGAAAAGATCAACATTTGTATCAACGCATTAAAAGAATTACGGACATGAAAACCAATTATATGAATGCCAAACAGCAGATTTTGGCTATAACATTAACAATAGCGACTATAGTATCCTTAGCTTGGATTAGTCCTGCAAAAAAAGCTCCTGCTATAAATAAGGCCAATCAACATAACAAAAAGGTTGATATAGAAGGAATAGCTATAAAATCAAAAATACAGACACTATTAGCACCAGTTGCTAACGAGGACTGCGATAATGACCTTGTAAAAACAGATACCACAAAGAAAAAAAACAAGTTCAAAATTGTTACCGTTGACGCTAAAGGGAATAAAAAAGAATATAACTCGCTTAAAGAAATGCCTGATAGTTTAAGGCAGGAAGTAGTTAATGAATCATTTATGAATGATTTTAAGTTCGATTATAAGTTTAATCTTGACTCGGTAACAAAGGTAAGCATGGCTTACATAAAATCGCCTGAATTTCAGCAACAGATAAAAGATGTTCAAAAAAATGCCGCAGAAATGGCGAAGCATTTCGATTCTCCTGAATGGAAAAAACAACAGGCAGAGATTCAGCAAAAAGCCATTGAAATGAGCAATCAGATAAACTCAAAAGAGTTCAAGCAACAACAAGAAATGGCATTTAAAATTGCTCAGGATATGCGCAAGAAATTTGATTCGCCAGAATGGAAAAAGCAGCAAGCTGATATTCAGAAAAATGCTGCAGAAATGAGCAAAAAGTTTAATTCTGATGAATGGAAAAAACAACAGGCCGAGATGAAGAAAAACATTGATCTGATGCGTGAAAAGATAAATTCTCCTGAATTTAAAAAACATATTGAGGAGATGAAAGAGCTACAAAACTCACCTGAGTATAAAGAGCTGAAAAGAAAATTTGACAATGGAATTGATAGCATTAAAAAAGAAAAAAGGAATTAAAACAGATATAGACCTGAATTGATCAAACACAGATCACACAAATTATTAAACCACACAATAAAATTAGATTGAGGGCAGAAGAGAAATCTTCTGCTTTTTTGTTTGTAAGAATAAACATCCATTGATTAAGTTTTCATAATTTAGCAGAGTAATATGCTACAAAAACTTTCTATTCGTAACTATGCTTTAATAGATAGTGTTGATTTGGAACTTAATAAAGGTTTAAATATCATCACTGGCGAAACAGGTGCCGGTAAGTCTATCATGCTTGGCGCACTCTCCCTTATATTGGGTCAGCGTGCCGAAACTAAGTATTTCTTTAATCAGGACAAAAAATGTATTATCGAGGGGCAATTTCTGCTTAGCGACACTACATTACAATCTCTTTTCGAAGAAAACGATATTGACTTTTATAACGAAAGTATTTTAAGGAGGGAAATATCCACAGATGGAAAGTCTAGAGCATTTATAAACGATACTCCCGTTACGCTTACTGTAATGAAGCAAGTTGGCGAGAAACTCATTGACATACACTCTCAGCATGCTACACTAGAGGTAAACGACCCTGGCTTTCAGCTGCTAGTGGTAGATACCCTGGCAAATCATCAATCCTTGTTGGCTCAGTACCGTGAGCAGTATAAAGTTTATAAGAAAACACAGCAACAACTATCCATTTTACAGGAAGCTGCTGCAGAAGCCCGCAGTAGACAAGACTACGAACAGTTCCTTTTCAATGAATTGGAAACCGCGGCCTTAAAGTCCGGCGAGCAGGAACAGCTTGAAACTGAATTACAAATGCTTAGCAACGCTGAAAGCATCAAAAGAAGCCTTTTAAATAGTCAGAATATACTGAGTGAACAGGAAACAGCTGTGCTACCTCTATTAAAAGAGGTTATCAATCAGCTTCAAAGCATTGAGAAATTTAATCCTGATTATGCCACATTAAACGAACGCCTAAGGTCTTCACTTATAGAAATTAAAGACATTGCTCAGGAAACTGTAGCATTTGAAGAAGGAATTATTTTTAACCCTTCCAGAATTGAGGAAATTAACGCACGGTTAGACATCATTTATAATCTCCAGCAAAAACACAGGGTAAATACTATTGAAGAATTGCAGGCTATTGAAGCGCAATTATCCCAAAATCTAAGTGAGCTATTAAGCGGAGATGAAGAGATTGAACGACTTACAAAAGAAATAGCCTTGATGAAGGAAGATCTGGAACGCAAAGCGACCGAACTATCGGCAAACAGAAGCAAATCTATAACCAATACAGAAGATCAGGTAGCTAAGGTGCTTAGTCAGGTTGGCATGCCCAATGCTAAAATTAAAATTGAACAGAATGTACTTCCTGAATTGAATAAGGACGGAAAAGACAATATCACCTTACTATTCTCTGCCAATAGCGGGCAGGCGCCTGCTCCTGTGGGTAAAGTTGCCTCCGGAGGAGAGCTGTCCAGACTGATGCTGGCTATTAAGTCCATCATGGCCAAGCACACCTCACTACCTACCTTAATATTTGACGAAATCGATACAGGTATTTCAGGAGAGACAGCCGTTCGGGTAGGTAATGTAATTGGAGATCTGGAACAGAATATGCAGGTAATATGCATTACTCACCTACCTCAAATTGCAGCAAAAGGTGATGCTCATTATTTTGTTTATAAAAATGAAGAGACTGAGCGTACCACAACAGGGATTAGAAAATTAAAGCCTGAAGATAGAATAAGGGCAATTGCTGAAATGCTTAGTGGTAAAGACCCTGGTGCATCGGCCCTAAAAAATGCTCAGGAGCTGCTTGGTTTTAACTAATCTTTAACAATAACCGCCACACATATCTTTTAGATTTTTATTACTTTCGATAAATCATAAGAAGAACCAAAATAAAAAGATATGTATAACTTACTAAAAGGTAAACGTGGTGTCATTACAGGAGCATTAGATCAAAATTCAATAGCATGGAAAGTTGCGGAAAAAGCACATGAAGAAGGTGCTGAATTTGTTTTAACCAATGCTCCTATTGCCATGAGAATGGGTGAGATTAATGCTTTGGCAGAAAAAACAGGTTCTCAGATCGTTCCTGCTGATGCGACCAATGTAGATGAACTTACAAATCTGTTTACCCAATCACAAGAAATATTAGGTGGTAAAATAGACTTTGTGCTCCATTCAATTGGCATGAGTGTAAACATTCGTAAAAAAATTCCTTACACAGAGCTAAACTACGATTATTATCAAAAAGGCATAGATGTTTCTGCACTTTCATTTCACAAAATGCTTGCTGTAGCCAAAAAACTTGATGCAATAAATGAAGGTGGCAGTGTTGTAGCTTTAACCTATATGGCAGCTCAGCGAACCTATCCGTTCTATACAGATATGGCAGACATTAAAGCAATGCTTGAATCAATTGCCCGCAGTTTTGGCTATCATTACGGCCTGGAGAAGAAAGTTCGCATCAATACAGTTTCTCAATCGCCAACTAAAACCACTGCCGGAGCAGGAATTAAAGGCTTTGGCGACTTCTACGATTATGCAAATGCCATAGCTCCATTGGGCAATGCCGATGCTGAATCATGCGCAGATTACTGTATTACTCTTTTCTCTGACTTAACCCGCATGGTTACCATGCAGAACCTGTTCCATGATGGTGGGTATTCATCAACAGGCGTTAGCGATATCGTTATGCAGAAAATGGGATTAGAAGAATAACCCGTTAGTTTATAATTATGATCCGTCGACTGTCATTAGCCATTTCCCTAATATGTTTTTCTATTACTGTTTATGCACAAAATTCATATTCAATTAGTGGTGTTGTCAGAGATCAGAAAGAAACTTTACCTGGTGCAGGTGTTTACATTAGTGGCTATAAAATAGCTACGGCAGCCGATAACAATGGCCGCTTTAAAATAAACAACCTGCAACCAGGGAATTACGATATCCTTGTTCAAATGGTAGGGTACCTGCCCTATTCCAAAAATGTTGTCATTTCCGATAAATCAGTAGAGGTAGAACTAACCCTTAAAGAGAATACAGTTCAGTTAAATGAAGTAGTAATTCGTGCAGATCCTAACAGGGCCAAATATATTGAGCAGTTTAAAGAGTTCTTTATTGGTAAATCGCCAAATGCTGCCCAGTGTAAAATACTAAATCCTCAGGTCCTTAATATAGATTATGATGTCAGCAAAAGCTTACTTACGGTAAAAACAGATGAGTTTTTAATAGTTGAAAATAAAGCTTTAGGATATCGCTTAAAATATATGCTTGATAATTTTGAGTACAACTCCAGAACACGCATAATTTATTACTCGGGGCATCCATTTTTTGAGGAACTAAGGGCTTCATCAGCAAGAAGAAAAAAATATACCATAAATCGCGAAATTGCATATTATGGCTCTTCCCAACACTTTTTTAAATCCCTCTATCAAAACAAAACTAAAGAAGAAGGCTTCATCATTAACAAAATGATTAAAGTTCCTAATCCTAACCGTTACCCAGATAAGGTAATAAATGAGAAATTAGCCAAACTGAGAACCATTCCACCAAAGACTGGTATCTTTAAAACCGCGGCTAAAATAGACACGGCACAAGTTAATTTTTGGCAAAAGCAGCAAGATATGCCTAAATATCTTGATAAACTTGACCGTACAGAAGTGCTTCCAGACACGCTGGTTCATTATTACAATCAGAATTTAAAGCTACTTGACTATACTGACGCGCTTTGTGTGATATACACAAAGGAAAAAGAATCCTTAGCTTATTCAAAAACCGGATTTTGGATTTTCCGACCATTGGATTTGCCAAGCTATGAAATCTCTGTAGCCAATTTAATGAACGGACCAGTTCGATTCTATGAGAACGGGGGTATTCAAGATTCGAGATCCTTTTTATACGAAGGCTATTGGGCTTATGAGAAAATAGCGGATATGGTACCTATGGACTATATACCTCTAAAGCGCAAATAAAGATTACATCCCATCACAAAATAGTGAATAACTTCTTTTCAAAGATACTAATATTTTTAGTAATTTTAACTAATGATATTAGACAAAGAAACACCCGACAATTACCACAAAGGAAGAGGGGCTCAGTTTAACCCTCATAATCGTTTTGCTAAAAATGATTATGTAAAGGAACATGATGAAGGAATTGACGAATGGGAAGAGGAGGATCAAAAGACCACTTTCATTTTTGGCAAATCAAAATCTATTGTAAACAAAGTAGATAGTCCTGATGTAGGCATGCTATACTCTCTAAATCCGTATCAGGGCTGTGAACACGGTTGCACCTATTGCTATGCAAGAAACGCGCATGAGTATTGGGGATTTAGCGCTGGATTAGATTTTGAACGCAAAATCATAGTAAAAACAGACGCTCCTATCCTGTTCAAAAAGTTTTTGGAGCGTAAAGGATGGGATGCATCTACTATTTCATTATCTGGCAATACAGACTGCTATCAACCCGCAGAAAGACGCTTCAAAATAACGCGTCAGCTTTTAGAAATTGCTTTGACCTATAAGCAACCCATCGGGATGATTACAAAAAATGCGCTCATACTTCGTGACCTGGATATTCTGCAGGAAATGGCTAAACTTAATTTGTGCATGGTATATGTTTCGATTAATAGCTTAAATGAAAAGCTCCGTTCAAAAATGGAACCGAGAACAACTACTGCCAAACAACGATTAAAAATAGTGGAAGAGCTAAGCAAAGCAGGAATTCCAATGGGCGTTATGGTTGCCCCGCTCGTTCCAGGTCTAAGCGATCATGAAATCCCTGTTATCCTAAAAACTATTGCCAATTGTGGGGCAATATCAGCGGGTTATACTGTGGTACGACTTAATGGCGCTATTGGAGGGATATTTGAAGACTGGCTGCGCAAAAACTACCCTGATCGCTTTGAGAAGGTGTGGCATATGATTCAGTCCTGTCACGGTGGAAATGTAAACGATAGCAGATTTGGAGATAGAATGAGGGGCGATGGCAATATCGCTCAGTTAATTAGAGATAACTTTAAACTTCATTGTCGGCTGAACCACCTAAACGAGAAAAAGATTGAGTTGAACCCTGGTTTGTTTAAAATCCCCAAAGCTCAACTCGATCTATTTTAAAACACTAAGAAAGAAAGTTGTCTTCTTCTCTATATGCTTGTATTACTCTAAGTTCACCTTCTTTTCCTGGTTTTGAATTACCATGTTCCATACCCATAACGCCTTTATACCCTTTTTCATAAAGGTGTTTGAATAAGTTCTTATAGTTAATCTCACCGGTTGTTGGTTCATTTCTTCCAGGATTATCACCTATTTGAATGTAGGCAATCTCATCCCAGCATCTATCAATGTTAACTATTAACTGCCCTTCAGTTTTCTGCATATGATAAATGTCATAAAGAATTTTACATGAAGGACTCTGCACTGCCTTACAAACAGCATAGGTTTCATGCGTTTGTTGTAAAAATAACTCAGGGGTATCACTTAAGGTCTCCAGTACCATTATTAAACCATGGGGTTCAAAAATTTCGGCACCAGCCCTCATAGCATCAACAACATTTGCAAATTGATTTCCATAAGGTAATTTGCGTTCGTAAAATCCCGGAACAACTGTTAACCATTTTGCATTACATCTTTTTGCAGCTTCTACAGACTTTTTACAGGTCTCTACGAATTTATCTTTAAACTCTTTTTTGCCTGTTGTTAACGATGTTTTCCAGTTATCCCCTCCATCAACAACAAAAACACCCATTCTCATGCCCAATTTGGCAAGCAGGTCTCCTATTTTTGTTTGTTCATCAACTGATCTTCCTAAATAGCCATTGTCCTCAATAGAACGAAAACCCTGATCATGCATAAATCTAATCTGATCCAGAAAGCTATCACCGGCATTATTCTTAAACATTCCCTGATGAGGAGCATAATCTAGATTAAAAGTTTTACCAGCCAAGGCTGAGCCTTGCCCCGTAGTAGTTTTGTCTGCAGCAAGTCCATTTATTGAAGACCCGGCCACAAGCGCACCAGTGGCGACAAAGCTATTTCTTAAAAATTCTATTCTGTTCATATTTTTGGTTTTTGGTTAGGTACTTTTTTTAACAATGGATTAGTTTATTATCATTTTTTTAAATCCCGCCGTAAGTGTATCGGCAACGCTTCCGTCCTTTCGGTGATAAATAATATACGCTTCCATATTTTTTTTGGTTGCAAAATCAAGTGCTTCATTAACATTCATAGCCATTATGGGGCTATCATATCCATCGGCAGTAATAGCGTCCTTTGCATAAATTGTAACGCTTATCAATGCATTATCTAAAGGATAACCCGTTTTAGGGTCAATTAGGTGTGCAACCTTCCAGGAGCCTTTTTGCAAATATTTTCTATAATTACCCGCAGTAGTTATTGCTCCATCATTAATGCTGATAACATGCCTTACTTCAGGTTCGGCATTTGGTGAATTTGCAGGTCCTTCAATCCCTATATTCATTGATGTTCCATCAGGTTTCGGTCCTTTTATCCTTAGTTCGCCTCCTATTTCTACTACAAACGATGTGATTCCTTTGTTAATTAAATAATCAGCCACTACATCAACACTGTATCCCTGGGCAATTCCATTAAGATCTACATTTATACATGGCTTTTGTTTTTTAAGGAAATTACCTTTTAAACTAAGGTTATTCATGCCTACGCACTTCAGTAATTCCTTTACCCGAGCACTATCGGGGAATTTATCTATTGGCTTTGCACCAAAACCCCATGCTTGTACAAGAGGCTCAACAGTTACGTCAAATTTTCCTTTGGTAGCTTTATACACCTCAAAAGATTTTGCCATCACTTTAGCAAAATGTGGATCTAAAACAATCCCGTTCGAAGAAGCATTAAACTTATTGATCAAAGAATATGATTTGTATAGCGACATAGATGAATCGATAACCATAAGAATGCTATCTACATTACCCTTCGTTACAATGCTATCCCGAGCAAAATACTTAATGGAATAATCAGTTCCCTGAGCATAACCATGTATAGCATACTGTCGCAGATCTTCCTTCTTAAAAAGAAGAAAAATTTGCGACAGCAGCAATAAAATAAAAGCTTTATTTATAAAAAACATTACGTTAGTAACGTTTATATCACCTTAGTTTGCCCTGGTGTAGGAATTGGATACAATCCATTAGCATCAGGTAATAGTTTAGGTTTTGCAGTCCAGCTCAACTCATCAGGGAATAAACTGTTCTCTGCTTTTAAAGCATCATCCCATTTAATAGTTTTTCCAGAATAAGTTGCATAACGACCAATAATGGCTGTCATACAGCTTTTTGCACCACGTTCTGCATCCCAGAATTTATATTCACCCTTAGCAATAGCAGCAAAAAGCTCGTCGTGCTCAGTTTGATAAGGATTAGGGTTTACTTTTGAACTGTAGTTATAGATCAGTTTATTTTTAGTGTCATATAATCTTCCTTCGTTACCTGCAGATAAGAAAACACGACCTTTAGTTCCATGGAAGCTTTCATCAACACGGTTATCAATACCTTCAAAGTGGCGGCACTGACTGTTAATTACAGAACCATCTGCATAAGTTAATTCTACAGAGTGGTTATCATAAATCTCACCATAATCTTTTCCAGTTCTCCAGGCACGGCTGCCAGTACCTTGAACAGAAACCGGATAAGCATTTTTAACCCAATTCGCAATATCAATATTGTGTACGTGTTGCTCAACTATATGATCACCACATAACCAGTTAAAATAATACCAGTTACGCATTTGATATTCCATTTCAGTTTGGCTGGCTTCACGCGGTTTCACCCAAACGCCACCACTATTCCAATATACCTGACCACCAGTGATATCGCCTATAGCTCCATCCTGAATGCGTTTAATAACATCTCTATAGTTATTTTGATATCTGCGCTGCAGACCTACAACAACATTTAATTTTTTAGTTTTTGCAATTTCGGCAGCTGCTAAAACTTTACGGATACCTGGCGAGTCAACAGCCACTGGTTTTTCCATAAATATGTGCTTGCTCTGGTTAACTGCTTCTTCAAAGTGACTAGGTCTGAATCCTGGAGGAGTTGCTAACAAAACAACATCGGCCAGGGCTATTGCTTTTTTATAAGCATCAAAACCTACAAATCTACGTTCCTGAGGAACATCAACTTTGGCTCCAAATTTTTCAGAGATCTCTTTGTATGCACTTTCTAGTCTATCGCTAAAAGCATCAGCCATAGCTACCAACTTTAGGTTTTGCTTAGTACTTAATGCCTGAAAAGCGGCACCGGTACCACGACCGCCGCAACCAATTAATGCAATTTTGATGGTGTCATCTACAGATGAATGCGCTCCGCCGTTAGCAAAAGCAACTCCATTTAACATAACACCTCCGGCTACAAGAGCCGAAGTTTTTAAAAATTCGCGGCGTTTGTCGCGCAGTTCTTCATTGTTCATTGTAATTTAGGTTTATATATGGTTCTTAGTATGTTTGGTTTATTAGTAATCTTTAATAGGAGCCTTGCTATAATAAGCATCTATCTCTTCTTTTGATGGAGGTGTTACTGGTCTAACTAACCTCATTCCGACAAAAGGAGCTTCAGGAAACCACCAATTACTTTTTGGAATCTGAGGATCCAGCTGTTTCCAACTAGGGTCTGATGCTAATCGGGATGCAGAACGAGCATCTTTAGCTTCATCATTATATGCACCACCTCTAACTGCATTTGGATATAATTTTTCTGGAACGGCAACAGGATCATTTGCCTTATCACCTTTTACTGATGCATAAAAATCCGGCAGATATTGATCATAGGTCCATTCTGCAACGTTTCCATACATATCGTATAATCCCCATGCATTTGGCTTTTTCTGACCAACAACATGAGTTTTACCATCGCTATTTCCATTAAACCATGCATAATCACCTAATTTTGAACCGTCGTTTCCGAAAGAATATTCGGTAACAGAACCTGCGCGGCAAGCGTATTCCCATTCAGCTTCAGTAGGAAGTCTGTAAAAAACGCCTGTCCTGGCATAAAGCCATTTACAATACTGAATAGCATTATAATGAGTCATAGCAAGTGCAGGTTGCCCCTCTTTACCCATTCCGAAAGTCATATCCAGATACGGTTTTGTAGGTCTTGTTATTGCATCAACATTTTTTGGAATTGGAGCAGTACTATGTGCTGCTTCGTAATCCTTATATAAAAATGGCTCGTAATTATCCCAGATCACTTCGTAGGTACTCATCCAAAATGGGGCAACTTTCACTTTGTGAACCGGCTGTTCATCAGCATTCCCCTTTTTACTTCCCATCATAAATTCACCACCGGGAATAGCAACCATATCGAACGACAACTTTGTGCCTTCCAATTGTTGTTTATAAGATTCGGGTTTCTCCTGTGCCAGAGTAGTTTGAATAGCAAGAAATGCTAAGGGCACTAACAATGATAATTTCACTTTCATTTATAAAATTTTGATACAACAAATATTTTAACCTAACCTATTTATTCTCTAAAATAGAGGCAATAATTGATAAACCAAAATCTGCACCCATATAATTTCATAAAATGTGTAATATAAACACTAAGTCAACCTCAGAAAATGAAAATCAATGTAAAAGAAAACGCCTGTCAGATGTTCATCTAACAGGCGTTTTATAGTCACAGGTGGTAGTTTATTCTACACTTCCCTCTTCTTTTTTCTTTTTCTTACCCGGACTTTTATTTTCTACAACAATAACATCTCCTTCTTTATCATAATCGATTTCCAAAGTGTCTCCATCATGAATATCTCCTTTAAGGATTTCTTCAGCAATTGGATCTTCAAGATATTTTTGTATTGCACGTTTAAGAGGTCTGGCTCCAAAGGCAGAATCAAAACCTTTATCAGCAATAAACTCTTTTGCTTTCTCTGTTAATTTAACTTCGTAACCTAAATTATGTACGCGGCCAAATAATGATTTCAATTCTATATCAATGATTTTGAATATCTCTTCTTTTCCTAAAGAATTGAAAACAACCACATCATCAACACGGTTAAGAAACTCAGGAGCAAATGCACGTTTCAATGCAGTTTCGATAACGCCCCTTGAGTGCGCATCAACCTGGTTCACTTTAGCTGAAGTAGAGAAACCTACCCCTTGTCCGAAATCTTTTAGCTGACGGGCACCGATGTTAGAAGTCATAATGATAATGGTATTTCTAAAATCCACTTTACGACCTAAACTATCTGTAAGCTGTCCTTCATCAAGCACCTGCAATAAGATGTTGAATACATCAGGGTGAGCTTTTTCAATCTCATCCAAAAGAATTACGGCATAAGGTTTACGTCTAACTTTTTCAGTTAACTGACCACCTTCTTCATAACCCACATATCCCGGAGGCGCGCCCACTAAACGTGATACCGCAAATTTCTCCATGTACTCACTCATATCAATTTGAATTAGTGAATCATCACTATCAAACATAAAACGAGCAAGTTCCTTAGCTAATTCAGTTTTACCAACACCCGTTGGACCTAAGAAAATAAATGAACCAATTGGTTTTTTAGGATCTTTTAATCCGGCTCTGGTACGTTGAATTGCTTTAGTCAGTTTTTTAATGGCATCATCCTGACCAATAATTTTCTGTCCAACAGTCTCGTACATATTCAATAGCTTAACGCTATCAGTTTGTCCTACACGTTGTAACGGAATACCAGTCATCATAGAAACAACCTCAGCAACGTTATCTTCCGTAACGGTATAACGTTTAGTTTTAGTTTCATTCTCCCATTCAGCCTTAGCACGATCCAACTCCTCTAAAAGATTTTTTTCAGTATCTCTTAATTTAGCTGCTTCTTCGTATTTCTGACTTTTTACAACTTTATTTTTTTCAAGCTTGATCTCTTCAATCTTGTTTTCAATTTCGATGATGTTCTCTGGAACATGAATGTTCGTTAAGTGAACTCTTGAACCGGCCTCATCTAAAGCATCAATAGCTTTATCTGGTAAAAACCTATCAGTAATGTATCTTGATGTTAAGGCCACACAAGCATTAATTGCTTCGTCGGTATATGTTACACCGTGGTGATCTTCGTATTTTTCTTTAATACGGTTTAATATCTCGATAGTTTCATCAGGCGTAGCAGGCTCAATCATTACCTTTTGGAAACGACGATCCAATGCACCATCTTTTTCTATATACTGACGGTATTCATCAAGTGTTGTAGCACCAATACATTGTATTTCGCCCCTGGCCAATGCAGGTTTAAACATGTTCGATGCATCCAGTGAACCAGAAGCACCACCTGCACCTACAATTGTATGAATCTCATCAATAAACAAAATTACATCTGTAGATTTTTCAAGCTCGTTCATCACAGCTTTCATACGTTCTTCAAACTGCCCGCGGTATTTAGTACCTGCAACCAAAGAAGCAAGGTCTAAAGTAACCACACGTTTGTTGAAAAGAACTCTTGATACCTTGCGTTGAACAATTCTCAAGGCCAATCCTTCGGCGATAGCTGATTTACCAACACCCGGCTCACCAATTAAAATTGGATTATTTTTTTTACGACGCGATAAGATCTGAGACACACGCTCAATTTCTTTTTCACGACCAACAATCGGGTCTAGTCTTCCTTCCTCAGCAGCTTTTGTTAAATCTCTTCCAAAATTATCCAAAACCGGGGTCTTAGATTTTATGTCAGAAACTTTTTTAGGGCTGCTAAAGCTCTCTTCCTCACGATAATCTTCATCACCGCCTGTTGATGCACTATTTTGAGTTTCGTCTTTGAATCCGTTTTTATTCACTTCAACCTCCTGTTTAAAGATTTCGTAATTAACGTTGTATTGTAATAAAATCTGCGACGCAATATTATCATCATCACGAAGGATAGACAACAATAAATGCTCGGTTCCTATCAAATCGCTTTTAAAGATTTTTGCCTCCAGATATGTTATCTTAAGAACCTTTTCAGCTTGTTTGGTTAAAGGAATGTTGCCCAGATTTACTGTTACACTTGAGGTACCTCTTACGGAATCCTCAATTGAGCGGCGAAGTTTTGAAGTATCAACTCCTAATGATTTCAATATCTTAATAGCCATACCATCGCCTTCGCGAATAAGGCCTAACAAAAGATGTTCTGCGCCTATGTAATCGTGACCTAATCTCAGGGCTTCTTCCCTGCTAAAAGAAATCACGTCTTTTACTTGTGGAGAAAATTTAGCTTCCATATATACCTTTCTAAAATCCGGAATGCTCTAAACTATAAAAATTGTTTAATAAAAAGCATCCCTGATTTTTTTATTTTATCAACAATTACGCCATTGACTATTAATTAGATGTTGGAACTGCCGTAATTTCATAAATGTTACCAATCTTTGACTAATTCATTTACGCATAATTTTCAATACTTCCACATATATCTATAGGCCAGAAACGCTTAATTAACTGTTTTAAACATATTCAGATCACTTTGTCGTATAAATGTAATGATTTTTATGGAATAATATCACCTGTCAAAAGTGGATATTATCAATAAAAAAACTACCAAAATGGCAGACCTTTGCCAGATCAAATAAAATGACGACCCAACCATCCTATTCAGCTGGAACCAACTTTAAGCATACAGGCTGCCCAACGTCTATTTTAACAGATGTTCCTGTCAATTTTCCGGTTGCTTTGTTTATTTTATAAACCGAAACATTATTGGCATCTTGGGCTGCAACCAGCATGAAATTGCCAGACGGCGTTATCACAAAGTTTCTTGGCGTCTTATCAACATTGTATCGTTCAACAAATGTTAACCTACCATTCTTTCTATTGATAGCATAAGCTACTATATTATTGGCATTACCTCTGTTTGATGCATACAAAAACAAGCCATTGGGCGATACATGTATATCTGCAGCACTATTTTCAGTAAAGGCTTCTGGCATCATATTAACACTTTGTAAAAACGTTAACTTCCCATTATTACAGCTGTATACATTAACAATCGCTGTCATTTCCTGCACAAGGTAAAGGTATTTTTGATCAGGAGAGAAATCCATATGACGAGGACCATTACCAGGTTGTACACTTTCAAAGGCAGGTCCGGCAGGCGTTAAAGGCATTTTTTTGCTACTATCGTAATTATAAATGTTTATCTTATCTGTTCCAAGGTCAGCATAAAACAGTATTTTCTCATTTTTTGATAATAGCGCCGAGTGTACATGCGGCCCCTCCTGTCTTAATTTATTCGCACTCCCTCCCTCATCCTGTATCGTTTGCGATGCCTGCGCTAAAGAGCCATCGCCATTTATGGGCAAAACAGTTAAACTACCACTCCCATAATTAGACACAAATACATTTTTACCATCCCTATCTATAGCAACATGGGCTGGCCCCACGCCTGAGGACGATTGCTTATTGATAAATTCCAGCTTACCAGTTGAACGATCAAATTTAAATGAACTTACCTCTCCTACTTTGTTCGAATTAACCGCATAAACAAACTTAAGATCATTGCTTACTGTTAAAAAAGCAGGATTTTCTACACCATCGATCTGGTTTAAATAGGTCATTTTACCACTTTCGTCATCAAATCGATAAACCAATATACCCTTGCTTTCATTAGTCCGGGTATAAGTACCAATCAGCAGATCAAATGTTTTAGAGGAAGTAATTGTTTTCTGAGAAAGGCCAATAAGAGGCAATAACAACATAGCCAGAAATGGGACAGCCTGTTTTCTGCATTTTTTGAAACAATTCATTTACTTAATTTTACTTCTATATGTGAAGTTGGTTATCTAAAAACTGGTTAATGTAAACATATAAAAAATCTTTGACAGGTGTTTTCTTATCTTTGCTCTAAATAGGGCTCAAATGTGTCCTTTTTCCACTAAAAAAATGAATCTTTCATTTCTCCATATGGGCGGTACCTCCAACATGTCTTCAAAACTTTGTGAATAATCAGGAGAAAATATCTAACACAATGAAAAGGATTAAAACGAAGGCTTTGTTGGTGCTGGTTTTCACTTTTATGGGCTCGTATGCAACTTTATTTATTATACTTCCATATTCCTATTGGAAAGAGTATGCCGACATGTCTGTTTCCAGATTAATAATAGACCTTCTAATAAACCTAGCATTTTGTGTGGTCATGTTAGAGCTAAGTTTATTCATAGACAGAATATTGAATAAAAAAATCCCATGGATGGTTCATCCCTTAAAACGGCTATTGACCCAAACACTCTTTCAAATTCTGGGTGTGCTACTCCTTATCATCTGTCTATCATTAATTTATCTGATAATCGTGGGACCTGCTGGCACTCAATCTCCACACATTGGTTTAAGACAAACATTGTACTCCATTATTTCAATTGTACTATGGGCCTTAATAATCAGTGCACTAAATACTGGCAATTTTTTATTAAATAATTGGAAAGCTACTACTATAAAGGCAGCTGAATTTGAGGTAAAGGCAGCCCAAAACAAGCAATTAGCGGCCGAAATAGAGTTGCAGGCTCTTAAATTACAACTTGATCCACATTTTGTTTTCAATAATCTTAGCGTGCTTTCGGAATTAATATTGAAGGACCAGCAATTAGGATATGAGTATACAGAGAATTTCGCGAAAGTTTACCGCTATCTGTTAATCAACTCGAAGAAAAAACTAATCTCCCTAGGCGAAGAACTCAAATTCCTTGATGCTTATCTTTTTCTCATAAACAATCGAATGGGAGGAGGAAGTATATTTCGGATTGACATTGATGAGTCAAAGCTTGATTTGCTAGTCCCCCCTGTTACGCTTCAACTGTTTATTGAAAATGCCATAAAGCATAATCGTACCGAAGAAGAAAATCCTTTGATTATTAACATATATACAAATAACAATGACGAGCTCATAGTTTCTAATACAATATTGCCATTAATTAATAAACCTCATTCTACAGGTATGGGTTTGAAAAACATAATTGATCGCTATGCCTTATTAGGAGATAAAAAACCTATTATAGAGACAAACGACAAAACTTTTACAATAAAAGTACCTCTTATCAAATGGATATGATAAAGAAGATATTGATTCTGGAAGATGAAAAACTTAATTCAGATCGAGTACAAAGATTATTACTCAAAATAAGACCAGAATTTGAAATTCTTGGCATTTTGACCAGTGTTAAAAAGACTGTGGATTGGCTTGCGGATAATGCGAGTCCTGACCTGATACTAATGGATATACAATTGGCAGATGGTGTAAGTTTCGAAGTCTTTAAATTGGCGGATGTAAAATGCCCGGTAATTTTTACAACAGCCTATGACGAATATGCTGTCCAGGCATTTAAATATAATAGTATAGACTACTTGCTGAAGCCGATTGATAAGGATCAGCTCGAAGCTGCCATTATAAAATTTGAGAACTCAATACAGAGATCATACCAGCAATCCCCTTTGATAGAAGAATTACTAAGCCAAATCCGACCGAAAGAATACAGATCGCGTTTCTTTCTTCCATATCGAGATGGTTATAGAAAAATTAATGTGGAGGATATCGCCTTCTTTTATTCTCATTTGAACATTAATTATGCAAATCTTTTTAATGGTGAAAAAGTTGTCGTCCCTCAGACCCTCGAAGCGTTGGAACAAGAATTAGAACCTAAAAATTTCTTTAGAATAAACCGCCAGTATATTGTTCATGTCAATTCAATTGAAAAAGTCCACAACTTTTTCAACGGTAAGTTAAAGCTCAAAGTGAAGAATAGTACAGACGATGATATCCTAGTGAGCAGGACAAAAGCACCTTTATTTAAAATGTGGTTAGATTACTAATAAGTAATAAATGCCTGATGGACCCTATATAAGTTTATAAGGACCCATCAGGTCATGATATTAAATTTTACCTTTCGACAGGGTTTAATACACCAATTATTTTTTAGTATAGTTTGAGTATTCCGTAATTGTCTGTACAGTAACTTCCTGTCCAATGAATTTAGCTAACATATTGAGTTCCTGGCTTACAGGCAGATAACGTTTCGATTGGTCATTTTTAGTATATTTTATGACCAGATCAAATTTTTCAGCATTAAGAATCTTGATTCTTACAGGCTTTTCATTAATCACTTGTACCTGCTCAATTTTCTTGGTTTTGAGATTGATTGTCATATAAGATCTACAGTCTTTCATAAAAGCAGCATCCTTTGGAATAGAAGCCTGATCTATTTTGTAGCTTATCATCAGGTAGTCTGCTGATTCCTTCTCAACCTTGTAACTTGATTCGTCTGTCTGGGTAGACTTTACCTCTTTGCTTTGATTTTTACGGAAGGTATTAATATCTCCTTTAGAAGGCGATTTCCCGTCTACGGAAACTACAGTCCATTGTTCTTCCTTTGGGCCAGACGGATCATATTTAGCTATGGTTACTATTTGCTTGCCTGCAGTTACCGTTGTCTGTTTGAAGTCAAAGGCAAAGTCCTCAGGCTGTTGAATATTGTCGGCATTGAGGATACTGGCATCAATATTATATTTAGAAAGAGCACTCAATACAGCTGATTTTTGAGCAGAAACTGTTAGTGAGCATGTTACCAAAAGAAAAAGAGCTATAAGCGTCTTTTTCCTACGACTTTGTAATTCAAATTTTGTTTTTTTGTTACCGGCTTCCTTAAGAACGGTTATCTCATTTTGATCTTTAATGTTTTTCATTTTTCTTCTATTATTATTTTGGTGATGTAAAATTACAGGCAGCTAAAGCTTGGCATTTGAACTTATTGAGTGAAGTAGCAAAAATATCTGCTGAATTGTCGATCTGACGTATTGAACTGATGAGCGTTTAATGGAGAGATTAACGTTTCTTCACGTTTTCTACACATATCATTATATTGAATATCAAATACACCACTTTTTTAGTGGCTTTCCTTTCTTATCTTTGCAGTAAACATAGGGTTCTGTAAAATTTAATAAAAAAGCCTATCTAATACACGAAATAACAAGCATGGACGAAAAAATAATATTCTAAAATTTTTGACAGCTAAATAAAAATGCGGCCCCAAGCATATTCAAGCGATTTCTCAGCTTGATTTTTTTTTAAATTCTATCCTTAATATACTCATTTATCCCCGAATTGTCCCTGTTTTCAAAAAATGAACTTCATATAATTTCCTTTAAGTATCAACAAAACTGGATTCTTAGCAGATTAGAATTCTGTACAGATTATGGTGATTTTAACTTAAAGTACAATTTAAGTTCTAGAAAAGTTGATAAAAAAGATGACTCTAAAAGTGCTGCCACTAAGCATTTGTAATTAATTTAATGCATCATACAAAGTTAGTGTCTATGTACTTGGAAATTATAAATCTGACTTTTGAGTGTAATTTTTGAAAACTCCCTAAAATTCACAATATTTATTGCAAAGCTCTATTATACCTCATCCATTATTATTTTAATTCGCACGTAGTTTTTCATCTTCTGAACCGGATTTACGCTTAGTTTGAAGTCCGGAATTTCCAAATCTATAAGTAAAGCTCAAAGACACCTGGCGCGTATTGTCTAGAACATTAAAGGTTTCATTATATCCCTCATAACGGGCAATCCCTCTTGTTTTGAGCTTATAGAACACATCTGTGGCATTAAGTTTTAAGCTGGCTTTTTTTGCAAGAAATTGCTTTTGAAAACCCGCTCCCACTGCCCAAACAGGCAAGAAATTAAAAGATCCATCTTGCTCACGTGAAGTGTAATTGGCGGAAAATTCTGCCGAAAAGCTGGGCGTTAAGATAAATGTATTGTTACTATTAAACTTATAAGTCACTATTGAGTTGTCAAGATTTGAATTCGATACTGCACCATTAAATTTCGAATAAAACAATATTGCATTGTTATAGCTCTGAAACCACTTCCCAAATTTAACTGGGGCCGAAAAGTCAATTCCATAATAATCCTTGACCGCCAGGTTACGGTCAGTGAGTATAACCATCTCAGGCTTTGATGGATCTTGATAAATAAAGGGAATTATATTATTGAGCGTTCGTCTGAATGCATATCGAAAGCTGTACTTTTCAGATATGGTATGACTCAACTCTAGTGCATAAGTAATTTGAGGCAGTAGATTGGGATTTCCAGACTGTGATGTTGTTTCATTCAGGTAGACACGGAATGGGTTTAACTGCCTGTAACTTGGTCTGTCGATTCTTTTACTGAAGGAAAGTCCAATCTGTTGGGATTCTGACAGCTTGTAATCGATCGTGGTATTAGGAAAAAGCTGTGTGTAGCTTCTTTTATTATTCACATTGCCAATCATTTGAACGGTATTTGTGTTTGTATTTTCCGCCCGTAGGCCCAACTGAATATCAAGACGTTTTGCACTACGATTAATACTTATATAGCCAGAATTGATATTCTCTTTATAGATGAAATGATTGCTTAATGTTACATCCTTTATATTCTGACCGGTACTTCTGTCAAAAAAGGAAACATCATTATCTGAGGTGACGTAGCTTGATTTAATCCCAGTTTCTATCTTATTTAAAAAGCCCTTTGAAGGCAGGACGTAATCTGCTTTTGTGGTAAATATCTGCAGTTTTCCATATAAATCCCCGTAAAGTAAATATGGCACTTTTAAAGGTGCGCCAGAAGGTAAAAAACTAGACGTTTTGTTGTCTTGTAGATTATCAGTTAGGTAAGAAGCGTAATCAACATCAGCGTTCAGTGAAGCTCCTGATATTGAGTGTTTATATCGATAGTTGATATTGGCCGATGGATTTCTTCGGCTGAAATCTCCGCCACCAGTAGTAGCTGAGGTTGAGCTTAAATTGCCAGCAGTATTATAACTGTGACTTTGACTGGTTATCATGCGAGAGTTATCATTGGTATAAAGCTTCCCAGCAAGCCCCAGGGTTGAGGAAGGCGAAATTTTATAGTCAACCCCTACTTGCGCAACATGAATGGCAGCTTGCACTTTAAAGTTGTTATCGTAATTAATTAAAGAAGAACGCATACCAGCTTGAAAGAACTCCCTCTTGAGCATAATATCTTGAAAATCGGTTCTGTTCAAATAGTTATATCCCGCAGAGAGGGATAATTTCTGATTCAGGTAACTTACATCAAATCCTCCTCCGGTTCTCGCGTAGATACCTTGGTTAAAGTTACCGACAATACTCCCATAGGTACCTTTTCTGTTTTCTTTTTTTGTGCGAATATCAATAACACCGGCGTTTCCTGAGGCGTCATACTTTGCCGAAGGGTTTGCCATCAGCTCGATTTTATCAACCTGATCAGATGGAATGGCCTTTAAAAAAGTGGCAAGATCATCTCCGCTTAAGGGTTGAAGCTTTCCATCTATCATCACCATTACCCCTTGTTTTCCGCGAAGCTTAATGTTACCATTTCCATCAACACTAACTCCTGGAGATTTCTGTAGCACTTCGAGAACGGTAGTTCCGGCAGCGTTAATGCTTGATGCCACATTAATAATTGTTTTTCCGGCCTTTTGCTCGACCTGTGGTTTAATGAAACTTATTGCAACCTCTCCAAGATTATTACTTATAGGTTCCACTTTTACTACACCAAGGTCTATATGCTTATTCAGAATGACATCTATCTGCAGGGGCTTATAGACTATGCTCTTTACAACAATAGTATATTGTCCTTTGGGAATGGCCTTAAAAACAAATATGCCCAAAGAATCACTCAGTACCTGTTTTAAAACTACTTTTGTGTCTTTGTGGAGTAACTGAATACCTAGTTGAGAATCTATTATTGCCTCGCCGTTACTAAGCTTTCCTGTCAAACTGAAGTCCTGTGCTAAAACGGTTACCATTTGCATACCTAAAATTATGCTTAAAAAAAACTTTTTCATTTTTTGTGTTTGTATTTGACCGGTTTTAAGAAACGATTACTTTTTCCAGCCATCCTATTGATTAAAAAGTTGATTGGTTTATCTATAGATGACAACCAATTTTGTTTATTGGTTACAAGCCTTGGGCATTAATTTTCATTAATACCCGTAAGGCCAAACCATTTTAAAATAAAGACTTGTAATGTTGTAACCAATGCATTGAGAACATTTTCTTTGCCAGAAAGAATTTAAAAATGATAAAAGATTAATGATGCTTTCTGCGCTGATTCTATTAAGCTTAAATGCTTACCCGCAGACTTCCCTTTTGCTAAATAAGGAAGTCTTAAAAAAGGTTAAAGCTATAATGGCTGCTGATGAATGGCTTATAGGTGTTTTTGTATCCGTGGCAATCCAAAGAACTACAAAAAACTTAGCGGATGCATGATTTCTTGAATCAAATACATCTTTATTATTTGAATATTTTTTGATTGGTTTTGGCCTGAAAAGATGTCTCTTTAAAGATTACTTCAGATCCCTGAACCTCTTCATGAAAAAGTTTTCCGCTGAGTTCGGCAATAAACTGGGTGTCGCATCTAGTCACTTTTATTGTACCCTCACCCTTGAACTCTTCATTAAACTGATTATGGAAATTCTTCCAATAAAACTCATCCCCCTTTTCATCCGCATAAACCGTTATCTTGCCGGAAGAAAGGTTATATTCTCCCACTCCTTTAAAATCATCTATTTGAAAAGAAATATGAGGCAGTCCAGTCTGGTTTCCTTGTTTGGTAAATGTCAGGTAGGCGAAATTTTCCCTAATTTCAACATCAGTTGCTGCATCCTTGAGAATATTAAAGGTACTGTAAGAAAAACTTGCAAGTGTCGTTATGTCTGGTACTTGTTCCTCCTTGTCTTTTTTACAGGCTGCACTGAAAAGCAGCATACCAATGAGTAGTGTATTAATAGTTAGCTTCATATTATATTTTTTGACACAAAAATATCCGCCTTCTCTTCCAGGGACAATCACATGTTCGGGTGATTTTTCGCTTGGGTACATCATTTTTAGTTAACTAAAAACTATCAAACCATGGCTTGTAAGGCATAAATCATTCTTTTTAATCACAAAAAATATTATCCGGGCACTTTTGACAGTTTGCAGTTTAATCTTTAAAAGCGCACTTTTGAATTAACTAATTAAGTCATTTATGGTGCGCTCGACTTTGAGACTTGTCTTTCACTTATTTTTGCTTTTAGTAAGCACGAGCCAATCCAAAGCACTTGAAATTTCATTCAACCGCATTTCCAATGGACTTTCCACTAATTTTGTGAATTGCGTCTCGCAGTCAGCTGATGGTTTCATTTGGGTAGGTACCCAGAACGGCCTTCAACGTTATGATGGATATCGCTTCAGGCGGATCAGTACAAGAAGTGGCAAAGGTATACCATCCCTTCCCGTAGATCAGATATTTCCTGCTGATGATTCCGCAGTTCTGATTGTTAGAATGGGCCACCGGATTGGACTTTTGGATACACGCACATTTATCTTTAGTGAATCGGCGATAAATTCTACAGTATCTGAACTTGAAGAGAATAACGTCAAACTTTTCAAAGATGGGAAGGACACTTACCTGATCATATTTGGTAAAGAGATATTAACATACAATCGAAGAAAAAACTGTTTTGAAAAAAACGTAAATATCCTCAACTATCCGGATGGCTGGAAGCCAACGGGCATTCAGCGTGACAAATCTGGGAAAATATGGGTTAGTGGATATGCTGGCATAGGCTATTTTGACCCTTTAAAAAAGGTTTTCTATACTCCGAACAATAATCCTACAAAGATGAGCACTTTAAGTGCCTTGAAATCAGTAAAGGATGTTACCCATTTTATGATTGATTCACATGACCGTTTTTTTATTAACACCTGGCCTTTAGACAAACCTTACACCATTTTATTATTCGATCCTGGAACTCCATTATCAGGGTTAAGAAAAATATCTACAATGCCCAATCCAAAGTCCAACTATAATGAGCTATCGGGGTTTAGTGAACAAAACGGGCTAATCTGGGGATTTGGTATTGATACCTTTAATCTCTTTGAAGAGAAGACGAAATCCTTCGAGATTTTTTTCAATCCTGACAATCTTGATTACGGTATTAAAGTGAATAATATTACTCAAATTTTCCGGGACAGAGACAAAAATCTCTGGGTCGCTACCGACAATGGATTGTACACCATGTCAATCATTGGAGACCATATCCGAAATGCGGTTACCACTGCTGATTTTGGAACTGCACCATTAAGCGATATTACCGCGCTTAGTGATGGCAGACTAATTTTAAGCTCCTGGGGATCGAAGATAAGTGTTTATAGGTACGATAGTTCTTTGCATCTCGCTCTTGAGAAAAGCCTTATCAACGCAATTTATAAAAACACCCCAAAAGGTGATAATTTTTTCAGTTTTGTATGGGCAGTTGAACAGGAAATCTCAACAGGTAAACTTTACCTTGCCTGTCAGGCAGGCCGATTGATTGAGTTCGATTTTAAAAAAAACGCATCTGTGTTTTTAACCCCTTCTGCATTTAAAGGACAAACTATAAGAACGCTCGCAAATGATAATTATGGAAAAATGTGGTTTGGAACACATGGCGGATTGCTTATCCGAAGAAACGAGAGTGATTTCACCTTAGTAGCCAATCTTAAAAGTTCAATAACCAGAATTTTGTCCAGGTCTTTAGGCAGCATCTGGGTTGCCACAGCCGGCAATGGCATTTTCGAGCTAGATGTCATTTCTGGCAAAGTTCGTTCACATCTTATTTCTAAAAAAGATGGAAGTGGACTGACCACAAACAGGGTATCTGACATAGCCTTTTTGGGAGACTCAACCTTAGCCATAGCTTGTTCGTCTGGCCTTGATTTTTTCAATTTGGCAACACATAAAATCAAACAATTTAATACTCAAAACGGACTTCCTCAGGGTGTAGTCACTTCTCTTGTTCCGGATGGTAATGGTCACTTATGGATGGCTACTATAGGCGGTATCTGCAGGTACAATTCTACCACAGGCGAGTTTCAGATTTTTGATAAAAAAGCAGGATTTCTGAACACCTCCAATATGGAAAATTTAATGAATCAAGGTTTAAAATTACCAGACGGTAAAATAGCATTCAGCGGAGAATCCAGTTTCGTTATTTTTGACCCGGTGAAACTCAACATCACCCCTCCGGTGAGAAAAGTCACCATCACAGACTTTAAGCTCTTCGATCATTATTTGTCGATGGATTCCATCGGAAAGCAAGGAAGGATCAAGTTAAAACATGATGAAAATTTTATCAATATTTCTTTTGCGCCGCTTACTTATGGTGGAGGAAATGAACTCAAATATTTTTACAAACTCGAGGGCGCAAGCGAAAAATGGATAAGATCTGAAACTGGACTCAGCGCAACATTTGCTTCTTTACAGCCTGGAGAATACAATTTTATGGTTCGTTCCCAGAACACTGAAGGTAAATTTTCTGATATTACCAGTCTTGGCATAAGTATTTCTCCTGCATTTTATCAAAGCTGGTGGTTCGTGGTAATTCTGATCCTTATTGCCCTTTTTAGTATTTACACACTTTACCAGGCGAGGTTGAAAAGGCTTTTAGAAGTACATCGGTTGAGGGAAAAAGTTGCCCGGGATTTGCATGATGATGTAGGCTCAACTTTAACCTCAATCAATATCCTGAGTGAAGTGGCCAGACAAGGGCTTGAAGAAGACTCAATGGCAAAACAATATTTACAGAGGATAGGTAAAAACAGCACCCAAATGATGGAGTCAATGGATGATATTGTGTGGAGTATCAAGCCTGATAATGACCAGTTGCATAAAATCACAGCCCGAATGCGAGAATATACGGCAAGCATTCTCGAGCCACAAAACATTCGTTATTCTTTTGAGGCCAATGATAATATTAAACATATAAAACTTGGCATGGAAAGCCGGCGAAACCTGTTTTTGATATTCAAAGAGGCGTTAAATAATATTTCAAAATACTCAGAGGCAACCTTGGTGGGAATAAGCATTCGTTACGAAGGCGTTCAGATTACCTTAAGTATTTTTGACAATGGAAAGGGGTTTGACTTAAAAAGTCATTCACGAGGGAACGGGCTCATGAACATGCGCAAAAGAAGCGATATGCTAAAAGGCTCGATAGATATCCAGTCTGCCCCGGGGGAAGGGACCAGGATTGTATTGAAAGTTTCGGTTTAGAACCCCGTAATTACATAAACCACATAAATATGCGATTGTAAGGTTAAAAAAATATTAACAAATTGCAGAAACTATGATCAGGATATTATTATATGAGGATAATACCCAGCTAAGGGAAGTATTATTCATCTTGCTAAACGGCACCCCCGGCTATGAGCTTTTAGGAGCCTATGGTGACTGCACGAATATTTTGGAAGAGGTTAAGCAAACTAACCCAGATTTGATTCTAATGGATATCGACATGCCATTTATGAATGGAATTGAAGGTTTAAAGCTTTTGCGCGCCAAAGGTTTTCAGTGTAAAGTTCTGATGCTAACTGTATTTGATGACAATCAGAATGTCTTTGAAGCCATTCGATCAGGAGCAAACGGTTATATCTTAAAAAAAACGCCACCTGCGAGATTAATTGAGTTTATTGAGGATGCACTTAATGGTGGTGCCCCGATGACTTCCTCGATTGCCACCCAGGTTCTTAACATGTTCGCTGAAAATCATAAATCAAAAACCGAAACCTTCAATCTTTCTGCCCGGGAGCAAGAAGTATTGAACCTACTGGTAGATGGTTATAGCTACAAACTCATTGCAGACAAGCTTTTTATATCTATGGACACAGTGCGTTCACATATCAAAAAAATTTATGATAAGCTCCAGGTAAATTCTAAAAGTGAAGCAGTTGCAAAGACACTGCGAGCTAATCTATAGTACAACGGTTGTACAAGTTGATAAATATATCTACGTCTTGTAACCTTTTGTTATTTAGAGGGGTCTTGTAAAATAAAGATCTAATAAGAATGAAAAAAATTACATTTATGCTGCTGGTAGCAGCATTGCTTTTCGGATGCAAGAAATCGTCAAACGAACCTATTCCTGACCCTAAGCCCAGTACCAAAACCAGACTACATACCACACGTACATTAAATCCAAATGGCCACTACATCCTAGAGACCAGTAGTTACAATGATAATGGTTTACTAAAAAAAGAAGTAAGCAAGGATGAGACAACTGGACTTAACATCATCCAGGAATATTTTTATGCAAGCAAAGTACTTGAATATTCAATCATCAGCAGTGACACCAGAAGAATTGCAAGAATCAATTATTTTCATGCGAACGATCGTCTGGTTAAGATGGATTACATGGAATATGACGAAATTGGCACCCCCTCCCTTTCGTTTTCGAGAACCCTCGAGTATAGCGGAAATTTGCTATCAAAGATGACAACATTTTCCAACATGAACAATTCAATGTATTACGAGATTTTCACCTACTTAGGTGAAAATCTGACCGCAACTAAAACCTATTCAATGAATGGTGTTATCCAGAATTTGTCTGAGTACCTTTATGATATTGAATTAAACCCCTACAAAGGTAACCCTGGCAAAAATCAACAGGCACAAGGCCTAAGCAAGAACAATGTCATGCGGGTACGTTACACTGATTACAATAACCCTACAGCAAACAGTGACAGGCGTTATGAGTATGAGTACAATTCGGAAAAATACCCAGTCAAGAGAAGTTTCATTGGCTCAACAACCAGGGAATTACAAGTCACATTTACTTATCAGAGCTACTAATTAACGCGCGCTGTTCTCAATGAAAAATTTCTGCGGAGAACATTGATACAGTGTCCAGTGAATACTTTACTTGGCACTGCTTCACCAATCTTAGTTCATCAACACCTCCCTTAACCGGATGAGATTGAAATAGAACAATTCAGATGTGATTTACAATTGTTCTGAGATAAATATTAACAGAAATAAACCACATCATTATGTTATTGCACTAAACATCCTGCAACGATAAATTTGCGATACAAACGATGGAAACAAACCTTAATAAAAGGCTCAATTATTTGTTTACAAGCTATTGCAAAACGATATTCAATACAAAATGAAAATAGGTTTAGTTAGACACTTTAAAGTAAAACACCCCTTCCCAAAAAAAACATTGCTTTCAAAATCAGAAGTAATAAATTGGTTTAATGAGTATGATAACAACATAAATATTGAATATAAAAAAGTTGACCTATTGCAAATAAATTGGGAGCGCTGTTATTCAAGTCCAATGATCAGGGCATTGAAAACTGCAAGTCACATCTACCCTGGGGAAATTTTAGAGGTCAAGGAGTTAAAAGAACTGGAAATATTAGGCCGTTTATCCAACAGATTAAAATTGCCGTTTATAATATGGGGAATTATTGTTCGTGTTAATTTTTTTATATCCAACAATGACACACGTAAATTCAAAGACGGGTTAATTGGCTTTGTCGACAAATTAATCAGGAAAGATAAAAATAACACATTAATTGTCAGTCATTGGTTTGTAATGCAAGTGATAGAGAAAGAACTTATCAGGCGGGGATTTACAGGAAATAATTTCAAGCCAAATGAATATGGAAGAGTCTCTGTTTTCGAAAACAAACCGAAAAAATAACAAAGTTATCAGCACGAGTAAAAACCGACACTAAATATAAGTAAGGACAATCACCTCGAACCAACTAATAATTGGCAATTGTCTGACCAAGACTATTGCGTCTCTATTAATTTCTAATAAAACCTAAACATGAAAAAATCAATTTCCAAGATGAGACTTCTGTCACTCTGCTCTGTGTTGATCCTCCAATCCTGCAAGACCCCTAATCAAATAGAAGATCCCATTATCAACAACATTGATCCTGTTGCGGATTTTGATTGGACAGGTCTCCAGGTTGCTCCAGCAGAGCTGGTATTTAGCAACTCCTCCCTCAATGCTGACAGATTTAAATGGGACTTTGGCAACGGATCCTACGGGAACGACCGCTTACCTGGAAAGATTGTCTTTAGACTTCCGGGCAGCTATGAGGTATTGCTTACTGCCTTTAGTGGAAATAAAAAATCCTTAATAAAGAAAACAATAATTATTTCACCCGACGATAGCCCGCTGGCTCATTTTACTGTCTCCTTTAAGGATAATAAATCATACGCTCCCGCCACATTGCTATTGGTGAATAACTCCCAGAACGCAATTACTTATGAATGGGAAATCAATAATTCCATTTATAGCACTAAAACCCCTTCGAATATCATCTTAAATAATGCGGGAGATTACAATTTAAAACTGGTAGCGATCAATGGAAACAAAAGGTCGGCAGTTTACCAGCAGACCGTAACTGTTATGGCATCTAATGATCCTCGGTCAGGATTTATGCTGGCCTACCACCCCTATCCCTATATAGTGGGGGAGGAAATCCAGTTGGTCAATACCTCCCTTAACAGTGACGGCTGGAAATGGACCTTCGGACCGGATGGACCTGCAGAAACAACAGAACAACATCCAATAATAAAATTTGCCAGCTCCGGAGACTATCCAATAACCCTTGTTGCCAAAAAAGGAACGGTTAATGCCCTTCCAAAAACAATAACCATCAGGATTACACCTTAAACCTAAATTTTAAAGCACCCGAAGAATCCGGAATGCTTTAAAATATTTATATTTACAATTGTAGGTTTCCTCCGGGCTTACGGGGAAAAAGTCCTTAGTCAAAGCGGAAATAGAAAAAGAATAAAAAGGCTTCTTCCTGAATTTATTCACATAACCTTTTTAGTTGTTACGGTATGCAAATAGCCCCATCAAATGGCCTGGAACATCTGATCAGGCATTTCTTAGTTTACTATCCCTCTGCGCCGGATTCACCGATGCGGTTTTTCTCTGATGGAAGTCCGGGGATAGTTATTCCCTTAGCCCATTCGGCTTTGCCTTTGTTGGGTAATAGAAAATTAGAAAAAGGTGAATTTGTCGCTTACGGATTGATGGAGCATTTCGTCAATATTCCACCCCCACCGGTTTGCGGTACGGTAATTATTGTTCTTCAGCCCTATACCCTTAGTTTATTAACGGGAATTCCATCCAAAAAGCTAAAAAACAGTTTCTTTTCATTTAGGGACTTATTTGGAAACCTTACCCATCCGATACAGGAGGCTGTTAAGGAAAGTCGTAACCTGGTTGAAACCATCGGTTTATTAGAAGATTTTTTCTTAAGAATTTCGCCCCCCTTACCAGCTACAGAAAGTATCCTGAACAAAAGCCTTAACTGGATGCAGCAAAGCAGCGGGAATACAAAAATTGTCGACCTACTTCACTATTTATCTATTAGTGAGCGGCAACTTGAACGGAAATTTGATCATTACATCGGCATATCCCCAAGAAAACTAAACGGAATTCTCCGGATAAATCATTTTTTAAAACTGCTTAGAAATCCTGAAAAACCGTTCTCACTGGCTCAGGCTGCACTCGAAGCTGGATTTTATGATCAGGCACACCTGAATAATAGTTTTAAAGCACTAACGGGAACTTCCCCATCAAAATATCTAACCTTATCAGATCCTCTGGCAATGAATCTGTTTGTTCAGCATAAATAAATTATTATTGTCGGAAACTTCCAATACTAAGCATATTCTTCAGCATAAATTTGTACTAAAAGAATATGGGAAATCTAAAAATAGCTACTGCTCAATTTGAAAATGCGAGTGGCGATAAAAACTATAACCTTTCAATCATCGAAGGTATGGTCAAAAATGCGGCTGAATCCGGCGCTGAAGTTATTGCATTCCACGAGTGTTCAGTAACTGGGTATTCCTTCGCAAGAAAACTCAGTCGCGAAGAAATGCTGGAATTATCTGAATTTATACCTGATGGGCCTTCAGTAAGCCTTCTTATTGAGATGGCAAAAAAATATAACATGACTATTCTTGCGGGTCTTTTCGAAAAGGATGATCAGGACAATATGTTTAAGGCATATGTCTGCGTGGATGGAACCGGACTCAAGGCAAAACATCGTAAACTTCATCCATTCATCAGCTCTTTTCTAACAGCCGGGAATCAATACACTGTATTTGAAATTAAAGACTGGAAGTGTGGTATCTTAATATGTTATGATAATAATGTAATCGAAAATGTACGGGCTACCACACTGCTGGGTGCGGAGATTATTTTTATGCCTCACGTAACCATGTGTACCCCTTCTCCCCGTCCCGGTGCAGGTTTTGTTGATCCAGCGCTTTGGATTAAAAAAGAAAAAAATGCCGAATTGCTTAGAAAAGAATTTGATGGCGATAAGGGCAGAAACTGGTTAATGAAATGGCTGCCAGCCCGCGCGTATGACAATGGCATATATGCGGTATTTTCTAATCCAATAGGCATGGATGATGACCAGCTAAAAAACGGATGTTCAATGATCCTGAACCCTTTTGGAGAAACTGTTGCTGAATGCAGATCTCTTAAAAATGAATTTGTCATTGCAACCTTGAATAAAGGTATACTAGAATCTAGCGGTGGTTACCGTTATAAAAATGCAAGAAGACCCGAGCTCTACAAAGAGATAATCGGGTCCGCACATATTTCAAACCAGAAAGTAGCCTGGTTAAAAAAATGATATCTATTGTTATTTCTCTGGAAGCGGAACTTGAGACTCACACTCATTTGATTTGTAGATATTGAAGTAAAAATCCAGCTCTTGAATAAACATAAGGGCCCGATTTCTATATGTTTTTATAATGATGCGCTTCACAATCAGCGAAGCGCATCACTACAAGTATCACTGAGTAATGCACATCTATCTCATCAAAATCTTAAAGGACGCGTTTAATTTTACAGTTTTTGGTGAGGAACAATAGTTACCCCCGGTATAAAGTGTTGCCCCGGATACTATCCCCTGCAAAAATTCTCCCGGTTGAGCTGGATATTTTGAAATTTCAACCTGACCCGGTGAAAAAATAAAGGAGGGTTCGGTTTCATTGCAGGCAGTCCTGAAAGAACTCATGTAATCAAGCAAATCTGCTTGAGAAACCAGGCTTATATCTGCAGCATTTGCAGCTGACTGGAGTTTAAATGGAAAACTGCCAGTTCTTTTTGCTGAAATCCTGATATGAAATTGTCTGTCATTCATGTTTCCACTAATGTAAAGTGCATCTCCCATTGTAAAAAATACGCCTTGGGTTACACGTGTAGACACACCATCCAGGTTGATGGTGAAGTTCTCACTTCCTTCGATGGCAATCGGCTTTAACAGTATAAGTTTTTGCACTTTACTGGATCCCGATCCAAAGAAGTTCCCGGTTAGTTCCACACTCACTGTTACCGGATTCTGGTTTGGAACTGAAGAAGGTGCTAGATAGGCACACCCCTTTTCATAAGGCGTGATCGTCCCCTCCCCAGACAACCGCCAAAGTGCTGAAGATAAAATGGGGTCATTGTCATCTGTTTCGATATAATCACCAAGCACCTTATCCGGATTTTTAGCTAAAGGGCCAATAGGAATATAGGTTCTTATTTTCAGGTCCGCTGTGCGACCAGGTAACACGCTATTTGGTGCAGTAAGCTTATAACATTCAAAAACGGTCCAGTTGCTAAAATGGTTTGACTCCGTGCTTACCGTTTTGGCAACATTGTCTATGGTTGAAGTCCCAGGCAGGTAATAATATCCTTCAGCATCTTGATAAGTGAGCCTCAACAATGCCGGATCTGTGCCTTCCAGGTTTAGTTCTGCATAGGAAATTCGGATGGTGACTGGCTTTTTAAATACGGTACCTTCTGGGAGAAGTCTGTAGGCAGGACCCTGGCTACCAGGCAGTGTATTTTCAATGGCCTGAATACTGACATCTATCGCCTCTTGTAGCGCACCGGCCGGAACGATAACTGAAAGTAGACCATCATCTGCGCTTACTGATCCGCCATCAATACCAATAGTCTTTGTAACAGCGGAACGTCCGGTTATCGGGATGCCGATGTCTCGTTTTACAGGTTGTGCATGATCAGTTTCTGGCTTCTGACCATTTTTCTTGCAGGAGAAAACAATCAGGACTAATGTGAGCATAAAAAGATTTTTTTTCATTATTGTTTATGTTAAAGGAACTCCTGACATTCATTTTCAATGGGATTAATACTGGGATGAATCATGGTTGAATTCACTGAACAAAACTAACTAAACAGGAAACTACAGGCCACCACATGTTGATGTGATTTATGCAAAACGAAATGCCTATGGAAGTCAGAGAAACAATCCGGTAAAAGTCATTCCCAGTCTACTTTCAGGATTTTTGTTTGCAGCTTACAGCGGCGAGCTCCTGCTGACCCCAACAGCCAGGCCAAAACAAAAAATGAAGAATAGCTCTCCTTGTAACTCTAGTAGGTCTGCCTATTTATCGCATGATTTTACAACCAGGGCGCGGTCCTACTGGCATCCGGATTTGAAACAGTCCATCGTGCCTCCTGACAGGATTTGCACAACCACAAACAGATGTCAATCAGGAAGTTACTCATCACTTTTTTTTGAAAAAACCCACAAACATGTGATTGACCAGAAATTTGATGTGGGGTAGTTTTGCATCGACCATAATTAAAGTGGTTAAACCGACAGACAAGGTAAATCAAAAAGCATGATCAGTTCAATAACTTTCCAGGACAAGCTAATTACGGAGTGCATCCAGGGTAACCCAAGGGCACAGCAGGAGATATTTAATGCCTACTCCCAAAAAATGATGGCACTAACAAGTAGGTATGCCTCCGATACTATGGAGGCAGAAGATATTTTAATGCTGGGCTTTAAAAAAGTTTTTGACAGGATCTCCAGTTACAATGCATCGGGATCTTTTGAGGGATGGATAAGAAGGATAATGATCAACTGTGCAATTAATGTTTATCAGCAAAACCAAAGGCGTATACCGACCCAGCCAATGGAAGAAGCTATTAATTTACCTGGATATTATTCTACCAACAGTACCGATACGGAATACCTGTTAATGGCATTACAGAATCTACCAGGCTGTCTTAGAGGGCCCTTTAATTTATTTGCAATTGAAGGATTCTCTCATAAAGAAATAGCAGAAAATCTTGGCATCAGCGAGGTTTTGTCTAAGGTCAGGGTAACCAGGGCCAGAAAAGCGTTGCGTGAGGCCCTGTCTTCAGGTCTGAAAAAAAGTATTTACGCCAAAAGCACGCCTAAAAGCATACTCGATAATTTGGCCTGAAAGCTATTAACTACCGAACAACCTACACCATAGGCACCCGGCATTCAGGGATTAAGGGTGATGGCCGCGCTGAGCACGAAAACTAATTACATGCACCCCTGGTTTGAGTCAAGTAGAACTTTCACCTAACGATCATACCACAGAAAGGCTCATGAAGTGATCCGTTATTCTTAAGACTAAAATTGCATTACTTTTTTTATTGTCACTGAGCTGGTAAAATGGACAAAATTCCAGTAAAACCTTTAAATGATAGAAAACAGCCGGATTAAATCCGGCTGTACGATTTAACATCTGATGTGAAGAAAAAGATTGATGTTTTCAGGCTCTCTCCCAACACTGATCTGCTCATTGAGATAACCCGCCTCCAGTGCTAAACCAATAAGATCATGCTCACTTCTGTGATTAAGGTGCCATTCCCCAAACAACTCCATAAATACTCGACTCGGATTGTATTCATCATTGAAATTTCCAATCACGATTTCACCACCTGGATTAACCCATTTTCCAAACCCTTTCAGCAACCTGACAAAGGCTTTATCATCAAAGTAATCAAATAAGCCAGCAGACCACACCAAATCATATTGCTCTGTGGTACTGAAGCGAAAGATATTCTTATTGATAAAAGTAATTTTGTCAGAGAATGGCGCGGTGAGCAAAGTTGCATATTCGATAGCCTTGTTATCCATTTCCACACAGGTGCTCAGCAGATGCTTACCATAATTTAAGTCCTGATACACTTCAAAAAGATCTCTTGCAGGTCCGCTTGCGATGTCTAAAAGCGTCAATGAAGAGCGCTGCACAAGTTTACTGCTAAGCAGGGTCTTAAAATATTTTTTTCTGTTTCTTACCGCCTGTGCTGCAGGATGTTTAAGACTGTAGGTATCCCAAAGTCTGTAATCCTCACGAAGAATTTCATTCTGATAGATGCGTTCGATTATTTCAAAATCTCCTGCATAGCCGTATGGTTTGGTTCGAATATGCCCCATCAGGGAGACTTTGTCAAACAGGAATCCACATGAGCTTATTAGCGGTGCCATTTTAAGGGCAAGCTCACCGTCCCTAGGATCTGCCAGTGCAAGTGTGGCTAAACTCATTTCTAAGTCTGAGTAGTCGTTTTCTAAGGGGCCGCCATTTGCGATGATCACTTTTAGGGTATCTATGGCCTTTTCATTATTGATTGTTTCTGCTTTCATTTATTAGGTATTTTCAATGATTTTTCGGGATTGATACAGACGCGATTCTGGATGTTGAATCGTTCAGGAATTGGTAAAAAAGACTAGCTGTTTTCCAAAGCCGATTATTCCCCAAAATTAAAATGGGTGGCAATATGAGACAATCGCATATAAATGTGATTGTATGCCTGCGTGAATCTATTCTGGAAAAGCAATCGCCAATAAGTTTTGAAAGGATCAAAAAGTGATTATCATTTGCACTGAGTTAGACTAGATTAGAAGCACAGCGTATAAAATCCCGGTCAACCTGCTAACAATGCATTGGAGAATTAAAGATTGCGATCCGATTTACGCACTTGTTTTTTAAAGAATAGCGATCAAAAGACGAATTAATTAGCCCTGAAAATCACATTAAGATGTTATTGCCCCCACTTTAACCCTAGGCTACCTTTGTGCAGTGCAAAGCCAGCTATAGGTAATGCCAATACAACTTAATGTATATAAAAATGAAAAACAAAATTGCGCTACTGGGTATAACTGCTTTGCTTATACTTTCAGCTTGCAAAAAATCTTCACCAGAAGAACAGACAGACTTTGGGGATTCCCCGAGAACGACAGTACCGGCAGAGTTAATTTCACCAACAAACTACTGGCAGTTTGGTATTTTATCTTCAACAAATTTTTATGATTCCTATAATTCAAGTTATAAAGATGGTGCTGGAGGCAGTTATATGTTTTATCACTTTTCTGCCGATGGAACCTATACAGCGCTTCTTTACCTTAAAGCAACTTCCTCTGGGGGCGAGACCAGGCAAAGCTGGACAGAAACAAAGGGTACAGTGGTTGTAGGGGAAACAGAGCTGAGCAACGGTATTGTATATAAGAGCATTGAACTGCATCCGGTAACCGGAACAGATCGAATGGTAATAAATTATGGCCCAGAGTCTAAAAAGAAACTAACGCAGGCTGACTTTGATTCCCGAACACTACTTAAAGCAAAATTTGCGTGTGAGCCATTTGTTAACCAATATGGTGAGAAATGCCTTGATATGTTAAGGATTGATTCTGAGCCCAAAGTATTATTCAGTTTCCACGAAGAAAAATAACTGGCAGCTGAGTTCAGTAAAGCTGCTAACAACCCATTAACTAGAAAATAAATAAAATGAAAAAATTATTCATCTCACTTTTAAGCGTAACACTGCTATTTGCTGCCTGCAGCGAAAAGAAAGCGCAAAGCCAGCAGCTAGAGGAGCATGCAGGTAATGAGGAAATAACTAAGGCAAATCAAACGCAAAAGGCCCTGGTAACTATCGAAACGACGACTTATCAGCTAAGTATTTATAAAGCCACACCATTCAGGCCCACAAGTTCAGTGGGGTTTGTTCCAAAGAAAGGCAACCAATATGTGGTGTTGGACATTTCTGTAAAAAATAAGACTGATCGGGAGATCAACATGGGGGTTATCCTGTCTACAGCAAAAATACGAGATAAACAGGGTACGGTGTTTGGTGATATTCTTGGTTCACTTAGCGCCTATAACCTTGCCAATCCCGACAACGAAAAAAATAAAGAAAATGATAAAATCTGGTCTGAAAAATTTCCAGCCGGTGAATTTCACCGCTGTGTGGCGATGGGTTTTCAAGCTCCTGATCATTTGAAGGAGTTTGAAATCAGCCTTCCTGAATCTGATGATTTGACCATGCTCGATAAGCAGACAAAGGCTAAATTTTCCTTGTAAGAGGACAGACTGTTAGCAGCTCTACTTAGGCCCGCATATTGTTTTATAGTGCAGTATGCGGGTCTTTATTTAAGATTGCCACCCAGTATGTTCTTCTTGAACAACATATTCAATTATTTCTTTTTTTCCTGGTGGCTGTAATTATTGATAACTTGCATCATTTTATCATGTGGTATCCCATAAATGAGGTTATCATTTATTCCGCCCATTGTTTTTGAAGCAACCAAAGCATTAATTATGGCCTCTTCTGTCGCCTGTATGGTTGCCTGATATACCTTGTCCAGCATTTCTTTCGACAGCACTTTCCAGAATTGCATTGTCCCTTTTTCATTATCATTTGGAGAGATGGTACTGAAAGCTAAAAATATATCACCCGAACTGTTTCTACCCAAACCTCCTGTTTTTCCTACACCAAGGGCTGCACGCTTTGCCACCATCTTTAACTGCGCAGGCAGCAGTGGGGCATCTGTTGCAATTATGACAATAATAGAACCGTCTTTTTCTTTTGAATTGATCACTGGCATATCATCTTTTAAAAGTTTACCCACTGGCACTCCGGAAATGACCAAATCCTGCCTGCCACCGAAATTACCCTGAATAAACGCGCCAAGGGTATAGCTGGAAGTATCAATTTTAAAAACTCTTGAGGCACTTCCACTACCTCCTTTATATAGAAACATGGACATTCCGGTTCCTCCCCCGACATTCCCTTCTTCTATCTTCCCATCGTGTGCATTGTTCAAAGCGTCAAATACATCTTCTCTTTTAACATGCAGACCGTTAATATCATTAAGTAGTCCGTCAAAGGTTTCCGCGACAACAGGTAAACCAAACGAGAAATCGGTCTGCCCGTCCTTTGAAAAGTTTTTAATATTCCATTCCCCAATCCCATCTCTAACCACGCCCACACTATTGGTATTGGTAATACCTATCGCCCCATAGTTAAAGCCATATTCCTCAATAGCTGTGGTTCCCGTCATCTCACCATCTCCGTTCAAACAAAACCAACCTGCAGGAACAGGCGCTATTGATTTGCCTTTTGGAAATATGACAGTCACTCCGGTGCGTACTGGACCTTTTCCTGTTCTTAAAGTCCCTGCCCCAGATATCAAGGTTTTATAACCAACTAAAACGCCTTTAACGTCTGTAATGGTATTATTTTCGCCCGGTTTTCCTTCGAATATAATTCCCAATTCTCTGGCCCGCTGGCCATAAGCGCCTGTGCAAAGTGATGTTAATACACAGATAATCAAGATTTTTGTTTTCATATACAAATTTATTTAAAACAAACCATCACCAAACCACATAAAAATGTGATTTTACAGTTATAAACAGAAAGGGCTTGCTATTTAATAAAGCAAGCCCTTCCCGCAGTTTGTTATAGGATATTCATTAATTTTTGATTGCCCTTCTTGTTCCACTTATTTCGGAATCCATAAGCGGATTTCCGGTATAGCTATCCCCCTGGTCCACCGAAAATATAGGCTGAACATTAAATAGTTTAATCCTGTAACCAAACCAGCAATAGCATTGTCTTGTAGTAAAGAAAAATAATGATGAAAAAAATACTCTTAATTTCTGTACTGACTTTAAATCTGTTGAAAGGATACAGCCAAATTGCGAATCCGGAAGCGCTACTCGACAAGGAAGTTCTCGAACAGGTGAAGTCCATGATGGCAGCAGATGAAGGACTTGTGGACATCGAAGATTTCTATAAGAAAATATCAAATGAACCCCAAGTGAAAACTTTGATCAAATCCTACTATGCCAAACCACTGATTAATACTGAATTGGCTGTGAAACAAATTTCTCGCATAAAAATCACACCTGAAAACCTTCTGGCCCCGGCCGAGGAATTTATACCCGCGCGGGCATTCATAGATTCCATACCTAATCCTTTTTTTGACCCGGTCGTAAAACGCTTCAACTATGAGAAGGAACATGCGGAATTCCGTTATCTATACAGGGATTTTACCGAAGCCATTGGCCAGAAAATGACAGAACTTGGCACTCCTTCTTATCATCCGGGAGGCTCTGCCGGCAGCAAGATAGTCGAACAACTGGATGTCAGGTTTAACTTTTACAAAATGGAGCTCTCACAATACAGACAGGATATGATTGAAAGTTCGAGAAATGCCCAAAATGAAATCGTAAACTGGTCTGCCAAATCAGATCATTACGCCGGCTCTGAAGAAGAACGCAGAGCCGCAGTTTCACGCGAAGCATCAGCCTACCGCATTTCAAGAGCGATTTTGATCAGAATGTGCGACGAACTGGAATTTGGCGTTAACCTGTCCTACTTTAAGGCCAGGAAGACAGCACTTGGAAACATGGCAGTTCAGGCAGCGAAGCTTTATCAAGATAAATCAACTGTCAAAGGAAAAAATGTCACTGTTGAAATTTTAGAAATTTCCAAAGCACTGTTCGATAAGGTTAACCTCATGCTGTTCGACGGCAGCTTGCTTCAAACGAAAGCTCAGATCATCAATTATAATTTCGACACCCTGATAGATATGAGTCGTTTATGAAGAAACTCCTGTTAATTTTGCTGATTTAAGCAGCATCTTGGTGCGATCAGGATCACATGTTGAGCGGATTTCTAGGGTTTAAATCAAAATTTATTTACTTCAATCTCCATGAAAACCATAAAGATATGATTATCAGGAAATCAAAAAAGGGCTGGCTTAACAGCCGGCCCTTCGCAATTTGACAGATATACTTTATTATTTTTTAATTACTCTTCCGGTTCCACTTATTCCAGAATCGACAACAGGCTCTCCCGTATAATAAATGTTACCACTTCCGCTTATCCCTGCTTTCAAGTTAGCGGTCACACTGCTCCGGATGTCGCCACTTCCAGATATACTCAATATTGCATTTTTACTAATCATGTTTTTAAACCTTGCATCTCCACTACCTGAAATGTTAATTTTTGAATTTTCTGTTTTCATTGTCCCAAGTAATTCTATGTCACCCGAACCACTAATATCAGCTAGGAGCGTGGCCTGATCAGGGAAATTGCCATGAATTTCAATCGTAGTACTACCACTTAAAGAGATTTTTTCCAACAGCGGCAAGGTCACATAGATTTTAAGGTCATCCTTACCGAGTTCCAAGTGTTCATACCCTAGCGCCAGCTCATCGCCCGAAATAGTAGTCTTATACCTTGCAATCAGATTTTTGGAGCCTTTCAGCTCTATTTTATATTCGGATCCGTAGGAAATGAAAATGGGCGTGGATCCACTGGTATATACCTGTTTAAAATTGCCCGGCTTTCTCACTTCGCTCGTTTGATCCCCATCAGCATTGATTTGGTCCTTCTTACAAGATAAAAACATACCAGTCTGCAAAGTTAGCAGGAGAAAAATTATTTTTTTTATGTTCATGTGATTTTATTTTGTGGCTTTTAAGCCGATTTTTATTTGCTTTTTTTAGCCCTTTACAAACTCCACTCTGCGGTTCAAGGCCTTATTAGATTCTGTTTTGTTATCATTGATGGGCACTGTTTCCCCTTTACCTAAGGCTTCCAGTCTGGATGCCTCTATCTTGAATTCGTTTATCAAAACTTTTTTAACTGCTGCTGCACGTTTCGCAGAAAGTTGCTGGTTAGCGTCGGCTTCACCATCGCTGTCCGTGTAGCCAATGATTTTCAGCTTAATGGCCGGATCCTCGGTCAGATATTTGCTCACATCCTTTATAATACCCATGGATTGCAGTTTGAGCTGATCGGAGCCAGGGTCAAAAAGTATTCCACTGGTTGAAAATGAGCCTTTTGTCAGTAGGGTTTCCGCCGGCTTGGGAATACCTGTTGCTATTTTGAAATTGCTGACATATAGACCAAAGTTATCTTCGTTATAAAACCAGTATTTAAAGCAATTCAAATAAATTTGATTGAGTCCTGGGCTTAGGTTGATTGCTCTAGGGGTATCGAAAACCTTATGGCCGTCCACCCAAAATCTCAATCGCTGTTTTTCAACTTGAATGGCGTAATGTGCGAGATGACCGAATGAAGCAGTGTATTCTTTGTATGCGATGGCCCCGCTTTCAAACGTGGTAGCATTCGCCATTCCCTTGCTCTTTAACGAAGACATAGAGGCGCCGTCAACATTGGGTTTGAGTAAAATTTCGGTGATGTTTTCTACCTTTGGATATTGATCCAAAAATGCATTGTCCGTGCCGGGCTTTCGTCCTGCAGCAAACAAACCTATGGCCAGATCCGGGTAAAACCGTGTGCCTGAAGGAGGCGTACCATCCATAATAAGATCAAATTCTATCGTAAAATTGTCTCCAAATGCCGCAGTATTGGCTGAGAGATATTTCGTACCTGGGAATAGTCTAAGAAATTTCCCCGGTGTTTTGTCCACTTTTATCACCTCTCCTTTTCCATTTGAATTCCATTTTGCGGGAAGTTCTCCAATTGGATCCTTGGAAAAATCATCTAGGTAAATAATTTTCTCCCCAGCAATAAAGTCAAATTTAGAGTATGATTTTAAAGACTCCTTTTCAGTCACCATAGCCGGTTGATTGTCGTTTTTTGTGGCTTCCTTATTTTTTCCTGAAATTTTATCTTCAACTTTTTCAAGACTAGCGTTGGCAGCTTTATCAATTTTTGAGTTAATCCGCTCCTGAACCTTATCTTTCATCTTTCTTCCAAGGCCCTGGAGTATCTGAGCATCTGCGGCCGTCCATATTGAGCAGGTGGCAATCAGTGCAAATAATATCTTTTTCATTTCTTCTAATTTTTGGGGAATATTATCCCTAGTGTATACCTAATGGTTACAAAAGTAGCCCAGTGAGCAGTATGCAACAATCACATGTTCATGGGGTTTAATCCAGACAAGACAAAAAAATGCAGCAATCAAATTGATTTTCAAATGTTCACCAACAGAAAACAAATCCTATACTGCAATAAAAAAAGTAAGACATTTATCGTATTTCAATCCTTATTTTGATAGTGCAAGTGCTTTTTGCATGACAGGGTCATTCTTCTCCATGATATCTTTTATGGAAGGGACAATCTGATAATCTGCTTTTACGCCAAAATCAGCCTGTGAATAATCTTTAAGGTGCATATGGTAGCCCAGGAGGGGAATATCAAGTCCCAATTTGGTATTGGGCAGAGTTACAAGAGCAAATGCTCCACTGGTATTACCTCCTGCTGCTCCACCTGTATCTTCACCTATGAAAACTGCCCTACGGTTATCCTTTGCTATCGACGCAAATTCGCTCGTTACTGAAAAACTTCTTCCGTTGATTAAAATTATAAGTTTACCGTTGAAATTCAGCGGATTGGGCTGCTGAGGGCCTAGCCCTACTTTTTGCGAGAACTGGTACTCGCCATCAACTTTTTTTATAAACCTTTTTAAATGCTCCAGTTCTGGCGGTAATTTAGCATAGCGGCTAAAACTATACTCAGCAGGTCCTGCCACGGTAAATCTGTCATAATAGTTAAAACTTATATCTGTGAGATATGAATACAACATGATTCCATAAGCATCAATTCCGCCTTCATTATTGCGCAAATCTAAAAGGAGAGTTGAAATCTGAGCGTTTCGAATTGCCTGAAAGGATTCGGAAAGAAACTTATCAAACCCGACCGCAGCAGGGCCAGGCTGAAAGACTGAGATACGCATTAGGGCAATTCTCTCGCCAAGAAAACTTAGCTGGTACGGGGCAACAAGGTCCTCGATGTGACCAATATTTTGTGACGATACTCCGGCAATGGAGATCGTCTTTGCTTGCCCATTGTCTACATAGCCAACCTTAAATAGCTTCGATGTTTCAATAAATGTCGCATAATAGCCCCCAAAACTATCATTGATAAGGGCATACTTCATTGTATTCCCTTTGCCATCAACGAAAATGTTTTTAAAAATCAGGTCGCGAACAACTTTGACCGGCCTTCCATTGATGCTTGTTATTTCTGCCCCGGCTGATATTCTCCCGTTAACAGTATCCGAGCGCACATAAGCTTTGTTACCGTAAAAATAGAGCTTCAAGGGGAAATAACCAGTTTTTGCAAAGGCAAACAAATCATCCGGTCTCCCCTCCCTGTGGAATTTGGTATGGCCGTCCTTAATTGTTGCTATAAATGGGTTGAGGTATCTGAAGAAAGCCTGCTCAGTCATTGGTCGGTTAATTCCTTTTTCCATGGAAACGAAATGATTTTCAATATCGACCTTATCACTATATCGGTAAATTCCAGCGTGTGCCTCCTTAAGTGCAGCCTTCACCACGGAAAAATCTTTTTTTAGTTCACTAACGGTAAACAAACGTTGTGCCTTAGCAAGGCTACCACCCGTCAAAGCCATGGCAAGCAGCAATAAATGTTTTCCCCTAATTATATTTATTCTTGTTATCATCTTTGTAAGATAACCCGTTAATCAAGCTTCATCAATCACATAAGCATGTGATTTTAACCGATGGGGATTCTCACGAGGGGTCAAATCTTTGCAGAAATGTGGGTCGAATCATATTTCTAATCTTTGAAAAAGGAAGGAATATGGATATTTCGCCTTCACTATAGGGTGCGATTTCATAAGTATTGTATTTAAATGCTAATCCATTATTGTTGAAGTAAAAATTATGATTCTCATAAATTTCCTCTTCAAATAGAATCTCTTTAAGGGATTGATTTTTTTTAAGGCCATATTGTTCCCGGAAACAACTTTCCAGAACAGCTGAAAGGTTTGCATCTGCCTTTAAAATATCTTTCAGGTGCAAAAGCTTTTTATTTTTCACATCAAAGCAAACCATAGTTGTACTGTAATTTGGATGCAAACCACCAGTATATGCGCTAAAATTCTTTTCCAAAACCAGAAATGATCTTTCATTATACAGTATGGTGTTTTTAGACATATTGAAATAGTTCGAATGCAACAATGCACTATCTGCTCCGAGGGTATCTGGTAGGTCAACTAACAAAGCATTCAGTATCCCATCAGATTTTTTTGAAATACCCCGCTCCCAGGACTGACTACCATTAATTCCATCTCTTAACTTGATGACTTTATCCAACCATTTGTAATCCCGGTTATTTCCATCAGCTACAATATACTGTTCCTGGAATTCTACAATCCCTTTTTCATACTCTACGGGGACGCTCTGTATTGAATCCTTAAAAATTCTATGTTTAAACTGAAAACTCCCCTCTGGATAACTTTCTCTTAAAATCAGTGGGTAAGATTTTCGGCCATTGTCGGCCGTCCAGTACCCAACGAATCCTACACCAGTCCATTTAAGGTGCATGAAACGTTCCTCGTCGTTCAGATTAAATCCCGATTCTGAAAAAACAAATGTTTCCTTGAGGCTGGTTTCCATCTCCGATAAAGTTAGCCAGGAACCCTGATAATAATAGTTCCCATAGAACTCAGATTTGTCCCTTTGTAGATTCATTACGACGGCTTGCCCCCCAATTTCTCCCTCAAGCCGCATGTAAAATTCTTCAGGCAATGCGTGAGGCAGGATTTCAGGGATTTGCAAAGTTCCTGGAGTAGATTTGCTAATCTTAGATGACTTTTGTTTGCCATCTCCGTTACAAGAGAAAAAGATAGAAAGGCAAACCACAGACGATATATAAATGGTTGATCGATACAAATTCATAATTTTACTAGTGTGATAAAAAGGAAAGCTGAAAATTCAGAAGACTGCAAAACCCGTTCTTTTGCCTGATAGATTAAGTCCGTTAATATTTAATTCGAATAAGTATAGGTGATATCGGTTTTAACACTTTTAACAAGATTTCCATCAGGATCCAGCTCATCACTCTGGCATTTTATAGATGTTAAATCTCCTGAATTTGGAGTATAGTTTATAGTTACCGAAGATCTTAAGGACTGAAATGCTGAAAGCTGTTTTGAAAAAAATGCCTGCAAGGAAAGCGAAATAAGTTCATTTACCAGAATCGCAATTGCAGGTGAAATGGGATTTTTCAATGCAAGTACCGGAATCACATTTCCATAGACTCGCTCCTTTTTATCGTTATACTGAAAACTTATTGAGGTTTTTAAGTACCAGGCGTTTGTAAGTGCTTTAATTAATTTTCCATCGCTTACCTGGAGTTCAAGAAAGGTTAAATCATGGGCATTTGTAGCTATTGTGATAAGGTTTCCGGTATTCTTGCAAGTCAACGGGAAGGATATGATTACACCAGAAGCATTTGTGACTTTAAATTCTGCATTTGATAGTACATTATTATTTGAATAATTCAAAACGAGCGTATAAAGCAAATCTCCAGCATTGTGCTCGATACGGCTAATCTGTGTACCTAAGTAACTATAGGTATAGCCAAACCTGAAATCAGCTGAGCCAACATAAGACACTTGTCTGTCCAAACCATAATTGACTATAAAATTTTGCCCAAGTTGCCCATCAGTTGTCTTGATCGACTTAATCATCTTCACCTGGGGTAGTTCAGGTTCTTTCTGGATATTATTTTTACAGCTACTAAAGATAGCACCTAGCAATATTAGTCTAAAAATTGAACCGGCGATTTTGGCTGAACTTTTCTTTCTTAGATAGTTCTTTTTTGTCTGGTAGTGATTGATTACCATTTTATAAGAGTTTATGTTGATCTTAAATAATAGGATGCGAACCCATTACTTTTTTTACAAGACAAACAGACAATCAAAAAGGTTACAGGAAATATTAATAATTTCAAAATGTCATTTACTTATTATTACTCACCAGAAATCCCATAAACATGTGATTGCAGTAGCTCAACTGATAGCTTACCTTAGCCATACTTCTCTTAAGGATTAAAGGGATATCACAAATAATACAGTTAACACAAGAATTTTATATATCAAAAGCAAATGGAAGAATTATTAAGTATTGGAAGTGCCGCTTTAAAAACCATAGCTACTAATGAACAGGCAAAACAATACTTGCTCAACAACAAATTACTATATGGTATCCTGCGTAAGGCAGCAGACCGATATATTGGAGGTGAAACGTTAGAGGAAACACTGAAGAAAGTTATACAGGCGAACAATCGTTCAATGAAATGCTCTATTGAATATATGGGTGAAAATATTAACCAGGCTTCGGAGGCAAATGCTGCCAAAGATGAGTTCTTAAGGATTTGTACTCATATCGCGTCAAAAGAATTGAATTCTACAGTTTCCCTCGATTTGTCACATATAGGTTTAAATGTTTCTCTTGAGCTATGTTTGGAGAACTTAATGGAAATCTGCTCAGTTGCCTCCCGATTTGGAATCGAGGTGAACCTAAGCGCTGAGGGGCCTCATCAGACCGACAATGTGTTGGGAATTTATAAGAAGGCTTCAGAACTTACTGATGTACTCGCGGTAACCCTTCAGGCATATTTGTACAGAACGCGTGAAGATTTCGATGAACTAAAAAAGCTGCCAGGCAGAATCAGAATCGTTAAAGGTGCTTTCGGCACTGATGAAGGGTTAAGCATGAAAAGGGGTTCGCAACTTGACACAGTATATTTGGGCTATATCGGAGAACTGTTTGAAATTAGACACAAATGTTCTATAGCGACTCATCATGCAGATATACAGCAGGAGGCAAAGAAACTCATCGACTTTTACCACCCTGATAAAACGGATTATGAATTTGAAAGCCTTTATGGTATTCAAGAAGAAGGTTTGCTTCAATTACAGGCAGAGGGCTATATGACTAAGCTTTATTTTGTTTATGGTAAAGAATGGTATCTATATTTATGCAACAGACTATCAGAATATCCATTAAATCTCTTTCAGGCGCTTGCAGATATATCGAATTCTAGTTCTCTTTAAATTCAAAAATTGACTTCGATGAGGATAAATATGTTGTGAACTCCAGCTATAACCAGAAGGATCGACAAAGACCTGACAAAGGAACTTGCGGTGCTAAGGAAATCAAATCTTTTTTTCATCAAAAGGATTAATAAAAATGGGCTGGAGTTCGGCAACGGCGTCTCGAAAAATAATAAGTATTAGAGCGATGTCACTTCTTTGCACAGGATAAATTATCCACTACATAGGAATAGTAGAGATGATTATCATTTTCCTCAACATTAAATGTTCAATTATATAGATAAATATGGAAAAAAATATCAAGTTAATAAATAAAGAGATTTTATCGGACAATTGGTATATCCTGAACAAGGTGACCTATCAGGCGGAGAAAAAAGACGGCAAAGCTGTGGTACATACAAGAGAAGTGTATGACCGTGGAAATGGAGCAACGATACTGCTATATAACAGGGAACGAAATACTGTGATTTTAACGAAACAATTTCGGCTACCGACATATTTAAATGGGAATAAAGATGGAATGCTTATCGAAACATGTGCGGGATTATTGGATTTGGATAGCCCTGAAGATTGTATCAAACGAGAAACAGAAGAAGAAACAGGCTTTAAAATTATTGAGGTTACGAAAATATTTGAAGCTTATATGTCTCCTGGATCAGTTACAGAACTTTTATACTTTTTCATAGCCTCGTACACATCAGAGATGAAAATAAATGATGGTGGAGGCCTACCCGAGGAGGAGGAGCATATAACTGTTCTCGAAATCCCCTTCCCTCAAGCATTTGCGATGATAGAACTGGGAGAAATAAAAGATGGCAAAACCATAATGCTATTGCAGCATTTATTAATTAATCGGATAATGACCTTAAACTTATTACAAAATTAGAAAACAAGAACAATATGCTTATACTAATTGCAGGCCCTTATAGAAGCGGCACTAATGATGATCCGATTTTAATGAAGCAAAATCTGGCTAACCTTGAAGCCTTTGCCGTCCCATTATTCAGAAAAGGTCACGTACCAATGATTGGCGAATGGGTTGCCTTGCCACTGATAAATCTGGCAGGTTCTACACAAACAGGTGATGAAATCTGGAATGAAATACAATACCCTTGTGCCCACCGATTACTGGAAAAATGCGATGCAATACTTCGAATTGAAGGTCTATCCAAAGGTGCTGATGAAGATGTTAGAATTGGTAGGGAAAGAGGTTTAAAAATTTATTTTCACATTGACGAAGTTCCAAATGCTGAACAGTGAAATTAAAATTACTTGTAAACTTACTACAAAAAAAGGTTGATAAATTTAGTCTCGCAACAAACCCGGAAGGGGGCTGAAATTTGCCTCCTTCTAACTACCCACCTTTCTCCTGCGCCTTTAAATTAATTTTTGTCCAACCCATGCAATTTTCTATTCACTTTGATGTTCTGCGCCAATAATAAAAGGATACTTTAAACTAACCATACAGATCCTAGTCAGCCATTGTATATCACCCCAGATGTAGCATTCATCTTGATATTACTGCCTTTTATAAATGCAGTTACTAGAAAGACATTGAATAATCCCCCTAAAAAAATGAAAATAAATTGTCTCGAAATAAAGTACAGTTTTAGTGGCGCTGAAACTATTCTACATCCAGCTCTTCTGAGCTCGGAACATGAACTTATTTTAGTTGATTGCGGATATGAAGGATCATTACCATTAATCGAAAAGGCGATGAATCAAATTGGTTTTTCCTTGAAAAATCTGACTTCTATAATTGTAACCCATCACGATATCGATCACATTGGTGGTCTTCATGAGATTAAAGAAGTCTACCCTCATGTTAAAGTCTGTTCCTCTTCAACGGAAGCAAATTATGTTAATGGCAGGAAAAAATCTTTGCGAATGCTGCAGGCGCAAAAAATATATCCAGAGTTACCTGAATCAGAAAAAGCTAATGCGCGTTATTTTCAGTTAATGCTGACATCCGTAAAACCTGTTAATGTGGACTATGTATTCACGACGGATGATTTCAAAGAAAATAAAGATCTTAGGATCATTCCAACTCCTGGGCACATGCCTGGACATATATCTATTTATCTTTACCGAACCAAAACACTCATTGCAGGTGATGCATTGGTTATAGAAAATGGCCATCTTAATATTGCCAATCCACAGTACACGCTAAACCTCCCGGCAGCGATTAGGTCCATTGAAAAGCTTATTGAATTAGAAATTAATGAATTGATTTGTTATCATGGCGGAATAGTGCGAAAAAATGTGAAGCAACAACTCATTGACTTAAGAAAAAGCATATTTTAAAATTTCGCTGAGATGCTACAAAAAATCAAGAAATTTAGTCTCATAACAAACCAAGAAGGAGGCAAATCTTAGCCCCCTTCTACATAATCAACTTTTATTTTATATCAGGGGTAATGTCCTATCTCACATTAATATTCAAATCTTCCCCAATGAATTTGTGTGGCAAATTAATTAGATTAAGAATTTTTAATATTTAGCAGAAGTTTCTACTTAAATAGACTCATCTGTATTGATAAAGACAATATCTTTCAATTCGTCTTCAGTTGGTGGTTCAAATTCATTTTCCATGTAATGAAACATAGCTGGGCTCACTTCAAAAGAATAAGTTTTGCTCTTATCAGCGTTCCGCTTCATAACACGTTCCAAACGAGTCGGCAATTGTGCGTTAATATAATGTAGTTGGGTTGAAATCCCATGCTCTTTTGCCAACCCTAGGTATAGACTTCTATTTTGCACCTTCATAAAACCAAGATCCAAAATTACATTTCCACCTGTCTGAGCTATTTTTACTGCAGTGGACCATATTCGTTGCTCACATCTGTGCACTCTTATCATTATCCATCCAAAATCCATCGGTACTGGAAGGTCTGGACCAAACAATTCCTGCATCCAATCATCAATTGAGAGGTGAATTCCATTAATTTTTTCTGCTAAATTCATGGAGTAAGTAGATTTCCCGGCACCTTGCGTGCCAATTATTAAATGTATCATAAATCTCAGTTATTATATCTTCTTCTCATTTACATGGCGTGTTCCAGAAGTACACACCCCTAAATCATTAGTAAGTTTTTTCGTGATTTCTATTGGATCGTTTTGCTGCTTTTCCATTTCTTGCGCCAAAGCTATATCCATATCGCTACCTGCAAGTAATTTATTTATGATGCCTTTGCGATTTTGAGCTGAATGATTCTGGCTTAATTTAAAAGTATGATCGAGTTTGAGTACTTCCAGCTCAAATCCGACTATTGCTTTTAGATGTTTTTTAATGTAATCTTTATCCATCCTTCCAAATGCCGCTGGGCTGCTATCCGGAGATTCATATATATCAGTCAAGTCTTTTACCGCTTGGTAAGTCCCAGCTTCATCTAGCATTTTAATCCTGCCTTTTGCCTGTACCGAAAGATAATTCCAAGTTGACACCGAACTTGGTTTTTCATAAACAGAAGCACTGATGTAAGCGTGTGAACCACTGAATAGCGCCATTACTGATTCATTGATACTGAACGCACGGAAATGATCTGATTTTCTCATGATATGGCCAACCAGCAGGATCATATCACCTATCCTTTTTACAATTACCGGTACCTGGGTGGCAACAGGAAATTCCCCATCGTTACCTATCAGGGTAATAAAAGGATTTGCAAACATAAATGCCAATACCTTTTCACTATCCTCTTCCTCAAAAAATGGTGATCTATACATATAGTCAATTGTTATAATTTTTAAAGATAGAGACAATGAACTGAGCAGAAAGGTTACAGGGCCTATCCAACTTTCCATTAAATTACTCATAAAAGAAAAACTCATCAATACACAAATTGCTTATGAAGTAAGCTTCAATACCCCCTTCCTATCTCACGAAAAGCTTTATAAAACAATGTGGCATAACGCCATGGGAATACTTAGGGTATTTGAAAAAGAAATAGCCGGAAAAATCGTTTACCAGCTATTTTCAAAATTGGGGAGAAGGAATGAAGTGGGTTATCTGCTTAAAACAGAATCAGGTACTCAAATTCAACGAAATCTCAACCAGTCCTCATAATGCATTTCAAATTTAGTCTCTCCGTTAGCATAACTTCCGATAGGAGTCCAGCCTTGAAAATTATAGAATCGTTCTGCCCGGGTACCCGGGGATGTCCCCAACACCACCGTATCAGTGGTTTGTTCAAAATACCAATCGATCATTAGCCTGTGCAACTCCTTTCCAATCCCCTTTTCTGCAAATTCTGGATCAACAAATAGCGCCCAAACACTTCTTTCCATGAGGTCTATAATAGAGAAACCCACCACTAGCCCATCCACTTCACAAACCCATCCCTTTCCTTTCTCGGAAATGTAATATGCTACATCTTTATCTGGAACAAGATTAGGATCACTTAGTGTATTCTCTTTCACCAAGTGTCTCACTATCTGCATCTGTTTTATATCTGAAAGTTCCGCAGTTCTAAAAATCATAATCACAAAAATACAAATCCTAACCATTTTTTTTTCGAGGGATTAAAAGAATGGCGTGATATATTGTCCGTTATAGGATTCTGTGAGCGTATAAATATTGGCCTTGATTACACTGGCTATATTCAAGAACTCGAGTCAGCTGGATTTACGCTTTTCGGTTTACAACCGTAGTAGCAGATTACTCAATAACATCAAAAAAGACATGGGTTTATTTGATCTTGAACTTACTCCCATTTTACACATTGGTTTCCAGGATGGTCTTCAAATTGTTCATGTAATTTCGCATTGATCTTCTGGTCACAACATCAATATTTAACTTAGGTAAGCTGAAGCCCAAAGCATGCTTGACTATGCTCTGATCAAATTCGAGTCGATAAATGAACCGTGTAGAATCACCTTCGCAAATCTGCACACTCCGGGTACTTTTCAAGTAATGGGGATCACCATCAAGCGTTTGGTATAAAATCATATCATTTTGCTGAAACGCTATGCATTCCAGTCGGCGGATATATTGAGGGATCTTTCTGGAAAGAAAGGAGCTTTCTATTGCAATATTTCCTATTTCCAAGTCAGCCTGTGATGAAGTCAATATCACCTCTGTTCTCCATTCTCTGTCATTCCTCAAGTCAGAGATATAGTTATAAACGTCCTTATGGGGTGCATTGATGACGACTTGTATTGTTTGATCAATCATATTCTTACGTCTCTAAATTTGTGTAACCGATTAAAAAGGATTGTATTTACTTCACAGCTTTTTAACCTAAGAGAAGTCTGATGACTTGTTCTATCAACCCTCATAATTTTAAACCATATTCACACCGTCTCAAATAAGTAATAGACTATTCCAGTGCTCGGAATAGTCTATTGAGAACCTTTTAAGTTAGGCGCAGCAGCAAAGTGATTAAAGGCTGCTGCGCAGTACATCATTTAGGACGATCCTCTACAAATCCAGTTTTATGTCTTCCTGTCACTTTGAATGTAGCACCATCAATATTCAGGTCAAATGTGATCGAATCTGTAGGTGTACCCGATCCGGGACCAACAGTCCCATTTGTGATGATTCGGCCATTTGAAATGCTAAAACTTGTGTAAGGAGCCCCAACAGCGACATTAGTAACATTTGATACCGAGAAAGTCTGACTCCCAAGATCTACATTTATCTTTCCTTTGATTGCTATATTCTTCGTCCCAGCTCTCAGACCCGTACTTTGAATCCAAAACTGTTTAGCACTATTGTCTGCTGTATTGAAACTATACAAATTATATCGCTTCGCAGAATTGTCCACCGATACATGCCAGTCACCTGACATTTTTTGCATTACTGTTCCTCCATAATCTACGTCCTTTTTGCAGCTTGTAGCATATACGGCTGCAATAACCATCAACATTAAAGTCAATATCTTATTATTATTAATTTTCATCTGAATCTCTTTTGATTAAAAAACTATTTTCCCCACCAAACTTTGGTATAAATCGGCACCTCGGCTGGGGTATTGGTATTTCTACTTTTTTCATACTCTGGATAAACTAATCTTCTAGGAAAATTTCCCGCACCGGTAACACCTCTGGATGCATAAACTAAAGTACCCGGTTGGTAATCTTCCTCTGTTGAATATACAGGGCTAATCCTTGGGTAACCTGTTCTGTTTTGTTCAAAGAAAGCTTCCAAAGCATGGGAACCAAATAGTGACGCCCACTTCTGAACAATTATCTTTTCTATTTTTGTCTCCAGGTTGGCAGTTGTAGGGTATTTGTACGGACCAGCCAATAAAGTTGTAGGGCCAGGCAAGCCAAGATTTGTAAACGCTGCTGTTACTCCTTCATTGTACTTCAATTCCGCTCCTGAACCTCCATAGTAACGTTCCAAAAATTCTGCCTGCATGAAGCAAGACTCGGCTTTAGTGATGAACCAAACCGGTGCTGTAGGAGCAATAACAGGAACTACCGCATCAAAATATTCTGGGTGACTACTTTGATTCCAAAAATCACCTTGATTAATTGTAGGCACAGGGCTATCCACACCGAAATAAACCTGGGCCCGAGGATCCGCGTTTTGTTCCAGCCAGCTTACCAGCGTTGCACTCGCTTTTAGGTTATCTGTTGTATTCAGCCTTCTGAAGTTGTACTCAAACAAAGGATTACTTTTATTAGGAACATTCTCATACCCGGCCACACCTGCATTGGTGGTCAAAAATTTAGCATCTCCATCATACATTGCCTTGATACCCGCCTCAGCCTCCGTAGGTTTTACATAGGCCATTCTTAAGTACATTTTAAGCTTTAAGGTGTTTGCAAAACGCTCCCAGTTCTCCATCTGATCCTCAAAGGATGCATTGCCATTATCTCCAAAAACTAAGTCTATTCTACTGTCCGTATCTAGATGTGGTGTATTATGAAAGTCTTTTGCTAAGGCTGCATCGATTCCTTCAATCAATGATTTGTAGATGGTATATCCATCATCAAATTTGGGTTGCAAAAATGTACCAACCTTCAGGGCTTCAGTATAGGGAACTTTGTCAAACAGATCCACAAGAACCTGGTAGGTATAGGCCCGCATCACTGTAGCCATGAGATTATAACGCCAATCCTTTGCCACAACAGCTTTCTCAATTGCAAGCTGATAGTCCGCCAATGCTCCTGAATAAAGTTCCTGATAAGGGCTGTTTATAAAGGACGATGAATTTGGAACATCATAAGTGTCGAGACTAATGTATTGACTTGAAGAGTTATTTTGTGTCCAATGCTGAGACCAGATCCCGCCAACAATCGCTAAGTCCCCCCCTACTCTTCCTGCAGTTGAAATCACTCCTGAAGGGATTAGTGATTCAGGATTTGCCTTCTCCAGCAATGGCTTATTGGGATCTATGTTTATGTCTAACTTACTGCATCCACCACTACTTATGAGTCCAGCAAGTGAGCACACCATAATGACTTTATTTAAATTTTTCATTTGTATAAACAATTAATTGAAGATTAAAAGGTTAGATTTAAAGAAACGCCGAAATTCCTTGTGGATGGACCAGTTCTAAACTCTCCGAATTCACTGGAAAGGTCGTTACCAAAATTTGAAACCTCAGGATCTATGGTTATATTCTGTTTGGGCAACCAGGTAAGCAAATTCCTACCGTAAAGGGTGATCATCGCCTTGTCAGTTCCTATCCTTCTTGCAATGTTCTTAGGCAGGGAATACGCAAGCGTAACGTCTCTGAGCTTTAGGTATGTTTTGTCAATAATCCTATCCTTATAAGAAATTGCCCTTCCCAGGTTGGTATAATAATAGGAATAAACATTGTTTTCGGTAATCGGATTTGTATTCTCTACATAAGTCACTTTGCCCGCATTATCCACAACTTTTACCACTGAATTAGGCACAATAAACGTACGTCGGTCGTTAAAAACTGTATTTGCAGCATTACCCACAAAATTTAGCAAATCTGCTGTGCCGGAATAGAATAGGCCTCCCTTTTTAAAATCCAGCGTGAAGCCGAACATAAAATCCTTATAAGTGAAAGTATTGGTAAAGCCCATTACGAAATCGCGCTGAGAGGAGCCATAGGTTCCCAGATTAGGTGCAGAAGCGGGAAATCCATTTGAACTTACCACAATACGTCCTTCTGGATCATAAACTGGCACAGGAGCCTCAAATACGCCTAAAGGCTGACCAACCTTAGCCACAAATTGCGCATCAAATACAGCATTTAAGATTACCTTGCTCAGTCCATCCGGCAATTCGAGAACAACGTTTCTATTTCTTGTAAAGGTATATCCAATATTCCAACTCATATCATCAGTTCTTATCGGAACCCCGCTCAATGTGATCTCAATACCTCTATTACGCACCTTTCCGAAATTTACGACTCTGAGGTTTACACCAGTAGATGGCGCAGAGACAATGGGTAGAATCTGATCATTGGTAACGCGGTTGTAATATGAGAAATCCAGTCCTAGACGGTTATCGAAAAACTTTATCTCCGTCCCAAATTCAGTTTCTGTGCTGATCTCCGGTCTCAGTTTGGTATTATTTAAAGTATTAGAAATACTATACCCACCTACTCCTCCAAATGGGAATGAAGTATAAGCACCTCCACCCAAAAAAACATTGGTTTTAGTCAGCGTATTTAACACACTATAAGGATCGGTATCACTTCCCGTTTTACCATAAGCTGCTCTTAATTTGAATAAAGACAGTTTAGCATTGCTCATATCGATCATCTGAGACAGGATCAAAGAAAAATTGGCACCAGGATAAAAATAGCTTCTTTGCGCGCTTGGCAGGGTTGAACTCCAATCGTTTCTTGCATTCAAAGTCAAATAAGCAAAAGAATTATATCCCAAAGTGGCAGAGGCATAAGCACCGAAAAGCCTGCGCTGCTTACTGGTCTGACTGCTCGTTGGGGCGTTCCCTGAGTTATCAATCTGATATAAGCCAGGGATCAACAGATCTTCAATACCGGTATATAAAACTCTTGAACCCCTGTCATTGAAGTTTAAGCCGATCAATCCCGTTACATTAAATTGATCGGAGAATTTCTGATCAAATAGCGCATTGAGCTTGGAATCAAACTCAAAATATTTTTCTGAACCATCAACAACATTTCCAACACTTGCCTGCCTAACGATTTGCTCATCGTTACCACCTCCAGACCATGAACCCTGAGTTGGTGAATTCTTAGCATTCCAAATCTTATCGACGATATTACTCACATCAACGCCTTGCTGAAATTGAAGCGTCAGCCATTCTAATGGTTTTATTTTCAGATCAAGGTTGCCATAGAACCTGTCGCTTTTAAATGTCGCACCATTCTCAAAAACTGAATAATATGGATTTTGTGTAAAAGGACTATAGAAGCCATCTACATCAAAGTATTTATTGTTGTAGTCTTTAAATTTTGAGATTTCGAAATTAACCGGAATCTGTAGAATATCCTCATAAAAAGAAGAGCCCACCCCTGAATTCGCCTGACCAGTCTGTACTGTCCTGGTGTTCTTTCCAAGATAGTTTAAACCTGCAGTAATGGATAGGTCTTTAAACTTAGTAGAACCATTCAAACTTATTGTATTTCTTTTATATACATCACTGGAGCCTGGCAAAATGCCGTTGCTGTTTACATTTCCGTAAGAAAGTCTAAATGTCGACTGATCTGTACCCCCGCTAAAAGAGATTGTATTATTGTACTCCTGACTGGTATCAAAAGCATCTCTGAAACTATTTTTAGCTGCGGCAAAGGTCTGAGACAAACGCTTTCCATCAACTTTAGATCCCCAATCCCGCGTTTGCCCATCAAATCTTGCTCCCCAGCTACCATTTTCAGCAATCCAACTTTCATACGCAAAACCCTGTCCATATTTATCCTGTAGCTTAGGTACATTTGTTACCTGCGAAAAGGCTGCAGCTGAAGTGAGGTCTACCTTGAAAGCACCTGCTTTTCCTTTTTTAGTAGTAATTAAAATGACACCATTGGATGCCCGCGATCCATATAAGGAACTTGCCGCAGCCCCTTTTAGAATACTAATCGTCTCAATATCTCCGGGATTGATGTCATTGGCAGCATTACCAAAATCATAATTCTCTTTTAAATCTCCAAGACTATTGACCGGGGAGGCATCTCCGGGCCTCGAATTGTTTACTGGAACACCATCAATAACATATAAGGGCTGATTGTTACCAGCGATAGAAGAGAATCCCCGAATTACCGTCTTGCTGGATCCGCCGGGTGAGCCTGAAGTAGCGGAGATATCTACACCGGCAACCTTACCTTGTAGACCCGACATTAAATTTACCGGGGAAGCCCTATTGATTTCGTCCCCACCTACCTGTGCAACGGAATAGCCATTTGTCCGGCTAGCCCTGTTGATACCAAATGCTGTTACGACCACTTCTGTTAGCGATTTATTTTCACTGCTTAGTATCACATTAATGACCAGTTCATTACCGACAGTTTTAGTTTGTCCAACATATCCAACGTAAGCAAACTCAAGGATAGCACTACTTGCAGCTTCAAGAATATATTTCCCATCGGGTCCCGTTACCGTCCCCTGCTGTTTTCCTCTGACTTTTACACTGACACCCGGTAGCGGTCCACCGCCATCGGAGTCAGTCACTTTTCCTGATATTTTCTTGTCTTGGGCAACTGCACCATAACAGAAAAGCAATAGGAAGATCATTTTCAATAGTAATCTTTGTTTCATGCTTTAGTTTTTGAATAAATAATATTTAGTTAGGCCCACCATACCTCAGGCCAGGCAGGCAAATTAGCTGCTTGCAGAAAAACAAAGTATCCAAAAAACACCTATTGCGCTGGCGATGAAAGTTGCCATATCATTTTTGCATCTCAAGCAGAATGGACCGCAGTCATCTTGTTAATTTCCGTGTGTCCTATTGACTTTCTTACTATTTTGAAAACCGCAGAAGTTAACAAACGAATTGCCCAGAAAAACTTTGTACAATATGGCTTACGGAATCCAACTACGCTAATACTGGAAATCATCGCTTAGTCAGATACGAGTTTCGCTTTACAGTTGCTGCGAGCTGCTCCTTTAACGCTATATCTTTTTCTGCTAAAACCGTATCATTAGACATTAACGGTATGTGCTTATCCCAGTAATACCTGAGAGATAGGTGATTTAAGCAGTTTTACGAAATCAACTTGAGGAATTGCAAAAACAGTGAAACTTAGATATCCCTGTAGTCTTACTTTTCAGCTACTTAAATCAGCAATATGTCTACAAAAACCACGATTCAGACGACCATTAATTAAAACCAATTAACGAAAATAGAAATTTGCGCCCGAATGCGGCTTTACAAGCAAATTGGTGAATGTAACTGCATTGAAGTTGAATATGAGAACTATTAAAACTATCTGTTTTGCATTTTTTCTTGCCCTAACATATCACCATGTTTCTGCACAACAACTATCAATGTTCGAGATTACTGGACAATTATCCAACCTCAAACCAGATCAGCTCAGCGGCATTAGTGTAAATTTAATAAAAGCTGAGACGAAAAAGCTGGTAAAAATTGAGTTTCCAGATACTGCCGGAAAATTCATTTTTAATCAAATAGAAAAAGGAAATTACCATGTTGTCGTTAAAAGTCTTGCTTTCAAGAATTATGAATCTAACCTCATTGTTTTGACTCAAAATTTTAATCTCGGTGATCTTCACCTTGTTGCCAAGGTACATGCATTAGATGAAGTAAATATCGTTGGTAATAAGCCTTTCATCCAACAACAACATGATAAAACAGTATTGAATGTCGCAAGTTCCATTGCCGCCACAGGAAGCAATGCACTAGACCTACTTAGTAAAGCACCCGGTGTTAATGTAGATCCCAGCGAAAATATATCGATGAGAGGAAAACCGGGTGTTTTGGTGATGGTCGATGGAAAATTACTCCCTATATCTGGACAAGAGCTATCAACTATATTAAAAAGTATCTCTGGGGATCAAATTGATAGAATAGAATTAATTACTAGTCCATCTGCTAAATATGATGCGTCAGGAAACTCAGGGATTATTGACATTAGATTGAAAAAGGGCCTTAAAGAGGGTCTCAATGGTAATTTAGCAGTTAGTTTCGGCCAAGGTGTATATAACAAAGTAAATCCATCTGCTAATGTTAATCTAAAAATTGGAAAATTAAACTTATTTGGTTCTTATACCTATTCACTCAACAATGACTTTGTAGATTTAGCCATGCAACGATTTTTTTCAGCTGCAGGAACCATTACTGGAGGTAATTCTTATCAAAATTATTTCAAGATGAATATGAACAACCATAACGTCCGGTTAGGTGGGGATTTAAACATTAGCGAAAACGTAATTGTCGGATTTATAGCCAATGGTATTTTTATAGCTGGAGAGCTGGGCAGCAATAGTAAAGCACAATCTTTTGATGCGAATCAAAATAGCACCGGCTATTTTAATACCACAGGTATATTACAGCCTGTACGTAATAACGAAAGTATCAATTTCAACTACAAGCACACACTGGATAAAGAAGGTCAGTCTATTAGTTTAGATTTAGATTATGCTGATTATGGAGCAATAGGCCTACAAGATTACCTTACCACTTACTCGGACAACAACGGAATTAAAAATAAAGACGATTATATTTTACATGGCGATCTGAATGGTGACCTTAAAATTAAATCCTTTAAAAGTGATTATAGCAAAAAATTAAAATCCCTTGATATAAAATTAGATCTTGGCTTAAAAAGTAGCTTCGTTACGACCAAAGACAATATTGCTTTTTATAATCTGGTTAATAAAACCAGCACTTTAGATGTAGATAAGAGCAATAATTTCAATTATAAAGAATGGATAAATGCCATCTACATTAACGCTTCCAAAAAATGGGAAAAAATAAATGCTCAATTCGGATTGAGGTTAGAACGAACTCAGGCAGAAGGTATACAGTTAACCAATCTCTCTCAATTTGAACGTAAATACCTTCAACTATTTCCAAGTATACAGTTTGGTTATAATTTAAGCAAAGTCCATGAGCTAAATATAGCCCTTACCCGAAGGATCAATAGGCCAACTTACCAACAGTTAAATCCATTTAAAGTGTTTTTAGATCCACTCACGTCTTCTACCGGAAATCCATTACTCAACCCCGAAATCACCACCTCATTTGAACTAAGTCATACATGGGGAGGGAAATATCTTACCAAATTTGGGTACAGCATAACCACAGATAAAATTCTTTCTATACTTTCTCCTGATGTTAAGCCCAGCTCAATCATACAAACAGGTAGAAACTTAGCCCGGTATGACTATTATACTTTAAGCTTTAGTGCACCGATTACAATTGGCAAATGGTTAACCAGCAATGTCAATGCGTTGGTGTATTATGGAAAGTACAGCGGCAATATTGCAAATACCGACATAGGAAACAATAGGGTTACTTTTAGCTTAACTAGTACGAACATGATTACTTTCAATTCCAATACCAGTTTGGAAATTAATGGTAAATATGACAGCAGACGATACTATGGTATCATGGATATTAAACCGACTTGGTATACTGGCCTAGCAATTCAAAGACAAATTTTAGCAAAAAAAGCCAGTTTAAAATTAAACATTACTGACGTTTTTTATACCAGAAAAACCAATGCCAGTAACATACTAACTGGTTACACCGAATTTTTCCGGCAAAAAGGAGACTCCAGAGTAGGCACGTTTTCATTTAGCTATAAATTTGGGAGTAATAAATCTTCAAATACTAAAAAACAAACTGGAGGTGCAGAAGATGAAAAGAGAAGAGCTAACTAGCTGATAAGACAAACAACCTTAATGATGTAACACCCAAAATTAAAATAGATGAAACAGAAGTACACGAGCCAACGACTAGAATTAAGTAGACTTTCCCTATCAGACAGTGAGTTCATACAACAATTAGTTAATACGCCTGGCTGGTTAAAATTTATAGGCGAAAGAAATGTGAAATCAATAGCTATGGCAATTGAGTATGTAGATAAAATTATCCAAAACCCAATTTTATATTACTGGACTGTACGGTACAACGATATACCTATTGGGATCATAACCATCATTCAACGTGACTATCTACCACTTCAAGATTTTGGTTTCGCCTTTTTACCACAATATGAAAAACAGGGTTTCGCTTTTGAAGCTGCAACAGCGGTGTTAAACGATTTCAAGACAATTGAAAACCATCCTGAGCTTTTGGCTACAACGGTGCCAGCGAATGAAAATTCAATTCGATTGTTAGAAAAGCTAGGATTTGGGCTTAAAGAAAAAATAGTGGCAAATGACGTACCCTTATTGCTTTACAAGTTAAACGACGACTGAAAAATTATATCACAAAAATCGTTGAACAATTAGTAATCCGTCGACAGAACACAGCCTTATATCTATGTTATAGCGTTAAATTTTTCGATTATAGTAAATTCGGCCAAATTTGTGGTCTAATTTAATGGAGAATAAAATATCAAACCATCTTTTACTATGGTTTTTCTGCGCATTGATCCTAACCGGAATATACTCAATTGGCCTACCTAGTTTTTATGTAGCGGCAATTGTCATTCTGCTATTGCTGCCGGTCCATATCATTTACTATTATAGTGTAACGATTTGGCTGATACCCCAAAACTTGAACAAGAAGAAATGCAGCGTCTTAATCCTAGGTATATTAGCCTGTTGCATCTTCTGTACGCTGCTATTTCGAATTATGGAAATCACCATAGTAGATCCTTACATCTTAAAGAAGATGCAGGCACAATCTCCAGGTTTCAAATGGAAAAAGCTGAATGGTACTTTTATAGAACAGCTGATCAACCCCATTTATTTAATCAATGCACTAGAACAAAGCAATACGGTAATTTGGATTGCCATATCTATTAAATATTTTAAAATCTGGTTTGAAAGAAGGCAGGTTGTACTTCAATCGGAGGTCGATTTTCTAAAAGCAAAACTTAATCCTCATTTCCTGTTCAATACGCTTAATAATCTATATGCATTGACCTTGATTAAATCTCCAGAATCTCCTAAAATAGTACTTGGCTTGTCCAGTATTTTAAGATATATGCTTAATGAATGTCATCACTCAAGTGTACCGTTAAAAAGGGATATCGAAATTTTAAACAGCTATGTTGAACTTGAAAAAATTAGGTACGACGATCGATTAGATCTTTCTTTTAGTATTAATGGAGAAATTCTAGAACAAAGAATCCCCCCTCTTTTAATGTTCCCCCTAGTAGAGAATGCTTTTAGGGAAGGTATAAGCGAGACTATCGAAGATCCCTGGATAAATATTAACTTGGAAATCAAAGGCTGTAATATTAAATTTAAGGTATCTCATAGTTTACCCAAATTTAAACCCTTAAGTCAAACAGACACCTTTGAGCTCAATGGGCTTAAAAACCTACATAAAAAATTAGAGGCACAATTTTCTGGCGGTTATGAATTGAAGATGCATGAAGGAGAAGAAATGTCGATAGCAATTATGCAATTAGACCTCACAAAACAGTATTAAGATGAAGATCAAAACATTAATTGTGGATGATGAGCCACATGCCATTGAAGTAATTGAGAGCCATATATCAAACTTCTCAGAACTTGATATTGTTGCAAAATGTAGTAATGCCATTGAAGCTTTTAAAATTTTGCAGCAAACAAAAGTAGATCTTATTTTTTTAGACATAAAAATGCCGGGTCTAACAGGAACTGATTTTATCAGGAATCTTAAAAATCCGCCAAAAGTAATCTTCACGACTGCCTTTGAAAATTATGCACTCGAAGGTTTCGACTTAAATGCTATCGACTATTTATTAAAACCCATTGGATTTGATCGGTTTCTTAAAGCTATTGAAAAGTTATTCACCTTACAAAAAGCCAATTACCAAAAAATAAGCTTGGTTGAAAAACCTGCAGAACAAAAAACAGATACTTTTCTTTATCTAAGAGTAGAACGAAAAATGGTAAAAGTGAATGTAAGTGACATCTATTGGATTGAGAGCTTAAAAGACTACATCAAAGTTGTGCTCAAAGATAAAGTCTTAATCTCAAAACAAATGATCAGTGTAATAGAAGATCTTTTGCCTGAAGATAAATTTGTACGAATCCATCGTTCATTTATTGTTTCCTTATCAAAAGTTGAAAGTTTCCATTCCTATTCTGTAGAACTTTTGGGTAAAGAAATTCCAATTGGCAGAAACTATAAAGCAGCATGCCATAAAAGATTGAGAGAATTGTAAAAATTAGCCCATCTTAAAAATCACATTTCTGTTCGCCTTTATTTTTATCTGGTCATTACTATCCATCAAGTAGTTTCTTCCATCTATTAGTGATTTTCTTGAATTTCGATACTTTAAGGGAAGCGTACAATATTGTTCATTGGCCGAAGTGTTAACTTGCCTGATGCGCTCCTTTCCAAGGATCCTTTCAAAAGAAATACAGCATCATTTTGCATCGTTTGAACTACGGATAAGTTACGGATCCTAAGGCTTGATTTTGTTTACCCAACATATCAAAAATAAAATTCTCTTCATCCTGGTTAATTTCACTTAGTGATTTGAGATCAAATTTTAGCTTATTCAGAAACGGAACAAGATTGCATAGTTGCTATTTTACTTCGATAACGCATTAGCAAAAAAAAGGGGTAGAAAAACAAGTACAACACAGACAGTGTTATTTTACTTAATTTACTCAGCCTGAAACTATTTCTATACCTATTTAATAAATAAAGCATGAGTGGCAATGGTGGTATACCTGCCTTATTGGTTTTGCCCTCATTGGCCAAATTAGTCAATGTATTCAAAAATGCCTCTGTTTGTAACGGCGGAAAAATCTTCCAACTTACCATTGTATCTAAATAGCCCGAATTCCACATGCTATGATGAACACCAGGCTCAATACAAAATTCCTCTCCTTTTTTGTAAATCTTTATCTCTGCATTCATTCTTACGGTTAACTCTCCGGCTAAAACGTTAAATACTTCTTTTTGTATAGGGTGGTAATGCAGTGGCGGCTCATCAGAAAAAGCAGCATATACCGCTTCCATTTCTAATAGCCCATTATTTGCGTCTTTATTACTTTTAATAAACTTAATGACCTGACCTGTTGCTTGGTTTGTAATCTGATAATTTGCCGACATAAATTGCAGTTGAATTAGTTAATTAGTTTTTCAAATTTTCATATTGTGGAAATCTATATCAACAAAAAATGACATAAACGATAAACTAAACTCCGAAATGCCAATTCTTGTCGCCAAAATGCATTATCTAACTGATTGTTCTTGATGCAGCACTTTAAAACATCAAAAGACCAATCAAAGTTATTTTGCAATCTATACCAAATGAATAGAAAAACCGCTCTGAGAGCGGAGTTTGAATACAGCGGTCAACATCTAATCATAGCATTCTTAAACTGGACTCCTTAACCTTGATGAAATTATTGTTTGGGAAAAATTCCTATACATGGCTTTATCTGAAATTCCAGAAGATCAAAGCAGCCCTAAAATACTTGTAAATCTCTATGGATTTACGGCTGAAAGTTTCGATGTGCACAAAAGATTCGGGACCATTGTACCAACCGTATTAGCTAGTTAAGGCTGGGAAGTTGGTCATGTGAACCCATTTGAAGAAAGCGGCACTATAACTCTTACCAATTACAATAGAATAGAATAATGTGTTACAGCTGCACACGTACACCACGATAAAAGTAAAACAGATAAGTATAGTGAGCTTTTAATAGCGAGAATGAACAGTTTTACACTTTATCTCCTTGCGAGATGTAGATCATAAATTACAACTATCGCTCAGACAAAATTAGGATTTGCAGATTTAGCAGCAAGAAAAAACCAAGGACTATTTGTTCGGGTATGGCAATATCAAAAGAGAGGATAAAAAACATCCAACAATACCAAAGGCCTTTGAACGAACACTAGGGCAATACTTAAGGATATTACCCTATGAACACCATACAGCTAGTTAACAATAATATTCAATATCAGAAATTCAATTAAGTCACCCTTGAATTCTTTATCACTCAACTTGAAACAAAGCCTTTCTATATTTAAGAGGTGATAATTTAAATTGTGCCTTGAAAACTCTTATAAATGAGCTGGTAGATTCATAACCAACAGCAAATGCAATTTCATTAATGGGACCATTTTCAGTACTCAATAAATTCTTAGCTCGGTTTAATCTCGTTAGCATTAAGTACTGATAAGGCGACATGCCGAATACCTGCTTAAAAGTTCGCAACAAATGGTTAACGGACAAAAATGATGCGCTTGCGACATCCTCCAAATTGAAATTTCTGTTATAATTATTACTAATAAATTCCTTGGCCAGACAAACTCGTTTAAAAATCTCTTTTTTTGTATCTGCACGCACACAATCTAATGCATCTACAGATGCCTTGTAATTTTTATAATATGCTGAATAGTAAATCTTGAGAAAATGACGGATATATTCATTCATCAAGGTTTCATCTTCATTTTTCGCCTGAATCTGTTTATACATATTTAGGAGGTTATACTGCATATCACCAGCAAGGGGATAAATCGATTGGTAAGGAAAGGCCTCCTGCGGTAGCATAGTGCCAACAAAAAAGTCATCATCAACTCCGTTTTCTGTTTTAAAAGCACTTAAAAACTCCTTTGTAATTGATATCGACAAAACTTTCACCATTTCATCAGATTCAACAGCACTTGTATAGTCAGTATCAGGTGCCAATAGCATAAAATTATCCGGAAAAAGCATAATCTCCTTTCTTCTAAACTTGAAGTACTGCTGCCCACTTAAAACCGCCTTAATTGTAAAATGCTCTTCCTTCTTTTGCCAGCTGTTACTTGACATACTTCTAATATCAATTGAATTTTTATTGGCAAACTCTTTATGTATTTTCATCCTTGTTACAGTATTTTTTTCTCATAAATACGCTCTTCCAGCAAAGTGAATACGTTACCATAAGGGTCTATAAATTCAGCTTCCAAACCTTTGTCATTGTAATCAGGCACTTTTGCAAATACAACACCATTTGCTTTTAACTGCAAATAATCTTTAATACAATCTGTTGTGTTTAATACCAGATTCATGCCCTTGACAACCTGTTCCGATTCGATGAGAATGATCCCCATACCAATTGCCACATTACAAAATGCCACATGGTTTTGCATTAAATCAATAATGGGATAGGCTTGTTCAAAACCAAGTACATCTCGATAGAATACACTTCCTTCTTCTAATTTGCTTACATAAATAAAAACGTATTTAACACTCAATTCCATTTTATGATCTATTTAAACAACTACGTTCTTTAAGCAACGAAGTATTTTATTAGATGAAATTACTGCCTTCGATAAAAAAAGAATAGGAATAGAGATATGTGCTATTGGAAAACAGACCAAAGACAAAAAGATAGTCATAAAAGACATCTGTCATCAAAAGCCAGCCATTATTAGGTAAAACCATGTTGTACATCTATAGAATAGTATGATATATCTACAGAAAGACATGAGCCTTAAGGCAATTAAATGCAACTACTGCTTATAAGTTTTATCAGAATGAAAAATTGAGATAATTAAGCCGAACAGACCCGCGGATAAAAAGCAGCCACGCAGCACAATTGCGTTTATCCATTCTGATTGGAGTGAGCTCCAAGAGTTGCTTCCAATTGGATAGTTTTTAAAGGCAGTATTGATCGGGATATTGATTTGAACAGCAATGATCAAATCGACGACAATAGTTATCAAGGCAATTGTAGTGGCCAGAAATGCAAAACTTTTATAGCGCGCCCTCATAAAAACTAAAGATCCGATACCAAAAATCAAAGACATAGCATATAAAGACATGAGCCTTGAGCCGATGACTCCATCTAATAGGTTACGCTGTTCAGCAAACGTAGCTGTGTTCACCTGTTGAAGTGCTGTGGCATTGCCTAGCATATAAAAAATGCCTTGAGAACTCAGCACAGTTACCAAGATTAAAAATACTGACCGAAAGATTGTTAAAATCATAACCTATAGATTTAAATGAAACACTGTTTATTAATAGATAAAAGGATAAATGCTATTGCTCCAAATCCATCGTCAATACCCAAATAGTTTGCTGGGCATATCCGATGATTTTGACCTTAGACGAACAGCGGATCCCTAAAAATTACCAGCTACCACTGCCAAAGCTACCATTAGTGGATAGCCAAAAATATTTCAAAAACACTATTTAATTTTGTTTTACGACTTAGCTGAAAAAAGTCTATTTATGCTGACCTGAAGGGGGGGGGACAGATTGATCTGCAAGCTCAATTAGAAATTGTCAATTCCATGGTAACAATAAATACGTCCTCGATATTGGTGATCTTAAATTTATGACGTTTAGGATATAGTATGTTGAGTCTTTTTTTGATATTTGGTAAACCGATATTGCCATATTTTGCGGTGCTCTTCTCATTTTCCATTTCTAATGGTTTGTTATTCGAAATTTTAAATACAAATGTGTTTCCCTTTATATAAGCCTCCATATTAATCCAGGCTTCATTAATAAGCTTTTCCACGCCATGCTTAAATGCATTTTCAACCAAAGGCAAGATAAGCAATGGAGCAATTTGTATATCCCCAAAATCCTGTTTCACATCCATATTCACCTCCAAGTTTTGAGTATATCTTATTTTTTCAAGCGAAATATAAGCCGAGATGATATGCATTTCTTTCTTTAAATCTACATTTAGTGTGTTGCACTCATATAGTATATACCGTAAAATACTCGATAATCCCAGCACCACGTCCGGTGCTTCATCGGCCTTGGTTATGGTAAGTGCATAAAGATTATTTAAGGTATTGAATAAAAAATGGGGATGTATCTGAGCTTTCAACAAGCTCAGTTCAATAGCTTGATTTTTATTGCGGTATATTAAATAGATGATTACCGAGCCAAGCAAGAGTAAAACTATAGCAGCAATGCCGTATAAAATGTATTTATTCTTCTTTTGCAGTTCAAAATCCTTGTGAATTAACTGTAGCTTCTGGTCCGATAATGCTTTCTCCTTAATCGTCGTTTGGTATTTGATTTCTGTCTCATGAATAGCTTTTTTCATTACCAAATTATTTACCGAATCAGTCATCAGCTTATGCTGCTTTAGCAGAGATAGTGATTTTCTGTATTCTCCCTTGTGCTCATATATTTCTGAACCCAATAAATAAAACTCCCTTACGTCTTCGGCATCCATTTCTTTAACAGCTTGCTGTAAATTCTTGTCGAAATAGAATTTTGCTTTATCATATTCTCCAAGTTTCAGGTAAGTCTCCATCAAGGCTCCTTCCGTATGCAGCTGGATACTTTTCCCATTTTGGACTTTTGCATATAATGGCTCAATTTTATTCAGATTAACCAAGGCCAGTTCATATTTCTTTTGTCTATAATAGACGTGCCCCAGAAATAAGTAGGTAGTTGCCAGAAAATTCATTTCTTTATTTCTACTAAATATTGGCTCTATTTCACGTAGGTGACGCAGGGCAAGATCCGTTTGGTCATTCAACATTTCATCTATAGAGATGTTGAGCAAACTTCTGGCGATAAGTGTACTGTCCTTAAGCTGTAAAGCCAGCTGATAGCCTTTATTTGAATAAAACAATAACTTTTTAGGTTCTCTGAGTTCAAAAAAAATATTAGCTAGAAAGTAATAATACTCAGCTTGTGATCTTTTAAAACCGTATTTTTCTGCTATGGTAATCGCTTTAATTATATTTTCGGTAGCGAGCTGAAGTTTACCAACTGCTCGTTGCTGTTCTGCCATCGCTTGATAAGCTTCTGCCGATTGGAATTTATTCTTTGTTTGTATACTAATAGCCATTAATCGCTTAGCAAGCTGAAATGCTTCCTGATGCGAACCTCTTCTGTTTAAGAGTTTGCGGTAGAGGTTAAGATAGTTAAAATTATATTGCTGAATTGACGACGTATCTTTAAATACACTTGCTTTCTTAAGCGATATTGCTACTTCATTTAAATCACCGTTTTTTAACTTTTCTTTTGCAAGCTTTAAATATCCAGAAACTATTGCAGTGTCAAGTAAGTTGGGTTTCTGAACAGTAGCCCAAACAGTATTTATACTGAAAACAAGAAAAAATACAAGAAACGTTCTAACTCCCATAGGAAAAAAATGGCACTGGCTCAACACATAAAGATACAATTAATCACAAATATGATCATCATTAAGATCGCGGTGTCAGGCAATGAAAAATTTTAATGCAAAATTGGGGAAGTCAATACATGTACTCTACCAATTATTACAGAAGAGACACTTTCGTAGACAAAAAACACAACTAAGCCTATGAACAACTAAAATATAAAATAGAGATTGGAGTAAAAATAAATTGAACTAACCCATTATCGATTAGTCATAGAAACATAGGCAAATAATTAAACATCAAATTTTCACAAATTCAACCCTTCTATTCTGGGCTTTACCGATTACACTTGTATTTTCAGCTATGGACTGTGCTGGTCATTTTCCATCAGTTTATAATGAAGAACTTTTTATGCTACAATAATCCTCCAAACTTTTTTTTGGTGCTTATGCTCTTCTTGTTGATAAAGCAAAGCTAGCATCCGCATTTCCATATAATCGGTTGTCCCATAATTTGAGCTCCGCATCTGCGCTATTTCGTGGATAAGTTGCATCACTAATATTGAGCAGATAAGATAATTCCAACAAACACATTGCTTTAAGTTATTTAAGCTTGATTAAGCTATTTTCATACGCATTGCTATGTTTTTTGTCTACGAGAATTTATTTTTTAGATGATTTAAAGTCACTTCGGATCAAATAAAAATTCAAACAAAATGAATAATACAAGAAATAAAGTAGCCGTAATTACAGGTGGTAATAGTGGAATTGGTCTAGCACTTGCTGAGAACCTATTAAGGGAAGGTTTCTGTGTGCTCATTACTTCCAGATCTGGAGAGGTAACACTATCACATCCTAAATTATCCGTAGTTAAATTAGACCTCAAGGATGAAGCGTCCATTGCAAACTCAAAAATTATCATTGAAAACTTAGTGTCAAAAATTGATTTACTGATCAATAATGCAGGCATAGCTGACGACATTCACTTGTTGAGACCAACGTTGGATTCTTTTAAAGATACCATAGACACTAACTTAACAGGTACGATTTTCTTTACTGAAGCCCTTTTACCCTTATTAAGTCAGGAGGCAGTTGTTGTAAACATTTCTAGCGAAATGGGTCTTTTTGAACACTTGCAATCAAATGCTTATGCTTATCGTATTTCTAAGTCCGGTCTGAATGTTTATACTAAATTACTTGCGCAGTCATACGAAGGTACAGGAATAAAAGTATTCGCTATACACCCCGGGTGGGTACGAACAAAATTGGGAGGAGCACTAGCACCCGTATTGCCTGATGAAGCAGCAAAAGGTATTATAATGGCTATTAAAAAGGAAAAAGATACAGGTATTTATATCAATGTTTATTCAGGTCAAAGCGTTCGTATCTAGTTCTTGCAAGTCAATTTACTATTGATTTCATTTTTTAAGCTATTCATACCCTATTTCAAGTAGTATGTCTATTGTTTTTACGAGAATGGTATTAGGATGTTAATCTTGCAGTACAAATCTTTTCGGTAATTAAGATAGTTGGGAGTGTGTTTTGTGATGGTTTCTCACGAAACCTGAGCGGGCCTTAAAAGCCCGCTTTATTTTTTATTAAAAATTTATAAACTCACACTTAAGTTGGATTTTTGAGTGTTTTTATTTTTAATTTGTCGATCTCCCCAGTCTTTTAAATAGCCAATAAAAGGTATCAACTCTTCTCCAATACTGGTGAGTGTATATTCAACTTTCGGCGGCACCTCATGAAATACATTACGATTTACCAATTGATCATCTTCAAGCTCTCTTAATGTCTGCGTAAGCATTTTTGTGGTAATATCCGGCAAGCTACGTTTCAACTCACCATATCGCAGAATTTGATACAGATGTAAGTGCCATAAAATTCTTCCTTTATATTTCCCTCCAATCCTTCTAAAAGCATAATCAACAGAACAAGCAGGAGCGCTTTTTATTTTTTTCGCCATAATAATAAAATTTAATATACTGATAATCAACAATAGTATACAAATGGTATGTAGAGTACAAAATAGTACATACTTGACACAAGTATATGTATAATATAGTTTTGCTGCAAATAAATATCAATTCACTTTTAACCTTACTATATGGATAAAAATCAACAGCATAAACGGGCATTTTTAATCTGGCTCGCCATTTACCCATTGATTACGATATTATTCTTTCTTTTAGGAGATTGGCTCGTGCCTTTGCCCTTGGCATTACGAACGCTTATTCTTACACTGATAGCAGTACCCATCGTATTTTATGCCATACTTCCAATTTATAACAGAATTTTCAAGAAATGGCTCAATCCAAATTCGTAACAATTAAATAACCCTTAAAAATGAAAAGAACAGTATTAGTCATTTCGACCACTTGCTTACTTGCCTTAGGCGCGAAAGCTCAACACACCACACAAAAAACAACAAACAATAAAAACAGTACAACTATGACCACAGTAAATAAAAGTACAGCACCTGTACAAACATTTTTTTCCGCATTTGGCAAAGGCGATTTTGAAGGCGTTATCAATTCCTTTAGCGATGACTGTAAAATTACCGCAGTTAGAGACGGTAAACGGGAAGATCAACAAATCTATGGGGCATACAATGGTAAGGATGGTGCAAAGGCATTCCTCACCAATCTTGGCAATGCATTTGACACCAAAGCTTTTTCAGTAGAACACTTAGTTGGTGAAGGAAATATTGCATTTGCAAACGGTAAGTTTACACATGTTGTGAAGGTTACTGGTAAAACATTTACTAGTGATTGGTCTTTAATGTGCGAAATTAAAGATGGTAAAATTTCAACTTATCATTTCTATGAAGACTCAGCTAAATATGTAGAAGCCAGTAAATAAAACAGCTATAAAGCCAAAGTATAATCTAATCCTTTGGCTTTATCAACTAAGCAGGAAACACGAGGCTAGTGAGGAAACCAATTCTATTTGTAAGTTCCTTCTGTTTCCGAAAAGCACATTGAATTATCAGGAAGCAATCTTATTTTTCTTCGAGTGTTGAGCAATAAAAAATGCAGAAACAGAGATCATCCAACCTTTATTGTATTCAAACGCGAAAGTTTCCGATGTCCTCCCAAATGATGCATACAAACGTCATAAGTAAAACAGACTCACCTAACTCTGTCCGATCGGCATACAAGTAAATAATCTGCGTCTTTCTAACTTAAAACACGATCTATACGAAATTTAAAATACAGACATACTCTCATTTATTTATTAAAGTCCGACAATTGCAGTTTGTCTTTTATAAAAGGCTGATGGGAGTCTTTTCAATGGTATTTATCTATACTACTTTATATTCCAACTCATAATCGCTCGATTTGTATAAATAATTCTATCTAATATGAAAATCAATAATTCAGACAATCTTTGTTTATTGTTGCTGTTAATCGTGACCATCAGCCTACCTTCCTGCAAGAAATCACCAAAGAAACCAGACCAAGAAGCTTTTACGGCAGTAAAAACCATAAAAGGCGCTACAATCGGTGATGCTATAAAAAAAACAATAGGTGCCGAGGGTGGTAGCTTTTCGTTACCTGATGGCTCAATTACAATTAATATCCCGGCCGGAGCATTAACTAATAACACCGAATTTTCCATCCAGGAGATAGAAAAGAATCTTGCAATTTCTACAGGTCGTGTGTATCGTTTTCTTCCAGAAAATCTTACTTTCAAGAAACCGGTGGATGTAGTACTTAAATATAGCGACAGTGATACGGATGGCACAACTTCAGATTTCCTTTACTTAGTTTACCAAGATAACCAAGGTTTTTGGCACCCTTTAATAAACTCAACGGTAAACCCTTCCTCAAGAAGCTTAAAGGTAACAACGACGCATTTCAGTGATTGGTCGCTAATCAGGGAAGTACATCTTTCATCCAGCAAAAAAGAGCTGGCCGCAGGGGAGGAATGCACTTTGTCTACCTACATCCATGATTACTCGATGAACGACCTTCTGGGTGAGAACAAACCGGTAAGGTCAAATCAAGTGGTAAGCTGGAAGGTCATCAACGGGGTTGGGAGCATTACCGGGGGCAACAATGCCAGCGTTACCTATAAGGCTCCAGCCTCAATAGATAAAAGTGCTACCGCAATCATAGAACTGACCTTGCAAAATCTGGTAAGCAAGAGTAATCCGTCGCGCCCTGGCAAAAGTGGCATGGTGATTATCCGGAAGGAACTGACGCTCTTACCAAACGAGTTCATCAAGTGGACCGCATCTGGCATTGAGCACAACTCCATCTTTTACTCCGCGGGCGTGTTTAACGGGGAAACCATAATCGCCACCACCTCTACAAGTGGCGGGCTAAGTATACACTTAAATGGGGCAAAGGAAGGAACCTATGACCTTGGCGACATGCAGAAACCCTCAAAGGCCGCAATAACCCTGACCCAGGACAACAAGAATTACATCAGCAGCTATACCGAATGCTCAACTGGCAAGAGGATCTACGCAAACGGCAGCATCACGATAACCAAGTTCGAAGATAAACCAAACGGGATCATCGAAGGCCATTTTAGTGCTACGCCCTATAATTACACCAATTGCACCCAAACCAACCGTAAAACAGAGGGTTCATTCAAGATCCTCAGGGGCAATTAACAGACCCACACACTTTGGTGACTGGGTTTGGGGGCTTAGCTGCTGAACCCTACCAGACCTGCGCCTCGGGACATAAGCTAACGAGAACCAACAAAAACACCATGGCAAAAGACGACACCAGCGGGCAAACCACCGGGACTACCGGCAGTCCTTCAGGCTCACCTCAGAAGCTTCAATCCCACAGGACTGATCCCTGTTGGAATCGGGGCATTATTGATCAACAACGCTAACCCAATAAATTCACATGATATTAGAAGTTGCCATACTTAACATCGTCAAGGGTCAAACCAGGGAATTCGAGCAAGCCTTTGTTGAGGCAGGACAAATCATCTCTACCATGGAAGGCTATCTTTGCCACCAGTTGTTACCCTGCCTCGAGAATGACCATAGATATATCTTGCTGGTGGAATGGAAAACCCTTGAGCACCATACCATTGGTTTTAGGGGATCAACGGGTTACCAAACCTGGAAATCGTTGCTGCATCATTTCTATGAGCCATTCCCTACGGTTGAACACTATATCGCCATGGGGCCAAAAGCAAGTTAAAAGTGATTTCGGCAATACTGCCAGGCCTTACAATGATTATTGCCTTGAACAAAGAGACCCGGCTTATGCTAGTACCTGATAACGCGTCCCGTACCGCTCAGCCTAGCCTCAACATGAGGATTACCAGTATAATAGACATTGCCACTTCCGCTGATCACCGCCTGGAGGTTATCGGTAACACCGTTAATGATGTTACCGTTACCGGAAATATTCAAAAAGGCATTTCTGCCTGAGAGGTTTCCGAACCGCACATCACCCTTGCCCGATATGTTGACGTTGACCCGGTCGACCACCATTTTCCCAGTCAATTCAATCGCACCCGAACCGCTGACATCAGCATGCAAGGAAGATTGATTAGGGAAGATACCATCTATTTCAATCTTGGCACTTCCGCTAAGTGAGACCTTGGCAAGCAAGGGCAAGGTGACATGGATCTCCAGATCATCCCTGCCAAGCCTAAAATCCCCGTAACCCAGGGAAATTTCATTGCCAGACACGACGGCCTGATATCTGGAAACCAAATTCGCAGACCCCTCCAACTCAACTTTGTATTCGGTTCCATAGGTAATGAAAACGGGCGTGGACCCACTGGTATGTACATGGGTGAAAGGAACTTGTTTCCTTACCTCAGTGACCTGCCTACCATCAGCATCGATCCTTTCTTTTTCACATGACGGAAAAAGAAACAAGAGCGGTAAGGCAAGCAACGGAGTAACGATTTTTTTTAAACACATCATACAAGGGTTTTTGGGAAATTGAAGCCGCGGCGGTCGGAAATCACCATCCCACCTCCCCTTAGCTCCAATCGCCCCTATCTATACCAACAACATTAACAACTGATTTCCTGGGCCTGAGGATCCTGGACATCGTAGCAACGTCGATCGGGAAATCATCCCAATCCGACCCTAGCCCAAATGCCTTTGACAAAGTCTAAGCTGCAAACCAAGCCCCAAAGCTACCCGAAAGAAAGGCCCCAAAATATTCCCAGAACACCAATTGGCAATGCGATGGCATAAGCGAGATGAACTATTGCTAAAGAAGGGATTATTCCCTACCAAAATGATCTCCAAGGCATTTCATCGACAAACGCAAAGCGTCTGTTCGTCCTGGAATTACTTACATGTCCCTATATGTCCTATATGGTGAAGAAATAAAGTGTTCTAACTGGCAAGAGCAATAGGCTTGCACCAATGGGGCTTATTTAGAATAACTATGTCAATATTTTGCTCTATGCTATTACCACTGCTTCATCCCTGCTACCCTCCAACACCTCAATCTTATCTTGACCTCACTTGTTATATGGCTTAAAGTAATTTCAAATACAAAAAGGGATCGCCAAATTTGACAACCCCTTGCAGAAACCTGGTGAAATCTTGAACTAATGTTCAGGTAACATGTCTTAAAGCTTCGTTTAACCTAATGTGGTTACTTTGCTTTGTACCTGAAATCTACCTCAATTGGAACTGATTTTATCCAACAATAATTACCCGAAGATGTTTTTTCCCGCATTCGAATAACTCCTTCAATATTTCCGGTAATCAGCCCATTTTTATTTTCAATGACCACAATATCTCCTTTTGTGAATAAATTTCCAGCTGGAATACAGTCTGTGTAAGTAGTAGAAAAATAGTTTCCAAGGAAGTAGGAAAAGCTCACCCATGTACCTTCATTAAAATCATATTTTCCAAAAGTATTTTTGGGCGCATTAATAGAAATTCTGGTAGAGTTATGGCTAGTAAAGGTAACTGACATGCCATCCCCGGGGGCTACATTGATTCCGCCGACACCAAAGGAGTCTGTCGATGTACCATCAACAAGTGCATAACAATAATTTTCAGCCAAGCGGTCTACATAAATTTGCAAATTTTGATCTTGCCATCCATCTACTCCTTTTACTACAGCTTCGATACCTGTAACCCGTTGGTATGGAGGATAGGTAGAAGGGGCTGTGAAAGTTGCCGAAGTAGATTCGCCCCTAGTTACCGTCCCACGATTTTCGGTCCCACCAGTACCATAGAGGCGCCATTCCTTAACTAACTTGGAACTAATTTCTCCCTCTGGAGCCAACATATCATCATCGTCACCAGGATTTCCAGATGGAAGCGTCGGCCAGTGCTTAACCGTTAACGTTGTACTTTCTCCTTTTTCCAATCGTTTTTTTCCTGTTATTTCTATGTAGTAAAGTGGAATGGAAGACCAATCGCTAAAATGTCGCGTATTAGCGGTTATGGTTTCTTCGCTCCGGTTAAGGATGCCATTTTTAACTACATGCCAATATCCATGCTTATCTTGGTAAATGGGACGAATGGTACCAATAGCCATGTGGTTCTCATACTTGAAAGGCATCACAATCTGGACGTCTTTTTGGAATTGTACATCTTCAGGCAAGAAACGATAGGTGTCACTAGAAACACCTCCATTCGGCAACGTTGTTTTTACCTCTTGAACACTAAAATTAATATCCTTATCAACTGCTCCTGGGGGAATTACTAATTTAAGCTGGCTATTCGGTACGGTAAGTGTACCACCAGCCGCCCCAATGGTTTGGCTCACCGCTGTTCCAACTAATTCCGCATGCGGAGTTTTTACTGCACCTGGTATAACCACCTCTGGATCCGGCTCTGGCTCAATGTGAGGTTTCTTTTTGCAGGAGATAATCGCCACGACTAAAACTAGCAAGCATAGGTAGTTCTTTATTTTTTTCATAATACACAAATTTTTATTTTTTACCCCTCTTCGGGATGTAAAAATCATGGTGTTTCGTTAAGTGAGCAAAAGGAATTGCCATACGCAATGAAACTGCCTACCAATAACATTTAATCATCGACTAAAAAACATTTTGGAATAGATATGCTTTGCAACAAAGACTGGAGGTAATTATATATTGAGTTGAGCGAAATAACAACAAAAGCATTTAATTCGTAAAAATCGATTAAAGCCCTTAGGTGAAAGGAATTTGTTTCCTTACCTCAGTGACTTGCCTACCATCGGCATCGATCCTTTCTTTTTCACATGACGGGAAAAGAAACAAGAGCGGTAAGGCAAGCAACGGAGTAATGATTTTTTTTAACCACATCATACAAGGGTTGTTGGGAAATTGAAGCCTCGGTGGTCGGAAATCACTATCCCACGTGCCCTTAGATCCAATCGCCCCGATCAATACCAATGACATTAACTGGTTTCCTGGACCCTAGACAAAGTCCCGCATACAGAACCAATAGCCAAAGCTACCTGAAAGAAAGCTCACAAAACATTCCCAGAACACCAATTGGCAATGCGATGGCGTAAGAGTGGCGAAGTGACGTGTCTATCGCGAACTTCTTTGCACCGTGTCCAAGGTGGATAAATTTAACCATCCATTGGCATATCAACCGCGACCGAAATGACCAGGCGTCCAATCAAATTAGATTAGCTAGTGCGGTCAATAATCGCCATTATAGCCCATCAGATCCTGATGCCCGGATATCCACAAAACCAGGAAAAATCACGAGATTGAATTTTTCGACACAAATTGATGTCGATACACAAAACCATGTATTTACCCATATACATGCATTTCATGCAGATAAAGGATGGGCAGTGCCTCCTTGAAGTTCTGAGCAGCATGATTGATAATCTGAAAGAAAATGGGTTAGAAATAAAGGAGATACTTGCCGATACGGTTTATAGCAGTAAAAACGACCGCTACGCATATCCACAAAAAAAGCCCCAACTTGTGATGGGGCCTGCCAGAGAATGAAAGTTATTTCTTCCGGTACCGAAATTCGGCCCAGATAACAAAGGACTTCTTATAGCAATTACCCGATGGGTCACGAAAGCGTATCTGACCACTCACCTCGCCCGAGACCAAGCCATTCTCTACTCCCGTGACCAGGATCTGACCGTCGGTAAACAAGGCTTCCGATGACCCACATTCGTTATAGGTAGAAGCATAATAATCATGCCCATCAACAAAAGAGGAAACAAAGGCCTTATTCTCGCCAAACGGCTTTACCCCGAACGTCTGGGTCGGTGCCTCTATGTGAAACCTATAGCTGTCCTTGTTCCCATAGAAATTCACGTACATCTTATCGCTGTACCACACATCGGTACGATCGGAATAGAAAAGATACTCATTATTGAAGGTCCAAAGGCAATACTCATCGGGACGTAACTTTACCTTGTATTGCAAAATGACAGGTTGCAGCGGCTTTTCACCAACCCCCTGGAGTTCCACTTCCACGGTTGCAGTCTTGACAACTGTCAATGTCGCAGGAGCGGTGTAGGTCGCCTTGGTCGATTGCCCGCCGGTTACCGTCCCGTATCCAGTCGCACCATAGGCAATCCGCCATTGTTTCACCTTGCTCGCGTCCAGTGGTACATCAGGTGCCAAAAGGTCATCATCCGACACTGATGGCAGAAAGGCGATTTCCAGCTCAGTACTCTGGGATTTATCAAGCGCGTTTTTACCATTGTTCTTGATATAGAGGTTGGCAACCGCCCCCCAATCGCTAAAATGCCTTGTTTTTGCCGTTACCGTTCGGTTATTTTCATCAACCAAGGCCTCCTTTACCATGTGCCAATAGCCCTTTCCATCCTGGTATGCTAAATGAAGCGCTTGCGGGGAGGTATTGGTAAGTGGTTCGTATGGCAGGGTTATTTCCACGTCTTTCTTAAACTGCACATTCTCCGGCAGAAACCGGTAGGCCTTGCCAACGGCCCCATTGGGTAGCGTATTGGTGACTTCACTAACGGTGACCTTCACCTCGCCATCCAACGCGCCTGCAGGGACACTTAGTTTTAGCTTGGTGCCAACGATTGTCAACTGTCCGCCGCCCGGACCTATCGTTTGCTCGGTGGCAAGTCCAACCACCGTACCATGGGCCACCGGCTTGACACCACCAGGCTTTTCTTCCTCAAAGGGAGCCGCAGGCTTCTTCTTGCAGGAAAGGACCATCATACCCAACAAGAGCATAAAGATCAGTTTTGTTGTTTTTTTCATTGTAAATTATCTAATATGGACGCCTAGTTACGCACCAGACTTTGCCACTAACATCCGCAAACCGAAAACAGTTTCGAAGCTCCGTTGATGGATAGCTGCAATTCGTCGACCAATCGCCACTGAACCTGCTTAGACGGCTAAATGATTCTTCTATTTTCAACAGTCTCATTTCGCAATGGCATCATTGGCTGAAGGAAGGCATTTAAATTTGTAGCTCAGCTTTCTATATGCGCTTTATGGCGGCATGTCCCAACCTTCCGTCTTCGAAATTTAGACTTCGAATTGTTTTGATGTGTATTTGCGGATTAAATTAATCAAATCAACATGAATAAATTCTTTCTCTATGGCCTGGCGGCCATTTTCGCGATTAGCGCGTGCAAAAAAACCAAGAAGGACGAACCCGCGACTCCAACTCCCCAAGGACAAAACGAAATCCCAACCGGTCCTGATGGCAAAGGCGGCAGTATTCCAGCCACTTCTGACATTTATTTATTTGGAAAAAATGGTTTACCTAGTTCCAATTACGTATTGTGGACGGCAGATGCCAAGTTTGACAATTTTCTAAATTATGATCTGAGTCCAATGGCTATTGAGGGCCTCTTCATCCAAGGAAATAAGCTTAACGCCAGCAAATCCGTTAACTTTTTCGGTTCTCACATGATCAGCCAGAATAAGTACCGTATCAGTTACTTCAGCAAGGACAAATATTATCACCTGGCCGAGGAGCTTAAGGTACCCATTTCCAACAATTTTACCGAGGCTTTTGTTGCGTATGCTCACTTCCAAAAAAATCTTTACATGCTCGCAGAATCCTTTGGTGCTTCAACGATGCAATATTACTATAGGATTAGTGAAAAAGGAGAATTCTCGGTCCATGAGCTTACACCCAACATAGACTATAACTTAATAGCCGGAAGTAACAATGGTGCTGTACTTGCGAAAGCCGAGCCCCGGCTGCTCTGGACCGAGCTTGACATTTACCGGGATAAGAACAAGATCAATAATTTCAAACTAGAAAAAAATGGATACAGTTTTATTAGTTTATTGGATATGCAACTTATAAATGACCAGACGCTTTTCTTCAACAGTTCCGCAAGAAGGGATTCGGACGAATCAATCCAATATTTATTCATCACCATCAATCTTCAGACTAAGGTGACTAGGATTTATACGACCAGTCATATTCCGGCCAATTCAACTGTTGGAAGTGTCTTTGTAAGCCAAGGGAAGCCTTATATCCCGGTAACTGCGAACGCTACGGGAGAATGTTTTTATATTTCTCTTGCTTTAAGCGAAGCAGGCACACCTACTGTTGACAAAGTGCAATTGGAGACAGTAGCTGGAACCACCTTTCATGCTGATCAGGTTTTTATCGAAGGAAACGACGTGTATGTGATGGGCGGTGAAGGTGACCTGCCATGCTATTGGAAAAACAAGAAGCTGGTGAGACTGAAACACAATGGTGTAGGCTCTGGATATGCCTCTGACATCAGGAAATAGATCCCTCAATTATAACCGAGACAGCTTCCGTCTCATCGATGGGAGCTGTCTTGGTTGGTATTCATCAATAGTAATACTGGATGTTCGCCGTATTCTTACCAGCCGAAGTACTGGGCTCAAAATCTATAGTCATTTGCGCGGTGTATGGACTGGTAGAGTCTAACACTCTCAAAGTCAAGGGAACCCTTGTTCCCCCAGTTAAATACGTTGCAGTGACCACATATCGTCCGATAGGGATGTCTAGCAACCTTCCGTATGAGATCGTTTGTGATTCACCACTTTTTCTAGTTAATGCTTGTCCGTTTGAACCATCAATTAAATTACCTACCGGCGTCAACTTGAATTCAATATTGTGTTCATCTAATATATACCGGCCCGGATGATTATAAATATACACGCTACCTCCGTAGAATCCTTCCATTTCCGTCGGTTTGGGGCCGGATAACTTCCATTGAAAGTTGACTACTGCACCCTTATTGCTGAAGGATTCATTATTATCAGGATCAAGCGGAAGTTCATAGTTTTTACCGTTAAATACCTTCTTAACGTATGCAGAGGCGTGAAAAGTACCCACATTCGGCAGTTTGATTTTATAGTTACCATTAGCGTCGGAAGTACCAGCCGCGTATGTATGATTGCCAACTAGTGTATTTTCAACAATGACTTCAATCCCCGCCATGGGGCCGCCCTTGGAATCCTTCACTTTGCCAGTAGCGTAACCATCTGATGGCCCAGCTGCTGAACTTTTTTTACATCCATATCCGGTAAGGACAACGACTGCAATACTGGTTTGAATAGCAAGGACTATCGCCTGCCTGAATAAGCCTTTTGCGGCTGCTGATTTTTGTTTCATATAATATTTAATTTAATTGCTTAGAAAGTAGCTGCTGGTTGTTAAATTTGAAATCAGCAAACCCCAATCCTGGAAGTTTGCTGATACGATTATTAGCTAACCTATAATCCTTCTGATCAAAGTGATTATCGATTTACTTGAACGCGACCTCTCACGTTAAAGATCTTAATACAAACATTTTTGAGATGCTGGGCCGCACCTTTTTGACTATTGCGATATCTTGATGAACTCCACTCGTCTGTTTTGCATCCTGCCGGTGAGGGTATTATTTTCCGCAATGGGCTGAACAGCACCTTTGCCTTGGGTTTGCAGCAAGGATGCCTCAACTCCATATTCCTCTATTAAACTTTTTTTTACCGCCTCCGCACGTTTTTTTGACAAGACTAGATTGTCAGCATCATTCCCCTGATTATCAGTATGTCCAATGATGGTGAATTTCACGTTGCCATTTTCTTTGAGCGCAGCGGCGATTTCCCGCATTAAGCCAGTTGACTCAGGTTTAATTTGATCGGAGTTAGAATCGAAGAGAATTCCACTGGTACTGTACCTGCCTTCACTGAGCAACTTAGTACGGGTATCAGCTAAACCTGCCGCAACTCTGAAATTTGTATAATAAAATGCCGGGCTTCCCTCTTTGGTTTTAGCGCCCCATACCAACAACTGGTTAAAATTATGGGGACTTGCGACAGCGATCGGCAGGTCAAAAATCTTATCGGCATTCATCCACAGCCTGAGCCTTTCTTTTTGTACTGCTATGGCCACGTGAACTACATTTCTGTAGTTCGTCTGGAAACCAGGAAGCTTCACTTTTTCACTCTGCAGCTTCACTAGCGCGTTTTGGCGGGAATCGAGGGTAACTATGGCATTGTCGGCATGCAGACCAGCAGAAAACTTTAACATATTTTTAATGGTATAAGCGTTGTAACCTACTTTGGTTGCTTTATTCCCCCGATCAAAGAGCTCAAAGCCCAGAGCTGGCCGCACATAGCGGGTCGCCGGATCTATATCCATAAATACATCAAATTCATAGGTGAAATTTTCGGGGAACTTGAAAGTCGGCGAAAGTAGCGCTCCGGAACTCATCTTAACCCATTTTCCGGCGAAACCTTCCAGGGTAACCACCTCTCCGCTACCATTGGTAAACCACTTAAGAGGAAACTCACCAATTTGATCTTGCTCAAAGTTTTCTGTAAAGAGAATCGAGGCCCCCGGAACAAAATCATATTTAGAATAGGATTTTACCTCGCGGGTACTGCCACTTGCAGGCTCTTCTGTTTGTTTGAGCGAAGAAGAGGTTGATGTACTTTCCTCTTGTTTTTTTTCTTCCATTGCTTTTTCAGCCTTTTGCGTACTTTTTTTTATAATCAGATCTGTTGCAGCCGCTTCCGCCTTTTTCTGCAGTTTTTTTAGAAAACCCTGACTAAAGCAAGGGCTTGTTAGGCCGATGGCCATTAGTACTAATAAGTGATGTTTCTTAATCATAGCTGTTAAATAAACCCCCTTGGCTAAACGCTTCGAATATGCCCTGCCATGGGGAGGTAAACGATGAATGCAAAAATCCATACTTATCTATTGGCCCTCAACCATAATCGACCAACGTCCTGATATAGTAGACATAAGGCAGCCTAACATCGCCGCATGGGTGTTAAAATTATCAACGTTACCGCTGCATTAATAGCAGCAGGATGATCGCGGACTATTATTGCTTTACCAGCGGCAGAAAGAACCTTCCATCCAAATTAATGTGCGTGTTTCTAGGCTGAACCGGATCTTCTTTATCCGGATCCCAACTGGAAACGATAGTATGAGAAAAAGTACCGCCCAGCATTTTTGTTTCTTTTTTATAACTAAGCTCTATCGTACCTACGGTATTGCCAGGTAAGAAATCAGCAGTGGAACCGGAGGCGCGCCGATATTGATAATTCACATAGTAGGCGGGTGACGAAGAGATTCTGACAGGATAAAGACCCGTATAACCGGGCTTTAGCGCTGCTGCAGGGATTACTATAGTGATGTTATCTCTTCCAGCGGGATAGGCGGTCTTTAGCGCTACCGATAAGCTGCCATCTGTCAGAATATTTGCGGCAGCTGTAATTGCGGTGGTTGAGTACTTTGTACTTACCGTATTCCCACCCCCAGGGTAGTAGAACGTTCTTGCAAATGACGCACGAGAGGCCATCAGGTCGGCACCTTCTGGTTTATCCCGCCTCTTTTTGCAGCTAAAAAAAACGCAAATCAGAGCAACAGGAAGCATCGTTGTAATGGTTTTCATAATTATACAGTTAAAATCCTGTTGTGAAACCTATGGTCTGTTAAAGCATAAAGTTGCCAAGAGGAAGGAAGGTCTAAAATGTTTGTCGACATACAACCAAATACCTAAGATCAGTAACGCAATTATAGCGTTAGACCGCTTCATAAATCGGAGACAATGGAATTCTGAGAAAAAGAGGCTCGCCAAACGGAAAACGAAAAATCCAACGATAAAGCCTGTGTCGCATACTGTGTTCCTTATTTGAACCAGGAACTGATCGCCGCATCTGCGCTGCCAGCCACGCTGTTTCCAATTCCGTCCATACCCTTAGGCCCTCCTGTAAAACCCGAATTGATGCCAAAACTAGCTTCAAATCCTTTTTCAATCGTTGTGGCTGCTCCCTCCCCTTTAACGCCGCTTGAGGCAGAGATGACCACATTTGCACCAGTACGAATACCGGCGTCGGCAAAGGAATTGTTCTTATCAAAACTGATAAAGAAGGCTTCGTAAGCTTCAGCCTTAATACCGCCCCGAATCCCAATTTGGCTCCCCTTTACATCGCCGATACCCCCGCCAGCTTCCAAGAAGGCAATCAGGCTTAAAGTCGACTCTCCTGTTTCAAAGTTCTTCTTGAAGTTGAACTTGACAAATTCCGGCGCTTTGATTGTCCAGCTCAACTCCTTACAGTTTGCTTTCAGCGATGCTATTCCAAGTTCCATATTTAGGTTGACCGGGCAGGCATATTCAAAATCGGCGAGTCTACTTTTCTGTCTTGGCTGGCGATCAAGATTGCCACAGGCCGGCTCGACCACGGGATAACCCACTACTTTTTTGATCTCTTTAAGGTATTGAATCGCGGCACTGTAGTACTGAAAGTTGGAAAGGTACTCATTCACACCTGTCAGGTATTGCCATTTGGAATTGAAATGGAATCTTTCCCTGGCCGCTTGGAGTTGCACTTTGTCAAAGCCATCTGCTGCAAGTGCGCAGCTTTCAAGATAGACGCCAATCCGCTCGTCCTTTTCCTGGCAACTTTGTCTGCTAAGCTTTTCTATCATAAGACAGCCAGCACCTTTGCCTTCACGGCATTCGTAACCGGACATCATCTGGATAAATTTTTCCTGGATTTTCTGCAGGTCCTGATCTAATGCTTTTTTTTCCTGTGCGATGGTCCACCGGTATGACTGCTCCGCCTGCTGCATTTTCTGCAAAAGCTCTCGCTGGATATACCTGTTAGGCAGTACGCGGGTGGCTTTAATAACGATTGGGGACATTAATGGAGTCGGGCTTTGGCCGGTGGCCAGTGTATGGGTATAAGCATCTCGCACGGTCTTTTGCAGTTCCGAATTCCCCAGTTTAGAGGCCTTGCCGGCAAGTACGCCCAGTTCGGAGATCATGTTGTCAATCTGGTCTGAAAACTCCAACTGCTGGACTTTGACTTGTTCTGCGTCGTTAACACTGGTTTGATGCGCCGGCTTTTTGAATTTATAGAGATTAAAATAATCGGGAATGTGTTTTGCTCTGGCTAGGAAATCATAAGCGTCGCCGCTTTTATCATACTGACTAATCAAATCCATGGCTTCGGTAGTTAACTCGCTTTGAACCGAAGCCTTAGCCAGCTCCAATGCCTTGGCGGTATTACCATTGGATTTGGCGATGCGTGCGGCAGTATTGTTTGCCTGGGCATGCCTGGGATTCTCCTTGAGGCATTTGGCGAAGTAGAACATGGCGCTGTCTTTTAGCCCAACTCCGGCAAAAGATTGTCCCATATTGTTAAGCACCATCGGGTTGTTTGGGTTTCGCAACACCAGTCCTCTTAAAATGGGTATTGCCTGAGCAGGTGCACCAGCAGTGATGAGCATGCCACTCAGATTGTTGAGATTCAAATCATGGTTTACATCTTTTAATGCTACTTTCATTGCCAGCAGAAGTCCAGACGCTGTACCACCATTATAAAACGCATAAATGGAAAGTTCTGCCATTTTGGATAGCGTGTCTGCCGCCAGAACAATAGCGGTATCCACAGCCGCAAGATCTGCTGCTGACATTCGGGATATCGCTTTACTTTCCAGGTTAACGATGTAGTCATTGAGCTTTTTTCCGGCCAACGGATTTTTCGGCAGGTCGCCAATGTACAATCTGGGGAAATCATTGGCTGGTCTGGCCTTTTGAAATGCTCCCTTTGTGCCTGTTCTGTTTACACCCAGCTGACTGGCAAGCCCTGCAAGTACTGCAGGATCAATCTTACCTCCGGAACCTGCTTTCTTTTTCATTTCCGCAATCATCTTTTGGATTTGAGAGGCATTTGGTTGTTTTTTTTGCTGGGCCATGCCGGTGCTGCTTAAACATTGCAGGCTGATCAGCAAAGTTACAAGGACTTTGTTTCCTCGAATACGGCCAAACGGCCAGATCTCTGCTGACAGGTTGCTAATACTGGACAACCAAAATTCTCCAATGGTTCTGTATATAATTTTTATAATCAATGAGTACATAGGGTTTCTTTACGTTAAAAGTTCACAGCTACCTTATCCGATGTCATGCGCCCGGGTAGTTTCACGGTAAGTGCGCTCAGTCGTTTTTGGCAATCTGATTTATAGTTTTTTCCAATTGGAAGCGCCTTGCCAAGGATTTTTATTGAAAATGAATGATAACATAATTGTCAATCTTAATATGCCGGGACAATACTGCGGCTCCAAAGATCAGCCTCGACAGAAAAAGTGTAAAATATCGTAGACAAAAGTAACTACGTTGTCGCCGAAATGCCGTTTTTAACATTTAAACAACCTCTTCTTAACATTAATGCTTTGCCTGTGCTGACTTTCCCTAACGGAAGCCTCGGAAACCATGTTGCAATTCTTCCGGGATGATCTGTCGCCTAACTGGCCCATAGTTTCTGTCTGATTTGCCGGCCTGGCATTGAAGACTACTTTTTTAAATAGGTGTTTGGGAGTTTGATGTTTAAGTGTTGTTAAAGGGCTCCATTGAGTTGTATGTCGATGAAAACATGTTCCATTTCGACAGCCATATTAGCGTGTGAGCCGCATCTCTACTTTTGAGCATGAAAAATTATTTTATCATCGCCTTACTGCTGATCTGTTCTTATTCACGGGAAATCGTATCGGCGCAAAGTACCATTCCAGACTTTAAGGCAGTCTGGGCTGCAGGACAGCAAATTTCATTGAAGTCCTATACCTGGTCCGAGCAGGGTACGACCGAACAATATAATCAAACCAGTAGTACATGGGCAAGGTACAAGGCGGGCATTCTTCCAGAGCTGTTTCGCGAAGATATCGGGAGCATTGATGATGGCAATGCCCTAATACAAGTTGGGAAAGCCACTTATACCTTTAAAAAATATAAGCAGGCATATAGCGGCTGGCCGATTGTGCATTTCGAAGACCTGGTATTTATAAAAATGTCTATCCAATCCTTCGACAGTGTCAAATCCGACTTTAAAAAAATAGGAATTGACCTCGCTAAGGGAAGGCAGCAAGTTTGGAATGGCAGGACAACTTTAATTTTTGGTGCAAGTCATCCCTTGGATGAAGATACAGATCAGGTATGGTATGATGCCATTGAAAAGTATCCGGTGAGGTGGCGATACGACAGCAGATCAGGTCCGGTGGACATACAATATTCCGGTTACAAAAAAATTGATGGTGTCTGGTTCCCGGCTCAAAGAAAGGAATATGTGAACAAGAAATTGCACCAGGTAGTTCAATATGAAAGGGTGCGGTTTAATCTACACTTAGACCCTGAGATTTTTGACCCCGGACAATTTGGGTCTGCACACTGGTTAAATTGATTCTATTCAAATTTTACTTATACCAAATCAAATGAAGATAATTCAATTTATTACAGTGTTGCTCTGCCTCGGTCAGGCAAGCATTGCCCAAAAAATTTTTACCAAGTCCGAGTTAAAAAAAGATTTCTCAATCATTCGTGCCGCGTTGCAGGAGGCGCATCCCGGGCTTTACAGGTACAGAACAAAACAACAGATCACGACCGCCTTTGAGCAAACGGAGAGCCGCCTGAATAAAGATATGACAGAATTGGAATTTTACCGGATAGTGAACCCAATGATTGCCTACCTTGCCGACGGCCATACCAAATTTCACCGTCAAAAAAGGCCAGATGATCATTTTGCCTTTTTTGAACAAGGTTACTTTCCATTGAAATTGCACTTTAGAAAAGATAAAGCTTATATTCTTAAGTCATTTTCAGATCCGTCGTTTCCGTATGCGGGATGCGAACTAAAGTCAATTAACGGGAAAGCCATTAGTGAAATCAAGTCCCTTCTTTTCCAAAATATTTTTTCAGATGCTGATGGAGAAACGTTCAAATATCAGGAGCTGAATCAAACATTTTCGGGTTATTATGCAGAAGTCTTAGGCGACAAAAATGTATTTGATATCCAGTTGATTGATAAGACGGGCAAACCGAAAGGGATATCAGTAAGATCGGCGGCGGCCACTGCTTTTCCCAGGTTCATTCCTCTGGAGCCCATATATTCACTTATCTACCCAAGTGCAAAAGTCGCATTAATGCGTATCCCGGTCTTTCAGGAAAAAGAAGGTTTACAGAAATATGAGGATTTTTTAGCAAGCGCGTTTAAAAATATTAAAGACAAGTCGATCAATTCGCTCATTATTGATCTCCGGGATAATGAAGGCGGCACCGACGCCTTTGGGTTCAAACTCTACGCTTACCTCACAGCTATGCCGTTTAGATATTATGACCGTTTTACGGTGGCGGGAAAACCAGATTACTCATTTTCTGAGTACGCATGGCTTCCGCCGGAGTTAGCCTACCTTAAACAATTTATTGTTAAAAAAGGCAACGAGTATCTATTTACGCAAAAAGAGGGTCTTGGACTGCAAACTCCGCAGCCAAATCCGTATACGGGCAAATTAATCGTATTGGTCAACGGCAGAAGTTTCTCGGTGACCAGCGAATTTGCAGCAATTGTAAAAGATAACCGGCGAGCGATGCTGGTTGGCGAAGAAACTGGCGGCGGGTATACTGGAAATTCAAGCGGCGGCTTTGCAATGGTCACCTTGCCAAATACCAAACTTGGGCTAGACGTTCCCTTGCTTGGCTATTACATGCACTTGAAGAACCCGACTGCAACCGCGAAAGGAGTTCCCGTTGAGCTAAATATAAATCCAACTATACAACAGATTTTAACCGGGGAGGATGTGGTGCTTAGACAGGCGCTTATACTCGCAAAAAGCCTTCCCAAATCCCAATGATGACGCATAAAAGCAGAATAATGAAAGAACAAAGCCTAGATCCGGAAAACTGGCATCAAATGCGCAAACTCGGACATCAGGTAATTGATGATGTGATTGACCTATTGTGTAACATTGGGCACGTGCCCGTATGGAATGAGGTGCCACAGGAAGTCAAAAACACCCTTTCCACGGACCTCCCCCAATTTCCCACTACAGCAAACGATGTATACGTTGAATTTTTACGAACGATACTGCCATACCCAAAAGGAAATATCCATCCAAGATTTTTCGCCTGGGTACAGGGCGGCGGAACCCCACTGGGTGCATTTGCGGACCTACTCGCATCGGCGATGAATCCCAATGTCACGATCGGTGAACATTCGGCAATGTATGTCGACCAGCAAGTAGTGAAATGGTGTAAGCAGCTAATGGGTTTTCCAGAAACATCATCGGGTCTGCTGGTTAGCGGCGGTTCAATGGCTAACATTACTGCACTGACCGTTGCCAGAAATCATAAAGCAGGCTACGATGTAAGAACCAATGGTTTATACGGTTCGCCTGCCGCATTAGTATTATATTGCTCAGTTGAAACCCATAGCTGTGTGTTAAAAGCAGCTGAGATTCTTGGTCTTGGGAAAAATTCCGTTCGCCTGATCGGAGTTGACAAACAGTACCGGATTAAAATAAAAGATCTGGAAAAACAGATTCAAACTGATCTGAAAACCGGATTTAGCCCGTTTTGTGTTGTAGCTACCGTGGGAACGGTCAATACCGGCGCAATAGACCCGCTTAAGTCAATCCGGGATATTTGCAGGACTTATCAGCTTTGGTTTCATATAGATGGTGCTTACGGAGCACCAGCAAAACTGACTGGATCTCACAAACAGAGGCTCAGATACATTGAAGATGCAGACAGTGTCGCTTTTGACTTGCATAAATGGTTTCAAGCACCTTATGAGGCGGGCTGTGTGTTGATCAAAGATCAGGAAGTTCACCGGGCGGCATTTTCATTCACTCCAAAATATTTGATGAACGAAATGGAAGGACTGGCAGGCGGCCTCGATCCCATCACCAATTACGGTTTCGAGCTTTCCAGGGGTTTTAAAGCCCTAAAAGTATGGATGTCTTTTAAAGAACATGGTATTAAAAAAATTACCCGGCAAATTGTCCAAAATCTACGGCAGGCAAAGCACCTAGGGCTGTTGATTACTCGTAATCCGGAGCTTGAACTGATGGCACCGATTAGCCTGAGTATAGTGTGTTACCGGTTCATAAGACAGGGTATAAGCCAATCTGAGGCAAATGCACTCAATCGCGAGTTGCTCATTAAGTTACAGGTGAGCGGAATAGCATCTCCTTCATCCACAATTCTGGGAGGGGCTTACTGCATCAGGGTATGCATATTAAACCACCGAACCAAAACATCTGATATTGAACTGTTGGTTGCACAGTCCATAAAAATTGGCTATTCCATTTCGGAGGCAATCAAATAACTTAACGAGGAATGATTGCAAAAGTAGTGTTGGCCAGATAAAATTAATGTGCAGACTGAAGCTACACCTGAGCCAGTCGTCCAAATGGGGATTATTCCGTATGTGGCCACCTCTTTCGCGGAACGTGGCCTCATATTACGGCCCAAAATGATCAGTTGATTTCGTTGAAAAATGGTCAGTCGGCTTATTTTAAGCCGTTTTTAGCCTCAAGAAAAGCACCATGGGATGATAACTCATTTCGGTCATAAAAATTAATTAGCATGCCTCTAATTGCGTTTCATTGCAAAATTCTGAGGCCAATCCATGAAGACTTCTTCAGATACATAGATTTATCAAAAACTGAGGTCACGATCTCCTCTCAGGTCTCAAAAATAGCCTTTGAAACTATCCGTCATCAGTCACGGCGCTAAAAATAAAAGAGCTCCACTAAAAAATGGATAAGGGTGAATTTTCGGGATTTGAATATATTGGCCTCAAAGACTAAGATTCCTCCGGATATGAAGGGTAGAAGTTCGGGTGCACAGTTTGGCCCGAAATGAAGTGTCTACTATCTGCGAAATATACACGTTGTCATCTATTAGTCGGATATCATGTTCTTTACCGATACTCTTTAAGTATGGAATAAATTGATTTTCATGAAATCTCTTATAGATTTTTGCAGAAATTTCCTTACTGGGGATAGGGTTAACATAATTCATCGAGGCGAACCATAGCTTAAATACATCAGCATACTTGTATTGTTCCGATGCTTTAATTTCCTCCATTATCCGATCTTCTACCTGTTTCTCCCGAAATCTAGGATCTATTCCATTCTTTAAATCAGCTTCTACCCATCCCAGGATTATTTCTGCCTCATACTGTTTAGTTTTTGGATTACGGATTCTATTAAGATCCTTTTTATAGGAATTACCATATTCCTTGGGGTATTCTTTCCCTTCATTTGGATATTGAATCGAATATCTGATACACCACTTTTTTACTGGCTTTCCTTTCTTATCTTTGCTATAAATATAGGGTTCAGAATGTGTGAAGTTTGACATAGTTTTCTTTTTAGTTAACAAAAAAATTGTCCCCGTTTTGTCCCCGTTTTAATAAAAACAACTCTAATATACGAAATAACGATGTCCGACGAGAAAATAATATTTTCAATGGCCGGGGTAAATAAGATTTACCCCCCTCAGAAACAGGTTTTAAAGAACATATACCTTTCCTTTTTTTATGGTGCAAAAATAGGTGTTATTGGTTTAAATGGATCGGGAAAATCATCGGTTTTGAAGATCATTGCTGGTATTGACAAAGCTTTTCAAGGCGAAGTTGTTTTCTCTCCGGGCTACACTGTAGGTTATCTTGCACAGGAGCCGGAACTAGATGAAAACAAAACAGTTAGAGAGGTTGTTGAAGAGGGCGTAGCTGAAATTACCGCTATCCTTAAAGAATACGAGTCTATTAATGAACAGTTTGGTTTGCCGGAAGTTTACGAAGATGCTGATGCAATGGATAAACTAATGGCCAAACAAGGTGAGCTTCAGGACAAAATTGATGCTGTAAATGCATGGGAGCTGGATAACAAATTAGAACGTGCAATGGATGCGCTTCGCTGCCCAGATCCGGATACAAAAATTTCAGTACTATCGGGTGGAGAAAGAAGACGTGTGGCGATGTGTCGTTTACTACTGCAGGAACCAGATGTTTTATTACTAGATGAACCTACGAATCACCTTGATGCTGAAAGTATTGATTGGTTAGAGCAGTTTTTAAAAGAATACAAAGGAACTGTAATTGCAGTAACCCACGATAGGTATTTCCTTGATAATGTTGCCGGATGGATTCTTGAGTTAGACCGAGGTGAAGGTATTCCATGGAAAGGAAACTATTCATCATGGTTAGATCAAAAGGCTAAACGTTTGGCACAGGAAGAAAAAACGGAGAGCAAACGTCAGAAAACTCTTGAAAGAGAGCTTGAGTGGGTACGTATGGCACCGAAAGCGCGTCATGCTAAATCTAAAGCTCGTCTATCAAACTATGACAAGCTGGCATCAGAGGATTCGAGAGAAAGAGAAGACAAATTGGAATTGTTTATTCCGCCTGGACCAAGATTGGGGAATGTAGTTATTGAGGCAAACAATGTTACCAAAGCTTATGGCGATAAATTGTTATTTGAGAATCTGAGTTTCTCTTTACCACCTGCCGGTATAGTAGGTATTATTGGCCCTAATGGTGCAGGTAAAACAACATTATTCCGCCTAATTACTGAACAGGAAACTCCAGATACCGGGACATTCCGTGTTGGAGAAACTGTTTCACTTGGTTATGTAGATCAGATGCACAATGACCTTGACCCTGCCAAAACGGTATATGAAAATATTACTGATGGCTTAGATAATATCCAATTGGGTAACAAAGCGGTAAATGGGCGTGCATATGTTTCTAAATTCAACTTTAATGGTGGTGATCAGCAAAAGAAAGTTGGCATTTTATCTGGCGGAGAGCGTAATCGGGTGCATTTAGCCATCACTTTAAAGAAAGGTGCAAACGTATTGTTACTGGATGAGCCAACCAATGATATCGACGTAAATACTTTACGTGCACTAGAAGAAGCCTTGGAAAACTTCGGTGGCTGTGCAGTTGTAATCAGTCACGATCGTTGGTTCCTAGACCGTATTTGTACACACATTTTAGCCTTTGAAGGAAACTCTCAGGTTTACTTCTTTGAAGGCAACTACAGTGATTACGAGGAAAACCGTAAAAAACGCCTGGGCGATGTAACTCCTCATCGCATTAGGTACAAAAAATTAGTATAGTACTCTTTAACAAAACAGGCCGGTAATACCGGCCTGTTTTGTTTTATTTATATTGCTTTTGTATTCTTAACAACAGCTCTTTCGTTTTTTTGATTCCCTCATCTTCCGACAAACCTTCGCCTTCATATTCAATACCCACAATACCACTCCATTTTGCATCCTTAATAATTTTAAACATGCGATCGTAGTCGATATCTTTTTCATCACCCTTTTCATTGAAATTAAAGGTTTTCGCGCTAATTCCTTTTGCAAATGGAACCAGATCAGTTACTCCCTGGTACATATCGTACACTCTATCTGCACTCACTCTAAAATTACCAAAATCAGGCAAGGTGCCACAATAAGGGCTATTAACCTGTTTCATAACATCCGACAACCATTTTCCATCAGAAGAATACCCTCCATGATTTTCAACTATAATGTTGATTTTATTTTGCTTACCATATTCAGTAAGTCTGCCTAAACCATCCACCACTGCAGTTTTCACATCCTGTTCAGATCCATTTCCTGCTGCATTTACCCGAATCGTTTTACAACCAAGCACTTTGGCCGCATCCACCCACTTATGGTGATTTTCAATAGCCTTTGAACGCGCTTTTTCATCAAGATTTCCCAATTCACCTTCTCCGTCAATCATGATTAAGTGATTTTGAATTCCCTCATTTTGAGTTATGCTTTTTAGTTCTTTCAGGTATGCCGGATCAGTTTCTTTTTTATTAAAAAATGGACTTACATACTCAACTATATCAATACCGAAATCTTTTTTAGCTTTTATAGGGAACTCAAGGTTTGTTAACTTACCGCCAAACAATGATTTATGCAATGACCACTGAGCTAAAGATATACTGAAAAATTCTTTTTTAGGGAGTGCCAGTGCGTCAAACGGAATTAAAGAAGAAAGTCCTGCAGCTGCAGATAACATTCCTAAATCTTTGAGAAAACTTCTGCGATCTGTTGTATTCATGTTCTTATTTATAAAGGGTAACTATCGGTTTTGTCCTTCTAAAATAGGAATAATTCCAGCAGATTTCTCTAGTTATTTATGAAAACGTATTATTTTTTGATGAATTGATTATTAAAGAACATCAGTTGAAATCCGATCGCGTTTTTCCAATAATCCCAGTTATGAGATCCCGGTCTGATGGTAAAATCATGCGGAATGTTATTGTATTGCAGTTTCTCGTGCAATTTGATATTCACATTGTAAAAAAAATCTTCAGAGCCACAATCGATAGTTAAAGCAAGTTTGTTAGGAACAAGTAGATAGGTTAAATCGATAACAGAATTTGCTTTCCAACGCTCAGGATATTTATCTTCAGGTCCAAGGCGCTTGGCGATGTCCCAGTTCAACGGGAAAGGTTTAATGTCTACACCACCACTCATACTACCAGCAGCGCCAAATATGTCCTGATGTTTAAAGGCCAAATATAGTGCACCATGGCCGCCCATACTTAAACCTGTAATTGCACGACCTTTTCTATCTTTTATGGTCTTATATTTTTGATCTATCCAATTAACCAGTTCAGTAGCTACATAAGTTTCATATTTCCAGGCGGGGTCTTCAGGACTATCAAAATACCAACTGGTAACATTTCCATCGGGGCATACAATGATCATCTGATAATGATCTGCATATTCCTTAATTGATGGCACCTTATTTACCCAACCAGAATAAGCATCTCCGGCTCCGTGCAGTAAATAAACTGTTGGATATGTCTTGCCTTCATTGTAACCCTCAGGAGTAATTACAACAGCCTTAATATTTTTCTTCATTGCAGCGCTATAGGTCGATACCGTATCAACCTTAGCTGCAAAAACTGATTCGGCACTAAAAAATGCAAAGATGCCGATGAGAAAACCCCATTTTTTCATTTTCTAATTACTTATCCAGGTACATGCAGCACCTACAAGAGCAGCGTCTTCCCACATCTCGCTTTGCTTTATTACCACGGTTTTATTAACTAACTTTTCCTGCAATTTAGTAATAAAATGATCCCATGTTTTGGCAATATTTCCACCAATTACCAACACCTGTGGATTTTCATCAGCAATAAAATCATTTAAGAAAGCCGCCAGGTTTGTAGAAAACTCTTCAAATAGTTGTTCCGTTACAGACTCATCTGCCGTAGCGAGCAATTCTTCAACATTTTTCGCTTCCTTTCCGGTTAACTCTTTATAGTGTTTCAAGAACCATCGGGTTGATATGTATTCTTCAGCAATACTGTCTTGAAAAGGAGCAAATGCTAAGTTCATATCCGTTACCCGACCATTGCAATTACTTGTTGAGCCAAGTCCTGTACCCAATGTTATTCCTATTGCTCTTTCAAAATCTGATGCAGCACCCGATGCAAGTTCACCTCTTAAAAATGCTTCTGCATCATTTATGAAAACAATATGCTCACCTGGAATGCCTAATTTTTCGGATAAAATAGTGCGGATATTTAATCCATATAATGAATCATATTTCTGCATACCTTTCATCAATGAAATACCTTCCTGATAATCGAAGGGTCCGGGCATGGCTATTCCAATTCTTATTGTCTCATCAGAAGATTTTAAAATTAGTGAAGAAAGTGCATCTACCCACGACTGGATAATTACTTCTGCACTGTCCATTGATGCCACGCGTAAACGTTGCATAGAACTATCAATAACTTTATATGTTGAGCAATCTACGTGTGCTGCTGTGATATGAGAGCCACCTATGTCGACCCCAATAAAGGGAAGTTTAGAGGTTTTAGTATTCATTTATTTAGGTCTATTTGGTTAACAATAGAATTGCTTTGATTCTACAACTCAAATAAAGACATTTAAACCGTTTTAGCAAAATTTATTTACATTTTTTTATTGCTTAAAAAGTGGCAGAATGCTAATAAATTGAAGATGGCAAAAAATATTATCTATTTCACTGGCCTTGGTCCACGTTTGTAGATAACCAACCCATTTAGGAAATTGCGAAGAATCTGATCGCCACAAGGTTTAAAATTTGGGTGGTCATCACTTCTAAAGAACGAGCCCAATTCACTCTTGGTGATCTTAAAGTTTACTAATTCCATGATCTTAATAATATCATCATTAGTTAGTTCAAGTGCTACACGCAACTTTTTAAAAATATCGTTATTGCTCATATGTTGAGTTTTATATAGTAAATCCTTTAGATGCTTTTGGTTCCATTACATTGCCACTTCGATCTTAACCTTTTTCCCTTTAATCTTCTCATTAGCCAAAGATTTCAGAATTCGGTTAATCATATTGCGCTTCACGGCAACGTATGAAGACTGATCTTTAACTTCAATCAATCCCACATCTTCCTTTTGTAAACCACCCTTTTTAAGTAACAAGCCAACGATATCAATTTTATTTACTTTGTCTTTTTTACCGGCAGCAATGTATAAGGTTTGCCATTCGCTATCGCCTGGCAATACAAAATTACCCTTTAAATTTTCAGTTTCTATGTCAGCTTTTAAAAATGGATACTTTTCATCATCAGCAACAATTAGATATGCAGTACCTTTAGCATTCATTCTGGCTGTACGCCCGTTACGATGTAAAAATGCATCTTCTGTATATGGCAACTGATAGTGAATGATACATTGCACTTCAGGAATATCTAAGCCTCGTGAAGCGAGGTCAGTAGTGATAAGGATCTTTATACTTCCATTTCTGAACTTCAATAAGGCCCTCTCCCTCTCATCCTGCTCCATTCCACCATGAAATATATCATGTGCCAGATCTTTGTCTATCAATAAATCGCTAATACGGTCAACCGTTTCTCTATGGTTACAAAAAATCAAAGTATTTTTATTCCCGATTTTGCAAATCAGTTTTAATAGGGTGTCTAACTTATCTTCGGCTGTAGTAAGTACTTTTTTAAGCTTTAAATCGGGAACAACTTTTACATCCTTTAAAAAGTTAATCTCTGTTGGCTTACTAACACCAGTAAAACCAGGAATCTCTTCCATAGCTGTAGCCGAAGTAAGTAAACGTTGCTTTAAAGAAAGTAGCTTATGAATAATGTACGACATGTCTTCCTGAAAACCAAATTCGAGCGCTTTATCGAATTCATCCAGTATAAGTGTACTTATCGTAGATTCATCAAAATTTTCGTGACGGAGGTGGTAAGCTATCCGACCTGGGGTGCCAATAAGTACTGCAGGAGGTTGCTCCAGATTATTTCGTTCCGTTCTTACCGGATGACCGCCATAACAGCAATTCACCTTAAAACCTGTAGCCATTTGTTTAAAAACAGTTTCAATTTGCAATGCAAGTTCCCGGGAAGGAACAAGCACTAAGGCCTGAACACCCTTAACTTCGGGTTTTAGGTTGTTTAGAATAGGTAATAAAAAACCAATTGTTTTACCTGAACCTGTTGGAGCAAGTAAAACTACATCACCACCCTTTTTCCATGCGGCAATAGATGCCTGCTGCATTTCATTTAGTGAAGCTATTTTTAAATTTTCCAATACCTTTTCTACCATCATGGCGCAAAGATAGCGGAATTAAGGCATTAAAACTTCAGATACTTCTTTCTTAAGTGTTTCATTGAGCTGTTTAGCCGAACCTCCATGTTCATAAGCATATGCCCTCTTTCACAGATCCATGTTGTCATTTTCCGATTTGCATGCTTAATTGGGGTATATACATTGTCGTTAAGCATTTCACTATAATCTACAGATGCCCTGCTCCTTTGCATCAAATAAAACTCATTTATCAATTCTGTCTTCATAATGATTTAATCTGATTAATTTATTATTGGTACATTTATATATATAATACTATCTAGTGCCGTTTTGTTTTAACGAATATTCCTTTTGCAATAGTATACCAAGCGTATATTAAAGATACCATAACCCACAACAAAACAGCACACTAAAGTGTTGACAACTAGCGAATTGTTAGCAATTAAACAATAAAGAATTAACTTCATTTTAATTTAATCCCCTTATTTTTAGGAAACCTGAATACGGGTTGTTTATGATAACACCAATTAGCGTATGATCTGGAAAAAATTTAGCGGCGAGGTAATCCACGCACCCATCTTAGAAGAAGTAGAAAAGGCCATCATCAGAGAAACTGAAAAAGGCTATCACCTTAAAGTTTGTATCGGTACAGATTCACAGGTCAAAGGAGCTTTAACTGATTTTGCGACTGTAATAGTCCTGTTAAGAGAGCACCATGGAGGTTTTATGTATATCCACCAGGAGAAAACACCTCAGCGCATGAGCATAAAGGAAAGAATGCTTATTGAAGTTCAAAAGTCTATTGAAACCGCTTACTCAATTTGCGATCTTTTAGATCTGTATGATGTAGATCTGGAGGTACATGCCGATATTAACACCAACCCAATGTTTAAATCAAACAAGGCTTTAAATGAAGCCATGGGCTATATCCTCAGCATGGGCTTTATTTTCAAAGCAAAACCCGAAGCTTTTGCCAGCTCAACCTGTGCTGATAAAATGGTGCATTAAATAAGGGCATATCTTTTAAAACTAATAGCCTATTACCACTTTGTTGTGGAAATGGTAGCAGGCTTCTTTGTTTCGGGCTGTGGATCTTTAATGGTATTACTCATAGTAGCTTTTAGCTTATCCGCAATTTTTTTGGATTCTCGGGCAATAGATGCTACATTCTTTTCCCATTCAGCATTATTTAATTTGCCTGGGGATTTCTCAAGCGCTGTACTAACAGCCACCGGAACGAAATTACCATAACGGTCCCGCTCATAAGGAGTAAACATAAAGTCGGTAAGTATTAATCGATATTTACCATTACGCAGTTCCAATGAGATGTTATATTTAGCCTCACCTGTTGGATGACCTACTCCTACAAGGCTTTTATTTAAAACCATTTTCCCTTTTCCATAAAAAGCAGTATCTCCTTCTGAAGAATTCAGTTTAATAGCTTTTGAGTAGCCTTTGAAAAAGCGCTTAGCATTTGCAGACATCACTTCTTTTTTAACAAGCGGAAGTTCTGCAACCTCTAAAAAAGTATACTTCCCGCGCTCATCCATGGGTAATACATTTGTTTGAGAGAATGCACTGAGACTAAATACGAATAAGGATAGAACAAACATTATTTTTTTCATCGGTAAATAATTGATTTAAAGCTTAGAAAAGAGAATAAAAAACCGCCAGAAGTAATATTCTGGCGGCTTAAAATTAAAAAATATTTTGTACAAATCCCTAGAATGCGTAAACAGCAGCCAGAGAGAATTGCGAGGCTGATTTAGACAGAGCACCGCTCTTTTTCACAAATTCCTGAGAATAATCTTTATCGCTATCGAAACGTACTTCAGGAATAAAAGTTAATCCACCTGCTTTAATATTACCAGATAAAGTAATGGCTGCTATACTTGCATCAGGTAGCTCACCTATACCCTTGTAATTAAAATACTCTCCTCTTAAACCCAATGAAACGGCAGGAGTAAATGCATATTGCGGATACAATGCAACACCTGTATAACCACCATTATCATTAGAAACAGAATAATCAGCAGCATTTAAGCCTAACTTGAATTTATCAGTTACCTGATAAGCTGTTGTTAAATCAAAAATAGTTCCCGTACCTCCAGCACCAGCCGAATAACCAGACAAGAAGTTCAGGTAAGCAGACCAGCCTTCAACAGGAGCCACCATTAACTGAGCACCTATATGAGATACTCCATTAAGATCCTGATAAACATTCCAGTCATTGAACAAACCAACCATTAAACTGGCTTTTTCTGAAAAGGCATAAGTTCCTTTGATACCCGCATTTTGAAAAGGGCCGGCACCAAAAAGGTAGGAAGTAGAATAGTTAAAGTTAGCCACCGGCGATATCACCTCATAACCAATAAACGTACCCATATAACCTGCAGTCATGCTAAATTTATCAGTAAATGCATAGTTAACGTACAAATTCTGGATATGGAAAGAGTTATCATCAGGTCCATTTGGAATAGATTGATATTGTCCTCTTGGTCCAAAAGATAATTCTCCAACAAATGAAGCTTTACCAGTAGTTTTCTTTAAAGCCAAATCGATCATCCCAATAGAAACCGAGTTTTGCTCTGAAGCAAAATAGGTTTTAATATTTGGAGCTTTCGCAAAATCATATTTAAAATATGTATCAACTGAACCCGAAATTTGCAATGGAGCTTCAGCGGCTTCCTGAGCGTAGGTAGCCGAAACAATAGATAGTAATGCTATAGTTAGTATTGATTTTAATTTCATAATTTTCGGTTTGAGGTTGATAATTCAGATAGTTTGTGGTTGGTTAAAATGTATTTTCAATTTCTGCCCCTGTTGAAGCAACAATCAAAGTACCTTGAGAATATTTCTCGTTATGTTGAGAAGCATCTAATCCTTCTTCTTCTTCTTCTGAAGTAACACGGATTGGCTGAACTACGTTGATTAATTTAAAGATGATGAAAGAAACTACGAAACTGAATATGATTACAATTACAGCTCCTTTAAGCTGAGTAAAGAAGAACTCAGGATTTCCATAAAACAACCCGTCTGCACCAGCGCTGTTAACAGTTTTAGTAGCAAATACACCGGTTAATAGCATACCAACAATACCACCTACACCGTGGCAAGGGAATACATCTAATGTATCATCTAAACTGGTTTTTTGTTTCCATGAAACAACAAGATTAGAAATAACAGCCGCAATTACACCAATAAAGATACTTGAAGGAATGCTTACGAAACCTGCACCTGGAGTAATGGCAACCAAACCCACTACAGCACCTATACAGAAGCCTAAAACAGAAGGTTTTTTACCTCTTGCCACATCAAAGAACATCCAAGCTAAACCAGCAGCACCAGCAGCAGTATTAGTAGTTAAGAAAGCCGAAACTGCTAAAGCATTAGCACCCAAAGCAGAACCTGCATTAAAGCCGAACCAACCGAACCAAAGTAAGCCAGTACCAATTAGTACATAAGGAATATTAGCTGGTGGAACTTCCTGATGCTCAATATGAGATTTCCTGCGTTTTAGAACCAAAGCACCAGCCAGGGCAGCCATACCAGCAGAGATGTGTACAACAGTACCACCTGCAAAATCAAGTACACCCATTTTTAAAAGGAATCCATCAGGAGACCAGGTCCAGTGTGCTAAAGGAGAATAAACAAATAGGGCAAACAATACAATAAACAAAATGTAAGAGGTAAAACGGATACGTTCTGCAACCGCTCCAACAACTAAGCCCGGAGTAATAATAGCAAACATCAATTGGAATACCGCAAACAATGAAAGTGGAATAGTTCCCCATGCCGGACCAGAATTTACACCCTGGAAGAACAAGAATGTGGTTGGATTACCTATAAATCCACCAATTGTTTCTCCAAAAGCAAGGCTAAAGCCTACAACAATCCAAAGCACGGTAATTACACCTGCAGCCACCACACTTTTAATCATGGTAGAGAGAACATTTTTACGATGAACCATACCGCCATAGAAAAATGCGAGTCCTGGAGTCATCAAAAATACAAGAGCTGAAGCAATTAATACAAATGCAATATCAGGCGCACTGTATTTTCCCTCGTCAAAGTTAGGAAGTAAGGGAATAAAAAGAGCCAAAATTGCAATTATCAATAAAACTGCAAATGGACCCCACTGTTTAAATAAAACTTTTGCCATAAATGTTAGATTTTACTAGTTTATAATTATACTTTATCTGATTTTTTGATAAAACTAGACAAAATTTTCAATTATTCATATTTTTAATCAAACAAAAACAACACAAAACATTAAAATATTCAAAAATTATAGCCAAAAACATTAAAATTTAATAAAATCACTATCAAATTTTTAAATATTTCTCACATTCAACACAAAAACACCTTTATTTTTTAACAAAAACATAAAAATTAACAAAAAACAAGATTTGCAAAGAAAAAAGCAAAAAACAGGATAAAACGGGATAAAACGGGATAAAAAAAGGGATTTCCCGAAATTTAGTACACTTTCAGACACACAATAGGCGCATATCGGCTTATTTTCAAGCAGAAATTATAAATTTCGAAAAGAAAAAGACAGAATCCCTGACCCAGCAATGGTTTTAAGGGGAACAAATTTTGGCATTACACCATTTATGGATTACCAATGAGATTTTTCAGGCAGATTACCCAAAAAAAAGAGCTATTTAAAGATTATCCGGAGATTTAAAAACAACCTCCGGATAAGAAACTACACCCTAATGAAAGAAAACAGATGCATCAACATCCTTAAGCTTACCAGAAGGTGTTTTATATTGTAGCTTTAATGTGTAACCTCCGCCACCTTCCAAAAACATAAGTTCAAATGGGTGGTACCCTTTCTCAAGAGCTATTTCAGCAGATTTTTCAATAGATGTGTGCATACCATCGCTATCAATAAATACTTTATCACCTAATTTCAACACACTTCCATCATCTGAGCGCAATGCGAACGAATAAATACCCGTTTCTTCTGCATAAAAGTAACCTTTATGACGGGTAGCAAAACTTTCCGCAGTTTTTGCTACAGGAATTTCAATTGCAGCGCTAATGCCTTCGTTGGTAAGATCTTTTTCGTCTATAGCGTTTACAGTCTTATAAAAGCGCGGATAATATGAAAACTTTAATCCCTTTGCTGGTGATGATAACTGTACAGGCTTAATATAATCCTGATGTACATAATTAATGGTATAAATATCCCCTCTGTTACCATTTGGTCTAAAACCTGCCACTTTAAATTCCACCGGCTTAGTTATGGTCAAATCTCCATTAAAAATTTTCGACTGCAAAGTAGGCAAGGTACCATCAGTAGTATACCTTATTGTTAAACCTGCAAGTGACTTATTTATATGTAATGTGCCCTTATCAACAAATACACTCTGGGTAGTAAATCCATCCAGGTCTGGAAGCCGATAATTTATATTCATAGCATCCAGCAATGAAAAGTGCTTCTGTACACGATTTTCAAAATTATTCCAGTCTACACCTCCTTTAAACCACGCTACCTCCGCCATAGCCAACATTCTTGGAAACACCATATATTCCAATCTTCTCTCAGAAGGAATATATTCCGTCCATATATTGGCTTGTACTCCAATTACAAATTTCTTCTCGCTTTCTGAGATGTTAAATTTATATGGATCAAAAGAATATACCTTTTGTAATGAACCACCATCTTGCTGAGCATCAAAATAACAAAACTCACCAGGAGTCATAATCACATCATTCTCTTTTTCCGCAGCGTGTTTAGGTGCTGTAGGCACCCATGTTCTCCAATACATCATTGTAGCTGTTGGCGATACACCTCCATCAAGAATTTCGTCCCAACCGATTAGCTTTTTACCTTTACTGTTAAAAAACCGCTCCATTCTCCGCACAAAATAGCTTTGCAGCTCATCCACACTTTTAAGTCCTTCCTTCTTCATCAGCGCTTCACATTCAAGCACATTTTTCCAGCTGCTTTTTTCAACTTCATCGGCACCCAGATGGATATATTTGCTTGGAAATAATGCAGCAATCTCAGTAAATACATTTTCGGCAAATTCAAAAGTTGTTTCTTTACATGGGCACAATGGCTCAGAGAAGTCCTTTGCCTGTCCACCTTTGCCATGAGAAGTTAGCCAGGGCATAAGGTTTGTTGCAGCCATCATATGTCCCGGCATATCAATTTCAGGTATAATCTCTATTCCTTTAGAATCAGCATACGCAATTAGCCCACGCATTTCATCTTGAGTATAAAAACCTCCGTACATCTTCTTACCATCAATCATTTTGAAATGTTTTTCAGGAATAGCATAATCAGGATTTGTTTTAGCAAGTGCAATACAACTCGAATCCTGACCATTCATCTCTCGCCACGCGCCTTTTGATGTTAGTTCAGGGTATTTTTTGATTTCGATTCTCCAACCCTGATCATCTGTTAAATGCAAATGAAACTTATTGAATTTATAGTAAGACATTCTATCTATCATTGTTCGCAGATAAGCAAGATCAAAGAAATGACGGGAAACATCCAAATGAATACCTCTCCACGAGAAATGTGGCGCATCTTCAATTTTTACACAAGGAATAGCGATTGCGCTCAGCAATGATTTTTGTAAAACCTGCTTGCGGCGTAATATCGCAGTTCCCATCAACTGTTTCAGGCTGGTTACAGCCCAAAAGGCACCTTGTATTGTGGCAGCTTTAATTACAATTGCATTTTTTTCAACTGATAATGTATAACCTTCATTTGCAATGGAAGGATCAAGACCTAAAGTAACTGTATTTGCGGCTGTCTTTCCTTGTTTAAGCAACGCAAAAGTAGCCTTTAATTCAGTTAAGGCTGGTGCCAGACTTTCCGAGTTTTCAGCCAACAGCAGTTTTGTAGCAGTTGTCCACTCAAAATTACCTGCAGCAGGAATGAGTTTCACAGGTTGTGGTATAATAGCATAACCTGCCTTTTCTTGCTGTGCGAATGTTGTAAGCACACAAAGAAACAAAACTAAGGTGATCTTAAGTTTCAAAGTAATAAAGTTATTCATAAAATGTCTGGTAATCTATTTAGCTAAGTATTCTGATCCTTGCACTACACCTCTGCGTTCAATTTCCTTATCAATATATGTTTGAATTGCAGATTTATTTAACCCCCAGTTAGGTGCTATTAACAAATCCCAATCTGATATCCCAAATAATCTTTGAATAACAATATCGGGCCTCAATAACGGAATTAATTTACAAAGCAGATCGGTATATTCTTCTAGCGAGAACAGCTTAAAGGGTTCCTTTTTATATTTTACTCCCATAATTGATCCTTCTACTATGTGAAGGTGATGGAATTTTACAAATTTGATTTGAGGGAACCGGTTAATCTCATGGATGTAACCCAGCATCATTTCTTCTGTTTCCCAAGGGAAGCCAAAAATAGTATGTACACAAAGGTCAAGCTTACTGTTTTCAAGTAATTTAACGGCCTCAACAAACTCGCCATGACTACATCCTCTATTGATCTGATTAAGCGTTTCGTCGTATATAGACTCCATGCCCATTTCCAAATCCACATCAAATCGATCAGCATAGCTTTCAAGTAAAGCAACCTTTTCTGCATCAATACAATCAGGGCGGGTACCCACAGAAAAGCCTACAACATCTTCTGTATTTATAGATAGTGCTTCATCGTACATCATTTTTAAATAATGTACAGGAGCATAAGTATTCGTATTAGGCTGGAAATAAACAATAAACTTATCGGCTTTATAAAAACCCTTACCTCTTTCCATACCCTGCTCTAATTGTTCGCGTATGGTTGGCAGCTTTCTGGAAAGCTCAGGGGTAAAAGAGTCTACATTACAGTAGGTACATCCTCCATAACCTTTACTCCCATCGCGGTTAGGACAAGTAAATCCACCATCAACTATTACTTTAAACACACGTTGCCCATTGTATTTCTCTTTGAGGTGTGTTCCGTAATTTCTATATCCTTTTATTCCTTGATCCAGTAAAGTTCCCAATTGCTTTTTTCTTGCAAAAATACAGCTTTTAATTTATTTCTGACAAAGAATGATTGTTAACCGCCAGGTAGTTGCTATCAGACCAGAAATTAAGCACTTTTTAACTCTTTAATTTTTTTAATGGGCCAGAGAGTAAAAACTATCGACAATGTACCGGCCAGGGCACCCAAAAGAATAGAAAGCAATTTCCCATTAAAACTATAATCTTTAGGGATACTAAGTTGGACCGCCAACATACAAAACAAAATAACAGATGAGGTAGTTACGCCGTTAATACCTGCCATTTTAAACATAAATTTATTCTTAGTAAAATTATCAGGCAGCACAAATCCTGCTTTACCCTCTTCAGAAAGTGCTATTGTTTTTTTTAAAATATCGAAAGTGATTATAAATGGAAGCAACAATGCCATAGGTAGCAGAAACCGCGCAATACAATACTCACCTTCAAATAAGTGAACCGCATTGAGATTTTTAAAGCTAAAATACGGGATAATAGTGTTAGCGATAACGTTGGGAATAAAGTAAAGCGGCAGGTTCCGCAGAACAAGCCTTTTCAATACCATGCCATCACTTTTTAAATCTTTAAGCATAACTTACCATCAACTCTTGCTGTAATAGTTCCAGCGCTTTATTTTTAATTGCTATTGCCTCACTTTCAGGTAAAAAAGCATCATTTGAGCAAAATGTGAAATCCATTTCTCCTTTAAAAGTACTTACAACTATGGTATTGGGATTTCGCCATGGGAAACCGACCGATGGACTATATATAGCTTCCACTTCAAAGGAATCGTAGTTTTCAGGAATTCCCAGTCTGCCCATATTTGAAAAAGTTACATCATGACTACCTTCAGTGGTCAATAAATACTTCACCATCTTCTTTACCGAGCCATGGAAATATTCACTCATGATCAATAGTTCATGAACATTCATAGCAGCAATTTTTGTATTCAGGTCTTCCTTTACTTTCTTTGCTTTTTCCCAAAAACCGGCAAGCTTATCATCAACCGATAGTTCGGCAATGGGTGCAAAAGCAAACATGGTATCCCCTTTTATTTCGCTGATAAATCGCCTCACATCAACCGGACAGATTACCTTACCACGAGCCTTACTCCCTTTAACAGATTGAAATGCTTTTAATAAAATAACACACAAAGCAGAATACACACTTACACCTGCTGTTTTACATTCAATAGCAAGTGCTGCCGTTTTCTCTGCATCCAGTCGCCAATGCAAAAAATAGTTCTGCCCCTCAGGCTTTTTACTTTTTGTAGATTTAAAAAGAAAAAACAACCTTGCAACTACTGAAAAAAACTTCGCTTTTAAAACCTTCCCTTTACTGACTTTAAATGATTGAGAAAGTAATCCTTCCATAGAATTAAATGGCAGGTAGCTGGATAGCTCCTTTTCCGGTTCATCCAGTACTTCTAATATCTCACTCATCAAAGCGACAAAAGTAGTACCGTCACAAATACAATGCGGACAAACTAGAATCAGATCCGAAACTTCGGCATCCTTAAGCCATACAACTCTTGCCAATGGCGCACTCTTTCCATCAAAAAGTTTTCTCCATTCAGCTTTAGATTGTGCTTTCCAATCGTCATCACTAACCCTTTCCCCAATTCTAACCGGAATTTCAGAAAGCTTATTACTCGAAACAAAATAAGGAACCCCCGCAGCATCTTCCTTTATACTTGCTCGCAATAAAGGATGTTTTTGCTGCACTTTATGTAATGCATTACGTAATCTTTCAAGCGTAAAACTCCCTCGAATAGTAATTGCAAATACACAATTTAAAGGAGTAGAAGCATCCACATACATGATTCTTTCTCCCATGATCAGCCGTCTTCTCATAGCTCATTAAGTATTTCCATCATTTTTTCTTTAATAGCCTGCGCTTCATTATACGGGATAAACCCTTCGCTGGCAATAAATGTAAAATCCATTTGCCCAAGATAGGTTGAGGTTACAAGTGTTGTCGTATTCCCCAACGGACCTATTACAGAGGGGCTAAAAATGGTTTCCACAGCAAAATTTTTATACAGATAAGGAATATCTACTCTGCCCAGATTAGAAAACATGCAATCGTTACTGGACTTACCATACTTTAGAAAATTAGTAAAGTTATTTAATGATGAATGCGACTCTTCCATCATCATAATCGTTTCATACGGATCTAACTTTGTGGTTTTCTTGTCAATATCTTCCTGCATTCTTTTAGCGTCAGCAAAAAAGCCGAGGTCTTTATCTGCAGAAACCACCAGCATCAAACCAAACGCAAAAATGTTATCTCTCTTAATTTTTGGGGCAAACCTGCGAATATCAACAGGGAGTGAGATTTTGTTATGAAAGTTTTCTTTTCGAACTTCCTTAAATGCATTTAATACTGCCACACATAGTGCTGTATTAACCGTAACTCCTTCCGTTTTACACTTATGGATTAACCGGTCGCTTAATTCCTTTTCAAGCTTCCAGTGAATCATATAATCACGCTTTCTTTCAATCAATTTCTTTTTAACGGGAATCAGCCATAAAAACAGGGTTGCTACACCTCCAATTAATTTGGCTTTAATGATCTTCTTCTTGTTATTAAGAACTGAAACCGGTATAATATCTTCAATCCTTAAAATCGGATCTTCCTTACCTATCTCTATTGAGCCATCATCTAGTAATAGTAAAAGTTCAGCCAAAATTGCCATAGCCGAGCCCCCGTCACAAAGGCAATGATGGATAACCATTATAAATTCAGAAAACTCCTCACCTTTTATCCACACCAGCCTCATTAAAGGCCCTGATCTGGTATCAAACAAGGTCGACCACTCATTCATTGACTCTGTTTTCCAGTCGTCATCAGTAGTCCGGGCTACAATCCTTAAAGGAATTTGAAGTTCAATTTTTTCACTAACCACAAACCAGGGCCTCGATTTCTGGTCATCCATTACAAAAGCATTCAAAAATGGGTGTTTTTCCTGAAGCCTCCGCAATGCATAGCGCAAGTTCTCTATTTCAAAACTCCCTTTTAACTTTATAGGGATCACGGCATTAAAGGGCGCTTCCCCATTTCCATGAAGCATTCTTTCGGCAAATAGAAGCTTTCTTTTCATACAAATTCTTCTAATAACTGTACTGCTTTATCATTTCCACCGGCAGCAATAAATGTTTCTTTAATTCTCAAAGAGGCGTTTCTGTATACCGGATTTTCAAGCAACTCAAATACTGCCCTCTTCATATCCTCGATGCGTAACCGCTTATAGCGGATCTTGATCCCACAACCGGCATTTTCGATAAGTTTAGCGGTATGAAAATGATCATAGGCAATTGGAGTGATCAACATTGGCAATCCATTAATGAAGGTATCGTTAACGGTATTAAAACCACCATGACAAATCACAGCATCCATTTTTGGCATCAGCTCAGCCTGTGGTACAAAACCATTAACAATAAAATTATCAGGCCATTGCTCAAAAATATCTGGATTGGTGGCTGCCACTATAGTTACCGGGGCATCTGCAAAAGCTTCGATCAACTTACCAAAAAACTCTTTTCTTATGTCAACCAGCAAAGTTCCTAACGAAACAAATACTTTAGGAGTAGTTGTTTTTTCTAACCTCTCCCAATCAAAGTCAGCATGATTTGGCCGACCTTTAACAGGCCCAACAAATTTCATATGAGGCATGGAGTCCTGAGCTCCGGCAAACTCTTCAGAAGTAAAAACGATGTTCATTTTATGTGAGTGAATTACAATCTCTTCACCATACACACCAAATTCCCGCTGTAATCCTTTAATCAGGTTTTCCTGCCATTCAAATATTTTAGGTGCGCTGTTCGCCGTATCTCCCATCACATCCGGTGGCACCGGTGTAGTCGTAACACAAGGAATTCCTTTAATGTAAGCACATAATGCCCCCGCAAAAGTGATGCAATCGTTAATAATTACATCTGGCTTCCATTCATCAACATACCTACCCAGGCCTTTCATCATAATGCGGGCAATAGGAACGTAAGTTTCTTCAAGTGCCAGTTTCATTACCTCAGGTCCAGAACAAGCCGGGCCATCATCCTGTCTCTTTAATATTTTTTGAAGTTCTTCCTGATGTTCAACCAAATCATCATGCGGATAGATGTACTCACCACCCTCAGGAATATGAGAATCCGAAAGCGGTATAACACCAAGCCATTTCACCTCATGACCTTTAGCGATAAGACTGGCTCCTACACTTAACGTTGGGCTTATATGACCAAAAAAAGGTGGCACAACGAACAAAAACTTTGACATAATTCTCTTTTAATTATTTAATACCTCAACATATCTTACCGCGCTTAACTGTACAAGCAAATCAGCAGCAGTTTCCGTCCCTCCAGCCTCTTCAAAAGACAAGCTCATCTGTCGTGCTGCCTTACCGAAAGATTCATTATTTAAAATTTCCTCAACAGCTTCCTTAAGATGTTTTGATTTGAACCGATTGAAATTTAACCTCAACCCGGCACCCACTCTGACCACCCTTCCGGCAACGTGCGACTGGTCGTACGCAATAGGCACAACTACCATTGGCAAACCATTAGTTAAAGTTTCACATACTGTATTATGACCTCCGTGACAAACAACTGCATCGAGATAAGGTAGCAGCTCCAGCTGTGGAACATTGCGCTGAACGATAAAATTCCCGGGCCATTCATCAAATAACGAAGGTTCAGAAACAACCACAACAGTTAAAGGTTCTTCAGCAAAAGCTTCAATCACCTTAGCAAAAAAACTCTTCTTATGTTCGTGATCAAACGTAGTTCCTATACTTACCAATATTTTTGGTTGCGGGGTCCTCCGTTCCAATCCTTCCCAATCAAAAGGCGTTTGCCCTTCTCGCTTATGGATAACAGGACCTACAAACTGATAATTAGAAGGCAATTCCATTTCACCAAAAAAAGCTTTAGATGTCAACACCATTGTTAACAGGTCCGAGCAGGCAATAGCATTTTCACTTTCAACACCCAAATCCTTTTGAAGTGCCACAATTTGGTTTACCTCCCATTCATGGATCTTAGGTAGTTCATCCATCACCTTAATTGCAGCCGGTGCAGTAACAGAAGTTGCATAAGGAATATTTCTATTAACTGCAGCAATAGCTCCGGCAAACATCTGATGATCTGTAATTATCAGATCTGGCTTAAACTTATCCAACAAACCCACAATACCTTCGTAACTGTGTTTGTTCAAAGGGATCAAAACTTCCTCGTAAAGGAATTTGATGCTATCGATACCATAAACGATCTTCTTTGTAATGATGTCAAGATATTTCTCGCTGTCCTGTTTTTGCTGATCATTTTCATCATACTCAATAAGCAGTAACTGCCCCCCTTTAGGGAGGCGCAAAGCCAAAGATTTATCCAGACTAATCCAGGCCACTTCGTGACCGCGATGCAATAAAACAGCACCAATACTTAATGTTGGGTTAATATGCCCTGTTAAAGGCGGAACTATGAATACCAATTTAGCCATTGTTAAAAAATGTTTCCATGATATTTCCAATACTTACCGGCTCCTGAATAGGAATATTATGGTCGCCGTTAACCTCAAGCAATGCTGCTCCTCTTATCTTATTTTTCAATTTCTTACCCGCTCCCAGGCAATTTGAATTTGCACCATATAGCAGTAAAGTATCTTGCTGTATATCCGAAATCTCAGCAGCGCTAAAAAACTCCTTCTCAAGAATCATATCACTCTTTATACTGGTTTCGTGAAAAAGATACTCGTACATACGGTGGTTACGTTCCATCTGTCGCTTTCCCATTTTCACCTTCGTGGTATCTGTAAAATTGGTTACATAATGCTCCAGAAACTCCCTGCTGTAATCATCTATAATATCTCTCGTTTTATCATCATTAGGATCTGGGGCTTCTATAACAGCAAGTTTTTTTATCTTTCGGGGAAAGCGCGCAGCCATTTTTAAAGCAATAAGTCCCCCAAAACTATATCCGGCCAGGTGCACCTTATCAATCCCCAAACTATCCAGTAAATTCACCAGATCATCGGTCATACTATTAAGGTCGTAGCCATTTTCTATTCTTTCACTTAAGCCATGGCTTTTAAGATCATACATAACCACATGAAAGTGTTTCGCTAAAATGGGCGCAATATTAAAATAGTAAATAGAAAGGTTGCTAAACATCCCGTGAACAAGCAGCACCGTTTCCGCAGCCCCTTTATTCAGTTCCTGTATATGCACTCCTCTGTTATTTACTTCTATTATTGGCATTCTTCTATGTAGTTTACAATCGTTCCTAAATTCAGATTGATAAGCTGATCAAGATCCATGTTAGACAACCATCCTGTAAAGTCTATCTGCTCACCAAAGTGTGCCTTAATTTTTTCAGAAAAGGATACAATTTCAATACTATCCATCTCAAGGTCTTTAGTGAAAGAGCTTTCCATCGTGATATCCATTTCTTCCACAAACTCTTCTCCTATCACCTCTGTAATAAATTGTTTCATAAGATCAAAGATCTCGTTGCTGTTCAGTTTTGCTGTCGATACTACTGCGTCCATCCGATTATATAATTTTTATGTTTTATTGTTTTTATGAATATGTCGTGAATCCTTAATTCTTCTCCTCTGATCTCCTGTATAGTATATGCTTTTGGATTTCCCTGCAGGCCTTTCCCGAGGTATTTCCCGTAAGCCTCCTTTGCCACCCAAAAACGGGTTGCCCATTCCGCTTTGTCTTTATCTGCTAGCAGTACCTTCTCTTCCTCAGAGAAAACGAGATCAGCAAACCCTTCACTTCGCTCCTCAATCCGTTCAATGTCAATACCAACAGATCTATCGTATTGTGCAATTCCAACAGCATCAGTCCCTTTATGGGCAATAGAAACATGTATATCCTCAGTCATATTGCCATATGGGTAGGGCTTTCTGAATTCGTCTGATCTGATTTCAAAAGCAATCGGAAAGTAGGCTTCTTGTTTAGTCTTCTTCAGTAAATTTCGAACAGCATCTTTTACTGCAACTCTACTGATCATCCATTCTTTTCGCTTATTTGGCAATAATGAATTATGATGTTTTTTCTCATCCTGATTGAAATAGCGTTTTAAAATAAAGTCCCACGAAACCACCCTGCTGTAAGCGTTGTGAAACATGAACACTCCCGGGGCAATCTCTTCTGAAAGTCTGTTATTTAATGGCGACATAGAAACGCTCCACAACGCATCATCAATTTCAAGTCTTCTGTTTTGCCAGCCTGATATTACCGCCCAGATCTTATTATCCCGCTTCATCACAAAATCTGCGGTAGCAAATTCATCATTCAACTCCGTGAGCACACAAGTACATTCAAAACTTCCTTTCTGATCTTTAAAATCACCAAAGAACTCTATTTCCTGTATTTTAACAGGGAAAGCGATGCGATCTTTTGTAAGTGTAAGCTGCAGCCATAAACCAAACAGCTGTCCGGCATTATCTAAAAGAGAACCCTTGCCAGTATCACCTTCAATGATACCGGTAATGCCTTTTTCACCAACAGCAATTAATTTCTTTATACCCTGATAGCCGGGTCCATGAAACATATGTCCATCATATATCTGCTCAGTTGTTCTGTCGATGTTCAAAATCTTACCCACATCAAAACTCCTCAAAGGAGCATCAGCAAGATTAGCGGCCAGCAATACTTCTGCATTTGCAAAGCGCTCCAGATTCAGATATACCAACTGGTGATCTTTCCACTCGCCTGTAACTGTTTCTACAAATGGTTTTGCAACATTCATCCATTGGAACACCTTTATGTTCATGATCTTTTGCACCTGCTCTTCGGGCGACTGATCAACTGCAATTTCAGCGAACAGTTCAAAAATCATTGTCATTGGAATTACGGGATCCATATCATCTAGACAGTGCCATCCTTTGGGTTGTCTGAGCAATGAATGGTCTACCAGATACGGACAGTTTTCTAAACTAACATCCAGCTTTTTAGAAAATGGAACCCTCCGACCAGAGGCCCTCATAACCGGAGCGGGGGCGTTTGCAGTTTGATTAGCAGGAACTCCATTCTTAAATAACTGAAGTAATTCCGATTGAATATCAATCATCTCCTCAACATTCTCATTAAAAGCCTTCATTAGAGGATGTGAGGCAGCAGAGTCCTCCAGAACTGCCTCCCTCCGATATGCAGTCTTTTCTTGTTTTTGCGCCAGTGCTTTAATGCCTGCAATATTATTAATTATGGGTAAGCCAAGCTGAAGCACAATACCTTTTCTGGCAGCTACTTTTTTCTTATCATACCCCATGAATTGCATTCCGGCTTCCTTACCCTCAACAAACAATGCCGCTAGTACACGTTGCAACTGGGCAATACCAGAACGGATTGGTACGTTTGACGATACCGCACTATAATTTTTACCGCGTAAAGTATCATCAATAAAACCAATCAAACCACCCGATCCGATCTGCACAAACACCCTTGCACCTTCATTATAAAGTCGCTCAGTAAGTTCACGAAAGCGAACAGGCTTTATCAGGTGTTCTACACTTAACTGTCTTATTGCTTCAAAACCTTCCGGATAAAGCTCCAAAGTAGTTGCCGACCATAATGGGAACTTCGTTTTTCTAAACTGCATATCCTTCATGCCTTCCAGCATAACGTCCAGTTTATCTGCCACAAAAGGAGAATGGAATCCAGACTGAAAAGGAAGTATCTGATGAAAGATTTGCTTGGTCCTTAATATTGGCACCAGCTCATCAAGAGCCGTATTACTTCCGCAAAGAATAACCTGTTGCGGGCAATTATCATTTGAAAGATATAGTTGATCTATGTTTTCGATAATAGGCTGCAGCTTATCAATTCCACATCCTACGGCAATAAATTTGGAATCCTTTAACTCAAATGTTTCCGGGTTGAGGTAGTTAAGCAATTGCATTACCGATGATTCTTCTGCCAGCTCAGAAGATCTTGCCGCGAGCCATTCCCCTAAGCTATGTCCTGCATTCATATCAGGCAGTACACCTAATTGCTTAATGGCCGTATCAAGAATGCTGCTTTTCTCCAGAATTTTCAAAGCTTCATCTAATAAACCACCAGCTGTCGATACCTCCTTATGTGCAATATTGAAATGCTCAGCAACACTAAGTACCTCTCCACCTGCCAAACCATCAAGGCCTGGAAACACAAAAGCTACTTTCCCACCCTTGCTTAAAAGAGGCTCATTATTATACCATATATCTTGTTTATTGCGCCATGGAATATTTTTCCCCGCAATTTTAAGCGCTTTCTTTATTCGCTCGGGAGTTGGATCAAACACCGCAATGCGATATTTGCCTTCACCAGGATCTTTGTCATTGGTTTCCAAAGCATCCAACAAAGCTTCGTGGCTGTGGCGCGCTATTAACAATACCTGATCTGTCTGTGTACTCTTTAAAACAGAAGCAGGCTCCGGCTTATTAGCTTCATAACCTTCAAGTACCACATGTGCATTTATGCCTCCAAAACCAAAGGCATTTACACCCGCAATCCTTGGTAAACCTGAAGTTTCCCAATTCTGCGCATCTTGCACAGCACTAAATCTCGTTTCTTTTAATTGCGCTAGAGGAACATCACAATGCAATGTCGGCGGAATAATACCATGATACAATGCTAATGATGTCTTTATCAGTCCTGCAATACCCGAAGCAGGCATGGCATGACCGATATTAGATTTTACCGTTCCAATACCTGCCTTTGGCAATGAATTATCACTACCAAAAAATTGCAATAAAGTCTCTATCTCAGTTTTATCACCCAATGGCGTACCGGTACCATGAGCTTCAATGTATCCTATATCTTTTAAATCAACACCAGCATTTTCCCAGGCCTGGGCAATCGCTTTGATTTGTCCTTTTACCGAAGGGCTCATTACACTCGTGCCACTTCCATCACTACTAACACCAATACCTTTTAATACGGAATAAATTCTGTCGCCATCAGCAATTGCATCTTCAAGGCATTTTAACACTACAAACCCACAACCTTCTCCAATAAGTAATCCGTCGGCTCCCTCATCAAAAGGAGCAATCTTTCCTTTTCTGGATAAAGCACCCAGTTGAGTAAAAATACTCCAGAACGCAGCATTCTGGCCAACATGAACACCCCCTGCAATAACCATATTACAACGCTTACTATTCAACTCCTGCACCGCATGATCAATGGCAATAAGAGAGCTCGCACAGGCCGCATCTAAAGTATAAGCCACCCCGCCAAGATTTAACCTGTTGGCAACTAAAGAAGCCACAAGATTAGGAATAAGCCCCATTGCAGTATCAGCGCCAAAACGACCTTTACGAACCTGAAACTCTTTCTTTACCTTATCTATTTCTTCTTCACCCAAATGAGGTAAAAGATCTTTTAAAACACTGGCAATCTGCTCGCCTGTTCTCACTATTTCTATGGCGCGGGTAGCTCCCGGCCCGGCATAATTCCCTTTACCGATAATGATGCCCGTTTTATCAAGCGAAACATTCTTTTCAAACACCCCTGCATCTTCCAATGCTTTCTGAACCAGGTTAAGTGTTAACAAATGATCAGGTTCTGTACCTTCAACAGCTAATGGTAATATCCCAAAACCGGCAGGATCAAACTCCACTTCAGGGATAAAACCTCCACGGTTACAATAAAAACGATCGACTCCAGCAGAACCCTTTTCAAAATGTACCTGATCAATTCTATTGGCAGGAACAATCTGTGTAGAATCTACCTTGTTAATTATATTTTGCCAGAATGTCTCCACATCACCCGCACCGGGAAAAATGCAAGACATTCCTACTACAGCTACATCCGTTTTTTTCATAACGTCCCCTGGCTACCAGTTACTTCCTGCCATGATGAGTACCTGACTCTCATTTCCGTATTTAACTTCATTTACAAAGGTTTCCATACCATCCTGCAAGGGTATCATCGAAATTCCTCTGCGTTCATATTCTTTTTCCAGCGTAGACGAAACCATTCCCGCGCCTTTCCAGGGCCCCCAGTTTATCGCCATCACCTTACCATTTATCTTGGCTTTTAATGCCCAGGCGTACCTGTCCATTACGCTATTTGCTGCCGCATAATCTGTTTGTCCACGGTTTCCGTAAACCGAAGCTATGCTCGAGAAGAAGATTACGAATTGCGTTTCTGGTCTTAGCTGCTCTGCAAGCACACGTAAAGGAGTTACCTTGGTTTCAAAAACCCGTCTAAAAGATTCCACCGTTTTACCATGGAACAATTTATCCTCCAGCAAGCCTGCGCCATGAACCACCCCATCTATCCTTCCGTATTCTTCATAAACCTGACCAATAAATTTGCTTAAGCCTTCTTCGTCACGCAGATCAAGTGATGCATATGATACTATAGACCCTTCTGATTCAAGTGAGCCGATAGTTTCCAGAATCTGGTTGTTTTTATAGATTTTGTTTGTTTCCTGCTCTATTTCTAACGGTTTTTTAAGATTACCCTGTTTGATTAGATAAGCTCTGATCTCTTCTTTGGTTTTCATAAAAGTAAACTGGTCCAATCCATTGGCTCTGGGATCAGGAGAACGGCCAACTAAAATATATCTGCAAGGATAATCCTTTGCAAAATGTGTCATCAGCTTAGCGGTAATACCCTGGGCTCCGCCAAGAACCAGCACCACCGCTTCTTTATCCAGCTGAATATGGGAATCAGCCAATCCGGTTACCAGCTGCGAAGGAATAAGCTCAAGCGTTTGTCTGTTAATGCCATCATATATAACCTCAGAAGGCTCATCCGGATTCAGGATCTCATTCAAGGTGATTTTAGCAATTTCTGATGCTGCAGATTTTGTGGTTAAACTTACAACCCTGCATTTGGTATTTTCATATTCCTTATCTAAACTTTTAAACAAGCCTGAGTATCCCTGAAAGTGCCTTAACATGGCCGCATCAGATTCATTATCCATATAACCCTTGGTATCCGAAATTAGATATACCCATTTCATCTCCTCAAAATCCAGCTCCTTTATCATTGCAATATTGTCAATAATGGTAGCCTTATCTGGCGTACTGAACATGTTCAGCATGATCAAACCTTTATAACCTTTTAAACTATCTTTAGCAGAAACAACATCTACAATTGCTCCCTGAGCCTCAAATAGTTCTTTAATGGCCATGGCCTGCAAACCAGCATCGTCAGTTACCGCAAAACGAACTCCTTTTAATGATGAGGTATCTTTATTTAAAAGTTCCGAAGGGGTAAGCTCAAACCGAAGTCTTGACAATGACTCACCATAATTATCATTTACTGCGCTCTCTTCAATAATCTTTTTAGCCTCAGCAACGGTTTCGGTACCTTCAGATTCTATCTCCGAAATCCAATTTACCAGACCATTAAGCGTCTTAATCGCAGCAAGTTTTTCCATTAGATCATCGCCACTTTCCTCACCTTTACTAAAACCGATCTTTACCTTCAACTCGCCAATAATTTCCATGCGTTTAATTGAATCTATACTTAGATCCGCTTCGAGATCAAGATCCATCCCCAGCATATCCTGCGGATAACCGGTCTTATCACTTACAACTGAAAGAATTGCAGATTTAATATCTGCAAGCGTAAATTTCACACCAGTCACTTCCTCTGTAACCGGAACAGCCGAAGCAGTATTTTCATTGATCCAGTTTACCAAACCACTTAATGTTTTAATACCTGCAAGCTGCTCCATAAAAGCATCTTCATTTTTATCTGCATTACTAAAACCACCCAGTTCAGTGCGCAAGGAACCTATAATCTCCATACGTTTAATAGAATCAATACTTAAATCAGCCTCTAAGTCCATTTCCATCCCAAGCATCTCCTGAGGGTAACCAGTTTTATCACTTACAATACTCATTAAAACCGCTTTAACATCAACTTTTAATGCTACAGGTTTTACAACGGTCGCCACTGGCTGAATCTCGGACACAGGTTGCCTGGTTGCAATCTGTACCGATGGCGCTGATTGCGTTACAACCGGTGCAGGAACATACATTTGCTGAGGCATTTGCATATTTGGCGATTGCTGAGCTAAAAACGTTAACATCACATCACGTTGTGCCTGAATCATCATTTTCATACTGTTCAGGTATTCCTGCATCATTTGTTCTGCCCCATTCGATGGGTTATTTATATATTCTGTTTTCACTTCTGTTCCTTTTAGTTTAAGTGGTTGCATTATCGGCAAAGCCCCGTTTGCAGGTAGTTTCCCTACCGATGGAATTGCATGCTGCCCATTTACATACCAAACTGTTTTACTCTTCTTGTACTGCTCTGGTTCATCCAGGTTTAAATGCCTGCCATTACGGCCTTCAAACAATTTCTCCAATTTAACATCACGCCCTGTGGCTATGTAAGTCGCAATTGTACAAAGCAAATGTGTTATCTTATTGTGGCTATTGTCCTCTGCATAAAGTAGCAACTCATCTCTGCCTAAGCATGCTTTCGCTAGAGCTGTTAATACTTTTCCAGGTCCAACTTCAATAAAGATTCTTGCTCCGTCCTGGTACATCTGTTTTACCTGTTCTACAAATTTCACAGGTTTCACCAGGTGATCGGTAAGTCTTTCCTTTACTGCTTCCGCCCCTGTCGGATATAATCCAGCGGTCGTGTTTGACCAAACAGGTAAGCTGAGATCTGTAAACTCAACCTTATCTAACACATCCTTATAAATCGCTTTCGATTTAGCCACCAGCGGACTGTGGAAAGCACAGGCAACTTCCAATTGTCTGAAAGAAATTTTAGCAGTTTTAAGTATTTCTGCAAGCTTTTTAATTGCAGGCGTTGTACCTGCAATTACCAATTGAGTTGGCGAATTATAGTTTACTGCATAAACATCCTTCATGCCATCAATCACCTTAAATATCTCATCCTCCTTACTGGTTACCGCAATCATAGCCCCCGTATCTCCATCTTCTACAGCATCGAGAATCGCTTTGGCCCTTTGTTCACTCAAAAACACCAGTTGATCATCATCAAAAGCACCGGCAAAACACAAAGCAGGTAACTCACCATAACTATGTCCTGCAACCATGTCAGGTTCAATACCCAAATCTTTAAGAAAATTAGCAATTGCCAGATCCACAATACCTAAAAGCGGCTGCGCCATACGGGTATCCTTAATTCTTTCTTTTTGAGCTTTTAAAGAAGCTTCATCAAATACCGCATTTGGGAAAAGGACTTGTTCATATTTACTCCTGTTGTTTAGCAGTTTCCGCATGGCGGGAAATATCACAAAAAGATCTCTTGCCATATTGATACGCTGACTACCCTGTCCGGGGAACATAAACGCTACCTTACCGGCTCTCTTCTTAGTGATATAGGTATCTTTACTTTCAACGCCCGATAAAGCCAGGTCAATCTTCATAATCAGGTCTTCAACTCTATCAGCTACAATACTCAGCTGTATCTGCTTAGTATTTCCCATGGCCAAGCTAAAGGCAATGTCCTTTAAATCTATATTGTCGTTTTCATCCAGTAAAGCCTTTACATTACTCAATTGTTTTTTGGCTTCCTCATAGGTATCGCCTCTAAAAACAAACAGTTCAGACGGCAATGAAGTTAATGCAGATGCCTGTTCAGAAACTTTATGATCGCTTTCAATAACCGCATGGAAATTAGTACCTCCAAAACCAAAAGCACTTACCCCTGCATAACGTTTATCTTCCATCCACAACCCGGCTTCGGTATGAAAAGCGAAAGGACTTGTACTACTGTTATAATAACTGTTAGGTTTTGTTAAGTTAATGGTTGGCGGTTTTACGCCATGATAAACAGATAAAGCAGCTTTTATTAAACCTGCTAAACCTGCCGCACATTTGGTATGGCCTATCTGGGTTTTCACTGATCCCAGATGGGTTTGATTTGCCCTCGCGCCTGATTCATTTAACATATCAGTTAAAGCACTAAGCTCTGTTCTGTCGCCAACTACGGTACCCGTTCCATGTGCCTCTACCAGTCCAAGAACTGATGGCGAGATGCCCGCCTGCCCATATGCACGTTCAAGCGCCCTAACCTGACCAGATTTACGCGGGGCTGTTAAACCAAGGCTCTTCCCGTCACTTGAACCACCAATACCCTGAATTACAGCGTAAACCCTATCACCGTCCCTCAAAGCATCTTCATACCTTTTCAGCACCACCATAGCTACACCTTCACCTAAGGCAATACCGTCAGCCTCAGCATCAAACGTTGCACATCTTCCCTTGCGGGATAAAGCATGAGTACTCGAGAACATCAGGTAATCATTGATACCGTTATGTACATCCGCCCCACCAGCAAGTACCATATCCGACTTATCGAGGAACAATTCCTGACAAGCCAAATCGATAGCCGCTAAAGATGAAGCGCATGCCGCATCAACAGTATAATTGCGCCCACCAAGATTTAACCTGTTTGTAATACGTCCTGAAATTACATTGGCTAAAATTCCAGGAAAAGAATCCTCTGTTGTTTTCGGCAGCAGTTCGTCCAGTTCAGCCGGCATTTCGCCAAATACCTGTTTAAAGAAACCTCTGAAACTGTAGCTATTGGCAAGGTCATTCCCACCTTCGGCTCCTATTATTACAGATACGTTCTCTGCATTAAAGTTACCCTCTCTATAACCGGCATTTTCCATTGCCTGTTTGGCTACCATAAGGCTCAATAACTGCGTTGGCTCAATTGCCGCTAACGATTGTGGGGGAATTCCATATTCCAATGGATCGAAATCAATCTTAGGGATAAAACCACCCCATTTAGAATGCGACATGTCATTCTCCGTTGATTCCGGATTATAGTATAGCTCTTTATTCCAGCGTTCATCCGGAACTTCCGTTACCGAATCGTTCCCCAGAATAATATTACGCCAATACTCTTCAATATTTTTTGCGCCCGGAAAAATACAGGCCATTCCTACAATGGCTACGTTTAGTGATTTTCCGTTAGCCTCAGGAAGTGCAGCCAATGCTGCGTTTTCAATATATTTATAGTTGCCTACAGCAACATCTTTATGCAAATCTAAAATAGAAACAACCTCATTACGCATTGCCGCTATTTGCCCAATCATGTACATACCCAGGTGCAACTGATCCTTTTCATCAATGGTTACCAGTTTATCACCTTTGCGTTCAATTCCTTTTGCTGCAATGCGCAGGCGACCAACATTTAAGCTTTCCAGCTTTGCCCAGATTTCCTTTTTATCTACACCTTCTTTCTGGAGCTTTTCTTTTTCTTCATTAAAGAATGCCGCAAACGGAGAATTTAAACATCTGGTTTCGTGACCTGGTGCTGTTTCCAATAATATCGTATCGTTAGACACCATTGCTTGTTCCTGGAATTTATCCTGAATAGCCCCCGTAGCTACTGCCTCTCTGGTATATAAATATGAAGTACCCATCAACACCCCAACCTTTACACCTTTTGCTGCTAAGGGCGCTGCCATTACAGCAATAAATGCGGTTGATAAAGCATCATGGATGCCACCAGCAAAAAACACACTGATCTGTTCCGGTTGATCTTCTTTTAATAAACGCTCAATCTGCTTCTCCCAAAGAACCATACTCGATAACGGCCCAACATGCCCGCCGCACTCTCGCCCTTCAAAAACAAAACGCCTGGCGCCTTCCTTTAAAAACATATCCAGGAGTGAAACCGATGGCACATGAAGAAAGGTTTTGATACCCAGTTTTTCAAGCGGTTTAGCTTGCGACGGTCTGCCACCCGCAATTAACACTACCGGAGGCATCTCTTGTTTTATATATTCCAGCTGCTCATCACGCAACTCCTGAGGAGCAAAACCCAATATGCCTACGCCCCAGGTTTTATTTCCCGCAAGTCTCTTAGTTTCACTGATCAGTTCCTTTGCTCGATCTCCCTTTAACAATGATAGTGCAACAAAAGGCAATGCCCCCGCTTCAGCTACAGCATTAGCAAAAGGTGCTACATCACTAACCCTTGTCATAGGCCCTTGTGCTATCGGATAGGTAATATTTAAATCTCTTGCCAATGCATTGTCAACGCTAATCACGTTGATTGATTTAGCCTGATTAAGATGTCCGTGAACAGCTTCCTGAATCCCAAATATTAACTTGTCTAATTTTCTGTACCGGTTTACAAGATCTGCTGAGATCGCAATATCCTGCCCCATTGGGAGGAACGAGCGCTCCAGATCAAACCCATTAAAATAAGGTTCAAGATCTTTGGCTGTGGCCTCTTCAGCAAGTACAGGTGAATTCGGTCGCACCAATACCCTGAAATCCCCAATCAGTCTGGTTTCGTTACCACTTAATTTTTCGCAGATTTGTTTTATGGGGTCTGGAACGCTGCATTCAGGGAACAATGCAAGTTGACTGTCCAATACAACTCCTGCTGCACCAGACGCAATTAAAGCAGCAGCAGTATGTATTCCAACACCACCCTGTACATATATGTTTATATTTTTAACCTCTTTAACAATGCGTTGAAATAGGATATATGATGACTCATAGGCTACCTTACCGGCACCTTCATTACCTTTTACTATAATCCCGTCAGCTCCTTCGGCCTGGGCTTTTTTGGCATCTTCAACATTGCAAACCTGATAAAACAGCTTAACCTGTTTTTTTCTGGTAATTTGTATTCCATACGGCAGTATAACCATAGTTACCTGTTCAGGAAAAACAACATCCTTAAGATCGTCCGAAATCAGGCACACGCCAAATCCTGTCGAACATTTTTCTGACAACTGCTCTAACGCATCGGCAGCTACGGCTTTATCTCTTCCGAGGTGAAGTACAGGAAACGCCTTCGCATTTGACACCGCACAGGCAAGATTTACATCAGGCCTTTCAAATGGAGTTATTCCAATAATAATGGGAGTTTTCATGTTGTTGAGGGATGATTAGGGTTCAACTTCGAGTATTCTTCGAATATCATTTAACATATTCTACAGAAGCAGGATTTTTATACAGAAAAGCACCATGATTTTATTCAAAGTAGCTCTATATCAAGAAAATTATGCGCTTTCAACTAAATATTTCAACAACATTTTAAAAAACACAATAAAAAGCAATAATCCTACGCTCTTGTATGCCCAAAATTACAACTATAAAGACTCAATACCTCCAAAAAGGCAAAAGTGAACAAAAAGAACAAACACAAAAAAGCCCAAATAAATGTGTTTGACGCAATAATTTAACAACCTATTAACATCAAACTAAAATCCGACAATAAAGGGGCAAAAGTTCGTTCAATACGACTTGTTTAATCAGCGGATTTACATGAGCACAAACACTTCATTTTTTAAATAAATTTAGTAGAACACACGTTCTTAATATAACTGGCGTTATTAGTATGTTATTTTATTTGCATTTTAAGATATAATTAATACCTTTTGTGCACATAACAAATGAACTAAATTTTATAAAACTCAAATGAAAATTACAAAAACAATTTCGCTCCTTGCAGTCATCGGACTTTTGTCAATCTCGATGTATTCGTGTAAAACAAAGAAAGTAGTAGCGAAACCAAATCCGGTTCCGGTTGAGAAACCAGCACCTGCGCCAGAGCCAGAAAAACCTGCACCAACTCCTGCGCCAGAGCCAGAAAAACCAGCTCCTGCACCTGAACCAGATTTTAACTTCAAAAACATTCAGTTTGAATTTAACTCTGACGTGTTAAAAACGGCTTCATTCCCAATTTTAGATAAAGCCGTTGCCGAAATTAAAAAGGACCCTACAGCTAAATTTGTCTTAAACGGACACTCTTCAGCAGAAGGTACACCGGAAAGAAACATGTCTTTGTCTGTTGACAGAGCGAATTCAGTTAAGTCTTATCTTGTTAATGCAGGTTTAAATGCATCTAACTTTACCGTTAAAGGTTTTGGCGAAAGTCAGCCAGTAACTTCAAATTCTACTGAAGAAGGAAGAATTTTAAATAGACGAGTAGAAATTAAAGCAGATAAATAAGGTCTGCTAAAAGGAGGGAGTATTTTGCCGAACCAGCAAATTAATCAAACTTAATTTGCTCAGGCCCATCAATTTTTGATATATGGCAGGCACAATTCCCTCCTTTTACCTTTATAATTGCCGACTTGGTCTGTGCACTTTTGGTATACGTTCCGGTAACTTTAACACTATCTCCACTTTCTGAAAGTTTGCTGATATGGCGGTCGCTAGCCACAATATAAATACCAGTTTCAGAATTGATATCACTTGTCGCAACACTTAAAGTATCGCCCGTACGTTGATTTACAGCACTATAATTATCAACAGCTACTCCTTCTCCATTTTTATCTACGAACTTCAATACCAAAGTAGCAAAACTTTCATCGCAAATTTTATCCTGGCAATTTGAATTATCTGTTTTATCACATGCTGCCAGCAGTATTACCCCTACTGCGCAAACAAGCATCGCTATTTTCTTAAACATAAACATCCTTTTCATCACTAAACGTAAAATATATCAAAAACGCTACATACTATCCGCTTTCTTATTTGTCGATACTCATGGCCTCAATTTCCGCCATGTATTGAGTTAAAGCCTCGCCATAGGTAAGCTTAATATGTTCCGGCTTGCTTAGAAACACCTTAAAATCTTCAAGGTCATTAACCGTAAAACCCATTCTTACAAATAGCTCTTTATCTGTTTCCCATTCTTCCAGACTTACCTTCTTCTTTTTTAGGTTTCTGTATAATACCATGCCTTCAGCAAAATCTTTATAGGATGCCGTCTCTCTAAAAACGGTCAACATCTCAATCAGCGTTCTGTAGGTAGCCGGTTTCCCCAATCTTACCTGATCCAGCATTAAAGCGCCTAATATCGACCCTTTAAAAAACTCATTGTCAATGCTATCAAAATTACCGCAGTGTTTTAAAATCTCTATATCACGTTTCAGCATTACGTCTTGTTCTGCAGTTTTATGCTTAACAAAATAGGGTTCAGTATCAAGTACTTTAACGCAATCAATTGTATCTTGCTGTGCAAAAACCGGAAACCCCGAAAACAAAAAGAAGAAAGGGCTAAACAAACAGAAAATAGATAATTTCATAAGTTCCCGCAAAGTTAACCAACTCCTTCATACTCCCAACACAAAATCATCGTTGTAATTGTTAAATCTATGAAGGGCCATTTGGCAATGTTTTTTTTCCTTATCTTTCGATCTAATATTTACTACAGCAATTATAAATGAGTACAAAACCTTCTATTTGGCAACGCATGGGCATCCAGGACTGGTTCTTAACCAATAATGGATCCACATCATCGGGCAAGTCGAAACCGCTTACACCTAACCAGGTTTATAAATATATCATCGAAGAATTTCGGAAATCCATATCAGAATTGTCATTTGCGGAACGTGTGGTATTTTATCATGAGTTTATTATATGCCTTAATCCCGACGATTATCGTGAGTTTATAGATAACAAAAAAGGTATTCTTGGTCTAATATCTCAGGAATCTGTCGACAACTTTTATGAAATATTAAACAAACAGGTTGCAGATGGTAAAAAGGTAGAACCGTCAAGTAATAAATGGGTATTCAGATTTGTATCTCACCCGGATTATAAACCTGGAGATATTAGTTTTATAGGAAAATTATTGCCAGACAGCACGCAAAAAGAAGAAAATCTTAGAGTTACCTTTATACCACGGCAAACAGGGCTGGCCCAAACATTCGACATAAACAATGATATTCTAAAAGACTTTATATTTTACAGCGAAGGATACTATGAGATCCCTTATGTAGATATACAGAAACCTGAAGAAAAGACAATAAATGATAGCCAAAGAGTGGTGTTGGCACGTTTTGAAACTACTATTCCAGATAAAGCTTACTCCGGACAAAAATTAGAATACCTGATGAAAGCAGACGATATAGTGGTTTCCGGAAACGAGGAAACAAGGGAAGAAAATCATATTTTCAGGATTCCGTCTGAGTGGGTAAATACGCCTCATCTTAAAATAAGATACAACAGACCCGAAGATAAGTTCTATGTAGCCTCTTTTGGTGAAAAGACCATTTTAAACGAGAATCTAATTGAAAGAAGTGACATTACCGGACCTAAATGGTCTGAACTACCTGTTAACTCTCGACTTATATTGAACGGAATTATTGGTGTTAACATATTTAAATCCTGATATATGTCGCATATCTTATCTATAGCGTTATTCATTATATGCATCATTTTATTGATCGCACATTTTAGAGACATTAAAAATTCGCCCAAATAAAATGGATAGAAATTACTTTGGACTAACCGATACAGGAAAAGTAAGAGATAATAATGAAGATACCTTTATTGCCGAAACTACGGCAGCTAACGATCTGGTTATTGCCTGTGTGATAGATGGGGTTGGGGGTTATTCTGGAGGCGAAATTGCTTCGGCGATTGCCAGACAGTCAATTTTACAACACCTGAACAGTCAGCGTAAAGACTTGCCTTCGCTGATGAAGGATGCTATTATTGCTGCCGATGGACAGATAATGGCCGAAAAACAAAAAGTTAAGGAACATGAAAACATGGCCTGTGTACTTACACTGGCAGTTATCGATCTTCAAAAAAACCTGCTCTATTACGCGCATGTTGGTGATACGCGGCTGTACTTACTTCGCGACGGATCATTGGTTAAAATATCAAAAGATCAATCTTTTGTAGGCTTCATGGAAGATAGCGGACGCCTTACCGAAGAACAGGCCATGAGCCATCCCAAACGTAACGAGATTAATAAAGCTTTGGGTTTTGGTGCAAAAATAGCAGCACAGGACGATTATATAGAAACCGGCCAATCCCCTTTCCTTCCTGGTGATTTGTTATTGCTTTGTAGTGATGGCCTTTCCGACATGGTTAACAGACAAGGCATTACAGACATTCTGACCAAAAAGACCACTTTACAGGAAAAAGGAGCTGAGCTTATACAAGCAGCTAACAATAATGGTGGACGCGACAATATAACTGTTGTTTTGGTTAAAAATGGTAAACAATCACTGGTACATGAGGCAACAAAACCTGCAGTAAAAGTAAAAAGCCCAAAATCTATTGTAAATCACCAGCCTTCAATAACCCATGCTGCCCCTAAAGAGGTTACGGTGCAAAAAGAGATTACTCCTGTTGCTATTCCTGTGGTACAAAAAAACAATAAGGGTTTGGTAACACTGTTGTCTGTACTCTGCATTGTTTTTCTGGCATTCGCACTTTATCTGCTATGGCAAAATAACGTCCGTTCAAATGCCATCAAGCAGCAAAAGCTGACAGCTTTGCAACCTGTCCGTAATGAGCAGGAAGCAAAACTTCAGGACACGATTAACAAATTGGTTGGGAACACGCTAATCATTTCCGATTCCCTGTTCAAATCGCCAATTATACTTAATGAGGATATACATTTTAATAAGGATACGCTTTTCATCATTGCTAAAACGCCTATTATCATCAGAAGTGATTCAGCATATAAAGGCAGTGCTGTGTCTATTAAACCAATCAGTAAGTATGTGTTTTTAGAGAACATCACATTTGAAAACTTCCATACGGCCATATTATCCCAAAACAATGTACTGCAGCTAAAAAATGTACGGTTCAACAACTGTGTTAATTCCATAGAAGCTACTTATAATTTGCCTCAGAACATGTATATCCAGGGAAAAATACCTGCCAGTTCTTTTAAAACAGATTCATTACCAACCACTGGAAGTCATTAGTATGGAGAGCAGGAAAATAGAACGTGCTTTTATTATACTGATAACCATCGTGTTAGGATCATTATTCTTTACACTTTTCAATACCTTACAGCGCAATTTTGCCGACGTGGGTTTCCGTTTGGACAATGGAACCATGATGAACCTGAATGCTAAAAATCCAGGTGAACTCATAAAAACCTTACTTGAAAAGGGGTACTATTTTGAAGACAAAAAAGACGTAAACCTAATAGAACAAACTGTTGCAAAAGGCGTTAAGTCTTTTAAAGAGCCGCTTGATAACGTTGGGGAGCTGAATAAAAGCAAATTCTTTGTTGAGGCGGATTATGCTTTTGCCTCTGGAGGACAAAATTTCAAAAAAAGAGCTAGCGACTCGCGCGCATTACTTGGGTATACCGGCGACGACTCTTTGCGTTTTACCCAGGAAAGAAACCGGCCTCCTCAGTTACCTGCTCAAACCGACCTTAAACTAGGGGTCCATAGCATATCGGGTAAGATTATAGATACTGCCAATAAAGCCGTATCCGGCGTTCTGATAAAACTACAAATGATAGTTCCTCAGGACAGTGCTTATGTTGATGATGAGGTAGAAGTAAAATCAGCGGGATTAATATCATATGTCCGAACAGATGCCAACGGGAATTTTGCATTTTTAAATTTACCTGAAGACAAAGCCTTTGAGCTGTTACCCCTAAAACCCGGCTTTCAATTCGGAAGATCACAGGGCATACAGGAACTTCAAAAAGATGCTTCGTTTACGTTTAAGCAAACACAACATACTATCCGGCTTTTTTCTGCAAGGGATTTTAAAATCTTAAAGAAAGAAAAATCGCTGATAGTACGTACTCCTGATGAATTTAATAAATGGTTCTGGATCATTACCGGAAGTTTTTTTGCAGGATTTTTCCTGTTACATTTCCTGCTAAGCGTTAAGTTTCCTCAGGCAGATCAGCTTATTTTACCCATCATTATGCTAATGACGGGGTTCTCGTTTATAGCCTTACTCAGTTTACAGGATCCATTACGAGATCGTTTTTTAGCAAAAGATACCCTTGTTTTTTTTGGCATGGGCGTTTTCGCCATCATTATATTAATGCTCATTAAATTCCGGAAGTTTAATGTCGACTCCAGGTTTTACCGGATGCTTGTGCTTAATAAAAACTCAGGAAAAGCAAACGGGTGGCAATGGGCGGGGCTGGCACTGGCGCTACTGGCCTTAACCATCATTTTCGGAAATGGCCCCGAGGGCAGTGGTGTAAAAGTAAACCTGTTTGGTGTACAACCCAGTGAGATCGTAAAATATGCCATCATTTTATTTCTTGCAGGCTTTTTTGCCAGTAACGAGCGTTTTATCACCGAATACCGCAGCTGGCAAAAAAGATGGTATTTCTTCTCATTCGCACTTGTGGCAATGGGCATCGCTATCCTGATGTACCTGGTTCTGGGCGATCTGGGCCCTGCAATGGTGGTGTGTTTTACATTTATCATACTGTTTTCTTTCTCGCGTGGCGATTTCATGATGATGCTCATTGCCATCATTACTTACACATTAACTGTCTGGTTTTTGAACATCTGGATAGCCAGTCTGGTTACCGTTGTATTGATTGGCCTGGCCATGCTGATCAATAAAAAACAGACCAGCGAATCGGCAATAATGGTCATCATGATCATCGCGGGTTTCTTATTGATAGATCAGGTTCCTTATCTCGACAAACTCATCCCGGGGCCTGTTAACCGGCTTACAGAACGTAAATCTATATGGCAAGACCCATGGAATAACGAAGTCTATGGCGGAGACCAGGTAGCAAACGGCATTTGGGCTATGTCTGGTGGTGGCTTAACCGGTCAGGGTGTAGGCGAAGGTTTTGCCAAAACAATACCAGAGGCGCACACCGACATGATATTGCCAGCCATAGGCGAAGAATTCGGGTGGACAGGTATAGTGAGCATATTTGTGTTGTTCCTGATTTTCTTAAACAGGTCAATAATTATAGGCCGGCAAACGGGCACTCCATTTCTATTTTATCTCTGCGCAGGTATTGGGATAAGTATGTTTGTGCAGTTCCTGCTCATTGCCGGTGGTTCTACAGGAGCATTGCCCCTATCAGGTGTTGCATTACCGTTTATCAGCTATGGTGGGTCATCACTGGTAGCAAATATGATGGCAGCCGGCATTTTGCTTTCCGTTTCTTTAATCAGAGGCACAGATGTACAGATGGCATTTATTACCAAACAGCAAGATAAGAACCTTGTACCGGCACTTTTATCTGCCAGTATCGCCGTTCTTCTGTTAACCATCACCATATCAAGATATATTGCCAATAATAAAAAATGGGTAGTACAGCCATCGCTTGTAGCCGATAGAAGTGGTTTACGCATGTTTAGCTATAATCCCCGCATTGCAATTTTAATGAACAAATTAGAAGCGGGCCAGTTATACGACAGAAAAGGAAGGGTTCTTGCAACAAGTAATCCTGACTTTGTCAGGAAACAGGCAGACACGTTAAGAACATCTGGCATTAGCTATAATCTCGATTCGGCCATGCATAAACGGGTCGACAGGTATTATCCTTTCGAAGAGCAAACCTTTTTCTGGATAGGTGATGCAAACACGGGAGTATTTAACGGTAGCACAAACGGGTATTTTGCCGAGTATGAACATGCAGCAGAGCTTAGAGGCTTCCATACACCTATTACCTCCTTCAATACAAAAGCGAATAAATACCGTGAAGACCGCTTTCTGCCGAGAGGGGTAAAAGAGATGACGGTAAGCAAAAGAGATTATGCCGCCCTGGCTCCTTTACTACTGGCAGGAATCAACAGCAATGAGGTTGAATCGTTCAAAAAAAGAAACAGAGATGTTAAGCTCACCATAGATGCACGTTTACAGTCAACCATCCAGCATTCTGTTGGTTTGGATACCTCACTAAGAAAAAGCAGGGTTTCCGTGGTAATCATGGAAGATTCAACGGGCGATGTACTTGCTTCATCAGTTTATCCCTTACCTCCAGTTAAGGATTGGGAGCTGTTAAACATGACTACCAACGAACAGAACAAGCTTTCCGGCTGGTATACCAATGCAGATCTTGGGTTTACCTACGCAACACAGCCAGGCTCTACCGCTAAGGTTTTAACAGCAATGGCTGCCTTTAACAAACTGGGCATTAATGCAGCCAAAAGATCTTTTACAGTAAGTTCCTATGAAAGGATCAGAACCAAAGGTATAGAACCGGATGAAACAGGAAATATTACATTGGAGCGTGCAATTGTAAACTCAAACAATGTTTATTTTATTAAATTAGCTAATGAAGAGCATTTGCAGGAAAACATGGCCGCTTTATATATGAAAACCGGAATGTTCCTTAGAGGCGTTGGTGGTTATTACTTTGATAAGGACACCAGTAATGCAAAACAAGAGAACAAGTGGATGAATCTTTGGCGTAAAACTGAGTTTAATACTAAGCCGAGATATGATCCATCAAATATACGTCGCACCAGGGCTAAAGGTATTTCCGGGATGGCCTGGGGGCAGGGCGAGTTAATTGCTACCCCCGCCTCTGTTGCAAGGCTAATATCCGGGGTGGCTAATAAGGGCACATTAGTTGCTAATCGTTATGTTTTAAAGATCAGCGATTCTACAACTAAAGTTAAGCCAGGTATTAAGTTGGCCAATGACCCGCAATACGCGGCTTTGCTTACAGATTACATGCTTAAGCAGAGTGCCAATAAGCGGTATACATTGGGCATTACTGTAGCAGGTAAAACAGGAACACCAGAAAGGATCTGGAAAAAAGAGCGAATTAATGACGGCTGGTATGTGTTCTTTGCGCCCAAAAAATCAGGTCCCGGTCACGTTGTTGTTTGTATTCGTATAGAATCTACCAGGGGCTCAAGTAAAGCGGTACAACTTGCCGGAAAACACGTTGTACCAGCATTATTGGATCTTGGATATATCAAAGATTTTAAACCGCCTGTTGCAAAACCTGTTATAAAAGAAAACATAGTAGTAAAAAAAGATAGCATCAACTAGTTAAAGAAAGGATAAAACATGTTTAACCTATTTAGTAAAAATACCTCAGAAAAGCCACAGGATGTTAAAGCCATCAGGGAGGCTATACTTGTTTTCATTAAGCAGGAACTACAAAAAATGGAAGGCGGAGAAGGAAAACACATTAAAGGTTTCCAGCTCTACATTGCCTGTATACCTGTAGAAAAATACATGTATGAATCGGCGGTTTTTGCCGAAGAGGAGCATCATTTCAAAAATGAGGTACAAAGAATAGCTGATGATTTTGCAATAGACCTTCCCAAAACCTGGACAATGGAAACTGTTTTTGTGGACGAGCTACCTCAGCAAGCCATAAAAATGCCTAATCTGGAAGTGGCCCTTTACATAAAAACACCTGAACATGCAGCAGTACAAAAATCAGGAACAGCATACATAAGAATTTTAAGTGGTGAGGCCGAGAAAGCCGAATATACCCTCTCTTCTTCTGATGGCAAGATTAATATTGGCAGGGAAAAACAGGCACAGGATAGCGACGGCTTTATCAGGGTTAATAACATTGCCTTTCCAGATTCCAGCACAAATGAATGCAACAAATACATAAGCAGGCAACATGCCCATATAGAATGGAATAATGATGCTGCAGCTTTTATGCTTTTTGCTGATGATGGTGGTGTGCCTCCCCGAAATAAAGTAAAAATAAGGTCTGTAAAGGAGCATAATTCTGTAAAACTTACCTTCACAGAACTGGGGCACGCACTGCAAGAAGGAGATCAGATAATTTTAGGAGAATCAGCTGTTTTAGAATTCAGTTATCATTCTAATCAGTAATTATAAACAAATGGCAAAAGTATTTACTATAACAGAAGGATTGGAAAATATGGGTGCACTACGCACCGGCGGACAAGGATCTGTATATAAGGGTAAGAGAATGGGCGCCATTCTTTCGGCTGTAAAACTATTGCCTACACCTATCCACGCAGAGAGCACTGAGGACAAGAATTTCAGGGATTTCCAAAACGAAGTAGAAAAACTAAAAAAAGTTAATGAAGATCCAAGTCCCAATGTGGTCAAAATATTAAACTCAGGTCTTACCGAAAGCGGCTCTCTTCCTTTTATAGAAATGGAATACATAGAGGGCCCGGATCTGGAAGACTTGCTGAAACCACCACATAGCCCGATATTTACCATAAGAGAAACCATCAAGCTGGCCGATCACCTGGCCAATGCCCTTGCGCATTGCCATAAAGTAGGTGTTAAACATGGCGATATTAAAAGTAACAATATCAAATTCAATACGGATACTGGTAACTATATACTGCTTGATTTTGGTTTGGCGGTAATGTCTGATGAACAGCGTCGTTCCAGTTTACGTCATGCAGGTGCAGTAGAGTTTATGGCTCCTGAGCAGCACGATGGCAAAATGCTTTTTCAATCTGATATTTACAGTTACGGCATTATTCTTTATGAACTTTTAGCCGGAACGGTCCCCTTTCCGTTGATCAATAAAACAGAAACATCCCGAAATATGGTGATGCTTTCACATATCGAAAAGCAGATCCCTGATGTGATGGAGCTCCGTAAAAACCGCTTACCGGTAGAATGGTCAGAAGAAAAGAAAGCCCATGAAATGATGGCTCCGGCCTGGTTACTCCAGATTATTGAAAAATGCCTAGAGAAAAATCCGGAGAAAAGATTCCACGATGGAGTTGGTCTGTATGAAGCGGTTAGCAATAGCAATCAGGACATCCTTAACAACGAACAGGTTACAACAATAATAAATGAACTGAAAGCCGAGAATGAACGACTAACCGATTTGGTTCAGAAGTACGAAAAAGGAGGCAAAGCAAAAGCATTTCTTATTGGCGGAATTATATTATTTATTTGTTTAGCTACATTTGGAATAAATTTGGTCTTAAATCAACGTAAGGGTACTGAAACAGACAGCACTAACGTTGTAAGTAAACCAATACTGCCAGTAAAAAGCAGTTCAAAAACTGAACCTGGCAAGAAAGTTACAACAGTGAATCCGGATACCTTACAAACTGTTCCGGCGGCTAAAAAGGATACGATCAAACCAAAAACGACTAAAAAAACAAAGGACGGATTGATTAATGATGTTCCTGAATTTTAATAAAACAACAAAGACACTATGAGCAAAGTATTTACCATAACAGAAGGATTAGAGAACATGGGCGCCCTACGTACAGGTGGGCAGGGTTCTGTTTACAAGGGTAAAAGGATGGGTGCCATTATTACTGCGGTAAAGATATTGCCAACTCCTATTCATACTGAAAATACGGACGATAGAAATTTCAGGAATTTCAAGAATGAGGTTGAAAAACTAAAAAAGGTAAATGAAGTACCAAATCCAAATGTAGTTAAGATCCTTAATTCGGGCTTAACCGAAAGTGGCTCTTTCCCATTTATTGAAATGGAATACATCGAAGGACCAGATTTGGAAGAACTGCTTAAATCACCACACGCTCCAATTTTTACAATCAGAGAGACCATTAAACTTGCCGAACAGCTGGCAAATGCCCTTACGCATTGCCATAGAGTTGGGGTTAAGCATGGGGATATAAAAAGCAATAATGTAAAATTTAATACGGATACAGGGAATTACATCCTGCTCGACTTTGGCCTGGCAATCATGTCCGACGAGCAGCGCCGCAGCAGTGTGCGACATGCGGGTGCAGTTGAGTTTATGGCTCCGGAACAGCATGACGGCGAAATGTTCTTCCAAACCGACGTGTATAGCTATGGTATAATACTCTATGAGCTTCTGGCCGGTACAGTTCCTTTCCCATTGATCAACAAAGGAGAATCAGCGCGTAACTCAGTGATGCTTGCCCATATGGAAAAGCAGGTGCCCGACATATTAGCACTGCGAAGAGCTCAATTGCCGGAAAACTGGTCTGACGATGTGAAGGCACGAGAAATGAATGTACCTGCATGGCTACTTGATGTGATCAGGAAATGTTTAGAGAAGCGACCTGAAAACAGATTCTCTAATGGAATGGAATTGCAGGATGCCGTATTGCACCATAGCCATAGTAATGTATCTGCAACTGCTGCAAAACCAGCGGCCACAGTAGCAAGCGCAGTTACTGCAGCACCCTCATCAGGAGTTCGTGTTGCAAAGCCAGTATTTGTTTTAATGATCATGGCCATTTTAATGCTGGGTATTCTTTCAGCATATGCTTTGTTTTTTAAAAATCTTGAACCGAAAAAAGATCTGGTTACCGATTCCAGCAGTATAGTCCATCAAGACACCACCCATCAGGCAGAAGAAATAATTCCTGACACCACCGAGGAAATCAAACCTATTATTTTAGATACCGCGGCACAACAAGCCAATCAGGATAGCTTAAAAAAAGAGTTTGAACGCCAAACCGCGGCAAATACATCTAAGCCTACTCCTCCTCCTGTTACACAACCTAAAGAAGGACCAGAGGAACCTGTTATATTTAGTGAGGGCAAAAAATACAGAGTCCCTAAAACCACACTTTATTTTCATGATTCTCCAAATAATGATGCTCCCAGAAAAGGTATCTTAGGACTATGGGTCAAATCAAAATTTGAGGTAATTGATGAACAGGGCAACTTTATCTATGTTACACTTACCGACAGTGATGGGCAGGTTACAAAAGGTTGGTTAAAAAAATCAGACCTGAAGGAAGTTCCACAATAAATGCTTAAATTTCATTACCAAATATTAAGCATACCGTTGTATGGCAAGAACTACACCGCTTTCCGTCAATTACACTGTACTTAAGAGTGCACTGGATCAACGTTTCCTTATACTTAACTCATCCGTTAATAAAATAATATTTATTAGCCTGGTTACTGTAATCAGCTTGCTTTTCATGTACACCTTTGTGCCTTTTAACATCAACAGGTGGTATGAGGATGCAAGCAAATTTGACTTGTTCAAAATCTTTAGCATCTTTTCACTTGCCGGAACATTCACACTCCTGCTCACCCAATTTGGATTGCGGAAATGGCTGCGTATCGAATACCTTACCTACGGGCAATATTTCTTCTGGTTTCTTGGTGAAATACTGATCTTAACCTTTGGCATTATGGGTTGCGACTGGCTGCTCAACAATCATCCCGACCTGTCTGTAAGCAATTATCTCGACACGTTCAATTATACCATACTTATTGCCATCCCCCCTTATGTAATTTCATTACTGATTTTATTTGGCGCACAGCAATACAAACTGGCACACAACCTTTCATTGGTAGCAACAGAACACAAAGCACTTTCAGATAACCTGCTGATCGGAGATGAGAACGGAAAAATCATATTAACCCTTCACCCGAACAATGTATTGTTCTTTAAATCTGAAGACAACTATGTAGATGTTCATTACCTATTGGGTGGTGAAGTTAAAACAGAGCTTATCCGTACCACATTAAAAAAGATTGAGTCAACCTGCAGCTATTCCGGTTTAATAAGGGTACACAGGTCATATACCATCAATATAAAAACCGTTTCTTCTTCAAAGAAAACACATAAAGGCTATGTGCTTCAGTTCGATCCATTGCCCGACTTGCAGATTCCTGTTTCAGCATCACATCAAAAACAATTTGAGCAATACCTCAGCAGTACTACCTCTACGTTCCCATTCACCCCATTATAGCCCTATTTCGTCCCAAACACGTTCTAATCATTGTATGCAGATGGTTTTGCAATCTATATTGCACTAACCAAAACCAAACACAATGAAAGTAACCAGACTATTTTTATTGATCCCTTTTCATTTTTTATTTGCCAACCTAAACGCTCAGGTTATCAAAGGAACGATTAAAAACAGCGCCACACAGGAGGCCGTACCGGCTGTATCCATTCATGTAAAGAATTCTTCGGAAGGAACTTATTCTGATGACAGGGGCAGGTTTCAACTGACCATTAAAAAGAAATTACCCATCATACTTGTCATCTCTTCTATCGGTTTTGAAACTAAAGAAGTTGATGTGCAAAGTACCTCTGCCGCGCTCGATATCACCATTAACCCCACATCTATACTTGGGCAAGAGGTAGTGGTTTCGGCCAGTAGGGTGGTACAAAAAAAGCTCTCCTCTCCGGTAACCATAGAGCAGCTCAGCAGTAAAGACATCAGCAATTCCCCTCAGCTAAACTACATGGATATGATCCAGGGTTTAAAAGGAGTTGATGTAACCGTTTCCAGTATTGGCTTTACCAGCATCTCTACAAGAGGGTTTAACACCAGCGGAAATACCAATTTCACACAAATTGTGGATGGGATGGACAACCAGGCACCGGGGCTCAATTTCCCTCTGGGTTCGGCCATCAGCTTAACTCAACTTGATGTTGACAACATTGAAGTACTCTCGGGTGCATCATCTGCACTTTACGGTTCAAGGGGCTTAAATGGCACCATGGTAATGACCGGTAAAGACCCATTTAAATACCAGGGTTTAAGCGTGCTGATCACACAGGGAGTAAACCACATTAAAAACAGCGGCAGTTATGACCCTGTAGGTGCATCACCATATTATGATTGGGCAATCCGCTATGCCACAAAGATCAACGAGAAACTGGCTTTTAAAATTAACTCTCAATATACACAGGCAAACGATTGGGTGGCTACCGACAGCACCAATAAAAATGGCCCTGGCAGCAGGTTTACAGATCCAAATTATAATGGCGTAAACTATTATGGTGGAGCTACAAGTACAGATATTAATCCGTTCTTAGAGGGGGCATTAGCAGGCGATCCTTCCCTGGCTCCCCTTATTGAACCTTTACTGGCCAAACCTAACTACGTGGCCAGAACAGGATATCCGGAGTATGGATATCTGGATAACAAGGCAAAATTATTCAAAGTAAATGCCGAGTTCAGGTATAAAATAAATCCCAAACTAGAGGCAATCATGTCGGGCACATACGGTACAGGAAACATCGTATACACCAACGATACCCGCTACCAGCTTAAGGCCTTTAAAGTTGGCCAATACCGCGCAGAATTAAAAAGCGACAATTGGTTTGTCCGCGCATATACCACTTCAGAAAATTCCGGAAGAACCATAATTGCCGGCCCAACCGCTCAGTACATCAACGAAGGATGGAAAACGAGTTATGATGGTGCTACAGGAGGATGGTATCCGGAATATACCGGTGCTTTACTCGCTTCCCTTGCCGGAGGGGCCAGCTTAAATGATGCACATTTAGCTGCCCGCGCATTTGCAGATCAGGGTCGCGCACAATTAGGCACCCCGGAATTCAACGCCCTTAAAGAAAAGATTTCCAATACACCTATTTCCGAAGGAGGCACCTTATTTCTGGATCGCAGTAAGCTCTACAATGCAGAAGCTCAATACAATTTTACCGATAAGGTTAAGTTCATGAGTGTAATTGCCGGCGTTAACTGGCGCTTATACAGCCTGAACAGTAAAAACACATTATTCCCTGATAAGGATAAACCAATCAATGTAAAAGAATACAGTGCCTACATTCAACTGGCAAAAAAACTGGCAGCCGACAGGTTAAGCCTAAGTACCTCTTTCCGGTACGACAAGAACACGCTTTTCTCTTCTCCTAAAGTAACCTCAAGAGCTTCGGCAGTGTATGAGCCCGTTAAAGAAAACTTTATCCGCTTCTCTTATCAAAATGCGTATAGCTTTCCATCAAACATTCAGGCATTGCAAAACACACTTAACGGATATAACAGCTACTCCTCAGGAGGCTCTTCTTTGCTGTTAAATGACAATTACCATTTCAATCAGTTTCCGCCATATACACTTGAAAGTGTATCCGCTTATCAGCAATCAGGCGATGCCTCCGTATTAAAGAAATTTGAATACAATGACATTAAACCGCAATCTGTAAATGCCTTTGAGCTTGGTTATGCAGCTTTAATTGGCAAAAGAGTAATGTTTGATGTATTGGGCTATTTCTCTACCTGGAAAAACTTTATCGGCTACGCCAATGTGGCAAATACTCCGGGAACCGATGATGTAACTGCTTTTAAAGATCATAGTACATATGTACAGTACAATATTGCTTTTAATGGCGGACAAACCGTAAACACTTATGGCTACGCTGCCAGTGTAAGTGTAGACCTGTCGCATAACTTTTTGGCTAAGGTCAACTACTTTTCAGACAACATTAAGAACAAAAACAACAGCCAGGTAAACAACTTTAACACGCCTCATTACCACGTTAACATGGAATTTGGCAACAGCGGTTTCGGCAAAAAGCAAGAATGGTCGTTTGGCACTACCCTACGTTACAAGCCCGGCTATTTCTATGTTGTTTCGGGTGGCTTAGCTGAGGGCAGGGTTCCCAGTTCAGCAGTTATAGATGCCCAGGTAAGTTACAAACTTATCAAAGCACGTTCCGGCATAAGGCTGGGTGCTACAAACATTACCAACAAATACTATTCAACCGGCGTTGCCAACCCAAATATTGGCGCGGTCTATTATGTAACTTATGCATATAATATCCTTTAATATGAAAACCATCCCATCATTACTAATTGCCCTTCTTGTTACCCTTTCTTTGTTTTCCTGCACAGGAAACAAATCAACGCAAGCGGGAAACTACAAAACCAGGTTAACCTTTAAACCTGGCGAAGAACAGAAAATTGCCGAAGCTTTCCTGTCGATAAAAGACAGCACACAAATTTTATTGAAGCAGGGCACCTATAAATTCGACAACCTGAGCATTGCACAGGTGAACCACATCATGATACAGGGCGATGGCCATGACAAAACTATTCTCGACTTTAAAGAACAAAGCCAGGGCGGCGAAGGGATCAGGGTAACAGATGTAAAAGGCTTTGTGATTGATGGCATGACCATTCGCGATTCTAAAGGCGATCTGCTAAAGATTAACAAGAGCCGGGATGTTACCATTACCAACCTCCATGCGGTTTGGAGTAAAGCCGACTCAACCAGCGGTGGCTATGCCATTTACCCTGTAATGTGCAAAAATGTATTGATAGAAAACTGTTATACAGAGGGCTCGTCAGATGCAGGCATTTATGTTGGTCAAACGGATAGTGCAGTGGTAAGAAAATGTAAAGCAGCAAAAAATGTTGCAGGCTGTGAAATCGAGAACACATCTAATGCCCAGGTTTACGACAATGAATTTTATAACAACACCGCGGGCTTTCTGGTATTCGACTTACCGGATCTTTCAAAGAAAGGCGGCCATGTTAAAGCCTACAACAATTACATCCACGATAATAATTTCAGAAACTTTGCAAAGGCAGGCAGCTTTGGCACCTCATGGGGTGTGGGTAATGCCTCACCCGGAAGCGGTATTATTATATTGGCGGCATCAGATATTGAGATCTATAACAACCGGATCATTAACAACAATTCATCCTCAATAACCATTGCTTCGGGCTTTGCAGTTGATGAAAAAGCTGCCGAGAAAATAAACGACAATTACTTTCCCATTTCAAAAAACATCAATATTCACAACAATACTATTGAAATGGGCCCCGCCTTTCCGCAGCCAGCCTATGAGCACCGTATTGGAAAAATATTAGTAGCCGTTGAACAGCAGTTAAATGCCAGTGATCCGGCAAGAAAAAACAAACGTATCCCTTTCATTATGTACGATGGCATCTCGAGCAATATCTTAACCAAGGGTACAGCAGTTAATCCGGATTCTATTTGCATAAAGCAAACGGGCGACAACCTATTTGTAAATGCCGACTTTTTAAACATCAGCAATCCTAAAAACTGGAAACCAAACACAAACATTACCCCTTATATCTGCAAGTAAAAATCAGTATCAATGCGTAAAACTTATCTTTTGGGGTTTCTCCTCCTTTTCAGTATTTCACTTTCCATTTTAAGTGAGCAGGGTTGTAAAAACAAAACCGGCCAGGCTGTGCAAAACAGTGGCTTTGTATTTAAAGAAAAACTATCTGATTATGGTTTCTTTAAAAACAAACTAAAGGATCTTGATCCCAATGAAGGGGTTTTGCATTATGATATCAGTACCGCTCTCTTTACAGATTATGCCGTTAAAGACCGCTTCATTGTTTTACCAAAAGGTACTGCAATGAAGTACACGGCACAGGGTGCGCTTGAATTCCCTGACTCAACCATCATCGTTAAAAACTTTGCTTATACCAATGTCAATCATCAGAAAATAATGATCGAAACAAGGCTACTGGTTAAAGACCCTTCCGATAAGAACTGGAAGGTGATGAATTATCTGTGGAACAAAGAACAAACAGAGGCCATCAAACACATTACCGGAGCAAAAATCCCGATTATCTTATTGGATAATGATGGCAATAAACTCTTTACAAATTACCAGGTACCAAACACCAATGATTGCAAGCGTTGCCACATTAAAAATGATGTGTTAATCCCTATTGGTCCAAAAGCCAGAAACCTTAACATTACCCTTGTCGGACAAAGTACCAATCAACTTAAGGCATGGGCAGCAAAAGGAGTACTTAAAGGATTGCCAGATACGGGAGCGGTTGCTCAATTACCGAACTGGGCCGATGCTAAGCATTACAGTCTGGAACAACGCGCAAGAGCATACCTTGATATAAACTGTGCCCACTGTCATACCAAAGGAGGCGACGCCTATAATACAGGTCTGTTTCTAGAATATGAGCAAACCAACCCCAATCATTTAGGGATCAGAAAAGCCCCGGTTTCGGCCGGAGGTGGAGCTGGCGGGCTTAATTATGATATTATACCTGGCGATGCTACCCATTCTATTTTAGCTTACAGAATGAATAGCACAGAGCCGGGCACTGCTATGCCTGAGCTTGCAAGGACCCTTCCTCATAAAGAAGGAATTAAATTGATCAGGGAATGGATAAACAGTTTAAAATAAAAAAGAACAGCCGTATATTTCTTCCGACTGTTCTAACCTAATTCACAAAACTCCCTAAGTTTATGAATGCTGTGCATCCATCCAGATCAACACAGCACTCAGCCTAAATAGTGTTAAACCAAATTGGTATGGCCAGATCAGGGCTAACCATTCCCTGATCCTCTATTAACTAACAATCCGCAAGGGTGGCGGAAGGATCTTTATTACAGTTTCTCCTTCAATGCCTCATAGGTCTTTTTATAATCCGCATTATCGGATTCCTTTTCAACAAGCTTTTTACTCCATGCCAATGCTTTGGCAAGCTCCTCTTTGTCTGCACTATACTCTAATACAAAGTTGGCATTGGTATTTATGGTAGCCAGGTTGGCTGTATCTTCATATTTCTCGGTGTAGTTTACAATTGCTGAGGCAAAAGCTTTCCAGTCCTTACCGTAGTAAAAAAACAGTTTCACTCTGGTAACAGTCCGGTCGGCAGTTGTGGCATCATGCTTTTGCGTTACCGATGCGGCTATTGTTTTCCAGTCAGGGATTTTGTCTTTGGCTTTAGCAGCCTCAACAGCCGGGTTAATAATTGCATCGGCAATGGCTTTATCTTTTTATTTAATATCTGTGGCGTCAGATGATTTTGGGGCGGCAGTTACCACTTTACTCAGCTCATCAATTGCACTCAATTTCAAATACAACTATGAACTGGTCCGAATTTCCGAAGTCAATTATGAGCTCTTCCTCAGGTCAAGGAACCCCGAGGTAAAAATGCTTGGCATACTGGCCAACCTTGGAGATGGCAACCCTAGTAAAGGAAATACGAGCCAGCTTAGAGCCTAAGAAATAAACAAAGTATGACATCAGTCAGCATAGGCGACTAGTCCGCTATCATACGATTTGGCCGTATCCAGTAATAGCAATAAGGATTGTATATCGCTATCATTAACAGTATGCTTTTGAATATTCACCCTGATTTGCCGTATTAAAGATGTGTCCCATCTAAAGTCCGAATGGTAGTCAAACCTTTCAGGAATGATCTTCTTTACTTTTAGTCTGTCAAAAATTTGATCATCTATACTGCCTATTAATTTACATTCCTCTTCTTCTGGATAGTTCGGCATATTCTGATTATCGGCTAATAAATAGAAATCTAACATACAGAACTTATTTTTCGATACACAAATATTAACTATTTTAAAATCAATTAATTACAAAAAATAAGCAACAAAAGAATAACTGAGTAATTGATATTGCTTACCTCTATTGGGTAGGAAATTGAACTGTTCCTGTTCACTCTAACTGATCCAGTAGACTTGAGTTGAACAGCAAACCCTCTCTGAAGTTCATGCCTAATCTCAAAATATCGGGTATCAAAAAGCAACGACAATTTGTTTCTTGAGATAGTCTCAAGATCCTCACCGCGGCTGGATAGAGGCAATTTAATGCTACCACAAGTTTCCGACTTATCAAAATTTGGCTTTGTCATTTAGAGAGGTTTTTAATTCGAATATACAAGTGCTAAGTGTTTTTTGTTAAATGATCCAAAATTGGCGGTTCAAGTATTTTTCAATCTCAATAAACCTTCCGGTAATCCTTAATCTTCTATAATTGCTTTAAGATTATCAGAAAGGTAATGATCAAAGAGATTGTTTGTTTAAAGATACATAATTGAATTATTTAAAATTCCTTCCCCCATAAAAGGTTCCCTTTGGAACTTCCCCGGGAACCGTTGTAAGTACTGGCAAATCCTCTTGCTCCCGCTGCACCAATTTACCCATCAGTTTAGTCAAATCCACGCATTTGCTCACAATGACATGAACCACCTCTCCTTCCCGCTGCAAACGCCCCTCCACCATCAACAGCCTGGAATGCAAAATCTCTTTCCGGTAGGTATCAAAAAACTTTTCAAATACCACCAGATTGCTAAAGCCAGTCTCATCCTCAATGGTAATAAAACATACCCCACCGGCAGTTCCCGGTCGTTGTCGAACCAGCACGAGCCCGGCAACCTTCACCAATTGTCCGTTCTGCGCCTCCTTATTGATCTGATGGCAGGACAAGATGCGCAGCATCTCCAGTTGTGATCGCACAAAGCTCACCGGGTGTGCTTTTAACGATAAGCCTACGGTAGCATAATCCTGAACCACATGTTCTCCTTTGCTCATCAACGGCAATTCCACCTGTGCCTCCAACATACTTTCTGAGGGTTGCCCTTTAAAAATCACCACTGGCATATCCTGCAAGGCAGAAACCTCCCATAATGCTTTTCTGCGGTCCAACCCAATCGAGCGGAAAGCATCAGCATCTGCCAGTCTTTCCAGTGTATTAATCGCTATTCCTGCATCACGTAAGGCCGTAACTGTCCTGTACTCATTTCCCCTGCAATTCACCAAAACATCCATCTCCTCCTGCCCTAAACCTTTAATCTGCCGGAAACCCAAACGGATCGCACAATACTTCCCTGATTTTTCTTCCAGCAAATTATCCCATGTAGAATAATTGATATCAACTGGCCGAACCTCCACACCATGTTTTTGTGCATCAATTACAATCTGCGCAGGCTGGTAAAAGCCCATTGGCATACTATTGAGCAAGGCTGTAGCGAAGGCATCCGGATAGTAGTGTTTCAGCCAGCAGGACACATAAACCAGCAAAGCAAAACTTGCCGCATGACTTTCGGGGAAACCATAACTCCCAAAACCCTCCAACTGCCTGAAAATCCGTTTGGCAAACTCCTCGGTATATCCCTTTTTCATCATCCCCTCGACCAGCCTCTGTTCATACAAATTAACCGTTCCGGTATACTTAAAAGTGGCCATACTGCGACGCAGTCCATCTGCTTCGGCGGGTGTAAATCCTGCGGCTACAATGGCAATTTTCATTGCCTGTTCCTGAAATAGCGGCACACCATAGGTTCTTTCTAAAATTTCTTTTAATTCAGCGGAAGGGTATTCCACAAGTTCATCACCATTACGTCTCCTCAAATAAGGATGCACCATATCTCCCTGTATGGGGCCAGGCCTGACAATGGCAACCTCAATCACCAAATCATAAAAACATTTGGGCCTTAACCTGGGCAGCATGGACATCTGTGCCCTGCTTTCAATCTGGAATACCCCCAGTGTATCCGCAGCACTAATCATATCATAGACCTCCGGATCATCCTGAGGGATATTGGCCAGGGTCAGATCTAAACCATAATGCGCTTTGCACAAGTCAAAAGCCTTGCGGATACAAGTCAGCATACCCAAAGCCAATACATCCACTTTCAGAAAACCCAAAGCATCAATATCGTCCTTGTTCCACTCAATATTCGTACGGTCTTCCATACGCGCATTCAGGATCGGACAGAGATCAGTCAGCTTCCCATTGGTCACCACAAAACCACCGGTATGCTGGCCCAATTGTCTGGGGAAACCCATCATCTGCGCGGTCAGTTGCAAGGTCTTCATCAAATGCGGATCCCGGGGATTCAAATCCTGTTCAGTCACACGCTTGCCCTCAAACCATTCGTCTGTAAACTCCCATACTGAACTGGATAACCTGTTAATGGTATCCACAGATAAACCCATGGCCTTGCCCACATCTCGCAAAGCACCTTTCTGGTGCAGCTGTGTTACCGTCGCCACAATCGCTGCACGGTCACGGCCATACTTGGTATAAATGTACTGCATGATTTCCTCCCGACGTTCATGCTCAAAGTCCACATCAATATCGGGCGGTTCATTCCTGTCCGAAGAAATAAAACGCTCGAAAAGCAAGTCGAACTTCATAGGGTCTACTGAGGTTACACCCAGACAGAAACAAATTGCTGAATTGGCCGCTGATCCCCTTCCCTGGCATAAAATGCCTCGGCTTCTCGCTTCGCGGACAATGTCTTCCACAAAAAGGAAGTAATTCGCATAATCCATCTTCCGCACAAAGTCCATTTCATGGGCAATCATGTTCAATACTTTTTCCGGGATAACCTCCCCATAAAATGCATGTGCGCCTTTAAAACACAGGTATTCCAGCTCTTCCAATGGCGAACGACCGCTTTTGTTGATCTCCTCCGGATATACATATTTCAGTTCATCCAGTGCGAAAGCACATGCCTCAGTGATGTGCATCGTATTGCGGATCGCTTCGGGATAATTACGGAACAAGCGGTGCATTTCGGCAATCGGTTTCATATAACGTTCCGCATTCTGATGCAACCTGAAACCAGCCTCCTTGATGGTACACTTTTCTCTCACACAGGTCAGCACATCCTGTAATTCCCTTCTGGAAGGATTGTGGTAATGCACATCACCGGTGGCTACAACAGGTATTCCAAACCTAGCAGATAACTGCTGGATGCGAAAGATCAACTTATCATCATTACCCAGGTACGTACGTGTTGCAGAAAGGTATAACTGCTTACCCAAAGCTTCCCCATATTCCTCAAAATCCTTAACAAAGGAATCCTCAAAATTGAAATGACGGTTCAGCACACCAGGCATCACAACGGTAAACAACATCCCTTCAGCGTGTTCATAAACATCCGCCTTATTCAAATGGCAGGAACCTTTTTCCGCACGCAGATTCCCAACCGTTAATAAAGCCGAAAGTCTGCAATAAGCATCTTTGTCCGTAGGATAAGCCAGTAAACTTGGCCCATCCAGTAAATCCAGGCGACAGGCGGGAATGATCTGAATGTTTTTTTCTTTAGCTGCAGCGTGTGCACGAACAATGCCTGCCACCGTATTGCGATCAGTAATGGCTACCTTTTTATAGCCGAAAGCAGCTGCCTGATCCACCAGTTCATGGGGATGGGAAGCCCCCCTTAGAAAGCTGAAATTAGAAGTCACCTGTAATTCACTGTATTCCATATCTCATTCTTCATGCAAAAAAACCATGTATAAACCATTGGTACCGCTGCTCGCCCCCATAGTGACCCGAACGGAACAGCCAGTAACGCTGTCCCAGTTCATCTTCCACCTGGTAATAATCCCTGTGCTCTCCTACATCTAACCACCACTCCCGTTCTATGCGCTCAGGACCATCGGCCTTCACCACAACATGCCTGATGCCCATATAAATAAAAAACTTTGGCGGATGATCGGGTATCAAGGCCATTACTTCGATTGGGACAGGTTTACTCAACAATTCTGTTGGGCGCGGTCTGTCAATATGCCATTGGGCTATCGGTTTTTCAGTAATGGAAACTGCCCGGTTCGCAGATCGTTCCGGCCAATAGCGAGCTGCAGGGACATAACGATGAATCACATCAGGCCCCATTTTACCGGTTACCCTGTCCAGCAGCTGGATCACACTCTGATCATCCAGTCCGGGCTTACCCGCCCAAAGCGCTTCTTGTCCGGGTAAAATATCATCCACTTTAGGCGCTTCCAACACAAACAGTTCAATGCCCAGGGCCGGGCGGATCTGATCGATCTTCAACTCGAAAAGTTTAAACAAATGACTGACGCTACAGGTTGCCCCGCTGGTTCCTATAGAAACTTGTACCACCTTGCCATCAATACGATAACAAGTCAGCACCCCTGTCCTTAAGCCCTTGCCCTCATTTTGCAGTCGCAGACACAAATGCTCCAGTAATCGGCTGATCGCCACTTCAATGCCAATGCGGGTTTTAATCGGCTCCAGACAAGGCAAGCGTTCCTGAAAAAGAACAGGCACCTGCAAAGGAGTAATCAACTCATCAACTGTACCCAAAGCCTGCCCCAAACGGGCCAAAAAATCCTCTCCGAAACGCCTGCGCAGCACCGAGCGCGGCATACCTATAAAACTCCTGATCCGGTAAAAACCAAGCTTGCTCAGCTTAGCCAGTGTATTTTCCGGTAAACGCAAGGCTTCTGGCGGCAACGCAAGCAGGGCTTCTGTATGCGTCCCGGGTGCAATCAAAGGAGTTACTTTTCCAAAACGAGCTATTGCCCATGCGGCACCGGCAGTATCAGCCATCGCCACACGAACCGTATAACCCTTGCTTTTTAACCTGGATACGATTTCTTTCAGGTATTCCCGTTCCCCGCCCCAAAGGTGGGTACAGCCACTTACATCCAGGAACAACCCATCTACCGAAAAATCATCGGCCATCACCACGGGTGAATAACGCACACACCACTCTCCAAGTCCTTTCAGCAATATGGTAGTGCGCCCGGCTTTATCATCCAAAACCTCCAGTCCCGGGCAAAGGGCCTTGGCATCAGCTGCACGCATTCCTATCTCAATTCCCTGCGAAGCAGCTAAAGGACTTGTCGCAGTAATCATATTGCGCCCATGATCGGGCGCTGCGAAAACAAAAGGAATGTCACAAAGTTCCGGCCGGCGGATCAGCTGCCAGTCTGCCAGCAAATGACGGAACCATATCGAAACATAACGCTTTTGCATTTTTTAGCCGTTTAACCAATTTGTCTTTCCTCTTGATCGTACCATGCTGCTGTTTTCAAGGCTGGAAGTACTTCCACAAAACGATCTCCTCCCCATTCCATGATCCAGCTTCCCGGATTTCCATTACGGACTTTGGTCAGCTCCACCTTCCAGCGAGGGAAACCCACACCAGGCATTTCATCCTCGGTTACACTGGGTACCGGGCTGATCTTCCAGCGCGCTGAAGCCACCGTACTTACGGCCTTACGGGCGTCTTTACGTAAAATAAAACCCGTCACACCAGAACCTTCCACCGCAAGCTGGAGTCTACGGGATTCAATCAAACTCAGTTCATTCAACTCCGCCACCACAGCAGCAAGACCTTCACATTTTAAAGCCTCCTCCATAATCCAGAGCACATCTTTTTCCCTGGTAACATCCATAAAAATGATCCGCTCGGGTTCTACGTTGAACAGACAAAGGGAAACCGGGAATAACTTTCTTGCAGTACTGATCCATACACAAGCAGCGCCATCCTTCATCAATACCGAAAGCAAGCCACCGATAAAACCATCGCTCGCTGCCGCATGTTCGGGCAGCACCGTAATAAATTCATGAATGGCCTTTTTCGGAAAAACCCCGTTTGGAAATACGTTTTCCAGCTCACCAAGGCCAATCGCCTCAGCAGCTTCTTTACCTTGCAGTTTAAAGCCCTGCCACAGCAGAATATCCTGTTGTAATTTACTAACCAATTCCTGTTTTGCGTTCATGATGTTATCCCCTTTCTTGAATCATTGTATTAGCAATGCAAATGAACAAACAAATATAATACTAAAAATATTAGTATTATAAATAAAATGAGAAAGAATTTTTACGCTCGATTTTTCTCGCTAAAATCCTAAAACTCCCGTCATCTCCTTTGGTTAACCAAAGGAGATGACGAGGCAGGGCGATGAAGGGAAGGGCAAGGACGACGTTTACTGTACCAACACCGGACATAATAGTGTGATTGCTAAGGCCAGCTTGAAGACAGCGTCGAGGCAGCATCGAGGCAGCATCGACATTCCTTCGGAAAAAGGTACCTGTTTTCCGAAAGAATCCTATCGCAGTCCTTAATTTGCCTTGATTCAGTCGAGACCCAGGTACTAGCATTAACATATTGAGTGCTATACAAAAGGAGATTAATTGAAAAATTTATTAATAAAAAAAAGTCCTGTATCATAATTATGATACAGGACTTTTTTCATCCTCACGTCATCCCGAACGAAGAGAGAGATCTCTTGGACTACGCCTAAACAAGGGATCTCTCTCTTCGTTCGGGATGACGGAGAAGAGTAATGACGGTCAAGGGTGATATCCATCTGTCCCTACTTCACTACCATTTCTTTTTTGCTAACCGTATGTGCGCTGAAATACCCCAGGGCATCATTGCTAATATTTGAAGGCGGGTTACCTGGAGTAACACCACCACCAGGACCATTCTGTGATTGCTGACTTAATGTATTCCAGTAAGTAAATACATTTTTATCTATACACTGCATCTCAACTTCTACGTTATCGCCTGTTTTCAGCTCATCGTCATCATCATTTTTCCCATTAAAAAACATCACACTCGGAACATTGTTTCCATCGGTAAAGCGATCATTTTCAGAATACACACTTCTCGATTGAAAACCATTCACTTTTAGCACAAACCGGTACTGATTGGCAATTCCGGCAGGATCTTTATAATGTACCTGTGCCTGCTTTTGCTTTTCGCTACCAAAATTAAATACTTTAACATCAAGCGAATCAATGCCTACAGAATCTGGCATGGTTGAAGAAGCAGTATAAAGCACATTATTTATATTTACTTTAAGGCTATATGTGCGGCCCGGTTCTCCTTTGAACGCACCAAAAGTATAGCTGCCGGGTGTGCTTTCGGTAAAGATCCATGAACTGCCCTGATCATCAGTTACATTTACTACGGCACCTTGAACAGCCGGGTAATCGTTAGGTTCAGTATAAGCAACCGATTGACTTATTTTAATGGTTTGCATCCCCAATTTATTGGTAATGTTGCCTTCTATCACCAACTGATTTGGAGAAGTATTAAGCTCAACGTCTATCACTTTTTCACATGAACATATGCTAAAGGATACTGCAAGTAACAGACTTAAATATTTGATTTTTCTTAACATCACTATTAAAATTTAAAGTTGTAAGTTACCGAAGGAATAATGCCAAAAAGGCTGGTTTGCACTGCTTCGGTACGTGTTGGATCATTTTCTTTATCGCGGAACTGGATAGAATAAGGGTTTTTGCGGTTCAATGCATTGTAAACACTGAATGTCCAGCTAGAACGGAATTTCTTGGTTTCCTTAGCCTTTAATGTTGCCCCTAAATCTAAACGGGAAGTATATGGCATTCTGTTGGCGTTTCTATCGGTATAATAATAAGTGGTAAGACCACCTACATTATATTTTCCGGCCGGATAGGTTACGGCATTACCAGTGCTGTAAATGTAATTAGCTGATACCGACCAGCGGCGACTAAGGTTGTACATGGCAACCAAAGCCAGGTCATGTGTACGGTCTTGCTTTGCATTATAATATTTGCCTTTATTGATTTCATCAAACTGCCTTTCGGTTTTTGAAAGGGTATAGCTCAACCAACCGGTAAGCTTGCCTTTGGTTTTTTTACCATAAAGCTCAAGTCCGTATGCCCTGCCCTTGCCATACAACAATTCAGATTCAACATCTTTATTAGCTGTTAGTTCAGCAGCATCTCTATAATCTATCTGATTTTGCAACCATTTATAATACACCTCGGCAGAAAATTCGTAAGCATTGCTTTCGCTATTTTTGAAAAACCCTAAAGCTACCTGATCTGCAATCTCGGGCTTAATGTTATTGCTGCTCATTACATATTGATCTGTTGGAGAGCTGGTGCCTGAATTGCTAAGGATATGGATATTTTGGGTATTTCGGTTGTATGATGCCTTTACAGAGTTTCGCTCATTTAAGGTGTAACTTGCCGAAAGACGCGGTTCCAGGTTGAAGTAATTTTTAACAAATTCACCGCTTTTATAGGTTGATGAGGAACTTACTTCTCCTGAACTGTCATATGTATTTATTGTACCGGGCCCCAAAAGGGAAAACTGGCTTAATCTTAAACCATATAATAAATTAAATTTATCGCCAATGGTCCATTCGTCTGAAGCGTATACAGCCATTTCTAATCCGTACCTGTTCTCTATAGAAAGAGGGTTGAAGCTCGAATTGGCCGATGCGGTAATGTCAGATGGTGCTATTCTATGGTGTGTGGCCTGCAATCCGAATCTTAGGATGTGGTTACTGGTATAATATTGCAGGTCTTCTTTAAAATTAAAATCTCTGATCAAGGATTTTACCTTGGCATTGCTATTTTCATCGAGCAGTTCTATGGCATAGTTGTACTTGTTATAGATCAAAGATGTATTTGAAAACAACCTGTTGTTAAATACATGGTTCCAACGGATAGTAGCTGTTGTATTGCCCCAATCGTTTGCAAAAAGGTCTTTGATACCAATATTATCCTGCCCAAAATAGCCTGAAAGAAACAGCGTATTCTTATCGTCAAACTTGTAATTCACCTTGGCATTAATGTCGTAAAAGTTTAACGTATTGTTCTTTAATGCCGAATCGCCCGAGGCTTTAAGCAAAAGATCTACATAGGTGCGTCGGGCGCTAATCATAAAAGAGCTTTTATTCTTAACGATTGGTCCTTCTGCTTTTATGCGTGAGGCGATGAGCCCTAGTCCACCTTCAAAGCCATATTCTTTATCATTACCATCCTGCATTTTAACATCAAGCACTGATGACAATCTGCCTCCATATTGCGATGGCATGCCACCTTTGTACAAACTTACGTCCTTTATGGCATCGGCATTAAAGGTTGAAAAGAAACCCAACAAGTGAGATGAATTATATACTGTGGCCTCGTCTAAAAGGATCAGGTTCTGATCGGCAGCTCCTCCGCGTACAAAAAAACCTGTATTGCCCTCTCCTCCTGCCTTTACTCCCGGTAAAAGCTGTATGGTTTTCAGAACATCCTTTTCGCCGAATAGAATAGGTACATTGTCAAGATCGGCCATATTGATCTTGTTGAGACCCATTTGAGGGCTCTTTACATTTTCATTTTTCCTTTCACTGGCACTTATTACTACCTCCTGCAAATCTGAAACGGCAGCAAGTTCTATATTTAGTTTTAAGGCCTTGTTTAAGGTGATTTTTTGAGTATTGCTCTGGTAGCCACTGTAGCTTACGATGAGGCTATACTCGCCTCCATCGGCTGTTAGGGAATAAAATCCGTATGCATTTGTAGCAATACCTGAATTTTGCGTGGCACTTTGCAATCTAACCGTTGCTCCAATCAAGGTTTCTCCGGTTGAAGCATCCCTTACCGTACCACTAATGGCGAAACGCTGCTGTGCAGATAAGAAGAATGGTACTGAAGTAATAGAAAATAAGAGGAAAAAGAGATATACTTTCATAGTGTTTTGGTAATTAACCGCAAAATTATCGTATTAGTATACCATCACCTCCAAAAAACTGATGAAACGGACAAAATAAGTAATGAAGTGTTCAAAAACTCCTTTGAATTGTAGGGAGTAACAATAATACAAAAAAGTGGTAATGACAATCGTCATCTCGAAAGAAGAGAGAGATCTCCTGAATAACACAGGCAAGAGACCTCTCCTATCGTCGAGATGACGACAGCTTTAAACATCTGTCATTGGTAATCTATTTCTAATCTTCCAACACGCCAAATTTCCCCATGTTGAAATCAGTGATCGCTTCTCTGATTTCTGCTTCAGTATTCATTACGAACGGTCCGTAGCTTACAATAGGTTCATTCAAAGGTTCCCCGCTTAACAACAAAACAACACTTTGCTGATTTGCTTTAATGTGAATCTCTTCGCCTTTATTTTCAAATAAAACAAAGCTATGTTCTCCAACTATTTCATCGTTTACCTGAACACTTCCGTTTACAACTAATAAAGCGGTATTATGACCGGCCGGAATACTGGTAGTCGTTTCGGCTCCTTCATTCAATTTGATGTCAAACAGGTTCACCGGACTATATGTTTCTGCAGGACCTGCAACACCATTGAAGTTTCCGGCAATTACATTTACCTCGCCGCCATTGTCTGCAAGCTGCACTTTACCCATGCCATCTTTGGTCAACTCCTGATAATGCGGAGCTGTTGATTTGTCCTTTTTAGGAAGGTTAACCCATAACTGAACCATTTCAAAAGGTCCTCCTTTTTTAGAGAAAGTCTCTTCATGATATTCTTTATGCAAGATTCCATTACCGGCAGTCATCCATTGTACGTCACCAGCATTGATTATTCCGCTACTTCCGGTACTATCGTGGTGTGCAACACTTCCTTTGTAAGCAATGGTTACTGTTTCGAAACCTTTATGTGGGTGAACACCAACACCTCTAAGGTGATCTGAAGGCCCAAAATCATATTCAGGATTAAAGTCCAATAGTAAAAACGGACTTATTCTCTCCTGCGGAATGCCAGCGCCCGGGATATAATTAAATACCCTAAACCCATCGCCAACCATATGCGGGCGATCAGAATTTATCACGATTTTTTCAATTAACTTTTTCATTTTAATTCTCCTTTTGATAGTATAACACAAAGTTATCCTAAATAGATGAGCTGTTAATTGATCTAGGATAAGAAGTATGGCCTGGTTATTTGACAGAAAAGTACCACACCCAACCTATAAAAAACAATTGAAGAGGGATGCGCTGCCACAAATAAGACATCCCTTTCCCATCAAACTTTGCAGTTTCATAGTTGATGCTATGCATTGAGGCATATATGTTTGCAGGCAAAAGAAGTATAAAGAAAATGATTAGGAAGTACCCTGCATAAGGCCTAACTGCAGGGAACAACAAGGCTATTCCCAAAACAATTTCCATAATTCCAGTTAAAAATACGATGGAATCTTTAAATGGAATTACGGGTGGTATCATTAGGGCCATTCCTTTTGCATAAATGAAATGCCCTATTGCAGTGAAGCAGAGCATAGCCAGCATTGCCAGATTGCCCCCGAATGTAAAATTCCAGTTTCCCGTTATAAATCTCGAGATAATCGAATACAATAAAAAAGTTATTAATAATATAAATAGGGGCTTCATTGTTCTTTGTTTTAATGTTCAACAAAGTTGCAGAATGATAGCTGCGAAAAAAATGACATATGTTAGTTTCGCACTTGAAGCTTACGGATCCGACTAAGGCTTTCGGGCTGAATCCCTAAATAGGAGGACAAATGTTTAACAGAAATATTCTGTATCAACTCAGGATTTTTACTTAAAAGTAACGCATACCGTTCTTCAGCAGTAAAAGCAAGAAGATCCATTTCCTTTCGCAAGCGTTTTACGTATTGAAATTCAGCCATTAAGCGGCCAATTCTTTCTCCTTCATGATCTTTTTTATAGAATTCCTGTAAGTGTCTATAAGGAATAGCAACTACTTCAGCCTCTTCTAAAAGCTCAATAAAAATAGGGCTTGGTTCTCTGCTAATGAAAGAGAGATAAGCGGTTACAAAATCGCCTTCAAATTGGAAATCTACGGTATAATCCCGGCCATCTTTCAAAAAGTAATTCCGGGTTGCACCTGCATTCAGAAAGTAGATATAATTTTCAGTCTGTCCTTCTCTGATTAGAAAATCGCCCTTTTTGAATGTTTTTAAAAGTAAACCGGAAGAAAAGGCATTCCACTTTTCATCAGTAAGCGCTACAAATCCAGAAATTGCCGACTTTATTTTATCGAAATTACAATTCATAGCTATAAAGATAGCTCTATTGAGTATTCAATGCATCCAGCAACTGTTTTTCTTTATCACCATTCCAGTAAGCACAATCCAACTGTAAAAAGACCGAAGTATAGGGAATGGTCTCATTTGTTTTAATGACCAGAACTTTAAACAGTTTCGATTCCGTATCCAATTTCCTGAATACGGAATCATGAAGCATCGTTTGAACAGTTTGATTGCCAAAAATTGTTTTTGATTCCTGTACAAACTGCTTAACCCCCTTGGCCTGACTTTCTGTAATAAAACCTAACTCCTTATCCTGATAGATAATCGGTTTAACATGGTTAGACAAATTGATTTGTGTAAGTACCTGTTTTAAAACAGGCAGCAAACCTTCATTAATATAAATGTATTCCATTCCCTGAGCATTTTGCTCTGGAAAGGCTTTATCGACAACAAGAATCCAATTCCTGTGACCCAGCATAGGCAGTTTCTGATTAAGTTGTTCTTTCCAGTTCTGATCCTTATTCGCAACATCTCCGTTTGTTTTGCTTGCAGGTTCCTGGCAACCAGACAAGATTACTGCTGTAGTAAACAATAAAACTGTAAGCAGTTTTTTAAACATATCATCTAATTTTTTCATGCTACTTATCTATCTATGAAAAGGTAATATTTAAACGCTCATTGGTTTTAACGCTGATCTTCTTATTGCTGGTAATCTGCAATTCGGCACCGTTCTGTTTAAATTGGACAGGAATATTTTGAGCGCCCAGCATTACGGAAACAGATTTTACAGTGCCTGAGCCTATTTTGTTAAAAGCCAGTTCCTGTAACTGCAACTCGCCATATTTCAGGTGTATGGTGTGTAATTGTTTAGCGCCTGTTTTTTTCTGTGTATAGCTGCCCCATCCATTAGCTGAAGTAAAGGGAGCTTTAAAATCCTCTGCTTTCCAGGCAGGCGCGAATTTGATATAACCTTTAGGGCCATGGTACTCAAAACCACATGCGTTAATAAAGGTCCCATAACTTGCCATAGCCCTTGCATAATGGTCGCTGCACTCTATCTCATTGAATGGGTTTCTTTTAGCTGCATGATACCTGTCGTGAATAAATCGTGTAAGAATCAGGCTCTCTTGTACCATACCTTCGGCCATCAGGTGTGCTGCAACCTGATGTTCAAATCCGCTCATACATTCGTGAAAGTACCCGAGTTGCCAGGTTACATTCTCTCCAAAAGGCTTAGGTTCGTTATGCGGATTGGTATTCATGACCATTCCACCCTCTCCTGGCAAGGCATATGGCCTGCCACCAACATGGGTTTTGATGTATGGGCCAACATCGGCAGTAAAGTTATATTTCCATAAGGCTTTTAGAGCAGCAATGGCTTTGTCTTTACTCAATACCCTTGGTAATCCTACCTGAAACGCCCAGCTTTGGCCGTATACCTGATCAATATGACAGGTATTATAGGAGCCCAGGTTTTTACGACCCTGAACCTTATCTGGCCGATGAATAAAGTATTCGCCATTAAACAGTTCTTGTTCCATATTCTTGCGACCGTTGGTTACATAGGTTTCACAAGTCTGTGCAAATGCAGTGTCGTTCATTTCCTCTGCCATGGCCTGGCCTGCTCTTGCCGCAGCAATACAAAGACCAACAATCCATGCAATTTCACCTTCCCATACTGCATCAAGGGTATTCTCCATTGGTGTATCCGTCATACCATCACCATTCTTATCCTGGTCTAACATGAACTGGGTTGCCTTTTTGATTTTTGGCCAGTTGGTTTGCAGAAAAGTATTGTTGGCACTCATTTGATGCTCACGGTAAAACCTGAGTACAGTGCCTGCTTGCCCGTCAATGGCCGGTCTGTTTTCGTTTTCTGCACGGAATATAATGGCGCCACTGTCTTCCTTAAACCCAACACCTAGATCTACACGGTGTCTCAGGTCGCGCTCCAGTTCAGGAAATATCCTGGCAACCGCTTGTGCATATTGCCATACGTGCGTACAGGTTCCGGCACAAGCACCAACGCCCTCCCAGCTCCAGAAGCGGCCGTCAGCAAAACGATAAGTATTTGCCGTTGCCAGTGTATCAATATTAATAAACGTGCGCTCCAGGAACCAGTGTGGAAGCGTAGCGTCATTCCATGTGGTACTCCACAACTCGGTTGTATTTGTTAGCTTTTCAAAATTTGATTGCAGGTATGCACTTACTGCACCGGCGTCCTTAAATCTGGTAGCGTAATGAAACCCTTGTTCTGCGTCCTTAACTATTTTCTTGAGGTTAACATTTGCATTGTTGAAATGCCAGCTGATTGAATAATCGGCTTTAAGAGATTTTCCGGGACTAACAGTCTCTCCAAATTCAATTCCTCCAACCAGTTTTTCAGGTGCATCTGCAGCTGCAGAACTGGTAGCCGCAGCATTGAAATGCTTGCCCGTAACCGGCCAGGGCTCAATAGCAGCATATGTTTTTCCTTTTGCTTTGTGCAAGGTAAAACACATGGTTCCGCTGTCTTGCGCATTTTTCAGATCATCAGTAAGGGCGTCAAACGAAGAGAAGATGCTGCTCGAGTTTTCAGCTGTTACCACCTCATTTTTCCTTTTTCCGGTATTTGGTTTTCCGCTTAACTTGTTAACCCCATTTTCCATCCAGCCCAATACAGAAACATTGATATTGCTGGTGGTGGTATTCTTTATTTCTATTCGTAAAATGGTTGCAGGCAAAGCCGAATTCTGCGCATCTAAAGGAATAAATGGTGAATACACCTTTAGGTATACTGAAACAGGGAAATCTTTACTGCTGTATTTTATGGTAGCTATTGGATAGGCTGGCTTAAATTCGATCTCATCCCAATGCTCTTCACTTAATTCTTTAATAAAGGTTTTGCCATTCACAACGGCCTTTACGGCAAAACCCTGCTCTAATACCCGTTTATTGTTGGCAATGGCCGGCTCAATGTAAGCCGAGCCATCTCTGGCACGGATCTTTCTTACTTCTGTTCCGTCATTCCAGTTCACGGTTTTAGGTTCTATCCCTTCTTGTGCACCTTCGAATGTTTCATTGTAAATTTGCCATAACCAGAGCCGTCCATCGCCACCTACATATACGGTTCCGGCGTGAAGGCCGCCAACAGGCATTCCAATATATTTAAATTCATTTTTACTTTTATAATAAGCCGTCTCTTCGCCCCGGTTGTAAAGAGATTTGACCCATTGTGGATCTAAGCCTTTACTTTCGGGTATGTTGTGAAGAGGATAGTCTAACGCAAATATACTTTTACCCCATACCGGGAACTGTACCGCTGCCAGACTAGCCGTAAGCAGGCCGGCTTTTTTAATAAAATCTCTTCTATTGGATGGTTTATTGTGCATATTGATTTATCTGGTTCAATTAATTAAAACTAAACAGTTTATACCAGATAATTTTGAAATTGCCAAAATCGCTTAATACTATGGCAATTTCATTTTATGTTCTGTACACTGCCAGCCAGCTTTACCATTGGCATGCCTGCTGAATGCAAAACGCATCAATAATCCATTTGCTGCAATGAACAATATAATTGCCAGTATGGCGGCAACTTTTGTTAGTGAAACAAGGGTTGGATTTTTAGAAAACCCACCAAAAATATAACCGATGATAAATACCATACAAACACCAAAAAGTATTCGTATGAACATGATAATTGCGAATCCCATGATCTTAAATTTTAATTGTTAATGATTATTTGTTTTTACCTAATAATTCCTGGTTCTCTGTTTTACCCCAGTGTGGTTGAACACTTGATTGCTCCTTCTGAAGCAAGGCAAGGCTTCTGGTTGCCAACTGCTTGCCAGCCTCTTTATCGCCTCCCCACATTTTTGGGGTCTTATACATTTCCCAGGCTTTTACATAGATTGCTCTGGGGTTTTCAGGATTGAGTTCCTGTGCTTTTACACGGTATTGCTGAGAAAGGACTCCGTATTTTCTTCCATATGTCATTGGGTTGATGAACACCTTTGTACGGTAGACCATACTGAGCACGGTATACAGCTCTGAAAGCTCCTTTTTTTGCTTTACGGTATCGAGCAGTGATTTGGCCATTTGCACCTGCTCTTCTCCGCGGTTGCTAAAAGGCTCTATACTTTCGCCATCGTCCTGATTGATGAAACCTACTTTCGCATTGCAAAATGCGGCATAATAATAGGGCAGCCAATCTTTTTTCTGCTGGGCTGCAATCTGTAAAAATTCTTTCTCCAGCAGTTCAAAATCTTTGGCCTTAGTTGCCTGATCTAATTTAGTTACCGCATTTTGTAATGCATTTGGTTTTCCTTGTTCCTGTGCCGCTGAAGTAAAATAGAATGATACCAGGGCCAGAATAGCTAATACTAACTTTTTCATGTTATTGATTTTTAATGGTTAAAAAATATTTATAGATTTTTGTCGAGGAAATCGCTGGTGCGGTCTATCCCGAAGCTCATGAATATGCCTGCATAGAAAAATCGGGTGGCAGGCAGTGTTATGGGCACTTTATTGGTGCCATCCAGACTATAATTATATCCGAATACCTGCTTAGTGCCCAGTATATTATTTACCCCTACACTAAATCCGGAAACGGGCCTTTGCTTCCAGCTGCTGAAGATTGAAAAAAGGTGGGCAATCTGTAAGTTCATTACACTGTATGCTTTTGTTTTTCCCTGATCAAAGATCTTGCAGGCATTGTCATCAGCACTGTATCTGATATCATAATACGGCCTTCCTGTAGCAATTGCATAGGATACATTCACATAGGTATTGATGTCCTGAAAATTTTGTTTAATTGCAATGGTTGCCGTATGCGGCGTAGCAAAAGCAGGTTGCAAAGCAAATGGGTAATTGAGGTAATTGCGTTTGGTATCCAGGTAAGTATAAGTAACCCAGTAATCAAGATTTTTAATCGTTTTTTTATCCCTGAAAAACAACTCTACCCCCTGTGCATATCCACTTCCTTCATTATTAATAACAGGGATTGTTTTTACAAGATCGTTGTATTGCTTACGATAAGCCTCTATCCTGAGGAAACGGTTGTTTGCTTTTTTGGTATAGTTTAGCATGTAATGTGCTGCCCTTGAAAATTTCAGGTCAGTGCTCCGGTACAAGATTTCGTTCAATGGTTCCTGGTAAAAAATGCCGTAAGCCAGATTGAATTGTCCGCCGTCTTTTAAACGATATGCCAGACTTGCACGTGGTGCCACAACTGCCTTATTTAACAAAGAAGAGTACTCTATACGGGTTCCAATTTTTGCAGCCAGATTTTTTGCCAGGTAAATATCGCCCTCAACAAAAGCTGCCGATAGGTTGTCGATAATGGCAAGGGTACTATCGTTGGAAAAGCCCCTGTCCCGGTTATAAAAGTGCTCTGCTCCGAAACGCAGTGCCTGATTGTTTGAAAGTGTATTGGTAAATACTATTCTACCCTGCGCAAAGTTAGATCTGATTAATTTTTGGGCATTCTTATAATTTAGTGCGTCATCTTCTAGATTTACGGGCTGTCCATCGATGTTTAAAAGACCATTAATGGTATGATCCTCATTATAACTATAGACTAAACCTGCATCAACCTGCCATTTATCTGTTAAATAATCTTTATAGCTAAGGTTATTGTAGATGCTCTTTCCTTTTACCTGATAGCTGGATCTTAGTGCTGTGCTATCGATATCAGCATTACGCATACCAACATCACTGATGTCCCAGTTGGTATAAAACTTGAGCATTCCGGTTTTCCCTGTTTTTATTCTAAAATTCGCATCCCCCTCAATATATTCCGGCCCCCTAAAATAATCGGGTTTTTGTTTAACAATAGAATTATAAAATGTTGCATTGCTATAGCGCAGTGTAACACCATAGCTGCTTTTCTTATTGCGCGATAACTGTTGTATACCTGCATTGGAACTTGGCGGAAAAATGGCAAAATAGGCCGATGATTTTTCAGGGAGCTCATTGCTTTCGAGAATCAGGGCACTACTCATTGCCTGGCCATATAATGCGGAATAACCACCGGTACTAAAAAGTATACCCTTAAACAGAATCGGATTAACACGTGCATACTGCTGCATACCAGGCACCCTTGGATAGTTTGGATTTTTGAGCAGTGTACCATCAATAAACTGCTTAGTCTCGTCGCCTGTTCCGCCGCGGACAAACAAGCCATCCAAATCGCCGACTTGTTGTGCGCCCGGCAAGGACCGCAGGGCTAAGGATAAATCAGCCATGCTCCCGGCAACAGTAAAGGCATCCATTGCGGTAAGAGAGGCCCCTTTAGCCTTATCGCTTGCTTCAAAAGACCCGGCACTAATGGTTACTTCGTTCAGCGTTCTGGTATCTGGCTTTAAAACAATGTCCAGATAAAGGGATGAATCTAAGCTGATGTCTTTTTTGAACAGTTTATAACCTATTGAGGATACAGATAGCACTTGTTTTCCTTTTAAACCTTCAATACTGAATTTACCTGTGCTATCTGTTTTAGCTCCTTTATTTGAAGGGCTTAATAAAACACTTGCAAGTGGAATAGCATTTCCTTTATCACTTTTTACAGTTCCTGAAATCCGGTATTGGCCAAAGGCAAAAGAGAAGGCCGATACCAACAAAATTATGATTATGTATGTTGCGAAATTTGTTTTCATTGCCTGCGGGTTTTGTATAACTTACAGGCAAACTTATGCTGAAAACCAATGCAGTTTTTGGAGAGTAGACTACATCAGAAATTTTGTAGACGAGACCGGAGATTCTCTTTATAAAACTCACTTACCGGAATTTCTTTATTGCCAATACAGACAAAATCCCTTTTAACGGCGGTTATCTTTTGCACAACTACAAGAAAAGATTTATGGGTTCTTACAAAGGAATTTGCAGGAAGCTTTTCTTCCATTGCCTTCATGGTCATGCGGGTAAGCACCGGCTTATCGCTGGTCGACAAATGAATTTTGATGTAATCTTTTAACCCTTCTATATATTCAATATCTGCTACTACAATTTTAACAAGGGTATACTCTACATTTACAAAGAAGTCCTGAATCTCATTTACATCGTTGTTCTGATTATGCTGCAAACGGAACAATTCATTGGCGCGGTTACATGCTTTTAAAAAACGTTCGAAACTGAAGGGCTTTAACAGATAATCTACTACCTGCTGATTGAACCCCTCCAACGCATATTGTTCATAGGCTGTTACCAGGATCACCATTGGCGGATGCTGCAAGGATTGCAGGAACTGCAGTCCGCTTAGACCGGGCATTTGTATGTCCAGAAAAATGAGGTCCACCTGTTCGGTTTGTAAAACTTCATAGGCTTCGAGTGCATTTTTACAGGTTTTAATTAACTCTAAAAATGGCAGCTGCCGGATGTTATCTTCCAAAAGATCCCGAACCAGTTTTTCGTCATCAATGGCAATACATTTGATCATTTAAGCATTAAAGTTAAGGTAATATGGAACAAATTGTTTTCCGTTTTAATTTTTAAGTTATGCTTGCCTTTATAAAGCAGATCTAATCGGGATTTAACATTGGCCAGTCCGATGCCCGAATTTTCATCTTTACTGGAGTTGGGCTGATCATCAATCTGGTTCTCTACTTCAAATAGCAGCACATCATTTTTTACGGACGTACTTATGCTTATTTTAGGATACCCCTGGTGGGCGACACCATGTTTAAAAGCATTTTCGACAAAAGGGATGAGCAGCATTGGCTCAATGGAATAATCTCCATTTTCTATGCCAGGATCTACGTTGTAGTTGATTTCAACATCGTTACCAAAACGCAATTTCTGTAATTCTATATAGTTATTAAGATAAGAAACCTCTTTGCCCAGCGCTACCTTTTTCCCTTGTGTATCGTACAACATATAGCGCATGAGTTCAGAAAGCATGATCAGAGAAGGTTCCATTTGATCTGATTTCTTTCTGGCCAGCGATACCAGGTTGGTAAGCACATTGAACAGGAAATGTGGACTGATCTGAGAGCGCAGAAACTTTAATTCGGTAGACAGCTGTTCTGCTTCGATCTTTTGCTGTTTCCTGTCGGATATGATCTTATCAACTACCTTACGATAAACAATACTAATTACAAATATTCCGATAGAAGGTGCAAAGACAAATTTATAAGCCGACATGTCGTTTAGGACATCGGGGAACCACCATAAAAGCAGGTGGTATTTTAACTGAAAGGAACTGATTATAAGAATTGCCGATGCAATAATGTATAACCACCACCACCGCCGGTTTAGTAACCGGGGTATGAGGTAAAAGGCATTAAAATAAAATATAAAAAGATGAATAAAACCCGCAAGGGTAAAGAAAGGCCCTGGTATAGGCCCTATTTTATAATCGTGTTCTGCAGAGGAAACAAAATAAGGTAACAAGAGGATCATTCCCCAGACAAATACATGAAGGGCAATACTGATGTGCTGGAATTTAACAGATATTTTCATTAGCCTCTAGTAACAAATTACAAAGCTACTTATTCATACATGTAACGAAATAAAGAGTAGACGAAGCAGGCAATTGTAGCGACAACAGCCTGCTTTTACTATGGCACTAGCTTCTCAAGTGCCAGGCTTTAGGCTTGGCAAAAGCACGCAAACCCTGGTGGGATAAGGTAGCACCTATACCCGAATGTTTTCTGCCACTCCATGGCACGCCCGCACTTACCCTGTCGCAGCAATTCCAATATCCCGTACCGGAATCAATTTGCGAAAGAATGTGTTCTGCCCTATCTATGTTATCAGAATAAACGGAAGCTGTAAGCCCATAGGCCGTATCCTTCATCATCTCCAATGCTTCATCGTCATCCGCTACTTTCATAATTCCAATTATAGGCCCAAAGCTTTCTTCCTGCATCACCTTCATATCATTAGTTACATTGGTGAGAACAGTAGGTTCAAAATAATGCCCGATATGGCCTTTGCGTTTACCCCCCTGCAATAGAGTAGCTCCTTTTTCTATAGCATCTTCTACCTGATGCTTTAGTACATCAATTTGTTCCTTTCTGGTTAAAGCGCCTATATAAACTCCATCTTCTGTTGGTGGGCCCGATTTCCATGATTTTACTTCTTTTACAAAGGCGGCCACATAATCGTCATATACATTTTCATGCACGTAGATACGCTCTACCGCGCAACAGCTTTGTCCGTTGTTATAGAAGGCCCCATCAGCGGTACCCGCAGCTACTGCAACAATATCTTTTACATCATCTGCAACATAGAGCGGATCTTTACCGCCAAGCTCCAGCTGACAAGGAACCATCTTTTTGGCTACTCGTTCGTAAATGTGTTTTCCTGTTTTATAGGAACCGGTAAAGAAATAACCATCGAAATCCATATCTAATAAATGTTCTCCTGTTTCTTTAGCCCCGATAGCGATCTGAAAAACATTTTCAGGTACACCTGCTTTTTTAAGTAGGCGCTCAATTTCCAGTCCTGTTAAAGAAGCATATTCCGAAGGTTTATACATTACTGCATTTCCAGCAAGCAGGGCTGGCACAAATACGTTTACCCCAACCAGATATGGATAGTTCCAGGCCGATATGTTACAGATTACACCAAGCGGATCATAAGAGATCTTTTCTTTCAGTTCATCGGTATCAGTAACCCACTCATCTGAAAGGTATTTCTCTGCATTGCTAATCATCCATTGAATCCTTGTTCTGGCCCCGTTAAGTTCATTGCGCGATTGCTGTAAGGGCTTGCCTACCTCAGAAGTAAGTATTGCCGCAAGTTTTTCTTTTTCTAAATCCAGCAAATCGTAAAACCGATGGATAACGGCAATGCGTCCTTTTAATGATTGCTTTGCCCAGTGTTTTTGAGCAGCTTTAAGCAGGTTATATTTATTATCTAACGATGCCTTGTCGTTTTCTATTAATATGGTAATAATTTCCTCTGTAGCCGGATTTACAACATTCATCTTTTATGATTTTTTACTGCTTCTATAAACTGTTCTTTAACTTTTTGAGAGAGTGGGTTCGATTCCTTTTCTTTCATTCTTTCAGGATGCCATTGTACGCCTAGCATAAAAGCTTTGTCGGTTTTATCTTTAAATTCCAGGGCTTCAATGATACCGTCGTCGGTATCTGAATACGCACTAACCATTAAATTCTCACCAAGGTAATTCGGATTAATTCCCTGATGGTGGGCGCTGTTTACTTCTCCTTTTTCTACACCGGTTACGCTATACAGCAAGCTTTCCTTTTTAACATTTACGCCATGTACTTTGTCCTCAGCACCTTTTTTGTGGATTTGATTCACCTGCTCGCCATTGTCTTCAAATACTTTGCCCCCCTCAAGGATATTAACATATTGCATGCCCCGGCAGATTCCCAGAACAGGTACTTTGTGATCTTGTGAATAGGTATAAATCTGTAGTTCAAACTGATCTCTTTCGGGTAAAAACACATCCGGCTTATGTGGATAATCTTGTACCCCACCATACAATTCAGGAACTACGTCTATTCCCCCGGTTAAAACAAAGCCATCACATAACTGAAAATCGTAAATATTATCCTTTTGAAAAGAAAGCTCTATGAGTTCAATTTCATCTCCCAATTCCTGCGAGGTAAACCAATTCCAATAGTTCTGAAAATTGGTTTCGGTATAGCTTATTCCAATCTTTTTTTTCATTAGAATATCATTAAAGCGCCTTTAAATACAGTTGTTTAAAATCTTCGCGGCTTACCGGTTTAGGATTGTTAGGATGTGCAAAATCGGCAAGGGCGAGGTCTGCTAGTGTTTCTATATGTTCGGGTTTTACACCGATGTCTCTTAAATGATGCGGGATATTTACTTTAGTATTCAGTTCAAAAAGGTATTTTACCACCGCTTCGCCTGTTTCTTCTTTTAATTCAAGCGTCCGGGCTATCCTGCGGAATTTGTCTTCAAAGCCGGCAATATTAAATTCCATTCCGTATGGGATGTTTACCGCATTGGCCAAACCATGATGCGTATCGAGTAAGGAAGAAAGTGGATGTGCGAGAGAATGCACCACACCAAGTCCTTTTTGAAAAGCAATTGCGCCCATCATAGAGGCCATCAGCATTTTACTTCTGCTTTCCAGATCAGGTTTGTTTGTCGCTTTTTCGAGCGCGTCTTTTATTAACGAAATGCCCTCTAGTGCTATACCATCGCACAGCGGTTGCGGATTTTTTGCCAGAAACGCCTCCATATTGTGGGTAAGCGCATCCATACCTGTTGCTGCCGTTATAAATGGAGGTAAATCCATAGTAAGTACCGGATCAGCAAATACAATTTGTGCCATTAACTTTGGAGAGAACAGGATCTTTTTCTGATGTGTTTCATCATCAGCGATAATAGCACTTCTGCCTACTTCGCTTCCGGTTCCCGAGGTGGTTGGAATGGTAATAAAATGTGGGACATCGTTGGTAACGTAAACATCCCCACCAATCAGGTCATCGTATTTAAACAGATCCTCGCGGTGATTTACCCTTAACACAATTGCCCTGGCCACATCCAATGCTGCACCGCCACCAATACCAATAATGCTATCTCTGGAAGTATTATCCCACACATCGCCCCCTTTGTATACATCGCTTTTTACAGGGTTTTTGTGAATGTCGTTAAATACTTCTACTGAAATGTTATGCGCTTGTAAATCGGCTACAATGGCTTTAAAAAATGGCAATGAAGCTATGGTTGGATCGGTAACGATCATTGGCCGTTTTAATCCATTCTTTTGCAAATAAGCGGGCAATTCCTTTATAGCCCCAGCTCCGAAACGAATGGTGGTTGGGAAATTATACTGATATACTTTATCGAATGTCATATGTATGGTTACTATTAATCAAATTATACCTGAGGTTAAATAATTTCAAAGTAGCGTTTAAGCTCCCAATCTGTTACTACTTTGGCGTACTGCTTCCATTCCCACTCTCTTGTTAACGTAAAATGCTCAACAAACTGATCGCCAAACAGCTCTTTTGCTACTGTTGATTGTTTCATTTTTTGGGTAGCTTCATAAAGGTTGGCCGGCAATACTCCGTTTGAAAGATCCCGGTAACCATTTCCTTCGGTAGCCTCCTTTTCCAGTTTCATTTTGTTTTTAACTCCATATAAACCCGCAGCAAGGCAGGCAGCCAAAGCCAGATATGGATTAGTATCGGAACCTACTACCCTTGTTTCCAGACGCGTTGCTTTTGCGTTGCAAGGCAATGCCCTTAAGGCAACCGTTCTGTTGTCGATACCCCAGGTTAGGGTAGTTGGGGCCCAGGCCCCTTCAACCAATCGTTTATAACTGTTAATGGTCGGAGCAATCATTGGCAATATTTGCGGCAAACAATGCAATTGCCCAGCTATATAGCTTTTCATCAGTTCACTCATTTTGTGCGGATCCTTTTCGTCGTAAAACAGGTTATGTTTCGAATCCTTATCCCACAAACTCTGATGAACATGTCCGCTGCAACCAGGAAGATGTTCAGTAATCTTTGCCATAAAGGTAGCCATAACCCCGTGCTTATAGGCAATTTCCTTGACCGCAGTTTTAAACAATACCGCCTGATCTGCCGCCTGCAAAACAGGCGCATATTTAATGGCTGCTTCGTAAACCCCTGGCCCGGTTTCTGTATGTAAGCCCTCTATAGGTATTCCGAATTTGCAAAGCAGATCAAAAAGATCTGTCATGTATTCATTTTTTAAGGTACTCCGTAAAATGGAGTAACCAAACATTCCAGGAGTTAAGGGTGTAAGGTTTTGATAGCCTTTTTGGTGTGCTGTTTCTGGTGTTTCTGCAAAATTGAACCATTCGAATTCTTGTGAAAAATAGGGTGAAAAGCCACTTTGTTCAGTATCTGCCAACACCTTACGCAGTAACTGCCGCGGACAGGTATATCCTGGTATTTCATCATCATCTACGAAGTCGCCCAGGAAAAAAGGAATATCATTTTCCCAGGGTATTTTACGGAATGTACTTAGGTCAAGCTTTACCAGTGCATCGGGATAGCCGGTATGCCAGCCTGTAAATTTCACATTATCGTAAGCTACATCACCCATATCCCACCCAAAAGTAACATCACAAAATCCTAATCTTCCTTCTGCTAAAGAAGTGAACTTTTCGGCAGAGATATACTTGCCTCTTAAAACGCCATCAATATCGGCAACGGCGAGTTTTACTTTTCCTGACGGATGCTGCTTTACATATGCTAATATTTCTTGTGTTGTCATGCATGAGATGGTTTAAAGATTCTGTACAGCAAAAAGGTTACTATCAATATGGAGAAATAAATAAGTCCGAGTTTAAAATTGAAAATGAACATTGCAATAATAGATACAGTTGCAATGACGAGCGAGATAACCGGAAATGCCGGATAAAATGGAGCCCGAAAAGGTCTTGGCAGATCAGGTTCCCGCTTCCTCAGGATAACAATGGAAATCATGGAAATGATATATAATGTAAGTGCTCCAAAAACAGAGACAATGATGATCTCTGATGTTTTACCGGAAAGCAATGCCAGAATACCGATTACCATGTTTCCTATAAGCGCATTTGCCGGGGTATGGAATCTTGGAGATATTTTGCCGAGAAATGAGGGGATGTTATGTACCCTGCCCATTTCATAGGTTGATCTTCCGGCAGCAAGTATAAGTCCATGAAAAGAAGCTACCAGTCCGAATAAACCAACAGTAATTAGCAGGTGGTACATGAGGTGATTACTGCCTGTTATTTTTGCAAGGGCCAAAGGAAGCGGAGAATCTGATGTTTCTCCGCTTATTCCATTTTTATAAACTATTGCTTCCCATCCGGCGATGCCGGTAGCTGCAATAAAGATTAATACGCACAGTATAGCCAGTGTAAAGATGGCCCAGCCAAATCCTTTGCTGATGTCTTTTTGCGGGTTCTTGGTTTCTTCGGCCACATTAGCGATTCCCTCGATTCCCAAAAAGAACCAGATGGCAAATGGAATGGCTGCAAAAACGCCTCCCCATCCATTGGGCATTGCATTGTGGGTAAGGTTTGCTACCTCGAACTTTGGCAAAGCGATACCTGAAAACAAAAGCAATTCTCCTACGGCAAGAACAGTAATGATCACCTCAAAAGAGGCCGCAGCTTTTACACCATATACATTGAGCCCGGTAAACACGAAGTAAATGGCTATGGCACTGGTTAGTATGGGCACTTGCGGAAAAAATGCATTGAAATATGCACCAATTGCAAATGCAATGGCTGGCGGAGCAAGTATAAACTCTACAATCTGGGCAATACCGGCTATAAAGCCGATATTTTTGCCCATCGCTTTGTTTGCATAGTCAAATACCCCACCCGCCTTGGGGATAGCGCAGGCAAGTTCCGCATAGCTGAATGTAAAGGTTACATACATTACCATGATCACTATAGTGGCTATAGCCATCCCCCCTGTGCCGCCTTTTTCGAGACCCAGGTTCCATCCAAAATACATACCCGAAATGACATACCCTACTCCAAGCCCCCAGAGCATAAACGGGGTGAGTGTTTTTTTTAAACCTTTGTTTTCTGTCATTTGATGATTTCGGTTACATGATTATAAATATAAGATAATTACTACTTTAACAACCACATTTGCTGATTTGTATTATCATTACCTCCGTATTGAGATTGAACAGCTGCATCAAGGTTGTCTGAATTATAACTCAACTCATTAGATGGATATAACCAGCGTAACGGAAAGTTTGTAGATGGTGTATTTAAATTTGTTGTACTGTTTAAAGTAAATACAGGATATCCGGTTCTCCGGTTTTCGAACCAGGATTGATATTTACCTCCCTGTAAGAAATTGGCCAGATATTTTTGCGTGATGATCTGCTTAATCTGCTCCTCAGTTGACCCTGCAAGGGCAACTCCTGGCTTAGCCGGGAAGGCAAGTATATAAGCTGCGTCCATTTTCATGTTGTGGTGATAATCGGCCAGATCAGGTGTATTTATTGCAACTGCGTTCATAGAATTTGTAATACCATCAGCGTAATAAACCTGTGCTGTTGTTCCTGTAATCCATCCGCGTACAGCAGCCTCTGCAAGCGCAAATTGCATATCCCAGCAACTAAATACACTAACCGGCTCAGCATTTACCAGTTGCACATAACGATTATTAAGGTCGGCATAATCTTTACCTACTCTTCTTGTTTGCAAGGCTGAAAAGGCATCAGAAGGTTCTACACCCGGATAAGCGTTATAATCAGACTGCGACACCCCTGCAGTAATTTTAACCGGCGAAGGCTTAGCATAGTAAAACAACCTCCTGTCGTCGGTAGCTTTTAAAGGCGCTAGCAAAGTGTTTGTGAGCATGGTATAGTTCGATTTCACAAATGAGTTACCAGAACCAGCCGGCACATCAGACCATGGGTAATTCTGACCAGCAGTATTGTTATAAGCAAGTGCAAAATTATCTCTGTAATCGCGCATCAGCGGACGGTTTGCAACAATATCTTTGAAACGGTCAATAACCTTAAGATCTGCATCTGCTGTTTTTTTATAAAGATTAATTAGCACATGCAGCTCAAAACTATTGGTAAGCCTTCTCCACTTGTCGACGTTACCGGCATAGATAGGGTCACCTTCAAAGTTTGCACCTGTTGCAAACAACTGGTTTGCCTGATCAAGCTCATTCAGAATTCCCATAAAAACTGCTTTTTGAGTATCATATTTAGGCTGCAGCACATTAGTTTCTCCTTTTACGGCTTCTGCATAGGGGATATCTCCTACCTGCATTGTAGCCATAAAGAATTGCCATGCACGGATAAAATGTCCTAATCCCTGATATGATTTTTTAAGTGCATCGCTTGTAGCATAGTTTTCCATTGATGGAATATTCCGCAATAATGTAATGCGATCAAAATCGGTACGTCCGAGTCTGTTGTATTGAAAGCCTTCTTGACCCTCTCCCCAGGTTAGGTATTTGCCCAATAAAAAGGGCTGCATAAATCCTTTTGTAGAGCTGATGTCGCCACGGGTTACGTTCAGAATCATACCTGTTGCCAGCATGGCCGAATTTACCTGGGTTGTTTCATTTGGATTGGTATTGATGTCTTCAAACTTTTTACAACCGTTTGTTAGCGTTGCCAGTAAAGGCAAAATCAACATATATTTTATAATTCTTTTCATCTTGATTTAAGTTATTTATAAACGTAAAAGCTGCCTTACTAGAATCCTACTTTAAGATTGAAACCAATCATTCGTGATGAAGGAGAGTTCAGGTTTTCAGTATCTATATCCGGATCTGAAAATTTAAAGTCGGTTAACAGCAGTAAATTCTGACCTGTAACTGAAAATGATGCGCTCCGGGCACCGATTTTATTAGCCAGCTTTGCAGGGAAATTATACCCGAGTGAAACTTCACGAAGTTTGATGAAGGTTTCTTTTTGAATACCCATATCACCCCCTCTAAAAGATTGTGCAAAATCCTGATAACCTACTTGTACGTCGTTTGCTGCGTATTGTCTGGTATCGCTGGTAATGTTTCCATATTTGTCAAACTGCACTTCTCCAGACACTACTTTAACACCTTTACCTACATAGTTATTCAAACCGTTTACTACCTGGTCATAGCGATACTGGTTATCGGTTTCTGGGTTAGTACCGGTATCCCACATTTTATCGTATAGGTAGTTGTACATTAACCCTCCAATACGTCCGTCTATATTTACACCCAGATTCCAGTTTTTGTAGCGGAAATTATTAATAAAACCAATGCTAAAATCGGGATCTCCATAACCATATTTTTTATCATAATCGCTTTCAACAGGAAAGCCGTTGTTAAAAATTACGTTTCCACTTGGATCCCTCAACCAATATGAGCTGAGATAAGTATCTAACCTTTGACCTTTTTTAACCCATGGATTATCAGCTGACAAAACAGGATCAAGGTTAACATAATAGCGGTGCTGATTAGACCAGTTAACGGTAGTTTTCCACTCAAAGTCTTCATTTTTTACCACAGAACCGTCAACAGAAATTTCAAGACCTCTTCTGGCATATGTTTCTGCAGTGTTTACCAATATGGTAGCAAAACCAGATGACCCTGGAATATCAGTATTTACCTGTCTGTTGTAATAGTACTTATCATAATATGCAACATCGAAATGTAGTCGTTTACCCAGTAAGTAGCCTGCTGCACCAACTTCCCAGGTGCGCTGTGTACTTGGCAGTAAATGCTCTCCGATCAGCTTTGATGGATAACTGGCAGAATTAAGTGTATTCCATGCTGAGGTAGTAGTGGAGAAAGTTTTATTAATTGCAAAAGGATCAAATGCGTTTTTAAAGAGTGTCCATGATCCACGTAGTTTAAACATATCAATCACAGTCGGCATTTTTACCAGCTCAGATACTACCACACTTGAGCCCAAAGATGGATAAAAGAAAGATCGCGATGATTCTGGCTGAGCTGAATTCCAGTCGTTCCTGCCCGTAGCATCAAAGAACACTGCATCGTTCCAGCTTACAGATGCCCGGCCGTAAAGACTGTTAATTTGCTGAGACCAATTTCTTCCAGGGGTAATTGTTACCGGCTCAACTGAACCTTTCAGAGAAAAATACCTAGGAGAAATTAATCCATTTTTAGTGGTAGCGGTAAAGCCATCATCTTTAAAATAATAAAGTGTACCACCGGCTAACCCCTCAAATGCCCATTTGCTAACTTTCTTATTAAAAGTAAGGATCAAATCGTTATTGGTAGAGAAACCTCTTGAATCACTTGTTTCATACATTCCTCTTGCATTCCATCCGCCACGTGTAGAGAAAATATTAGCTGTAGGGTTTTGTTTGGTATTTGTATTATTATAGTTATCATAACCTGAACGCAGCATCAGGTTAAAATCATTGTTGAACTTATAATTGGCAGTGACATTTGCATTTACTTTATTTTTGACCTCACCGTTAAGCTTTTCGTAAGCAATTAAGTATGGGTTATCATACCAATTGGTATACATCCAGTTCTGTGTTTTGTTAGGAACTACCCAGTAGTCTTTATAATCACGGATATCGTACTCTGTACCCGTCCACATGATAAGCTGGTATAAATACCCCTGATTTCCATATCCGCTACCCCACATTTGAGGCGTAGAACCACGACTAACACCAAAACGTCCCTCTACCCTAAAATGATCATTAACTATGATCTCACCACCAGAAGTAAGGTTCAGGAGATTAAGTTTCTGATTTGGAAACTGGCCTTTCTGGAAAATATGGTTTACCCCAATCCTGAAACTTCCATTCTCATTACTCTGTGCCAAAGAAATGTTATTACTGGCTATAATACCGGTATTCATAAAATTCTTCAGGTTATCCTTTCCTACCGATACTAAGGGGCGTCCATCTTCAAATTGTTTGGTTTCCGGGTTCCAATCTCTGGCTGTATTTCCTGCATCCAGTTTTGGACCCCAAACATAATCGTTATCAATTTCACCATTTTGACCACGACCGTATGAACTTTGTACTTTCGGAATTGCCAGATAACCCAATTGAAACATAGTATTACTATTTACATCAATTGAGAACCCCTTGGCTGCTGCTCCTTTTTTAGTAGTGATCATCAAAACACCACCTTTAGCACGTGAGCCATATAAAGCAGAAGCAGTCGATCCCTTTAACACATCCATACTTTCGATGTCATCGGTAGGCACATCACGTAAAGTCATGTTTGCATAAGGGACCCCATCAATAATTAACAATGCATCTTCACCTCTCAACTCTACTGTAGGTCTTGCATTAAATTCCGTAGAATTCTTAATTACCAAACCTGAAACCCGACCGGTTAAGGAAGTACCCAAGTCCACTCCTTTTACAGTTTGCAGTTCTTTTCCCCCAACTCTTTGCACAGCATAACCTAAAGCCTTTTCCTGTCTTTTAACCCCAAGGGCCGTTACAATCACTTCAGAAAGGCCCTGTAATTCGGCTTCAAGTACAATATTTATACTGGTAACACCTGCCTTTACCAATACCTCTTTGGGTTGATAGCCCAGATATTTTACCACCAATACATCTCCTTCTTTCGCATCTATCGAAAATTCACCGGAGATATTTGCAGAAGTTCCTTTTGAAGTTCCTTTAATCATAACAGTTGCTCCTGATAGCGGATTGCCTTCTGTATCTGAAATTTTCCCCTTAATGTTTATTTGCGCCTCGGCAGTAACAATAACCGATGCTGTTGAAATGGAATTTCTCTTAATTACAATGGTTTTGTTTATGATTTTATATGAAAACGGCCTGTTTTTAAATATCTGGTCCAGCGCTGTTTCCACACTTACATTCTTCAGCTCGATGCTGATTCGGCCTTCCTGTTTTATGAGTTTATTGTTATAAAAGAAGGTATAGCCACTTTGCTCTTTTATACTTTCGAACACATTATTTAGCGTAGTGTTTCTTTCGGAAAGTGTAATACTTTGCGAAAATCCCGTTGCGGAGACTTGAAGGCAACCTATGAAGATTAATAGTACAATTAGTTTCATTGCCAATAAATTCCTGGATGAGAATAACCACCTGAAAACAGATGCTTTCCTACATTGATTTAAATTCATACTTTTGAATGTTTGGTTAATTCATTAATTATTTAACAAGGTATTTTTTGAGATCGACCGGAACTTTGTTCCATTTCTAACTTAAGAAGTGGATCTATCCGGATCCTGTTGCAACCAGGGTCCGGTATTTTCTTCTCAGTTATACGGGTTAGGTATTTATTTTTCCATACAATACTGGTTTTAAGTTGTTTATTTAGTTACAATTAGTTTTTTTCCTTCAATTTTAAAGTGGACACCTCCAAATTCTAATATCTTAAGCACTTCTGATAATTTTACGTTGCGCGGGATATCGCCCATAAACTCATCATCAGTATGGTTTATCTCATATAATACATCTACATCATACCATCGCGATAGCTGACGCAACACAGATTGCAGGTCATCACCCTCGAAATGAAAATACCCCTTTTGCCATGCCATTACCTGATCAATATTGGCTTTACTGATTTTCAGGCTCATATCCTGATGTTCAACATTGGCCTGCTCTCCGGGTCTCAGGAAACGTGAAACTTTTTTATTCCTCCCGTTCAGTAATGATACTTTTACTGAACCCTCAAGCAAGGTTGTTTTGATGCTTGTTTCATCATCATAAGAATTAATATTAAAATGGGTTCCAAAAACTTCAACTTCCTGTTTATCTGTTATCACAATAAAAGGAAGCTTCTTATTCTTAAATACTTCGAAATAAGCTTCTCCGGTTAGTTCTACCCTTCGATAGGTCGCATTAGCAAAACTTGTTGGAAATTTTACGGAGGAGGCAGCATTTAGCCAAACTCTTGTACCATCAGGCAAATTCACTTGATATTGACCGCCCCTGGGTGTACTGATGGTATTATATGCCATCTCTTTTTTCCTGGATTCTATAACAGTATATACCAATTGCCCACTGGCATTTTTTGTTATTGCTACTCCAGCTTGTTTAGCAATCTGGCCGTTACCTGCATCTGTTAGCGAAATTTCAGTACCATCAGCTAAAGTAAGTATAGCCTTATTTCCACCGGGTTCCGCATCTTGTTTTGTGTAAACAGCGCGCAGATTAGCATTATTAAGATTGTGATTAACATAAGAATATAAGCCTATAGATAACGTAACCAATACAACAACCGCAGCAGTTAGTTTGAGCCACAACGGCTTTATTTTAATTTGCTTGTGGTGGTCCTCGTCAGCCTCAGAAATTCCACCTTCCTCATCCATCGCTCCCAAAAGATGTTCATCCAGTTTCCCATCTTTGGTTAACTGTACAAACAATTCCAACTCATCATCAGAGAGTTGTTTATTAATATATCGACTAACAAGTATTCTGTAAAATTCTTTATCTTCCATAGTGAGGGCCTTTCAAATACTAAGACAATATTTGAAGCGCCGAGGGTAGCTGGAAAAATTATTTTTTTGAACTTATTTTAACAGGATAACCAAAAGTACTCCTAAAGAGATACCCAGGTCCCTTTCAACAGAAGTCCTGAGAATTTTCATAGAAGCTACCATATGATTCTTTACGGCATTTCGGGAAATACCCAATGCCGTTGCTACCTCCTCGTAACTTTTGCCCTGCTCTCTGCATAGTTTAAAAACTTCTCTGCTTCGGGGAGATAATACCGCTAATGCTTTTTGAAGGTAGTCGTAATATTCTTTATTCAAAAGCTCGTCTTCAGTGGAGTTCCTTTCTTCAACAAAACTATTGACTATCTCTGACATAGCAACTTCAGAACGGAAGGCTTTTTTAAGGCTATTTAAGGTATGATTCCTGGCAACGATATGTAAATAGGCCTTTAGCGATTGGATATCTGCTAATTTTGATCTGCATTGCCAGATCTTTATAAATATTTCTTGTGTAAGATCTTCTGAAAGATCAGCAGAGTGAACAAACTTTTTAACAAAACCTAAAATTCCGGCACTGTACCTCTCATAGAATTCCGCAAAGGCGTACTCATCCCCAGAGACTAATTTGGCCCTGAGGTCTTGATCAGAAAGCATAGAATATGTGGTCATGGTTTGGCTTACGATACTAATTTACTAAAAATAAATTAATGTTACACAAATGTTACGGAATTAAAAAACCTTCATATTTTACTAGAAATAGATTTTTTGTCTGCTAAAACCATCAGGTAACGTCCTGAGAAGTAATTATTTAAAATTTATTTTCAAATAAAGAAACTTTTTGACAATATCATACGTTATAGTAGTGGTTTGTTTGGTTTAGGTTGATCTGTGGTGGATCAACCATCTTAAAACAGGGATAGCTTTATTGCTCATCCCTGTTCCTATTTTAAGACATACCATAATATTTTCTCTTTTTTTGCATTTACTGAACAGTGTTTATTATATTTGCATCAGTTAGCATTTTAGTATGTCAATAAAAGATAGAAAAGAAAGAGATAAGCTGGACAGGAGAAAGTTGATTATTGAATCGGCTACCAAACTCTTTTTGGAACAGGGTTATGAAAAAACTTCTATCCGCAACATTGCCGACGATATAGAATACAGTCCGGCAACAATCTATCTTTATTTCAAAGAGAAAGATGAAATCTTTTACGTAATCCACGAACAGGGATTCGATCTGTTAAACAAAGAATTTATAAACCATAACCAGATAACTGATCCATTTGAAAGGCTGGCTGAGCTAGGAAAAATATACCTGAATTTTGCGCTGACAAATCCGGACTATTATGATCTTATGTTCATCATGAGGGCCCCTTTAAGTGAAATTAAATGCCATAGCAAGTGGGAAGCCGGAGAGAATAGCTTCCAATACCTGCTTAATACGGTTACAGAATGCCTGGATAAAAAGCTTATTGTTGATGGTGACCCCATTATCGTTTCAATGTCTATATGGTCCTATGTTCATGGCCTTATTTCCTTATTTATAAGAGAGCGGCTGCAGTCGGTAAATATTGAAGGTGAACAAAATCCTAATCTTTTAGCCCAATCATTAGACTATTTTCTAAAAACACTTAAAGTGTAAAAAAAATTTACCTTAACATAAACAGTGTTTAGTAAATAACCAACGATTATTATTTTTCAAAAACAATGTAACAAATCAAAAAATATCAATTCTAATAAACAGTGTTCATTTTATAAACAACGATACGTCATGAATAGAAAAACAGCCTTAAAATCGTTAATACTATTAATCCTGGGGTGCTGGCTTCCCTTTAGTGTCTTCTCTCAAAGTCCTCTTCAGGGTTATATAGACGAGGCCCTCAAAAATAATCTTGGGATACAAAAACAAGATTTCGCTTTACAGCGAAGTCTTTACGCCCTAAAAGAAGCAAAGGGACTATTCCTTCCAGATGTAGAACTAAACACCTCCTACCTGACATCAGGAGGTGGACGCAAAATTGAAATCCCAATTGGCGACCTCCTAAATCCTGTGTACAGCACCTTAAACAGCTTAACAGGTTCGGGTAAATTCCCTCAGGTAGATAATGTGAGTCAGACTTTCAATCCGAACAATTATTACGATGCCAAAGTACATACCACCTTGCCTCTGTATAATGCGGAAATTATTTACAACAGCCGCATCAAAAAAGAACAGATCACTATGCAGCAGATAGAACTAAGGCTGTATAAACGCGAGCTGATAAAGCAGGTTAAACTTGCGTATTATGGATACGAACAATCGCTGCAGGCCATAAAAATTTTTGAAAACGGGATTGCATTGGCAAAAGAAAACCTGCGGATAAATCAATCAATGGTTAAAAATGGAAAAGCGATAAGAACAGTGGTGGCCCGTTCAGAAAATGAGCTTACAGGGCTTGAAACTCAACTTGAAAATGCCAGAACTGAGTCTCTGAACGCTGCCGCGTATTTCAATTTTCTACTCAATAAGCCGCTCAACAGTACCATTGAAATTAGTGAAAACGAGAATACGATTGTTGGATCAGATTCATCTTCTCATTCCGGAAAAAGAGAAGAACTTACCGCGCTGGAATCTTTAAATCAAATAAATACCCTCTCTGTAAAATTAACCAGGGTAGCAGTACTTCCAAAGCTATCCACATTTGTTGATGTAGGTGCTCAGGGTGATTTTTTAAAAGTAAACAAAGATGCGCCCTATTATCTTTTCGGAGTAACACTATCATGGCAAATATTTAATGGCAACAGAAATAAAAACAAAACTCAGCAGGCGCTTTTAGATTTAAAGTCCACCGAAACACAAACAGAACAGGCCTCGCAGCAACTGGAACTTGAGGTTATTACAGCTCAAAACAAACTGAACGCAGCGCTACAGGCTTTTAAAGCCTCAGTTAGCCAGTCGTCGTTATCTCTTCAATATTATAAAGACGAGCAACGTCTTTATAAAGAGGGTCAGGCGCTTTACCTGGAGTTATTGGATGCACAGACAAGACTGATAAATGATCAGCTAAAACAAAGTATTGCCTATCTGAATATGCTAACCAGAACAACCGAACTGGAAAGAGCAAAAGCAAGCTATATTCTTTAATCACCTTTAATTTAAAACAAAATGAAACATATAAATACACTCCCGATCTTCATATTTCTTGGCATTGCCGTAATTGGTTGCAGTGAACCAAAACCGGCACAAAAAACCGATAACTCAATTCCGGTAAAGGTAATTTCCTCAAATGCCCTTAATGAAAATGAACCGGTGGAAACTTCTGGTTTACTATCGTCAGAACAACAGAGTAATCTTTCTTTTAAAACCAGTGGAATCATAAACCGCATCCTTGTTAAGGAAGGTGATCATGTAAGCAATGGGCAAGTACTTGCCTCGCTAAACATGACAGAGGTAAATGCTCAGCTTAACCAGGCCGAAGAGGGATTTAATAAAGCAAAGCGGGATGCCCAAAGGACTGCCAATTTATTTAAGGACAGTGTTAGTACCAGGGAGCAATTGGAAAATACGCAAACGGCTTTGGCAATTGCCAAAAAAAGTTTGGACATAGCGCGGTTCAACGCTGTTCAATCGACCATAAGGGCAAATACAACTGGCGTTGTTCTTAAAAAACTCGCAAATGAAGGAGAACAGGTAGCCGGAGGAACCCCCATACTTTACATAGGTGGCGTTTCAAATAAAGATTGGATAGTTAAATGTGGTATTACCGATAAAGACAGATCAAGAATTAACGGAAAGGAGAAAGTTGAGTTAAACTTTGATGTCTTTCCTCAAACATTAACAGGAGTAGTAAAGTCCCTTGCCCAGGGCAGTGATGAAAGTTCCGGTTTATATCAGGCCGAAATAAGGCTCAATCCTACCGATGCCAAATTGATCTCAGGACTCTTTGCCAAAGTAAAGATCTATCCTTTTGGCAAAACAGACCTTTTGTCTGTTCCGGTAGATGCTTTAGTGGAAGGCAAAAACGACAGTGCTTACGTATTTACTTCTGTGAACAACAGAGCTGTAAAGAAAGCGGTGAAGGTTGCCTACTTAAAAGGCGACAAGGCATTTATCTCCTCTGGTTTATTAGCCACTGATCAGATAATAAGAGAAGGATCAGCCTATCTTACTAATGGTTCTTCAATTAAAATAATCAGATAGCCTAAATTATTTCAAAATGAAATTACCTGAATTTGCAGTAAAAAATTATCAGTTCACACTGATTGTTTTCGTGGCGGTGCTAGCTCTGGGAATATATTCCTTGTTCACCATGCCAAGAAGTGAAGATCCTGAAACCCATCCTCCGCAATTTACGGTAGTTGTAGTATATCCGGGAACTAATCCTAAGGATATGGAGCAACTGGTTGTTGACCCAATGGAAAAAAAGATCCACGAACTTGACGATATAAAACACATAACCACAGATATAAGCGATGGTCTTGCAGTTATGCAAATAATATATAAATATAGCTCTAACCCCGATGATAAGTATCAGGAGGTGGTGAGAGAAATTAACAGCTTAAGAAGTGAGCTACCTTCTGATATAGCAGATATACGGATCAACAAACAGATTCCATCGGATGTTAGTGTGTATCAGTTTGCTTTAGTGAGTGAAAACACCTCCAATGCCACGCTTAAAAAATATTCAAAAGAGCTAAAGGAACGACTCGAAAAAATACAGGCATTAAAAAGAGTTACCTACGCCGGCGTTCCTGAACATCAGGTAAATGTAAGGCTTAACATTCAAAAAATAGCTCAGGAAAAACTTACCCAGAATAATGTTATTGCTGCATTACAAAGTGAGAATGTTAACATTCCAGGTGGTAACATCAGTATGGGAAACAGAAAGCTTAATATTAAAACCAGCGGTAATTTTTCGAGCATAGATGAGGTTAAGAATACGGTAATCTTTAGTGCCCAGGGAAAAGTAGTTTACCTGAAAGACATAGCCGATGTTTCATTAGGCTATGAAGATGAAACACATATTACCCGCTTGAACGGCTACAGAAGCAGTTTTATAAATGCCAGCTTAAAAGATGGAGAGAACATTATATCTGTGCAGGAAAAAGTTGTCCCCTTATTAGCAGCATTTAAAAAGGATTTACCACCGGGTATTGACCTTGTAAAGGTTTTTGATCAGGCTAAAAGCGTAGATGTAAGGCTTTCGCATTTTACCAGAGATTTTGGTATCGCAATTTTATTGGTGTTGGTTACCTTACTGCCTCTGGGTACAAGGGCATCGGTTGTTGTGATGATCTCGATCCCGTTATCTCTTGCCATCGGGCTTACCCTGATGAATGCATTGGGTTATAACATCAATCAGCTAAGCATTGTAGGTATGATTGTAGCGCTGGGTATTCTGGTTGATGATAGTATTGTAGTGGTTGAAAATATTGAACGGTATCTGCGTATGGGCTACAGCAGAATAGAGGCTTCTATAAAGGCTACTTCTCAAATCGGCATTGCCGTTGTTGGCTGTACCATACTGCTTATATTTGCCTTTTTACCAATCGTTTTCTTACCCGAAGGAGCCGGGGATTTTATTAGAAGTTTACCGCTTTCTGTAATCACTACAATTTTTGCTTCTATGTTGGTATCGCTAACAGTAGTCCCTTTTTTAGCAAGCATCATTTTGAAACCGCACATGAGTGAGGAGGGAAATTTTCTGCTCAGGGCAATGAAAAAAGGAATTCATACAACTTATGGAGCGGTACTTAACAAAGCGCTGAAGAGACCATTAGTTACACTTATCATTATCGGAGGGATCTTTATTGCCTCACTTGGATTAGTTCCGGTTATAGGAAGCAGCCTGTTTCCAAAATCTGAGAAACCTATGTTTCTGGTGGATATAGAAACCCCGGAGGGAACCAATATAAATACCACAAATAAAGTAACAAGGTATGTGGAATCTGTATTGAAAAAAGTACCTGAAATAAGTTCATTTTCCAGTAATGTTGGTAAAGGAAATCCAAGAATCTATTACAATGTGATCCCACATAATGAAAGCGAAAATTATGCACAGATCTTTGTCCAGGTAGAGGGACTGGAAACCCGCGAAAAAGTTGCGGTAATTGAAAGGGTAAGAAAAGAGCTGAATGGTTACCCTGGTGCAAACATTAAGGTTAAAGATTTTGAACAGGGACCACCAGTTGATGCCCCCCTTGCCTACCGCATTTATGCCGATGATCTTAACGGCCTGCGCAAAACAGCATTCGATATTGCCTCGCTGATCAGTAAAGTAGATGGCACTATTTACGTAAACAATCCTTTACTGGTAAAACCTACAGACCTTAAGGTTACAATAAATAAAGAAAAGGCGGCTTTGCTGGGTGTTGCTTCTGCGGATATTGACCGTACAGTTCGATTGGGATCTGCCGGACTGAATGTAGCAACGTACAGGGAAGACTCGGGAAAAGCAGACAATTATAATGTGAATGTTTCTATTCCAAGAAATAACGATATTCAGGATATCAGTATGTTCGACAGGCTATATGTTCCGTCTTCCTCTGGGGTAAATATCCCTCTGAAAAACGTGGCATCTAGTGGTTTCGAGAGTTCGCCAAACCAGATCAGACATTATGATAAAGACAGATATGTAACCATTTCTGCATTTGTAAAACCAGGCTATAACGTGCAGCGCCTGGATGAGGAGATCACTGAAAAACTGAACAAATTTAAATTCCCTGAAGGCTTCTCTTTTAAAGTTGCAGGCGAGAAAGAGAGTAAAGAAGAAAGCTTTGGTAATCTTGGTCTTATCCTTATTGTTACTGTTTTTGGTTTTCTGGGGGTGTTGATACTTGAGTTCAAAACCTTTAAAAGTATACTGATTGTATTGTCGGTTATTCCACTTGGAATAGTTGGAGGATTGATCATGCTGTTCTTTGCAGGTGAAACGCTTTCCTTTACAGCCACAATAGGTTTTATTGCATTAGTAGGTATAGAAGTGAAAAACTCTCTGTTGGTTGTAGATTTTACAAATCAATTAAGGGCGCAGGGAAAAAGCATTGAGGAAGCGATTATTGAAGCCGGGGAAATTAGATTTGTACCCATACTTTTGACCTCGTTAACAGCCATTGGCGGATTGCTACCACTTGTAATTGAATATAGTGAATTGTATTCTCCACTTGCTTTGGTGCTTATTGGTGGTTTAATTAGCTCGACATTATTATCAAGACTAGTAACACCGGTGATGTATAAACTTTTACCACCAAAAATTGCAGTTGACCAAACAATATAAGAAACAGTAAACCCTTAAAAAAATACCCATTAATGGGTATTTTTTTAAGGGTTTTATAGGGTTTAATTTGTGGCGGATAATCTTCACAAATTAACTTTATTATGAAATTAAAATCTTTATTAACAGCCTCACTGTTTTTAATTGCACCTTTTGCAATTAAAGCTCAAACCGTCCAAATCTCAGCTTCAGAAGCTGATGCAAAAATTGTTGTAGACGGACAAATTTTAGGTACAGGTAATGCAAAGATCAAAGTCCCAAAAAACTCTTGCGTAAATGTAAAAGTTCAGAAAGCCGGGTTCTTAAGGTATGAGCAAACTTTCTGCAATAAGAAGGGAATGGCCGAGCCACCAAAGAAGCAGTTTTTTGACATGAAGAAGGATGATGCCGAGGAAGCTTCAATAAAAACGGACCAGGCCAACATCGATTTCTCTATTGAAATCAATAAAAAACAAGATGTGGCAGAGGTGTGGAAACGCGCAAATCAAATTGTGACTGATTACTTTGATGCAATTGAAGTTGCCGACAAAGAAACATCTTATTTAAGAACTTCATGGAGCATTCAAAGTTTCCAGCAAAACACTATCAGAACGCGTTTAATTATTAAGCTATCTAAAAGCGAACCGCTTACTTATAAGGTTAAACTTGTAAGTGAATTTTCTGGTGCTCCTTTAACAAGCGTAAAAGCCGATGAACAGTTTCATGATTGGGATCGGGTATTGAGAAAATACCAAAATGTTATTTCTGACTTCACCACACGTTTAGGAAACCAGTAGTTTAATACGCTCGGTAACGCTATCGTTTGCCTCGTCATCTCCTTTGGTTAATCAAAGGAGATGACGATTACCTTTTTATTACTCGGTTGCTTCAACTTTTTTAGTCAGATAATAAACTGGTATCCCTATCAGCATAATTAACACACCCCATCCGCAAGTGTCTGTCTTGTAGATTAAAAGTGCAACACTAAGTGCTGATGCTACTATGATGTATAACATTGGCAGAACCGGATAACCAAAAGCCCGGTATGGACGCTCTGCATCAGGCATTTTTCTTCTTAAAATGAATATCCCATAGATAGTAAGGATATAGAATATCAAAACAATAATCACTACAAAATCCAGAAGAGCACCATATCTACCCGTTAAACACAACGCAGAAGCCCATGCTCCTTGTACCCATAAAGCCCAGCCCGGTACATCTGCTTTATTTAAAGTGGCCGCCTTTTTAAAGAACAACCCATCCTTTGCCATTGTGTAGTATACCCTGGCCCCCGCCATAATCAAACCATTATTACAGGCAAACGTAGAGATCATAATCATTACAGCAATAATTATGGTACCCGCTTGTCCAAAAATATACTGTGCCGCAACTACTGCTACCCTATCAGATTTTGCAGTGGTAATCTGGTCGAGAGGCAATACTGCAACATACATCAGATTAGCAAGAATATAAATTATGCTTACAATTAGCGTTCCCAGGAACAAGCTTAGACCAACATTGCGCTGAGGATTTTTAATCTCTCCGGCAATGAAGGTAACCCCTGCCCATGCATCACTTGAAAACAATGAACCAACCATTGCTGCCGAAATTCCCGATAGTAATAAGCTTCCACTAATAGGCGCCCAGGTCATTGTTTCTAAACTAAAAGAACGTGTTTCCCAGGCATTGGCCCAGTTTGCATCCCAGACCTCAGCTTTCGCTGCAAGGGTAAATCCGAAAATGATTAAACCAAAAAGTGATAGGATTTTTATAATCGTTAAAACAGTTTGCAGAATTTTACTATCCTTAACACCACGGCTATTTACAAAGGTCAGAAAAACGATGGTGACAATAGAAACCAACTGAGCCGCGCTGATTGCGTAATGCTCCGGAATACCTTTGTCGCTAACTCCTGTTTGAATTTGCCATAGGATATTATTTTCACTAAAAGGTTCATAAAGGTAGGCGGCAAACTTAGAAAACGCGACCCCTACGGCCGCAATAGTCCCTGTTTGTATTACGGCAAACAGACTCCAGCCATATAAAAATGCAATCAGTTTATTATAAGCCTCTTTTAAATAAACGTATTGTCCTCCTGCTTTTGGGAACATTGCGCTCAACTCACCGTAACTAACTGCGGCAATAATGGTAATTATTGCGGTAACCACCCAAATGAGAATAAGCCAACCGGCAGAACCGACTTGTCGGGCTATATCAGCACTTACAATGAATATCCCCGACCCAATCATTGAGCCGACTACGAGCATGGTACCATCTAACAGTCCTAGTTCTCTTTTAAAAGAACCGTCTTGATTTTCTTTATCCATATGGTTTGTTTGGTTGGTTTTAGCATAAATCCAATACAAGAGCTTTATAAGTTATGTATCAACTGCCCTGCTAATATATTAAAAATACAGAACGTTCGTACATTCTTCACACCTCGTTCACACCAAACCCACAAACAGGTACTTTTTTGTGAAGAATGTATGTAGAATGTGCGAATTATGTGAGGACTTCGTCTTTCTGACTAATAAACCCGATTAAAAGCAACCAATGGCATAAATTCCCGGTTCATAAAAAAGGTTAGTAATCAATTCATTAAAAATTTGGTAATTTCAGAAACACGCTTATTTTTGTAAAGCCCGGTCTTGCCAATTAAATGACTTAAGTGCTTTAAGGTAATGGCGAAAAAGGGCAGTCTGCCAGCTACAAACAATTGGCTTTGGCCTTTTTTGGAGGCAGCTAAAGTCGACAACTAACAACCAAAAATAAACTAAACAAGAGATCAAAGTATGGAGTTTTTACAGAACAATTTAATCTATTTTATTCCCGCATTGGGTTTAATTGGCATCATTGTGATGGCTATTAAAAGTGCATGGGTAAACAAACAGGATGCAGGGGATAAAAACATGCAGGAACTGGCCGGCTATATTGCTGATGGTGCAATGGCCTTTTTAAAAGCTGAATGGAAAGTACTTAGCATTTTTGTTGTGTTTACGGCTGCATTACTTGCCTATTCAGGAACGGTACATGAAGTTAACGGCGTACAATTACACTCCAGCTGGATCATATCTATTGCCTTTATTATTGGAGCTGTGTTTTCTGCTACCGCAGGATACATTGGAATGAAAGCAGCAACAAAAGCGAATGTTCGTACTACTCAGGCTGCAAGAACAAGTTTAAAACAAGCGCTAAAGGTTTCTTTTACCGGCGGTACGGTAATGGGATTGGGTGTAGCAGGTTTAGCTATTTTAGGTTTAGGCGGTTTATTTATTGTTTTCCTAAACGTTTTTAATGTTGTTCAACCAAACAGCGCAGAAATGAAAACAGCGATAGAGGTACTAACCGGATTTTCATTAGGAGCCGAATCTATTGCGCTTTTTGCGCGTGTGGGCGGTGGTATTTACACCAAAGCTGCCGATGTAGGCGCCGACTTAGTTGGTAAAGTTGAAGCTGGAATTCCTGAAGATGATGTGCGTAACCCGGCAACCATTGCAGATAACGTTGGCGACAATGTTGGTGATGTGGCCGGTATGGGAGCGGATTTATTTGGTTCTTATGTGGCAACTATTCTTGCTACAATGGTATTAGGACAGGAAATTGTTGCGACAGATAATTTTGGAGGTATGTCTCCGATACTATTACCTATGGTGATCTGCGGATTGGGTATCTTGTTTTCGATAATAGGCACCTGGTTTGTGCGCATCAAAGGTGAAGATTCTAATGTACAAACAGCGTTAAACCTGGGCAACTGGGGATCAATTGTAATTACTGCCATTGCATCTTATTTCATTGTGATGTGGATGCTGCCTTCAAACCTGCATTTGCGCGGCGTTGATTTTACCAGTATTGACGTATTTTTTGCGATCATAGTAGGATTGGTTGTAGGTACCTTAATGAGTATTATAACTGAATATTATACGGCAATGGGGAAAGGCCCTGTTAATTCAATTATCCAGCAATCTGGCACAGGTCATGCTACAAACATTATTGGGGGGTTATCGGTAGGTATGAAATCTACTGTTGCTCCTATCCTGGTTTTAGCAGGAGGCATCATTTTCTCTTATGCTTTTGCAGGATTATACGGTGTAGCAATTGCCGCTGCAGGTATGATGGCTACTACAGCAATGCAGTTGGCAATTGATGCATTCGGCCCTATTGCTGATAATGCTGGTGGTATTGCTGAAATGAGTCAATTACCTCCTGAAGTACGTGAACGTACTGACAATCTGGACGCCGTTGGGAACACAACTGCAGCTACCGGTAAAGGATTTGCAATTGCTTCGGCAGCATTAACCTCACTTGCTTTATTTGCGGCATTTGTTGGTGTAGCGGGTATATCTGCTATCGACATCTATAAAGCTCCTGTTTTGGCCGGGCTATTTGTAGGTGCGATGATTCCTTTTATATTTTCTGCATTATGTATTGCAGCGGTTGGCAAAGCAGCAATGGATATGGTACAGGAAGTTCGTCGCCAGTTCCGCGAAATTCCAGGAATTATGGAATATAAAGCAAAGCCGGAATACGAAAAATGTGTTGCCATTTCGACTAAGGCCTCGATTCGCGAAATGATGTTGCCAGGTGCTATTGCACTTTTAGTTCCAATTATAGTGGGTTTTGGTTTCAAAGGTGTTTTCCCATCGGTAAGTTCTGCTGAAATATTAGGTGGTCTATTAGCAGGTGTTACCGTATCCGGAGTACTTATGGGAATTTTCCAGAGTAACGCGGGTGGTGCATGGGACAACGCTAAAAAATCATTTGAAAAGGGTGTTGAGATCAATGGCGAGATGCATTACAAAAAATCTGAGCCTCATAAAGCATCTGTTACAGGTGATACGGTTGGCGATCCTTTTAAAGATACTTCCGGACCGTCAATGAACATCCTTATTAAACTAATGTCGATTGTCTCTTTGGTTATTGCCCCATATATAGCTGTTAGTCCAGGCGAGAATACCGCCTCAAAAAAAGAAATCACGAATTCGATTCAGGTTTCCGCTAAAATGTCGGCATTAACACAAGAAATAGCTAAAAACGTAAAATATTTACTTGAGGAAAGACCTAAAAATACTCAATTCGCTCAAAACAAAGTGAACAACACACTAAAAGTGGAGGGGAAACAGTCAAGAAGATCGATTGACAACATTAAAGCTCAACCTTAAACTTCATTAGGATAAAAATAAAAGGGATTTCGTAAAAGAATCCCTTTTATTTTTAGATATATTTTATTTAGGTTTGGCACTTATAATATAAACTAGACGAGTTATAGATACACTTTAACTAAACTTTAAACTATGAATTTTAGAAAGTCAATTGACTTACTTACACAAGAAGCTGCTGAAAGTGGTGAAGGAACCCTGAAACGGACCCTTGGCCCCGTCAATTTGGTGGCTTTGGGTATTGGTGCAATTATTGGAGCCGGACTGTTTTCCATAACCGGATCTGCTGCCGCCAATAACGCAGGACCAGCCATTACCATCTCATTTGTTATTGCAGCTTTGGGTTGCGCTTTTGCAGGCTTATGTTATGCCGAATTTGCTTCAATGATCCCGGTAGCAGGTAGTGCTTATACTTATTCATATGCTACAATGGGTGAATTTATAGCCTGGATAATTGGCTGGGATTTGGTATTGGAATATGCTTTAGGTGCCGCAACGGTATCCATTAGCTGGAGTAGGTATCTGGTCAAGTTTCTGGCGTATTACGATGTCCATCTACCCGCGCAGGTAACCATGTCGCCTTTTGAAACGGCAACCCTTTTAGATGGCACCGTAGTTTCTGGTATGTTTAACTTACCTGCTGTATTTATTATCGTCTTAATGTCCTTTGTTTTGATCAGAGGCACCAGCGAATCTGCATTTATTAATGGGCTCATTGTAGCTATTAAGGTTGTAATTGTATTCATTTTTATCCTTTTAGGATGGAAATATATTAACGCCGACAACTATTCACCTTATTTTATTCCTGCTGACAAACCAGGTCACGAAAGTATGTTTACACACGGATGGGGGGGCGTAATACGAGCGGCCGGAATTGTTTTCTTTGCCTATATAGGTTTTGATGCCGTTTCTACAGCTGCCCAGGAGGCAAAAAATCCTAAGAAAGATATGCCCATCGGTATCCTTGTTTCTTTGTTTATTTGTACAATTCTATATATTCTTTTTGCACACGTAATGACCGGGGTAGCTAATTTTGACATGTTTAAAGGTCAGGATGGTATTGCTCCTGTTGCTGTTGCAATTGACAATATGGGTGTAAAAAATGCAGCAGGTGTTGTTGTTCCATCTTATCCGTGGTTAAATAAGTTGATTATTCTTGCCATTCTGGGTGGTTATGCTTCAGTTATCCTGGTGATGCTATTGGGCCAATCGAGGGTATTCTTCTCGATGAGTAAAGATGGTTTATTACCAAAGGTGTTCTCGAAAGTTCACCCTAAATATAGTACACCTGCAAAAAGCAACTTATTATTTATGTTTTTTGTAAGCTTATTCGCAGCATTTGTTCCGGCCACTGTAGTGGGCGAAATGACAAGCATAGGTACTCTTTTGGCATTTATTCTTGTTTGCATCGGAATAGTTATCTTAAGAAATAGAATGCCTGATTTGCCTCGTGCATTTAAAGTGCCTTTGGTACCGCTTATTCCAATATTGGGTGTAGCGGTTTGCTTAGGTATGATGGTGTTCCTGCCTCTTGATACATGGGTTCGTTTATTGGTATGGATGATTATTGGTATTAACGTGTACCTGTTCTATGGTATGAAAAACAGTTTATTATCTGATAACTTACAAGCTACATTAGCAAAAAGCACTAAAACTGTGTCTTATGTAGGTTTTGGCCTTGCTATTTTGTTGATCATAGTGGCGTTAATTCACCACAATATTACTGACGGCAAAGACACAGGCTTATACTACTTCTCCTTAGTGTTTGCTGTTGCGCATATCATTTTATACTTATACCGGGCTTCAACATCTAATCGGGTTCAGGCAAAGTAATCAAGCATAATTAGCAATAAAAAAGCCGCTCAGTTTGAGTGGCTTTTTTATTGCTAATTAATTTACCTTTGTAGCATAAATTAACTGCTATGGAATTCAATTTTCGACAAATTCTATCTACTTCAATGGTACTATTCGCTATCATTGATATTCTGGGAGCTATACCTGTAGTAATTGAGCTTAGAAAGAAAGCCGGACATATTCAATCTGAAAAGGCAGCTATAGTTGCAACCGTACTTATGGTTATCTTTTTGTTTGCCGGCGAGACCTTGTTAAAGGTTATCGGACTGGATGTTGAATCATTTGCCATTGCGGGCTCATTTGTGATCTTCTTTATTGCCATGGAAATGGTACTTGGTCTAACCATATTTAAAGAAGGTGATGCGCCTGAAACGGTATCAATTGTGCCTCTTGCATTTCCATTAATAGCAGGTGCTGGAACCATGACCACTTTACTTTCGTTAAAAACTGAATATGCAACTCAAAACATCATTATTGGAATCATCATCAATATGCTATTCGTTTATTTTGTATTAAAGAATACAGAGCGTTTAGAGAAGCTTTTTGGCAAATCCGGCTTAAATGTTTTAAGAAAAGCTTTTGGAATTATCCTTCTTGCTATTGCTATCAAATTATTCAGAAACAATACTGGCTTGTAACAAAACCATCTTTTGATCGTCTAAAATAAAAAAGGCTATGAACAGCTTCGAGCAATTCACGTTGATTATTGGTGTGCTGGCCATATTGTTTGAGACCATAAGTCACATTAAGAGTAAAATTAAGCAGTGGTTTGGTACCCATGGGCACTAAAAGAGTGACTATTTTTTAATAAAGCGAGCAATAAACATGGTATCTGCTTTATCCTTATAGCCCTTAATCACTTCCATTTTTTCGAGTTGTAGGGGTAGGTTTTCGACTATCCATGCTACAACATCTTCATTTTCCTGTTTAAATACAGAACAGGTAATGTATACCAATGGCTTCTCTGTTTTCAGATATTTAACAACATTACCTGCGATTGCTGTTTGAAGTTTCGAAAAATAACTGATTTTATGAGCGTCAAAATAATAAAGCATTTCAGGAGTACGACCCCAGGTACCCGACCCTGAACAAGGTGCATCCAGAATAATTCCGTCAAATTCATAATGATGCAGATCCTGATCGTTATTCTGAAGCAGATCTAACACTTTTTTCTGATACTTTTTTAATCCCGCTTCACGGAAACGCTCCTCCAGATTGTTTAAGCTGTTTTCTCTTACGTCGCTAACCAATAACTGTACACTAGGCTCAAGATCGTGCAGAAGCAGGGATTTGCCTCCTGAGGCGGCACAACAATCCCACCAATAGTCCCAGGTCTGAGGTTCAAAAAAATCTCCTGTTTTCTGTGATGATAAATCCTGTACCTGATAATACTGTTGTGAGGGTACAATTTTTTCCAGTTTGGTTCCATTTGGCAAGGCCAAAGTAGTTTTACTTATCTCTTCAACTGCTATTTCTGCCTCTTTTAGCGTTTTAATAAGTTGGTTTATATAGCTCGGTTTAACTCGCAAAAATAAATCCGGCTGTATAAAAAATGACTCATAAAAGTCTTGCTTTTCAATATCTTCACTCAGGTTTTCATTGAATATGAATACCTCAGAAAGTTTAAAGGAAGGGTACTGATCTGTTATTAAAGCTATTTTTTCTTGAACGGAAAGATTGATCTGCTCTTTAAACTGAGGCAACTTAGTTTCAATTACCAGACTTAGTGTTTGATTGCAAAGGAAGTCGGAAATAGCCAAACGAAGTATCGTATCTTCTTTTAGGAGTGCCTTACCTAATCTGAAAAAACTATAAATATATCTGGTAGCCCAACGCCGGTCGGACGAGCCCATTTGTTTATGCTGCTTAAAATAAGTAAACAAGAAACGATGTAGCGGCTGTGTGCCGTCATAACTTTTAAATACCTGTTCAAATGCCCTGATCTGGTGTTCTACCCTCATTCAATAAGATTTAAAGAAAAATCCTGGTAACGTAACAACATTAAACTGGTATTAATATAACCTAATTTTTCATCATGGTAGAATGAAAAGTTATTATGCAGCCCTTTATATTTTTCCTCTGTAATGTATTTCAGATAATCTTTTCCATGTTTGGAAATAAGCTGAGCAAAATAAAAGCCGATATCGAATCCCTTAAACGAATATTCACCGGGTTCAAAGCTATACGCAGCTCTATATTTCTTAATAAATGAGATCACATGATTATTCTTATAATCGACCTTATAAGACGACGTTACAGCAGTATTTAGCGCCTGAAGCTTGTCTATATTATAATTTTGTTTTATCCAGTCAGGGTGACCATACAAATCTATATCCAGACCAGCATTTTTTAATTTTACTAGCTTATCAATTGTTGGTATTACAAACTTTCTATCCGGGGAAGTTACAATAATGACATATTTCTTATTCTTGATCAGGTTCAGCTCCATAGTAAAAACAGAAGCAAATTCCTGAAAAGTGAACTTTTTCTTGCTGCTTTCAAAATATGCTTTTACAGGTGCTGACAGTAATTTACTGCCTGCATCTTTTGAATCTATCAGTACTAAAACTGTGTTTTCTGGATTGTAATGTTTAGTAATATAAAACCCTAATTTTTCGACGTGTAAATCTATATTATTTACAATAGAGATCAGATTTGGGTTATTAAATTCCTCTGGATGTGTAGCCGCGAGCGGATTAACAACGGGAATGCCTTGCGCTACAGAGTAATCTTTAATGTATTTTAATCCTGCGGGGTAAACCGGCCCAACAATTAAATTACTGTTGCTTAATCCTCCGTTTTTAATTAATCCTTCAATTTGACTGTTATTGTCGCGGGAATCATAAACATTTAATTTAAAACTGAGTCCTTGTTCTGCTGCCGAATCTATACCAAGCTTAAATCCCTGATAAAAATCGATTGCCATAGCTGATTTTTCGACTTCAGCTTTGGTGGCCGTTTTAAGTCTTAAATCATTTAATCTGAACGGAACCAGCAGAGAAATATCAGCCTGCGTAAATTTAGACGCAGGCTTTTCTTTTTTCTCTTCTACCTTTTTAGGAACATCGGGCTTTTTAGTAGTGGTCTTTTGAATTTTAGGTGAACATGCAGCTAAAAAAAGTCCAATAAAAGCTATTACCCAATATTTACTCCCACTCAATTGTAGCTGGTGGTTTTGAGCTGATATCATATACGACGCGATTAATTCCTTTTACTTTGTTAATTATTTCGTTAGAAATTTTTGCGAGTACGTTATATGGCAGATGGCACCAATCGGCAGTCATACCATCAACAGATTCAACTGCACGAAGGCAAATTACGTTTTCGTAAGTACGCTCATCGCCCATTACACCAACAGATTGAACCGGAAGGAAAATGGCTCCCGCCTGCCAAACTTTATCGTAAAGGCCGGCTTCCTTTAAGTTATCAATATAGATAGCATCTGCTTCTTGTAGAATGGCAACTTTCTCTGCAGTTACTTCACCAAGAATTCTGATAGCCAATCCCGGACCAGGGAAAGGGTGACGCCCAATAATAAAGTGTTCAAGTCCTAATGATCTGCCCACTCTTCTTACCTCGTCCTTAAACAATGTATTAAGAGGTTCTACAACCTTTAACTTCATGAAATCAGGTAATCCACCAACATTATGGTGTGATTTGATAGTTGCTGATGGTCCTTTAACAGACACAGATTCAATAACATCTGGGTAAATGGTTCCTTGTGCTAACCATTTCACATCCTGAACTTCATGTGCTTCATCATCAAATACCTCTATGAATACGCGTCCAATTGCCTTGCGCTTTAATTCTGGGTCTTTAACTTTTGCAAGCTGGCTAAGGAAACGTTCTTTAGCATCAACTCCCTTTATGTTTAAACCAAGGTGTTTGTACTGTTCTAAAACTGATTCGTACTCTCCTTTGCGTAACAAACCATTATCTACAAAGATGCAGTGTAGGTTTTTACCAATTGCTTTATGCAATAAGATTGCTGCAACACTTGAATCAACACCACCTGAAAGGGCAAGAACAACTTTATCGTTACCTAATTTAGCCTGAAGCTCAGCAATGGTGGTTTCAACAAATGCATCTGGAGTCCACTCCTGTTTACATCCGCAGATGTCTACAAGAAAGTTTTCTAACAATTGTTTACCATCAGTACTGTGTGTTACTTCTGGATGAAACTGGATTGCATAGGTTTCTGAATCTTTAACCTGATAAGCGGCAACTTTTACACTATCTGTACTGGCTATAAGTTCTGCATTTGCAGGCATTGCTGTAATGGTATCACCATGTGACATCCACACTTGTGAACCTGCACTAATATTTTTAAATAACTTATTATTATCTGCTACAAAGTTTAGGTTGGCTCTGCCGTATTCGCGTGTTGATGAAGCCTTAACCTCTCCACCTGTGTGCTGGGCAATATACTGAGCACCGTAACAAACTGCTAAAACAGGATAATGTTTATGGAATTTTTCAAGATCTATTTGAGGTGCGTCTTCCTGACGAACTGAATATGGACTACCTGAAAATATGATGCCTTTAACGTCAGATGAGATTTCAGGAATATGATTGAAGGGATGAATTTCGCAATAAACATTTAACTCGCGTACCCTACGGGCAATTAATTGTGTGTATTGGGAACCAAAATCGAGAATTATGATTTTTTCTAGCATGGCCAAAGTTAAGAATATTTAATTACCTCCACACCAAATCTTCGCAGAAAATCAACACCTTCATCGCTCGCCAAGCCCTTGTACTCTGCATAGGAATCTTTATAGTAAACTAATTTAATACCTGACGATAATATTAACCTGGCGCAAGCAATACACGGCGAAAGTGTGGTATACAAAGTTGACCCTGATATTTTAGAACCATTTTTTACCGCATACAATATGGCATTCTCTTCTGCATGTAATGCAAGTGAACAACTACCGCGCGAATCTCTGTCGCATCCTGTTTCAGGCCACTCTTCATCGCAGTTATGTGTACCTGAAGGCGGCCCGTTATAGCCTATAGAAATAATTCGGGTATCTTTTGTTAATACAGCTCCAACATGGGCACGCACGCAGTGTGAGCGGTGCGACAGATCGGTAGCTAAGTTCATAAATATATCTTTAAATCCTTTCTTCATCTGATGCGTTTTAATTCAAAAAACCGGCTGGCAAATATAGGGTAAAAAAAAACTTCCCTCCTTTAAGCAAAGAGGGAAGTTTTTATGCGAAGGCTATTTTAGTGGCCGCCGGCTATTTTTTTATCGAAATCAATTCCTTGTTTTCTAAGGATGCCGCTTACTTTCCAGGCATAATATGCCAGATAGGCGAAGCATAGCACACCTACTATATAACTGTATTGGATACCAGTGAACTCAGATACGTATCCTTGTACCCAACTAATAATTCCTCCACCCATGATCATCATGATTAAGAAGCTACTTCCCTGACTTGTATTTTTACCCAGACCACTCACAGCCAATGTAAAGATACAAGGCCACAATGTACTGCAGAACAGCCCCACACTTGTAAGTGCATAAACACTTACCATACCTTTTGTAAACATACCGATTAAGAGTGCACTAATACCTATGATAGAGAATATCAGCAACATTCTGGCTGGATTTCCTTTACTCGCCATATCAGCAATAATCAACACTAAGATAATTAGACCATAAACATAAAATGGAGCTAAATCATGGTGAAATATTGCATTAACACCTAAGAAGATCCCGAAAGCTAAATATGGAGCCACAAACCTTAATATTTTTTGTGTACTTACATTGTCGGTGAAAGCCTCAACAGCTCCAGTCCATCTACCAATCATCATACTGGCCCAGTATAAAGATACATATGGTGCAATATCCTTAATTGCAAATCCCAGGTCCTTTTCCATGTAAGCAGGCAGGTTACTTGCAGTAGATACTTCAACACCTACATAAACAAATATGGCAATCATACCCAATACCAACTGAGGGTATTTTAAAGCAGAACCCTTATGGCTTGGATCCTCAATTACCGACTCAACCAAGGTTGGTCTATCTGGCAGAGAAGACAGCTTTAAAAATATTGCAACCGCAATAAACGCAACTCCTAAAATTAAGTATGGTATTTTAACACTTTCAATACTTACATCTTCACTTGCTGTAGATAATGAACCAAAAATGGCAAAACTAACAATTAGGGGTCCTATTGTAGTACCAAAGTTATTAATACCACCTGCTAATGTTAATCGTTGGGAACCTGTTTTAATTGGTCCTAATGCAATGGCCAATGGATTTGCTACCGTCTGTTGCAAAGAAAATCCTAATGCCACGATAAACAACCCAGATAACATTAAGGGGAATGAGCCCAGATTTGCAGCCGGATAAAACAACAACGTTCCTACAGCCGAAATAACCAAACCTAAAGCTAATGAATTCTTGTAGCCCAGCTTATTTACAAGATCCTGTTTCATTAAAACTGAAATGGCATTATAAATTAATGCTCCAACCGTATAGGCAATATAAAATGCAAGTGATACCCATTGGCTTTGGCTTTGAGTTAAGTCAAATGCTTTTTTAAATACCGGTATTAATATGTCATTACTGGCAGCTACAAAGCCCCAAAAAAAGAACACTGTGACTAAGGGAATAAATTGGCCCCATTTGGTTTGAGAATTTTCTGAACTCATTTTAAACTTGGTTTTTTAGAACGCTAAACATAAATAAAAAAAACTATAAGCTAAAGTGTAATGTTTACACATTACAGGACGTTAGATATCTGCATGAAAACTAGTAAAAAAATAAGGTCACTTTATGTTTAAAATTGCATATTAGCGTATTATATATGTTTAGCTGAATGTTTGAAGCAATATTACAAGGGATAGGTGCGGGGATTTTATTTTCGTTTTTAACGGGTCCCGTATTTTTTTCCATGATAAAAACCAGCATAGAAAAGGGCTTTAAAGCTGGGTTCTCTTTAGCTATAGGTGTAGTTTTCAGCGACATAATCTTTATCTCGCTTACCATATTCAGTTCACAATTTGTAGACTATAATTCTGAATACAATCAATACATAGGTATTATTGGTGGATTGTTCCTTTTTGGAATTGGCCTCTACTATCTTTTTAATAAAGTAAAAGTAAGCTACGACATTTCAGAAACTGTAAAAATCAAAAAAAGAGGTTATATATTAAAAGGGTTTTTAATGTGCCTCTTATCTCCGTCTACTTTGATGTTTTGGATTATGGTTGGGGGTATTATCTCGGTACAGCTTCATTATGATATGGCCGAAAAGGTGGTATTCTTTGTGATTGCGATGACAACCCAGCTATCAGTTGATTGTGTTAAAACGTATTATGCAGCAAAATTAAGATACCGGATTAAAGAAAAAAGCATTCAGAACCTCAATAAAATAGCTGGGGCAGTGATTTTAATATTTGCAATCAGGTTATTTATTCAGGTATTTATAAAGTATCACATGTAAACAACGGCAATAAAAAAGTCCCGTTGCATTTTACAACGAGACTTTTTATATCTGCTAATTAGGCTTCTAGTAAGCTCTTTGATTGTTTCCTTCTTTCCAGTTTACAAAGGCTTTATTAACAACCTTATTTCCTCCTGGAGTTGGGTAGTTACCCGAGAAGTACCAATCGCCGGTATGATTTGGACAAGCCACATGTAAATTATCTAATGTCTGATAAATTACCTCTACCTCTGCATTGATATTGTCAGGAGTAATGATTTTAGTAATTTGTGCAGAGATTTCCTCTTGTTTAAATGGTCTGTAAATGTCTTTTACATGATTTACAATTTCCTCTTTTGGAAGTAATAATGAAGCCTTACACTTTTGGTATACCTCTTCAATGACATGCTCCATTCCACGAGCTTTCAAAAGTTGAATTGCTGCTTCAAAAGCAACAAATTGACCCATCTTCGACATATCAATACCGTAGCAGTCAGGATAACGTATCTGAGGTGCCGACGAAACGATAATAATCTTTTTAGGGTGCAGTCTATCAATAATTTTGATAATACTCTGTTTAAGAGTTGTACCTCTAACAATTGAATCATCTACCGCCACTAAAGTATCTGTATGATTTTTTATTACACCGTATGTGGTATCATAAACATGGGCAACCATATCACCCCTATCTGCGTCTTGTGTAATAAATGTTCTTAACTTAACATCTTTAATCGCTAATTTCTCTACCCTCGGAGACATGGACAATAACTCATCCAATTGTTCATCATTCAAAGAATCTTTACGATGCAATAAAGTATCTTTTTGTACATTTCTGATGTAACTATGTAACCCTTCAACCATTCCATAAAATGAAACTTCGGCAGTATTAGGGATAAAAGAGAATACTGTGTTTTTTAAATCCGATTTTACTGCACTAAGTATTTGCTTACAAAGTAACGCCCCTAAATGCTTTCTTTCTTTATAGATTTCGGCATCGCTACCTCTCGAAAAATAGATGCGTTCAAAAGAGCATGCTCTTTTTTCTTCAGGCTCTCTAAAAATCTCCTGAGTTACAGTGCCATTTTTCTTAACAATTAGCGCATGACCTGGTTCAATTTCTTTAACGTCTTTGAATGGGATATTAAATGCAGTTTGAATTGCTGGTCTCTCTGAAGCAGCTACAACAATTTCATCATCCTGATAATAATAAGCCGGGCGGATACCTGAAGGATCACGAAGAATAAATGCATCTCCATTTCCAACAATACCAGAGATCGCATAACCACCATCCCAGTTTTTTGCAGAGCGTTTTAAGATTTTTGCTATGTCTAAATTTTCTGAGATTTTATGAGTGATCTGAACATTATCAAGTCCTTCTTTTTTGTACTCGTCAAAAAGTTCCTGATTTTCATCATCAAGGAAATGGCCTATTTTTTCTAAAACGGTAACCGTATCAGCTTGTTCTTTTGGATGCTGACCAAGCTCATAAAGTTGTTCGAGTAATTCATCTACATTGGTCATGTTAAAATTACCGGCAATAACAAGGTTCCGGGTCATCCAGTTGTTCTGACGTAAAAATGGATGGCAATTTTCTATGCTATTTTTACCGTGTGTACCATAACGTAAATGTCCCAGTAAAACTTCTCCAATAAAACTTACATTATTTTTTAGCCACTCAGCATCCTGCATCAACTCAGGAGTTTCGTTTTGAATGTCAACAAATTTGTTCTGAACGTAACCAAAGATATCCGCAACAGCGTTTTGTGCCATTGAGCGATATCTGCTAATGTAGCGATGACCTGGTTTTACGTCTAGTTTAATTGTTGCAATCCCTGCTCCATCCTGCCCACGGTTGTGCTGCTTTTCCATTAAGAGGTAAAGCTTATTAAGTCCGTAAAGTGCAGTCCCGTATTTTTGCTGGTAGTATGAGAGAGGTTTTAAAAGGCGAATAAAGGCTATTCCGCATTCATGTTTTATCGAGTCACTCATTATGTGTTATTTGAGCGGCAAATTTACCGTTAATAATAATTAGAACCTAGAAAGAAATACAATCTTTCGGTCAGATTATAATGACTGGGTTTTCAGGCTTATACGATACGAAATAACATCAGATCCAAAAAAAATGGAGGCGTGCCTGTTGAATACCTTCTCATCTCCGGAAGTAAAAAATGATTTGCTACCCTGTGTTGCAATCTTTGACTCAATCTCAGGATGATTTTTCAGATACAACACCAGACTGTCTGCTACGATATCACCCTGACCTAATAAACTTACATTCGCTGGAAGCTTTTCTTTTATTTTAGGAATAAGCAAGGGATAATGTGTACAGGCTAAAAGAATACAATCTATTTTGCGGTCCTTCTCCAGCAATTCATTAATGTACTTTTCTACAAAATAGTCAGCCCCGCGATCCAAATGCTCATTGTTCTCTACTAATGGCACCCACATTGGGCAACTTTGTTGAAGAACCTTTACCTCCGGAAAAAACTTATTAATCTCTATTAGATAAGACTCGGAATTAATTGTTCCGCGAGTCCCCATGACTCCAATAGTTTTCGAAGAAGTAAACTCCCCTACTATTTCTGCCGTTGGCCTGATCACTCCAAGAACTCTATTATTAGGATATTTAAAAGGTAATACGTTCTGCTGTATCGAGCGAAGAGCCTTTGCTGAGGCCGTGTTGCAAGCCAGAATAACCAATTGACATCCCTGGGCAAATAACCATTCCACACACTCTAAGGTATACTGATATACGGTATCAAATGAATGATCTCCATAAGGTGAACGGGCATTGTCACCAAAATAGATATAGTTATATTGAGGTAGTTTTTGGGCTATTGATTTAAAAACAGTTAAACCACCATAACCTGAATCAAAAACACCAATGGAATGCTTAGTATTCATTGCAAAAAGAAACGGGATTGAGTTTTATCACTCAATCCCGCAATTTAAATATTTTTTCCTCTACTAACTGTTTTCTTTCGAATGTTGTGACAGAGGTTTGATCTTCACTATTTTTTAGGAGCAGGAGTTGTTGCAGTGGCAGCAATACCTAACTTAGTTTTAACAAGAGGTGTAATGTCTTCGCCACCATCCCAGTACACTAATCCCTGGTTTGCAGTATCAAATACATATGTAAAACCTTTTTCTTTTGAGACTGCCTTAATAGCAGCATCAGCTTTTACCTGAATAGGGTTAAAAAGTTCTGCATTTTTTGTTTCTAATTCTTGTTGAGCTTTTGTTCTTGCATCAGTGATACGTTTCTCTAAATCCTGCAATTCAGCTCCCATTGTTTGTAATTCTTTACCAACAGTTTCTTTGTTAGCTTCGCTCATAGTTTTTTCTTTGTCCTGAGCCGCTTTAAGTTTAGTCTGGTATTCAGAAATCATTTTATCAATATCAGCAGTTTTCGTTTTTTGAAAGGCCTCCAATGTGGTTCTGGCAGTTTTAACTTCAGGCATTGCTTCAATAATAGCCGCTGAATTCAAGTGTGCCAATTTTTGTTGTGCATTTGCGATGTTGACAGTGAACAATAAGCCAGCTGTTACAAAAAATGCGTTCATTAACTTTCTCATCTTTATTTTTCTTAATAATTGTTTTTAATTTATCTATTTGTGTGTTTATTTCAGCATCGTTCCAGGTTTGAAACCCAATCTTACAATAACGTCGTTACTTACATCATAAGTACTGCTTGCGTATATCATCATTGTGGCTTCACTACTCTTATCAAATATGAAATCAAGGAGTTTAACTTTCGCTATTTCAGAAATGGCTTTTGTAACCTTATCCTGAATAGGACTCAACAATTTTGAACGGGTTTGGAAAAGATCTCCATCCGGACCAAATATCTTGCGCTGAAAATCTTTAGCCGCTTTTTCCTTTTCAATGATTTCATTCTCTCTTCTTTTGCGCATATCTTCAGTTAACAATACCTGATCTGCCTGGTAAGCCTTATACATCTTATCTATCTCAGTAAAGTTAGCATCAACCTTCTCTTGCCATTGCTGAGACAACACATTCATTTGATCCAGCGCAGATTTATACTCAGGTAAATGTTTAAGTATATATTCAGTATCTACGTAAGCAAACTTTTGTGCAAATGCTCCAAAGCCGGTAAAGAGCAAAAAGCAAATTAAAAAGTATTTTTTCATTTCTAAAAGCATTAATTAATTAAAGTCCTCCCAACTGTTGTGCAATACTGAAGGTGAAATTTTGTTTTCCACCATCAACAATTCCTGGAATTTTATCAAAGGCATGCCCATAATCAATTCCCAACATTCCAAATATCGGTAAAAATATTCTAGCACCAACACCTGCAGTCCTTCTAATGTTAAAAGGATTAAAATCTCCAAACTTGTTCCAGGTATTACCACCTTCGGCAAATGCTACAATAAACGCAGTTGCTTGTTGACTTGCAATCACTGGATATCTTAATTCCATAACATATTTAGTAAATATAGGACTTCCTGAATTTTGCGCAATAGTTGCATCAGATCCTTGTGGAATTACTGCATTATTTGCATATCCACGCATCTTAATTACTTCTGAACCTTGCAAGAAATCAAATCCCTGCATACCATCACCCCCCAATTTAAAACGTTCGAACGCCGATTCTCCAACTGCCGAGTTATACGTTCCTAAGAAACCAAACTGAGCTTGTGCCATCACAACAAATTTGCCGGCCAATCTTTGGAACCACTGAGACTCAAATTTCCATTTGTGATACTCTGTAAACTTATAACGTTGTTTATCAGATGCCGTTGCATAATTAATGTTATTTAAAAGAGAGTATGGAGGAGTTGCCTGAATAGTGAACTTAAAGTACGAACCCTCTGTTGGGAAAATCTGATGATTTCTTGAGTCCCTGCTTAACTCTTGAGTTAAGTTAAGGTTGTAAGAAGTTCCTGTACTAAACAAATATCCTGGGTAGTTATTTAAGATATATTGCTGAACATTAATAGCATGTGTTAGCTGGAAATAGTTATCAGGGAAATTCAGCCTTCTACCCAAACTAACAGTCACACCATTTAAACGAATCTTTTGGAACCTGCTATCAGCAGCCTTCAAACCATTTGATTGTAATGATGTAAATGCACTTACGCCAAAACTGATTGGTTTCTTACCACCAAGCCAAGGCTCAGAGAAAGAGAAACTGTAAGATTGATAATACTTACCATTTGTTTGTCCACGAAGACTTAATTTCTGACCATCACCTTTAGGCAGAGGTTTGTAAGCATCCAGATTAAATATGTTTTTTAATGAGAAGTTGTTAAAGGTAAGTCCTAATGTTCCAATAATGTTACCACCACCAAAACCACCAGATAACTCAATCTGATCAGAAGGTTTTTCTTCAACAGCATATTCGATATCTACTGTACCATCAGCCGGATTCGGTTTAGGAGTTGGAACCGTTTTAGATTCATCAAAGTTACCCAATTGACCAATCTCACGAACAGTACGGATCAATAAATCCTTAGAGAATTTTTCTCCTGGCTTTGTACGAATCTCCCTTAATACTACCCTATCATTTGTTATGGTATTTCCTTTTAAAGTAATACGATTATTGGTATACTGAGGTCCTTCATAAATACGCATTTCAACATCTACAGTATCACCGTGAATTTTGGTTTGTACAGGATCAACATTAAAAGTCAAATAACCATCGTTAAGATAAATACTTGAAACATCATCCCCATTTGCACTACCTCTTAATTTCTTTTCAAGCTTTTCTTCACTAAACACCTCTCCTTTTTCAATGCCAAAGGTCTTTTCCAGGATCTCAGTTGTATACTTAGCATTCCCTGCCCAGGTAATATCACCAAAGTAATATTTAGGACCTTCATACACATCGATATTGATACCAATTGCTTTATCACTATACTGGAAAATACTATCCTTAAGAATAACAGCGTCACGATAGCCTTTATCCTGCATCTTGGCAATAAGCGTTACTTTATCTTCATCGTATTTTTCCTTGTTGAATTTTCCGGAGCCAAATACTTTATAGAATGCCTGTTGCTTTGTTTTCTTTAAAAACTTACGCAGTTTAGCAGATGAAAAATCCTTATTTCCGGTAAAGTTTATCTCATGAACTTTTACTTTTCGACCCTTATCGACAAACACCTGCAGAATCATTCCATTCTCCAAGCTTGGATCAGGTTTTGTTTTATACTCTACTGTTGTAAAAAAGTAGCCCTTACCTAAAAGGAACTTCTTTATTGTTGCAGTTGTTGAATTGTATAAATTATCATTGATAATAGATTTTCCGCTTTTCTCATTTAATTTCTCCATGATGTCAGTCTTTTGGGACTTACTCACGCCATTAATTTCAAATGAACTTAAACGCGGTCGTTCAACCACCTCAATGTCAAAATAAACAGTGTCCTCTACAATTTTAGCAATATCTAACTGCACATCATCAAATAAGCCTTGAGCCCACAAGGTCTTAATTGCATTGGCTGTTGCCTCACCTGGCAATACAATACGTTCTCCCTTTATCAATTTAGATAAAGTAATGATTACATCCTTGTCAATGAAATGAGTTCCGGTAAGGGTAGTACCTCCAATTATGTACTCTTTTGGATTAAAATAATCCAAGTCCAGGCCCTTAACTTTAAGGGTAGGTGGTGCAGTATTGGACGGTCGGGTAATCTGTGCCATTGTTGGTAAACCAATCAATAACAATAATATGAGTTGATATATTCTTTTCATTTACAATCTAAAAATCGATGCTAAGTTAATTTAAACACATGTTAAAAAGTGTTAAAAGTAAAATTAGTTCAATTGTTCACTAATTTTACCAAAGCGGCGTTCGCGTTTTTGATAGTCTACAATAGCCTCAAAAAGGTCTTCTCGCCTGAAGTCGGGCCATAGTGTTTCAGTAAAATAAAGTTCCGTATAAGCCATTTGCCATAACAGAAAATTACTCACTCTATGCTCGCCGCTTGTTCTGATCATGAGTTCAGGATCAGGGATGTTTACTGTTGTTAACTCAGCTGCAAAATTTTCTTCATTAATGTCTTCAATATTTAATTTCTGGTCTTTAACCTTCTGTGCCAGTTTCTTAGCGGCATCAATGATCTCCCATTTAGCACTATAGCTTAATGCCAATGTTAAAGTACAACGGGTATTTTTCGCTGTCTTTTCCATAGCACTGCGTAAGTCATCAATACATTTTTGGGGTAACGACGCAATGTCACCTATTGCATTTAACCGGATGTTATTTTTGTTAAGAGTAGCCGTTTCCTGATTGATTGTTGATATCAACAACTCCATCAAGGCATTAACTTCTTCAATAGGCCTGTTCCAGTTTTCTGTCGAAAAGGCGTAAACAGTTAAATATTTTATTCCTATATCAGCGCAACCCTCTACAATATCTTTTACAGACAGCACACCACTTTCATGACCGAAGTGTCTGAATTTACCCTGATTTTTTGCCCATCGCCCATTTCCATCCATGATGATGGCGATGTGCTCTGGTAAGCGTGTTACGTCGATTTGTTCTTTAAATCCCATTAATTTCCTGCAAATATGCCTAAAATGTATAACATTTTTGGGACACAAAGGTATAAGATATGCCAATACCTACAAACATATATGTATCTCTTTTTCTAAAATCTCCTCTTTGAGTGTATTGAAAATCAGTAGAAGTAGGATTTGAAGGGTTTGAAAGCAGTTTACTTATATCTCCATTTGGCTCGTTATTCCAATGCGCAATATTTGGATATAAGCCACTAACATCATCAAGATAATCAGTATATGCTGTTCTATAACCGATCTGACTAAATAACCCCCAGTTTTCTTTCAATTTTACTTTTACTCCTACTCCATAAGGAACCGTTAGTGCATAATTTCTGTAAGATACATTCTGTCCTTCTGTGTGATAATCTCTCAAATTATATTTTTTATCTTCCAATCCCACAACACCTGAGTATCTGGCGGTAGGATTATACAATACTCCTCCAATTCCTGTAAAAATATATGGCGAGAATCTTTTGGTGCCTCCTCCCGCAAAGTATTCAAAAAAATTGAAGTCTACCTGCAGACTCACCTCATTTAATGCGGTGCTGAAGTTAAGTCCCCTATTTCTGAAATGTTCATTATCCGATTTTGTATCATCCGCCTTTATCTTTCCATATGTATAATGGAGCCCAACTGCCCAATATGGATCTATATTTACTTTCACAAAAGCTCCTGCCGAGATTCCACTTATTTTTAGCGGCTTGTTTTGATTCAAATCTCCTAAATAACCTGCTCCACCAGCAACTGCACCCACCTCAAAAACCTGGGCTTTTGCACTGATTCCACAAAGAAACATTGCAAGAAAATAAACAAGTTGTTTCTTATCCATTCTAATAATTCCGGGTATCTATGCCCCAAAGCAATTTATTCCTTAAAGTTGTTAAATAGGTTTCGTTATTAAGCCTGATTAAATTTACATGAAAGCTGGCTTTATTCAGTATTATTTTGACAGACTTGTCCACTGTTTCTGTTCTTGAATCACAGGAAACTAAAAATTTGGAGCTTCTTGCCTCAATTTCAAAAGTTAACGACACATCGTCAGGAATAATCACCGGTCTTACATTCAAATTATGAGGTGCAATTGGCGTAATAACAAAGTTTTGTGAACTTGGATAAATAATCGGACCACCGCAGCTCAATGAATAAGCTGTGGAACCTGTTGGTGTAGCAATGATTAATCCATCTGCCCAATAAGAGTTAACGAACTCATTGTTCATATAAGCGTGAATAATCATCATGGCCGAGTTATCTCTTCTGTGAATCGTAATGTCATTCAATGCAAAGTTTTCATCACCAAACAATCCATGCTTAGAAGTTAGGCTCAACAAACTCCTTTTATCCAAGGTAAATTCTCGGTTGTGCAGTGCCTCAAAGGCTTTCTTTATTTCATCTTTATTAATACTTGCCAGAAAACCCAAACGGCCAAAATTAATTCCTATTACAGGAATTCCTGAGTCGCGGATTAATGATAAGGTATCCAACAGCGTTCCATCACCACCTAAGCTCAACAATACATCTGTTTCTCCCAGAAGATCGTCGTGACAGGTAAAAACCTGCATATTGGCTGGTAATTTGATTTTATCTTTTACAAAATCAAGGTATTTATCGTAAACCAGAATCGGGCTTTTATAACTGTCGAGAACATTAAATACTTCCTGCACATAAGGCAATACACTATTATTGAACTCTCTACCGTAAATTGCAATCTTCATTAATGTATTTTCATTTTGCGGTTATGGAATCTGTATAAACCCTGGTTATACATTTAAATAATTCATAAATGAATTAAATCTATCTTCTGTACCATTGTCAGATATGGTACTGTTAAATACTGCCTTCACCTGGTAATCGTAGCGTTCAAAAGAAGCTATTATTCCTGAAAGGTCAGTTTTATTAATTTTCAAAGTAACTTCTAATCTGGTAGAATCTGGGAAGGATTGCACATAAGATGAGAGGATCTGAGCATTATCTGCTTCAACAATCTGCGCCATATGTGACAACGAATTGTTCCTATTACTTATTTCCAAAACAATTATACCGCCGTATTCCTTTACCGCAAAGATATTTGAGGTGTACTCTAAAAGACTGTTTATTGATATCAGGCCTAAATAATTCTTTTTATAATCCAATACCGGAACTACCGATAAGTGTAGCTGATTAAACAACCTTATGATGTCATAAACGTGAACATCTTCAAATACAAATGGATTTAAGATGGAAAGTGATAAACTACCAATAGGCTGTTGAACATCTCTAACTTCAATTAACTCTTCCTCAGCAACTAATCCAAGAAACTGGGTTTCGTTAACAATTGGTAAATGATATAATTTGAACTCAGCCATTCTGTCCAAAGCTTTCTGAACCGAATCAGACGTCTTTAGCGGTGGTATTGAATTAGATATGAGTTCAGATGCAAACATTATTTAAGTAAAATTCTATTTAAAAACTTATCAAGATAATCATTAAAAACCTCTGGTCGCTCCATCATTGGTGCATGGCCACATAAATCTACCCAATTCAATTCTGAATTCGGCAAAAGTTGATGAAATTCTTCTGCAACTTCCGGTGGTGTTACTTTATCTTGCTTACCCCAGATTAAAGAAACAGGTATAGTTATACGGGAAAGGTCTTTAGACATATTATGACGAATAGCAGATTTTGCCAATGCCAGAATTCTAATTACTCTTGAACGATCGTTAACACTTTTATAAACTTCATCAACCAGTTCTTTTGTTGCGGTTGCCGGATCGAAGAAAGTAAATTCTACTTTTTCCTTAATGTAATCGTAACTCTCTCTTCTTGGGAATGATCCTCCAAAAGCATTTTCATATAATCCAGAACTGCCGGTCAATACAAGTGCCTTTACATGTTCCTGATGAGAAACTGTAAACACAAGACCAACATGGCCACCAAGTGAATTCCCTATCAAAACAACCTGCCCGAGTTTTTTGAATTTTATAAATCTGTGAATGTATTTAGATAAACTTTTTACCCCGAGTGTGAGTATTGGGAGCTCATAAATGGGCAAAATTGGCACAATGACATGATAATTTTCTTTAAAATGATCAATCACATCCTCCCAATTGCTTAGTTCTCCCATCAAACCATGAAGTAATACCAGGGTCTCACCTTTTCCAGCTTCTATATATTTAAACCCATCTTCTTCTATTACTTCGTATCTCATATTGAATATTTTGTAAGGTATGCTACTAAGTTAGTAGACTAAAATTAAATTAATGTAATTTTAAAACATTATTTTAAGAAAAAGGCTTAATGTGCTTAATGCAACACAATTTATGCCAATTGTGTTTTTACAATCTCTGCAATTAACTTACCATCGGCTTTACCTGCCAGTTCCTTATTGGCTAACCCCATTACCTTACCCATCTCCTTTACAGAATTCGCACCGGAGTTCTTAATAATTTGTGAAATCACCGCTTCAATTTCAGCTCTGTCTAGTTGTTTAGGCATAAAATTGCTGATTACCTCAATTTCTTCTTCTTCTACAGTACTCAAATCTTCTCTGCCTTGTTGTTTATAAATATCAGCCGACTCTTTACGCTGTTTAATTAATCTTTGTAAAATCTTAAGTTCAGCTTCTTCGGTAATTTCCTCTGATGATCCCTTCTCAGTTTTCGCCAATAACAAAGCTGCCTTTATTGCCCTTAAACCTCTAAGCCTTGCCTGGTCTTTTGCAAGCATTGCCTGTTTTATTTCCTGATCTATTGTATTAGCTATCATATGATTTTCTGTTAGTATTCTATTTTCTATTAATTATAGTACCTGTTGCCTGTGCTGTTGGCATTATCAACATGTCATTTATATTTACATGAGCAGGTCTGCTCACTACAAACCATATTGCTTCAGCTATATCCTTTGCGACAAGAGGTTCCAATCCATCATAAACCTTTTTTGCTCTACCCTCATCTCCTTTAAACCGAACCTTAGAGAATTCCGTTTCAACCATTCCGGGATTAATAGCGGTAACTTTTATGCCATGGGGCAACAAGTCGATTCTCATACTTTTATTTAAAGCATCTACTGCATGTTTAGTGGCACAATATACATTTCCGTTAGGGTAAACTTCTTTACCCGCGATAGAGCCAATATTTATAATATGACCAGATTTCCGGGCAATCATCCAGTTAGAAACTATACGTGTTGTATATAGCAAACCTTTAACATTAGTGTCGATCATAGTGTCCCAATCATCAATATTACCTTTATCTATTGGATCAAGCCCCTGACTTAAGCCGGCGTTATTAATTAATACATCTACTTTCTTCCATTGTTGTGGTAAAGTTTCTAAACGATAAGATAAATCTTCATTATCCCTTACATCTGCAACTATCTTTTTAACTTCAACGGCATATTTATCTTCCAGATGTTTAGATACCTCTGTTAAAAGCTGTTCTCTTCTGCCTAGTAAAATTAAGTTATAACCTTGAGCCGCAAACAAATGCGCACAAGCAGCCCCAATACCTGAAGTTGCTCCTGTAATTAATGCAATTTTTGACATCCCTGATTTTATTGATTATTAAGCAAAGCTATAATTTTTTTAGCAGTAGCATTACTCAAAAAATAAACTGAATGTCACATGACGCAGCATTAATTTATCAATTGGATAAGAATAGCGATTAGGTTCATCCTTTAAAACACTGTTGAAGGAGTAGGATAATTTAATCTCTGGCGACATTTTAAAATATTCGAAATAGAGGTCGAAACCCAATCCGGCTTCATATGAGAGATAGTTCCGTACATTATTTACCATCTTCTCTCCGGGGTCAGTTATATTCGCATTATTTGTCTTTTTCTTTGAAGAAATATCCATTGAATATTTAGCTCCTCCGATCATATAAGCTCTAAAATTATTCCTCCTATCTGATTTCAGCTTTATTCCAAGTGGGAACTCCACTAGCGTTGAGGATATCTTCCGTTCAACGTTATCTTTAAGTTCGTCATGGTGAAAAGTTAACACCCTATCATTAAACACCAGTATTGGTGTAAATCTTAGATCGGCATTTTCGATCAGTCGTTTATTTACGACAAATCCAATTCCAAAGCCCGGAGAGGAATCAGAGGATATTCCGGTTAATTTAGGCGGATCCAAATCTTCGGGAAGTATATTTTTAAATTCTCTCCAATCCGGTCTCTTTAGAATCTTATACTCTGATGAAAGATACTGAAATGTAAATCCGAAATGGAGATTGGAATCATCTACCCCACCTCCCCAATTTTGGGCTCTGGCTGACACACATGCGAATAAGCATAAAATAAGTAAGCCTGATTTTATTTTCATTTGGTCCCAGTATAAATTGCACTTATACCAAACGTAAGGCGTCTATCCCTGGTGTTTGTAAAACCAACCTTATTCATTAAACGTGTAAACTCCTCGCCATCCGGAAATGCTGCTACAGATTCCGGCAAATAGCAGTAAGCTCTATTGTCTTTAGAAAATAGCTTACCCAGCATTGGTGTCACATGTTTAAAGTAAAAATTATACCCCTGTTTAATCGGAAATTTTCTGGGTTTAGAAAACTCCAGTATAACAATTTTACCTCCTGGTTTCAAAACCCTGTACATATCTGCAAGTCCTTTCTCGAGATTTTCGTAATTCCTTACACCAAAAGCTACAGTTATTGCATCAAAATGATCATCGCCAAAGTGTAATCCTTCCGAATCCCCTGTCTGAACAGAAAAAACGTGCTGTAAATTTCTATCCTGAATTTTCTTACGCGCAACATCAAGCATGCCTTCAGAAATATCTACTCCAATTATTTTCTCAGGTGCTAAAATTTTTATTGCCTCAAAAGCAAAGTCACCTGTACCAGTTGCCACATCAAGCATGATGCGTGGTTTGATAGACTTAAGTTCCCTTATTGCCTTTTTACGCCATATAATATCAATACCTAAGGACATAAAGTGATTTAAAAAATCATAAGTTCCTGATATATTATTAAACATGCTGGCAACTTGTTCCTTCTTTGTTGCCGTTTCAGATTGGTATGGTGTGATGTTTTCGTTCATGGTACGCAGCAAAGATAAGTATTGTTGAAAACTAATTTTCTACCTTTGTCAAATGATTATAAAATCAGCAACATTTATTTGTAGTAATACAAAGGTTTCAGCGCTGCCTGTTGCCAATATGCCAGAGTATGCATTTATTGGACGTTCAAACGTTGGAAAATCCTCGTTAATCAACATGCTTGTTAATCAACATGGATTAGCAAAAACCTCACAAAGGCCAGGTAAAACCCAATTAATAAACCATTTCCTGATTAATGAGAAGTGGTATATTGTCGATTTACCAGGTTATGGCTACGCCAAAGTATCTAAAAGCAGTCGCGAGAATTGGGAAAAATTTATACGAAATTACATCACAAAGCGTGAGAGCTTACAATGTGTTTTTGTATTAATAGATAGCAGGCTTGAACCACAAAAAATAGATCTTGAATTTTGCTGCTGGATGGGAGAGATCCAAATTCCTTTTGCACTTGTGTTTACCAAAGCAGATAAACAAAGCGCGGTAAAGACCGATCAGAATGTTTCGGCATTTAAAAAAGCACTAAAAGGATGGTTTGAAGAAATCCCCCCATACTTTGTAACTTCTGCAGAGAAAAGCACCGGTAGAGATCAGGTTTTAGATTTTATCGATCAGGTTAACCTAGATTTTGTAATGCCCATTTTAACCCCTAAAGAAGATTTTTAATAAAAGTTAATGAAAAAGTATTTTTCACTGGTATTATTTGCCCACTCTATTTTTGCTTTGCCTTTTGCACTGATAGGCTTTTTTCTTGGGGTAACTACTACTCCAAATCCATTTAACTGGCTATTGCTGGCATTGGTATTACTGTGCATGGTTTTTGCTCGAAATGCAGCCATGGCCTTTAATAGGTACCTCGACAGAAACATAGATGCAAAAAATCCCCGCACTCAAATGAGGGACATTCCTGCAGGTAAAATATCTGCTAATGAAGCATTAATATTCGTAATTATTAACTGCGTTCTTTTTATTACCACTACCGCCTTCATTAACAGCCTTTGCTTTTATCTTTCGCCTGTGGCCCTCTTTGTAGTACTATTTTACAGTTACACAAAAAGATTTACAGCATTGTGCCATATGGTATTGGGCCTGGGGCTTTCACTTGCTCCCATTGGCGCCTACATTGCAGTAACAGGGGTATTCAACATTGTTCCTGTTCTTTATTCATTTGCCGTATTGTTTTGGGTTAGTGGATTTGATATCATATATGCTTTACAGGATGAAGATTTTGACAGAAATGAAAAACTACATTCTATCCCGGCAGCAATGGGAATCAAAAATGCCTTAAATCTTTCGGTAGTATTGCATGTCTTTTCCGCACTTTGCGTAATCCTACCGGTAATGTTTACTACATTCAGCTGGGTTTATTATGTAGGCGTAGCATTCTTTTGCTTTATGCTAACTTATCAGCACTTACTCGTAAAACCTAACGACATCAGTAAAGTAAATAAAGCATTCGCCACCACAAATGGTTTTGCTTCAGTGATATTTGCCATTTGTTTTTTAATTGATGCCTTCTTAAGAACCAATTTTAATTTCTAATTATGATTAACCTTACCATACCTAAAAAGAAAAGAATCTATATCCCTCAAAATCTGGAAATGAAATGGGACAATCTTGAACCCATACTTAATGAGCTATTGGCTCGTCCAATAGACAATGTAAATGATTTAGAACAATGGTTAAAGGACAAAAGTGAATTAGAAGCTGCTCTTGAAGAGGATTTTGCATGGCGATATATTAAAATGAGCTGTGATACTGGTAATGAGACCTTAGTAAAAGATTTCCAATATTTTGCTACCGAAATTGAACCTAAAATTTCGCCAATAGCGAATCAGCTTAACCAAAAATTTAACGATAGTCCGTTTATTGATGAACTGGACCATGATAAATATTTTGTCTACATCAGAGCAATCAGAAAAGCTTTAGAGATTTATCGCGAAGAAAATGTAGAACTCTTAACTAAACTTCAGGTAACTCAGCAAAAGTATCAGGCAATAACCGGGGCAATGAGCGTGATGATCAACGACAAGGAATATACACTGGAACAAGCAGCCAACTTTGTTAAAGATACGGATAGAAGTGTAAGACAACAGGCATGGGAAACCATACAACAACGTCGCCTCGTAAATAAGGATGAATTAAACATTTTGTTTGATGAGTTGATAGTTATGCGCCATCAGGTAGCAGTAAATGCTGGTTTCGAGAACTATCGAGATTATATGTTCCAGGCGCTTGGCCGTTTTGATTATACGCCGCAGGATTGTTACCATTTTCATGAAGCTATTGAAAAGCAAATTGTTCCCATCCTAAAGGAACAGGCGGAAAAAAGAGCTGAACTACTTGGAATTGATGAATTAAAGCCATGGGATATGGAGGTAAGCCCCACTGGAAAACCAGCTTTAAAACCATTTAAAAATGGAAAAGAGTTAATTGATAAAAGTATCGACTGCTTTAATGCCATTAACCCTAAATTGGGCCAGATGCTTTCCATTATGAAAGCTAACAACCTTTTTGATGTAGAAAGCAGAAAAGGAAAAGCACCAGGTGGTTATAACTATCCTCTTGCAGAAACCGGCGCACCTTTTATTTTCATGAACTCTGCCAATTCGCTAAGAGACCTAACTACTATGGTCCATGAAGGCGGCCATGCCATACATACCTTCCTTACTGCAAATCTGGAATTAAATGACTTTAAACACTGTCCTTCGGAGGTCGCAGAACTTGCTTCAATGAGCATGGAACTCATTTCAATGGATAACTGGAACATCTATTTTGATAATGAAGAGGATCTCATCAGGGCAAAAAAAGAGCAGCTTGCCGATGTGCTAAAAACTTTGCCATGGGTTGCTGTTATAGATCAGTTCCAACATTGGATCTATACCAATTCTGGTCATAATGCCGCTGACAGAGAGGAAGCCTTTAAGCAAATATATACACGTTTTGGTAGCGGATTTGCTAGCTGGGATGGCCTGGAACAAGAGTTCGGGAATATTTGGCAAAAACAACTGCATCTTTTCGAAGTCCCTTTTTATTATATTGAATATGCTATTGCACAATTAGGAGCAATAGCGATCTGGAAAAATTACAAGGAAAATCCTGAACAAGCATTGGAGCAATACCTTGCAGCACTATCATTAGGATATACCAAACCCATCAATGAAATTTACGAAACTGCGGGAATTAAATTTGATTTCAGCTTAAACTACATTGAGGAGCTGGCATCATTTGTAAAAGATGAATTGCATAAATTAGGCTAAGTTTACCACATAATATCTAAGTTTGAATATCAAAACCGAACCTAACCACTAATGTATGTTTGAAAAACTTTTCAGAAAAAAGTCAATAGCCAAAATATTGGAAGATGCAGAAAAAGGCTATGGTGATCACGGAGCTTCGCTCCATAAAACACTTGGTGTACGGGATTTAACGGCTTTCGGTATCGCCGCTATAATTGGGGCGGGCATTTTCAGTACAATTGGCAAAGCAAGTGCCGACGGTGGCCCTGCGGTAATATTCCTTTTTATATTTACTGCCATTGCTTGTAGTTTTGCTGCTTTTGCATATGCAGAATTTGCCTCAATGGTTCCTGTATCTGGAAGCGCATATACCTATTCATATGTTGCGTTTGGTGAACTGGTAGCCTGGATCATTGGATGGTCGCTCATTATGGAGTATGCTATTGGAAACATAACTGTTGCTATATCCTGGTCCGATTATTTTACCGGACTCCTCTCCTCCATACGAATACCTGCATTTGGCATAAATGGCATTCACCTGCCTGATTGGACTACAATGGACTATCTGACCGCATATAATGGTCATGCACATGCTGAAGCACTTGTGAACGCAGGAAAAAACTACGCAAATCTGGATGACGCAACAAGAATAGCAAACAATGCCTGGATAACAGCCCCACAAATTGGGGGCTTTCATCTTGTAGCGGACTTACCCGCTCTGGGTATTATCATTTTTATTACCTGGCTGGTATACAGAGGAATGAAAGAATCTAGAAATGCAAGTAATGCAATGGTTATTGTAAAACTAGCAGTTATTTTACTAGTACTTGCAGTAGGTGTTTTTTATGTTGACACTGGTAATTGGGATCCCTTTGCTCCCAATGGAGTATCAGGAGTATTAAAGGGAGTATCAGCAGTTTTTTTTGCATACATAGGCTTTGACGCCATTTCTACGACTGCCGAGGAATGCAGAAATCCCCAAAGAGACTTACCAAGGGGAATGATGTGGGCGATTATCATTTGTACAATTCTATATGTAGCAATTGCACTTGTGCTTACAGGGATCGTTAACTTCAAATTACTTGCCGTTGGCGACCCACTTGCATTTGTCTTTGACCAGATAGATTTGAAGCTAATGAGTGGAATAATAGCCGTAAGCGCAGTATTTGCTATGGCAAGCGTACTTTTGGTGTTTCAAATGGGTCAGCCAAGAATATGGATGAGCATGAGCCGCGATGGCCTGCTTCCGAAATCATTTTCAAAGATCCACCCTAAATACCACACCCCATCTTTTGCTACCATCGTAGTGGGCTTTGTGGTGGCAATTCCTTCACTTTTCATGAACCTTACCATTGTAACAGATCTTTGCTCTATTGGTACATTGTTTGCATTTGTGCTGGTATGTGCGGGAGTTCTTGTTTTACAAAACAAGCCAGATATTCAAAGAGGGAAATTCAGAATTCCATATATGAATTCTAAATTCATTGTTCCTCTCTTATTCATCGGTACATTATTTTTTGGTTTTAGCTTTTACAAAAAAGAAACTATCTCGTTTATTTTCAATACCCCAAGAATATATGATCCTGTAAGTTTTATTACCGCTTTAAATGAAAATGAGCTCGGCATAGTTAAAAAAGAAATAGCAATTGCTCAAACTAAAGCTAATCTTATTGAGAAGAACACAGATTCAGAAGCGTATTTAAATCAGCTATCCTCCAAACAGTATGAGCAGTTCATAAACAATTCACAGCTAGCCCTGGAAAAGAAGTATGAAAGTGGGTGGAAACTCTTTAAACACAAAATCCCTATGTGGATTTTCTTTTTTATCTGCCTCGTAATTATTTACTACTGCATTACTAAAAATCTTTCTCTTATTCCTGTTTTGGGCTTAATAAGTTGTCTCTATATGATGTGTGAATTGGGTATATCCAATTGGATAGGATTCGGGATCTGGTTGATTGTCGGTCTATTTGTCTATTTCTTATATGGCTTTAAGCACAGCAAACTCAGACTTAAAGAAAACAACATATAAATAAAAAAGGCTGCAATTGCAGCCTTTTTTAATACCCTTACTCTCTTAAACTGTAGAAAATATTGCCCAACGATACAATATTTTCAAAATAAAAAAATATTTATTAAAAATAATTCCACAATTTGAGAATATATCTCTACATTTATAATTGTAAAAAACAAATGGTATTCAAGGACTTGATTACCATTTAAATTGCCCTCCTAATTATCCCTATAATTGTCTGGTTGGAAGGCCGACAATAGAGGCTCCTCCCCGGAGCCTTTTTTGTGCAATTAAACCGGAAGCCTGTTAAGCTCTATATCATCAGGAGTTACAAAGATTAATGGAACTTTCTCTACATCCACGTAACTTGAGTCAAGGCCAAAACTTCGCTCTTCGGATAAGCTCAAACGCTTCAACACAAAGTAGTAGTCCATTATTGAGCGCTCATAGAAACTCAGTTTAGAAAACTTAGATAGATGTTTTTCTAAGAGTACAAATCTAAAGTCACCAGCAATCTTATGTTTATTTAAAGACGTATACTGGCTTGTAATATCAACCTCACCATTTTTCACCAGATCTTCAATCACTTTTCGGTATAAAAGATTAACTCTTTGTTCCACCCTAAATCCGAGCTTAAAATCAATACGGATAAGCTTTCCCGGAATCAGGAATTCTACTTTATAATCCCGGGTAAATGGTTCATCAACAACGTCAACATGCACGAGCCAATAAACATCAGCTCGCTTGGGTTCTTTCTGGATAATTGAGTAAATAATCTTTGATTCTATTTCTGTTTTAAAATTGGCACTGGTAAGGTATACCAATTGGGAAGAATATTTTGGAACGGAAATATCACTACTTAGTTCACTTATTATCTCAAAATAATCCTCTATTTCAACATATTTAACAAACCGGTTTTTTATCTTCCTGGCAACATACCAACTCCACATTACAGTAAACAACGCAGATCCAATCAATACCGTTACCCAACCTCCATGGAAAAACTTCGCCATATTTCCTATCAGGAAGGTAAGTTCGAGTAAAATATAAATTACTAAAAAAGTTCCAATTACATATATCGGAACCTTTTTACGCTTCATATAAGCTGCAATCAATATCGTAGTAGAAAGAAAGGTTAGGTTTATAGCCAAACCATAAGCGCCTTCCATTGCCCCTGAGCTTTTAAATATCAATACAATTCCGATACAGCCCGCCCAAAGAATCCAGTTAATAGAAGGAACATAAATCTGTCCCTTTTGATTACTTGGATAATTGATTCTAACTTTTGGCCAAAGATTTAACCTTACTGCTTCAGATATTAAAGTAAAAGAACCAGTAATCATCGCCTGACTGGCAATCACCGCTGCGCAAGTTGCAAGTGCAACCATAAACAACAGATATTCGGATGGTACTATTTCAAAGAAGGGATTCAAAGTGGTGTTGTAATTGCCATGTTGCAACACCCAAACACCTTGTCCAAGGTAATTAAAAATCAAGGTTGTTTTTACAAAAACCCAACTAACGCGAATGTTTTTTCTTCCGCAATGCCCCATGTCTGAATACAATGCCTCGGCTCCTGTAGTACATAAAAACACCCCTCCTAATATTAATAAAGCCATCGGATTATTCACCAACAGTTCATAAGCGTAATATGGATTTAATGCTCTTAGAATACTTAAATCCTGCACAACATAAAGAAGACCTAATAATCCAAGTGTGCTAAACCACAGAAACATAACTGGACCAAATAGCTTTCCTACCAAATCAGTCCCGAATTGTTGTATTACAAACAATGCAGTAATGATAGCAAGAACTATAGGAATTACCGATACAGAAGGAAATTTCAATTGCAAGCCTTCAACAGCAGAGGTAACTGTTATACTTGGCGTAATGATACCATCAGCCAACAAAGCACAACCACCTATGATTGCAGGAATAACAAGCCACTTTGCATTTTTACGAACAAGGGAGTATAAAGAAAAAATACCACCCTCACCCTTATTATCCGCTTTTAATGTAATAACAACATACTTTACAGTAGTCTGCAAGGTTAAAGTCCATATGATACAAGACAAAGCACCAAGCACAAGATTTACATCAACATTTTGCCCACCATTAACCACTGAATTAAAAATGGCTTTTAAGGTATAGAGAGGAGAAGTTCCAATATCACCGTATACGATCCCTAAACTTACAAGTAAACCTCCTGCGGTGAGCGCACTTAAATTCTTTTGACTCGACACTTATCTTATTTTGTTTTGGTGGGTAAAATTACAGTAATTCTTATGTAAATGCATTGTTTTCTGATTTTTTTGAACCCCAACATGTGGTATTTACGCCACAACTTTAGGGTCTCCAAACGTTAATACTTGTTAAATATTGTTAAATATTTTTTTATTGAACAAAATGATTGATTTTTTTGTTTTATTATTTATATTTTTGGCAATACCAAACATGAGCAAGAAACACAGAATAGCGCTTCTCTTTCATATCTCCTGCATAATTTGCATGGGTGTCTTTGGCAGCGTTAATGTTTTTGCGCAAAAGTCTGACAGTACAATAAACAGTGCCAGGGCAAAGAGAATTAACAAAACACCACAAATCAAGGTCAACATACCAACGTACAAGCCCAAATACAACTTAGGATTTATACAATATAATGATGTGATCTCTAATGCAAAAGTTGTTCCAACCACTCAAACTAAACAAGATAAAATCCTTACTGTTTTAAAAGTTTATCCTAATCCTGTTGACGATCAGGTAAATTTAATGCTAAGACTTGATCGTGAGTCAAATCTTTCTGTTAAAATTATGGATTTGCTGGGCAATGAAGTTGTAACGCTTTCAAATGAGCGCATTTCCTCTGGGGAACAAACCAAAAGCTATACTATCCCCAATCGTTTAAATCCAGGTATCTATTTTTTAAAAATAGTAGCAGGGTCTGAAACAGTAGTAAAACGCATTTCAGTTTTATAGTCAACATTTAATCAATCTTCCTAATTGTTTCGTCTGTATAGAATGTATAATTTAGCAGCGGTTAGTGTTATTCACAAAACATAATACAAATGAAGGTAATCGCTATAGGCCGTAATTACGCCGCGCATATTAAAGAGCTAAATAACCCAACGCCGGAAAATCCGGTTATATTTCTAAAACCAGATACCGCAGTATTAAAAGACAACAAACCTTTTTATATACCAGATTTTTCTTCAGACATACACTACGAACTTGAAGTGGTTTTGAAAATTTGTAAAGAAGGCAAACATATTTCTGAAAAGTTCGCTCCCAATTATTATGAGGAAATGGGCCTCGGCATAGATTTTACTGCGCGAGATATCCAGACGCTACATAAAGAGAAAGGTTTACCCTGGGAGTTAGCCAAAGCTTTCGACAATTCTGCTGTCATAAGTACTTTTGTTCCTAAAACCCAATTCACAAACATATATGACCTCGACTTCGAGCTAAAAATCAACAATGAGACCAGGCAAATTGGCAATACTAAAAATATGCTCTTCCCGTTTGAGAGAATAATTGCCTTTGTATCTAAATACATTACATTAAAAAAAGGTGATCTTATTTTTACCGGTACGCCGGAAGGCGTTGGTAAAGTTCTGCCAGGTGATAAATTAGAGGCGTGGTTAGCGGGTCAGCAACTACTTAATTTCGATATAAAATAGCATTGATGATTAAACTGAACTTAACACTAATACTTGTTGCTCTTTCAGTAGTATGCTTAAAAGGACAACAAGTATTCAGCGGCAACAAATACCCACTAGTGGATTTCAGGGCTCCTCTAGACATTACACCACCGGCTCTGGCCGGCTCATTTGGAGAATTAAGGGCTAACCACTTTCATTCTGGCATGGACTATCGGACCAATCAACGAGAAGGCTACCCCGTATATGCCATTGCAGATGGATATATCTCCAGGCTTCGGGTACAGAACAGCGGCTTCGGCCTTGCCCTTTACATTAATCATCCAAATGGTTACACTTCTGTTTATGGCCATCTTCAACGCTTTAGCCCTAAAATAGCACAACAAGTAAAAACCATTCAATATCAAAAGAAGAGTTATGAAGTCGACTCCTTTCCTAACTCACTGCTTATACCAGTGCACAAGGGAGATGTTATTGCTTATTCTGGCAATACAGGAAGCTCGGGTGGCCCTCACCTTCATTTTGAGATCAGAGACACTAAAACAGAAGCTACAATCAATCCGCAGCTATTTGGTCTAGAAATACCAGACAACATCCCCCCTGTGCTTTATTCCATGTATGTTTATCGTTTAAATAAGAAACCATTTAACGAATTTACACCTAAACAATACTTTCAGATTAGTGGAGCCCCCGGCAATTACCACCTTAACAAAGTAACCACAATCAATTTAAGCGGTGAGGTTGGCTTTGGTATTGTTGCCACCGACAAACACAACGGTGCTTCGGGAACAAATGGTGTTTATTCTATTCAGCTCGAGATAGATGGCAAACCTATTTATACTTCGGCTCTTGAAAAATTTCAGTTTGATAATAGCAGGGGAATCAACTCGCATATAGATTATCCAACGTTTATAAACACTAAAAGAAATATTCAGAAAAGTTTTGTTGATCCAGGCAATCCTTTAAATATCTACAGCAATCTGATAAATAATGGCCGGGTAGAATTCACTGACGGCAAGCTACATCAGGTAAAGTATATTATATCAGACGCAACGGGCAATAAAAGTGTTCTGTCATTCAATGTGCAGGCCGATGAAAAAGCTATAATAAACAGCCCTGAGCCCTCTGCAGGTACTCATTATTCATATGCTACGCTCAATGAATTTAACAACCCAGATGTAAAGGTAATCCTTCCAAAGGGCACGCTCTATAATGATCTTAACCTTATATACAAGACCTTACCAAAACCGTTAACAAATGCATTCTCGAATATACATCAGATTCATAACCCTTTAACTCCATTGCATTCGGGATTTGAAATATGGATTAAAGCAGACAGTTCAATTAACAAGTACAAAGAAAAGGCCCTTATCGTAAGTACTTCAAGATCGTCACAAGGCGGATATTATGAAAATGGATATGTAAAAGCCAAACCACGCACCTTTGGAAGCTTCTTTATAGCCATAGACACTATTCCACCAAGCATAATCCCCTTAAATATATCAGATGGGAAAAGCATGGCTGGAATAAGTAAAATGTCATTCAAAATCAGAGATAACTTATCCGGAATTAAGAGCTTTAATGGCTATATTGACGGAAGATGGGTATTAATGGAGTTTGACACCAAAACAGCTTCTTTATGGCATACATTTGATGACACTACGCCTCCGGGCAAACATATGCTGGAGGTGATTGTTTCAGATATGAAAGACAACATCAAAAATTATTCAATTTCTTTTTATAAATAGCATTATGAGTGAATTAAAAGAAGGCCAAAAGGCCCCGAATTTTACTGCGAAAGACCAAGATGGCAACAATGTTTCCTTATCACAATTTATCGGAAAAAAAGTAGTACTCTACTTTTATCCTAAAGATGACACCCCAGGTTGTACTGCAGAAGCGTGTGATTTCAGAGACAATTATCAGGGACTAACAGCCAAAGGAATTGTAGTATTGGGCGTAAGTGTTGATGACGAAAAATCACACCAAAAATTTGTTACAAAACACAGCTTGCCATTTACACTCCTTGCTGATACTGATCAAAAAATTGTTGAAGCTTACGGTGTTTGGGGCGAAAAAAATATGTATGGAAAGAAATATATGGGAACCCATAGAACTACTTTCCTTATTGATGAAACTGGCCTCATCTCGCACATCATAAAAAAGGTAGATACTAAGAATTCAACTGCACAGGTTTTAGAGTTACTTTAGTACAGACTTTTCATCTTTATGCTTACTTCCAACAAGATGCTGAATCTTTAAATTTAGTTCATCCGAACTAAAAGGTTTAGAAACATAGTCATTCATTCCAATTGCCAGGCACTTCTCGAGCTCTCCCTGTATGGTATGGGCCGTCATAGCCACAATTGGAATACCTGCTTTTTCTGCGCCCATCCGGCGTATGTATTTAGTGGCCTCATATCCGTCCATTTCCGGCATTTGCAGATCCATTAAAATAATATCAAAATCCTCGCTCTTATATTTTTCTATACCTATTTTCCCATTTTGAGCAATTGTGGTTTCGTATCCTCTCTTTTGCAATACCTTGATAACCAAAAGCTGATTAATTGGATTATCTTCAACAATCAGCACTTTGATTCCCCTTCCAGGCTCTTCTCCAGTATCAGGTCCGGCAGGAATATGGTTATCCTTTTCACGATCATTTATTTTCACAAAAGGCATTCTGAAATAAAACACAGACCCGTCTCCCGGGGTACTTTCCAAGAATATTTTTCCATTCTGTAGTTCAACCAGTCGTTTAACCATACTCAATCCTAAACCAACCCCCCCAAACTTACGTGAAGTTCCACTTGTACCCTGCTCAAACAACTCAAATATTTTCTGTTGCTTTTCGATTGGGATTCCAATCCCTGTATCTTTAATCCTGAACTCAATAATCACATTCTCCTTGGTTTCTTCTATAAGATCTGCAGAAATAACCACCTCGCCTTTTTCTGTAAATTTTATGGCATTGGATACCAGGTTCACAAAAATTTGAGAGAGCCGGATAGAATCCCCAATAAAAATATTTGGTACTCTTGTTCCTATAGAATAGCTTAAACCAATTTTCTTAAACTTGGCATTAGATTCCACATAAAGACAAGCATCTTTAATTACATCCCTAACTTTTAACGGTTGTTTAATAAAATCAACATCCTCATTACCAAGCCCGGAAAAATCCAAAATGTCATTTAATATCCTCATTAAATGATCGGCAGATTTTATAATCATCTCAATTGCCTCAAGATGTTCTTTATCAACCAGGGACTCTCTAATATAGCTCGCAAACCCTTGAATACCGTTCATAGGAGTCCTTATTTCATGGCTCATATTTACAAGGAAAACGTGCTTGGCTTTCTCAGAAGATTGAGCTCTATGCCGCTCAGTTACAAGTTTAGCTTCCGTAACCTTTGATTCTGCTACTTTATGTTCCAAGGTCTCAATCATTTCATTAAATGCATTAGCTACCCTTCCAATTTCATCATTTGCAAAAATCTTTACGCGGGTGTCAAGTTGCCCTTTCTTTACAAGTTCGGCACCCTCTACGATAACATCCAGGCCTTTTTTAATACTTTTGTTTATAGATATGGCAATAACAATGCTAGTTGTACCAATGGTTATCGAAAGCGCCAGAACCAATTTAAGCACCATACTTTCTAACCATCTTGCGCCTTCTCCAAGTGTATAAGAAAACCCATCTTCTAAAATGGTAAGCTCAGTATTAAGTCTTTCAATTTCGTTTAGCAAAATCTTTATCTTTTCCTTATCTATCTTTGGAGCCGTAATCAACGCATGAAGTTCCTCACCAATCGTAAGAAGCTCATCTAAAACCGGCTCAGCTTTTTGCCATGCAACAAAGGCTTTATTCAAGTAATACACCTTACTAAATCTCTTGGTGAGGCCAATCATATTATCAATATCGGCTGGATGATTTCTGCCTTGCAAAAAACCCGCTCTTACTGCCTCCAGATCAGGATTTGCCTTTCCCATTTCTATTCTGGCAATTTTATCACCAAAAGGAACCTTTAGAAATTCTTTAAAAGCGTGATAATTCTTTTCATCATAAGTGTAGCCATACTCCCTGAGGTTCAGAATAGCATTCTTCTGCGATTTGGACCATAGTCCTTCCCCACCGACGTAAGATCTAACTGCTGACAGTGTCGTAATTGAGAACCATAAAGTGCACAACTCTACTATAACCAAAAAAGTGATTATACCAATGGTAAAATATAGTTTTCTGGATATAGATATATCATTGAGCTTCTTTCGTAACAAGGAAATAAGCATAACTAGAATTTTAATCAAATGTAAAACCCTAATTTTTTACATTTTTTTTAAAAATAATCCTTTTAACCTGAACAAGGCACCTATTTGCCTCATTCATTTTGTTCAAAAAACAGCCTATTTCCATTGTCATAAATGAATAAACACAAAAAAAAGGCTATCTTTTCGGACAGCCTTTTTCTTCTTTATACTTTATTCTTAAGATTTAATCTTATGTCCGTATACGGCAAAGAACCATATATATAAATAACAAGGTAGCACACTCACAAAGAAGGCAAGCTGGAAATGCATATGTGCATAATCCTTAAGGTAGCCATAAATCAATGGCCAGATCGCTCCACCTGCAATACCCATAATCATGATTGCCGATCCGGTTTTAGTAAACTTTCCTAATCCTTTAATGCCCAAAGGGAAAATAGCAGGCCACATTAATGAATTTGCCAGCCCCAAAAGTCCAACAAAAATTACTGAATAGTAACCGGTGGTTACATAAGCGGCACAGATAAATATTACACCCAAAATTGCACAGATTTTTAATGCAGCCTGTTGACTGATGTACTTAGGAATAGCGATAATCCCTATCACATAGCCAACCAGCATACTGGTTAATGTAAGTGTTGTAAAGTACTTGCTAATGTCGGCACTGATCCCTAAAGCTTTACCATACACTCCAATTATATCGCCAGCCATAACCTCCGCAGCCACGTAAACAAAAATACAGAAGGCTCCTAAAAATAAATGTGGAAATTGGAAAATTGAAGTCTTTGTCGATTTTACATCATCACCTTCAATTACCTCTTCCTTATCTACATCCACTTCAGGCAGGTGAGAGTATTTAATGAACAATGCAAAAGCAGTAAATACAATTGCTAAAACAATGTAAGGTGTATAAACGCGACCTAAAACCTCGGCTAAAAGGGCTTCTTTTTCAGCAAGGGTAGTTGCTGCATCATTAATTTTGGCTTCAATACCAGACGCATTTTTAAGAAACAAGGTACCCATAATAATAGGTACAATAATGCCGGCAAATTTATTACATAACCCCATTATACTTATGCGTTTCGCCGCACTTTCTATCGGACCTATAATACTAATATATGGATTTGAAGCAGTTTGCAACAAAGATAGAGCAGCACCTTGGATAAATATACCTGTGAGGAACAGACCAAAACTTCTTGAACTTGCAGCCGGGATAAAGATTAAAGAACCGAAAGCCAAAATAAGCAATCCAATAATGATACCATTTCTAAAGCCCAGTTTTTTAAGAATCCATGATGATGGCAATGCTAAAAAGAAATAAGCAATATAAGAAGCAAATGTTACCAGAAAGGCTTCAAAGTCAGTTTTCAAACCACAAGCCAGTTTCAGAAAGGGTATTAATGTGCTGTTGGCCCATGTTACAAAGCCAAAAATGAAAAACAGAGCCCCAATAGTTACAATGGGCGAAATTACAGTCGATTTTGTTTGGTTGGTCATAATTAGGTTTAGGTTTTGTTTACTGTTTTTGTTTTTTTGTTAAAAAATTTTTGACTTTACTCTCTAAAAGTATAAAAATATACAATAAGTTACTAGCATAGCCATTCATTAAACCAAAGTATGCTATTTACACTTAATATTTGCTCATTTTGTTTGCGCAAACGTTTGTGTATCCTATCAATTACCATGTTATTAAAAAGTTGTGGTGCTATTTAGGCAGGACAGCCAAATTGGGGAAAAACTATCGATACCGAAGTTCAACCATGATCCTTCTGCCTTCAATCTTAAATTTAGCGGGACCGGTTCTTTCGAGCTTATTGAGTAATGAATAGATATTACTGAACCTGTAGGTGGAGCCGGTGTATAAGGTTTTACCAATATTGCAATCGGCATATATTACATCTACATCATACCAGCTTTCAATCCTTTTCATGAGAGATTCAAGAGTTTCATTCTTGATGGTAAAGAAACCTTGTTTCCAGGTTATCGCTTCTTTTATATTTATATTATAAACATGGGCATTCTTATCAACAAGGGCTGAATGCGGGCTTGGTTTTAAAATCAAGGATTGATCGTTGGCTCTTAATATTTTAGATCGGGGCAATAAATTGGCTTGCGAATCATTACTTTCAATTACGCTTTTATTATTAAGGTAAATAAAAAAGCCTGTAGAAAGTGCTAAAAGAATAATGGCGGTGGCTCCATATTTTAAGAATTCATAATCCCATTTCTTTGTCAATTCAGGTTTTGGAGAAATATATACTTGATCTTCAGTAGGTATACGATCGCCATATTTTTCCATAAAGTTTGCAAATGCCGCAGGTGCGCTTGTAAAACTTCGCATCTCCATTAGTTCAGCTTGTCTATAAGACGGATCCGTCAGCTGATCAAACAAAATCTTGTTTGTCTTGCTTTCAGATATCCATATCTCCAAATCACGCTCATCAATTGCGTTCAGCTCCCCTCTAATCTGCTTACCTATGATGGACACTATTCTTTTAATTTGCTCTTCTGATTGCATCCTTTTTCGATTGATGCTATTATTACGATGCGAAAACTCAATCGTACTAATCAAATCTTTTTTTACCTATATCCCATTGCCTGCAGATCAAACAATTCAGCATACCTTCCTTTCTTAAGGATCAATTCTTCATGACTGCCGATTTCTATCAATTGACCCTTCTCTAGTACAAGTATTCTATCGGCCATGCGCACAGTAGAAAATCGGTGAGAGATCAGTACAGCAGATTTCCCTTTTGTTAATTCCGCAAAACGTTGAAAAACCTCATATTCAGCCCTCGCATCAAGGGCCGCTGTTGGCTCATCAAGAATTAAGAGTTGTGCATCCTTCATATACGCTCTGGCCAGAGCTACTTTTTGCCACTCTCCACCAGACAACTCTACTCCTTGAGAAAAGCGTTTACCAAGCATCTGATCGTAATGAAAAGGGAGCTTTTCTGCCAGTACATCTGCTAAGCTTTGTTTTGCTGAATTTTCTATCAGAGCTCTATTATCCTGTTCTTGTATATTTCCAACTGCAATATTTTGTGCAAACGTCATTTGGTAACGGAGATAATCCTGAAATATAATACCAACGTTCATCCGCAATTCGTCCAGGTCATATTCTTTTAAATTCACCCCATCTAGCAATATCCTACCCTCTGTTGGGTCATAAAGCCTTGCCAGTAACTTAACCAATGTAGTTTTGCCAGAGCCGTTCTCTCCTACCAATGCAAGCTTCTCATCAGGATGAAGTGTAAAGCTTAAATGGCGGTTAGCCCAACGTTCTGAATGTGCATATTGAAACCCGACATCTTCAAACTTAAAACCTTGTCTAATGGGATTCGGGAAAGGCTTAGCCTGTGGCAAATTTCGGATTTTAGGCTGGATTTCAAAAAACTCAAAGAAATCACTAAGATAAATAGCTCCCTGAGAAACTGCTGTAAAACGTAACAACACTCCTTCAATTAACGAGCGCATCTGTCTGAACGAGCCTGCCATAAATGTAAGTTCACCAATAGTAATACTTCCACTAATGGTTCTATATATAATATATACATAAGCAAGATAATATCCTGTACTTCCTAAAAAGGCAAAAAAGGTGCCCCATACCGAGCGTTGTAAAGACAATTGTTTATTCTCTGTATAAAACCTTTCTGAAAGTGTTTTAAAACGGCTAATGATAAAACCGGAAAGATTAAATACCTTAACTTCTTTTGCCGTTTCGTCGCTAGCACCCAGATAGCGAACATAATCAAGTTCTCTTCGTTCAGGTGTTCTCTTTCTTGAAAGGGCATAACTCTGATCATTAAAATATGATTCACCCAAAAATGCAGGGAGAATAGTAACCAATAATACAACTATGAGCCATGGATTAAAGGCAACTAATCCTACTGCAAGAAATCCCATGGTAATCAGGTCCTGGATCTGACTCATTACCTGCGATAATAGCACAGTACGGCCCACCGTTTGCTGCCTTGCCCGCTCCAGTTTATCATAAAAGATCGAATCTTCAAACTGGTCTAAATCTAAAGTTGCGGCGTGGTTCATGATCCTTACTGACGTATAATTGGAAAACAAATCACCCAATAAACCATCCATCAAATTAATAGCACGGCTCAGAATATCAGTTAGTATAGCTAATCCAAACTCCAACGCCACCAGTTTCCACAGATATTCTTGCGAATGGCTGGTTCCGTCATTGCTTAAGTGCACTACTTCATCAATGATATGCTTACCTACCCAAAGGATAGCGAGAGGCATAATTGATCTTGCAATTCGCAGGGCAAAATTGCCTATCGTCATCCATCTGCTGGTTTGCCATACCAGTTCAAAAAACTCTGGCAAATTCCTGAACGCGGCTATCCGCTCTTTAAAAGTTAAAGATTTGATGTTTAAATCTGCAGTCGCTTTTTTAGGATTCAAATGGCATTAAATTTTCACTAAATTAGAAAAAGGAAGTCAATTAAGGTCTTTTATAACAGGAAATCCTCATAATAGTTTAGTTCTAAGCCACCCCTTTTAACCTGCTCCGCATAACTTTCTCCGATTGGGAGTATAATATGACTCAGTTGTATCTTTCTATTTTGAACAGATCTGAGCCGAAATAAAGGAATAATATAACTTCTGTGAATTCGCCTAAATTACTGTTCTGGGATGAACTCTAGTATCTTTTTTAAAGACATTAATGTTAAAACAGGCTTATCATTAGTCAAATGAATCTTTATGTAATCCTCCATACTCTCAATATATCTGGGGCTTTTGAAATTAATGGTCGGTTAATGCACGCGAGAGATGGATTGGCTCTTTGGGATGTAAATTCAATTGAAATAGAAGCTTTAAGTGCCGAAGCGACCTATTCTGCCTTGAATTATTTAATTAGACGCTTCCAAAAGTAACATAAAAAGTACTATACAAGCCTGCCTCTTAGAATGGAGACACCCCTGGTTTTCTGATTTTTAACCGTTTGAACAGAAAGTCCAAGCTTTTCTGCAATCTCTTCGTTACGAAGCCCCTCAATATAACTCATAGAAACAATTCTACTACATTGTTCTGGCAAACCATTAATTTCGAGGTAAATATCCCTTAAAACCTCGGAACGAATCATTTCATAAATAAAATCTGGTTCCTGATCTCCAATCCGCATCGCAAAATTCAATTGCCTTTCTTTAGCATGATTATTCTTGCTAAGATGGTCCATACAGGTACGCTTGGTAACCATATACAAATACGATCTCAAATGCTCTGAACAACTGATATGATGATTGCATTTCCAAAGTTTCTCAAAAACCTCTTCAACGATGTCCTCGGCTTCCTGCACATCAAACACATACTTGTTCGCAAAATAACATAGAGAAGAAAAATATTTCTTAAATACGTGGCCAAAGGCCCGCTCGTCCCCCTCACCGAGTTTAACGAAAAGATCTGATTCACTCCAATATTTTAATTGGTTGGCATGCATCTATTTCTTTGTTTGGTATGCAACTAACATAAATATAAACAAATATTTTCTAAATGTTAAAAAATTATTTTTCAATTGTCGGCATAGTTTAATATTACACCCTTTCAGTTTAGATCAACAAAAAACAATTTACTAGTAGCTAAAACAGGTATTTTCTGACCTGCGTTTTTTTGCCATGTCTTTTAATATTCCTTTTTATTATTATCTGAGTATTTTTTAAAATATAAGCCCTATAATTGGAATATTTATTTTAACTGTGCGCATGAATGCTTGCGCAGTTTTAGTTAAGTTTGTCATATTAATCAACAACCCCAATTAATGAAACATACAATCAAAGAATTAGAAGATATTGCTTCTCAGGTAAGAAGGGATATTGTTAGAATGGTACACGGCTGCCAATCTGGTCACCCGGGAGGGTCTCTAGGCTGTGCAGATTTCTTTACCGCACTGTATTTCGAGGTAATGAACCACTCTACTGATTTTACAATGGATGGAAAAGGCGAAGATTTGTTTTTCCTTTCTAACGGACACATTTCACCAGTTTTCTACAGCGTTCTGGCCAGGTCGGGATATTTCGACATTAGTGAACTGGCAACTTTCAGAAAATTAAATTCAAGGTTACAAGGTCACCCCACAACTCACGAAGGAC